>CAZLMW010000113.1:20400-26607 GCA_964560875.1 uncultured Enterobacteriaceae bacterium
GGCCCGTGAAGATCGACTGGTGCAACGGCAAGAAGAGCGGCCTGTGGTGTCGTGGCAAGGAGCTGGTGCGCTGCCTGTCCGGCCAGACCAAGTCGATCGCGGACTGCAAATATGGCTGCCAGGCCAACGCTCCGGGCGTGCCGGATACCTGCAAGCCGCCGACCGGATTCTGCTCAAACAAGGCCAATGGCAAATGGTGCGACGGCAACAAGCTGCTGACGTGCAAGGGCAAAGAGGTCACGGGCGAGGGCGTCTGCCCGTTCGGATGCCATCCACAGGCGGCGGGAGTGGACGACAAGTGCCAGGCGCCGCCAACCTGGTGCGACAACAAATCCGACGCCATTCATTGCGACAACAACGTCGCGGTGACCTGCAAAAACGGCAAAGAAGTCGCCAAGAAACCGTGCACACAGGGATGCGGAGAGCTCGGTTCGGGCAAGGGCGCCGGCTGCTTGGCGCCGGTTCTTGACGCGTTCTGCGGCCCCAAGAGCGACGGGACCTGGTGTGGCGACGGCGGGATGCTGGTCTCGTGTGTGGCTGGCAAGAAGAAGAAGACAACGCTGTGCACAAACGGATGCGACGGCAAAGGGCCCGGTGGCGACGACGAATGCAAGCCGCCCAAACCCGCCGATGACTGCAAGATCAAGGCCGACGGCATGTGGTGCATGGGACAGCTGCTTCGCGTGTGTGCGGCCGGCAAGACGGTGCTGGTCCAGGCGTGTCTCTTTGGATGTGTCGGCACATCGGGTGTCGCTGGCTGCAAGTCCGATCCGAAGCCCCAGCAGGACTTCTGCGAGGGCAAACCCAACGGCCTTTCGTGCAACAACAACGTCCTCACCACGTGCAGCAACGGCGTTACGTCGGCGGCGAAGCTCTGCACGCTCGGATGCATCGCGACCGGCGATTCAAAGCCCGACCTGTGCAAAGAGCCACCGTTCTGCCCCGGCAAACCCGATGGCACCTGGTGCAACGGCGATAAGGTCGTCACGTGCAAGGACAACGCGCTGGTTACGTCGACCGTCTGCGCACACGGCTGCGTCCAAGACGGCTCGGCGGTGTGCAAGGACAACCCCGACGCCGGGGCGGTTGGTGACGCGAGTCCGGGTTCGTCCGACATCAGCGAGGGGCCCGACGCCAGCGGAACACTGTCCGACAGCGAGGAGCCGGTAGGACTCGACGGGCAGCAACCTGCGGACCTCGACAGCTTCGACTTGAAGAAGCAGGCCGATCCCGACAGCGGCTGCGCTGCGTCTGCCACACCGGCTGTCCCCATTTGGATGTTGCTCTTGGCGGTTTTCGTGCTTCTTTATGGACGGCTGCGCGGGCCGAACCAAGCAAACGCTCACAACGGACCACGCGCGAAGCCGTCGGGTGGTCTGCTAGACTGAGCGCCCACAACACGGCCCTGCCGAACCGCCGGAGCTTCAGAAATGGCCGAAACCGCCGTCGCGCAACCGCAAGTCGCGCCCCCCGTCGCGCGCAAGAAGAGCTTCGCGCCGCTGATCATCGCGGCCGTTATCGCCGTCCTCGGCTTCTTTGTGATCGGCACGAGCACGTCCGGTGGCGCCGGCAACTACAACTACACGCTCGCCCAATTGGTCGCTGATAAAGACGAGGTGAGCGGGCGCAACATCAAGGTCTCGGGAACGATCGCGACGGGCAGCGTACGTGGCGAACCGGCCAGCAAATCATTCCGGTTCGACCTGACCGATGGCGAAGGCAACAAGGTCTCCGTCGGCTACACCAAGCTGCTGCCCGACCCGTTTGAAGAGGGGCGCGAGGCGATCGTTCAGGGGCAGATCGAAGACGGTGTGCTGCGCGCGACCAACCTGACCGTGAAGTGTCCGAGTCGCTATGAAGACTCCGAGAGCTTGACCCCCGAACAGCGCGAAGCGTTCAAGGAAGCCGACCCCAGCCAACACGAGAAGATGCTTGAAGCGTACCGCGGCAAGTAGCGACCGATCTGCGGCCTATCGACCGTCGCTGCAGCTGCCGACATCGACAACCTGGATATCGTCGCGTTCGCGGTCGACCGGTACATGGCTGAGCGTCCACGTCGTTGCGTCGCCGCCGAGATTGAATCGACATTTGACCTCGAGTTGCGTCACACCGCTTGGGAGCTCGAGCGCGACGGCAGACGTTGCCAGTGGAGCCGAGCCGAGCCGGAAATCGATGGTATGCGTGAACGCGGCGACCGATGCGTCTTCTGTCGGAACGATAATGCGGAGCGCGGTTAGCCTCTCACGCCCACCATCAACGCCGGTGATCGGCGTCACGCGGGACAACAGAAACGACGCCTGCACCGTCTCCTGCCCCCCCGACGACTGCCACCACGCGGCTCCGAGTCCGGCACAAAGCGCGGCGATGGCGAGGAAGCGGCGCGTGTTGCCGGGTCTGAGCGCCGGATTGGGTGGACGGTTCATGAGCGCGCTTGCTCCCACCGGGCTCGAACCTGGCCGAGCCACTGTGCCGATGATGTGGTCTCGGTGACGCGCCCGGCGTCCATATGCATGACGCGCGCTCCCAGGTGATGGGCGAGTTTTGCGTCATGGGTGACAACCACAAGGCCCAGGCCGTGTTTTTCGACGAGCGAACGCAGCAACAACGCCACATGCATACCTGTCACGACGTCGAGCGCGGAGGTCGGTTCATCCGCCAGCAAGACGCGTGGCTCGCCGATGAGAGCGCGTGCGATCGCGATTCGTTGCAGCTGCCCACCGGACAACTCGTGGGGAAAACGCGACAAGAGCTCGGGCCCAAGTTCGACCTCTGCCAGCGCTTGGACGACCCGTGACTCGATTTCCGCCCCGCTTGCAAGTCGGTGGATACGCAGGGGTTCGGCGACAAGACGACCGATTCGCATGCGCGGTGGCAGCGATGAGCCAGGGTCCTGCATGACCGGCTGTACGGTTCGCCGGTAGCGCTGCTCGGCCGTCGCATCGAGGGTAGAAAGCGGCTCACCGTCGAGTAGGACCGTGCCCGAATCGGGCCTCTCCAGCCCCAGCAGACACTTCAATAGCGTCGACTTCCCGGCCCCCGAGCGGCCCGCCACTACGACGATTTCACCCGCGCCGACCTCCAGCGACACATCATCGAGCGCCACGACCGACCGATGGCCGTCCTGGTAGCGCTTGCACAGCGTCTGTGCAGCAAGGATCGCCATCACACGCCAACGCCGGGCATCTGCACGGCTGCCGCCGCCAGCAAGTCACGCGTGGCCTGGCTCCGCGGTGCTGACCACATCGCATCGATCGGCCCGTGTTCGACCACCCGCCCCTCGTGCATGACGATCGCTTCATCCGCCACCGCGCGCGCCACATCGAAGTCGTGGGTTACCAGCAGCAACCCGCACCCCTCGTCCACAGCGACTTTCCGCAAGACCCCGGCCACGGTCTGGGCCAGCACGGGGTCGAGCGAACTCGTGGGTTCATCTGCAACGAGCAACGACGGCTTCGTGACGATGGCAAGCGCGATCCCGACTCGCTGTCGTTGGCCTCCGGAGAGCTGGTGAGCGAACGCGTGCATGCTTGCTCGCGCACCATCCAGTCCGGCACGTTCGAGGGCCTGATGCGCCGAGTTCCGCGCGTCCTCGCGGGACATATCGTAGTGGGTACGGACACTCTCCACGAGCGCGTTGCCGATGCGCTGCAACGGGTCGAGAGTCGCCAGCGGATCCTGCCAGATCATCGACACGTGTCGTCCGCGCACCGACCGCATGGAGGACTCGGTGGCGCTCAGCATGTCGAGATCGGCGACAACGAATCGCTCCGCACGTACCTCGGCGCCGATGCAGAGGCCGAGCAGCGCTTTGCCCAATGTGGATTTGCCCGAGCCGCTGCGTCCAACGATCGCGATGCGCTGGCCGGGACGGACGGTCAGCGAGACGTCTTCAACGCCGCCGCCATCGGGCCATCGAACGTGCAGGCCCTGTGCTTCAACCAGCGTGTTCAGTTCACGATCGCCGGATCGATCCTCTCGGACAGCTCGGAATTGTCGGTCGCGCGAAGCAGCAGGTCGCCAGCCAGATCGGTCAGACGCTCGGCGCGATCGGTGACGTCGGTCACCTCGAGCAGCGATTGCCGGGTCAGCGGATCGGTCGCCAGCACGTGGGCGAGTCGATTGGTCAGGATGTCGTGTTTGCGGGTCTTGTTGAGCACGTTGGCCAGCACCGCGCCATGTTCACCGAGGTGCAGGATGAGGCCGCGAACGCACGACACGAGTCTCGCCACGGCTTCGGCCCTCGGGCCGTCATGACCGAATTCATCGTCAAGCGTCTCGACCTGCGCGGTTCGAAACGGCTTGAGCTGGTGAATCGTGTGGATGTGAACCCGCGCCAGGCAATGCAGCTGCAGGTTGTAGCGGCCATCGGGCAGCCGCTCGTCGTTGATAATCTTGCACAGCGACCCGATCTCATGGACCGGCGGCGACCCGTAGTAGTCGTCTTCCCAGCCGTCTTTGAGCCCGACGAGCACGAGCAGACGATGCGTTGAAAGCGACTCGGCGACCATCATCCTGTAGCGGGGCTCGAAGACGTGCAGCCGTGTCACCAAGTGCGGAAACATGGCGAAATTGGGCAGCGGAAAAACGGGCAGCGACTCGTATTCACGGTCGACCAGGGGTACGCGGTGCATCGCGACGCCTCCAAAGCAGCGACCAAGCGGCAGGCTGGCCGTGCAGAGAAGATACGAGCAGCCCGAATCGGTGCAAGGAAAACGCAGACCCGAGGTAGCTACACGCTATACCCGTCGTCGGTGGCGCCCTGCACGAGGCGGGGACGATGGCGCCAGTTTTCAACGGCGCGGGCGAGGGTGAACCGCAGTCTGGGCTCGATGAAACCGGCCTCGATTGCGCGCAGCGTGTTGTTTCGGAGTCGGTCGAGCCGCCAGCCCAAGGCGACAGACAATGCCTCGTATTCGCCCGTGAGATCACCGCCCCACAACCCGGGCGCCCCGCTCGCGAACGTCACCGACAGCCCGCGGTCGTGCATGTCTGCGATGGGGTGCCGCTTGTAGGAGCGCACGCGGCCCGCTTTGACTTCGACTGTTGGCGTCACGACAAACGGCGTGCGCCGCGCCCGCAAGGTGGTGAGCGCCTCGGTTCTTTTGAGGATGCCCAAGCCATGCATCACACGGCTCGCGTTGAGCTCAAGCGCGTCGGGCATGGCCTTGGAACCGGCCTCGAGACCGGCCGAGATCACCAGCGCAATAGCGCGCTCCTTCACCCATTCGGCGAGCTCCACTTGCTTTTTCTTGAGCTTCTTTTCGGGCCCCACGAACGCAATGCCCACGACCCGCTTGCTGGCCTCTACCGCCGCCTCGACAGCCTCGCGATATGCGCCGATGTCGGCGTTGCGAGGCACCTCGAGGATGTAGCCAAACGAGATGAGCGCGTCGGGGTCCTCGTCCGTCATGATCTCGTGCCCGAGTTCGATCGCTTCGAGCTGCTCGCCAATGGCCACGGGGCTGGCAAGGGGATCGATATGGAACTCGGCGTGCACCACGCTCTTGATCACCAACATCTCCATGATGGTCTGGGCAGCGTGTTGGAAATGGTCGGGCGACGTGTACAAGCCGCGCACGTAGGTCAGCGCCTCACGCAGCGATGCGAGGTCGGTGAACTTGCGGATCTTGTCGATCCCAGCCGCGGCGTCGCCAGCCATTTTGTCGAGCTCGGAACGCTCGAGGGACGACGCGAAATCGCGGGTTAGGTCGACCTTGGGAAGGTCAGCGATGACGGTGCTCATTGCGACTCACAGGTGGGCTTCACGGAGGAAGCTGGAGTTCATGTATTCGCGGCGGATGACGTCGGCCATCTCTTCGACATCTCGGAACTCTTCCCAGCTCACGCGGATGGTCGGCACGCGCTTGCTGATGTCGTGAACGAACTCTTCGTACGCTTCGTAGAGGCCGCGGAGGTACTCGATGCTCACGGTTGATTCGACGTCGCGGTTGCGCATCTTGATGCGTTCGAGGCTCTTTTCCGGCCCGACATCGAGGTAGATGATGGCGCTGGGGCGACACATAAAGTTGGCCATGTGCCGAAACAACGAGACATACGTGTTGTAGTCGCGCTCTTCCATCAGGCCGGCAGAAACCAGCGTCTTGGCGAAGATCGGGTCTTCGTAGATGGTGCGGTCTTGGATCGCCGGCCGCCCGCGCCAGATGATCTCCTGGTGCTGCTGGAAGCGGCGGTTGAGCAGGTAGATCT
>CAZLMW010000114.1:0-18533 GCA_964560875.1 uncultured Enterobacteriaceae bacterium
GCGTCGTTGTCGTCGCACGTGGCTTTCATCGGCAGGTTCACGCAGCCGGTGGCCGGCGCACAAGTGTCGTCCGTGCAAGCGTCGTTGTCATCACAGGTGGCCTTCATCGGCAAACCCACGCAGCCCTTGGCCGGGTCGCACGCGTCGTCGGTACACGCGTTGCCGTCATCGCACGGTTTCGACAGCGCCACACCGGCGCAGGTGCCGCTGCCGCAGACGTCTTTTTCGGTGCACGCGTCGCCGTCAACGCACGTCTGGCCGTCGTTGGCTGCGGCGCTCTTGCAGGCCCCGGTCTTCGTGTCGCACGTGCTCGCGGTGCACGGACTTGACGGTTTCGGGCAAGCGACGCGGGTGCTCGGATCGACCTTGCAGACCCGTGTCGCGAGGTCGCAAAAGAGCACGCCGTTGCAGAAGTTGCGGTCGTCAAACGGGATGCAGTCGCTGGTTTTTGCGCACTGACACGCGCCGGAACCGACGCAGGCACCATCATCGCACACGTCGCCCGTGCTGCACGTGTTGCCGTCGTCGCAGGGTGTGCCGTTGTCGATGATGTTCGTCGCGCAAAAACCGCCTTCGCACACAGCGACCAAGCACGGGCCGGACGGTTGGGCGCAGTCGGTGGCCTCGGCGCACTCGGCGGCGTCCACGGGCTTTGCGTCGCCGACCAAGATATCGGGTGTGTCGGTATCGTCATCGGCTGGCGGAGAGCAGCTTGCGAGCCCACCGAACAACAGCAGCAGACCGACGACACCCAGATCACGTGACGGGGCCGCGGTCAGATTCCACACGTGGCGAGCTTTTTCTTGCATGTGCCCTTGGTCAGCAGCGGGTCCAGACATTCGCGGACGGACGTGTAGTCCGTGCCGCACTCAGCCTGCAAGCACGCCCCGGGGTTGCTGCCGAGGATGGTGCCGCCGATGAGGCAACGCGTCAGGCATTGCTGCGCTTTGAGCAACGCAAACGGGCACTTCAGCTTCGCGCACGACAGCACCTGCGAAATCGCACAGTTATGGCAGCCGGCGTTCACCGCGTCACAGGACATGATGCAGTCGAAAGCCCCGGTCTTCTTCGCCGCGCAGGCCTTCTTACACGTCTCGTAGCCCGCGCAGGCCTTGCTGCCCGCTGCCTGCGACGGCGAAAACGGGTGCGCCATGTCCAGGTAGAGCATGCACATCTCGTCGCGCGAGCCGTCGCCCCATTCGACCTTCTGCGGCGCGAGTTGGACCTCATTCTCGAAGGGCTGTTTGTCCAAGCTGTTGTCGAACACGCAACGAATCCGCAGCCCATCACCGTTTTTCAGCACCAACGGCTCATCGAGCGGACGCGCGTAGGATTGCTGCCATTGAAAATCCCACGCCGGGACCGAAAGCGCGCACTCCTCGCTGTTGTCGGCGCGCACCACCGTCGCGCTGAAGCTCTTGCCGAGCAGGTGCATGTGCGGCGTGAGCGAGCGGATCTGCAGGGGCTCCTTGCCGTAGTAGCGAAACAGCCGCTGGTGAGCGGACGTCTGATCGGGCTGGATCACGAAGTCGTGGATGAGCAGCGGGCGCGTCGAGATAAGGCGCTTGGGTTCGGTCGTCGAGAGCACCATGTCGAGCCGCGTGAGATCGGGCGAAGGCTTGGCCCCGGCCATGTTGTAGTGGACCTGCATGACGATGCGGCTGCCCTTGGGGATGCGAATCGCTTCGTCGGGGCCGCGGTCGGTCGCCTCGATTCCCGGCACCCACGCCGCGAGCTGGGTCGGGAAGCCGCCGATGAAGTCGTTGAGCACGTCACCGCCGGCCTTGGACGGCAGCGGCCCGCCAAAACACGCGTATCCGGGCGCGGCCTGCTTGGCGTCCGCCTCCTGCGCGATCTTGAGCTGCTTGCCCGACAGCGCGTAGACGAGGACGTGGTGAACGAGGTCTTCGTTGCCCGGCACGACCTCGCTCGCGTGCATGTAGACGTCTTCAACCGGGGCCAAATCGAGCAGGAAACAGCGGTAGTCGTCCTTGACGTCCTTGGGGGTGTAGGCCGTCGCCATCTTCGCGCTGTGGGTCGCCTTGATCGGCTCGGGCGGCTTGTATTTTTGGTTGGTGACCGGCGGTCCGAGCGGCCGGCCGTTGGCGAGCCACTCCTTGATCTTGGCCTTGTCGGCGGGCTGGAGGACGCGGGCAGACGCAAACTTGCCGCACTTCGGATCGGCGTAAAATGGCGGCATCCGGCCCGAATCGATGGCTTTTTCGGCCAGCTCGCCGACGGACTTCCACGTCTGGGGCAGATCCAGCCGAAACGGCGCGTGGTTGGACGGCCCGTGGCACGCGGCGCAGTTGGCGGCCACGATCGCGGCGATGTCCTCGTTCCAGGTCGGCCCCATGGGAGCGTCGTTCCCGTCGAGCGGTTTGTCGGTGTAGACGTGGTGCACAACGCCCTTGCCGGGGTCTTCATCGGCGCGATCGGCGCAGGCTGCAAACGCCACAAAGGCGGCGAGGCCGAGGAGCAGCGAGCTTCGTTTGGGCGCGGACATCACGCTGCACGGTACCGGTGGCGCGCTCTTGGCGGCAAGCGTCATTGAAGCGAGGCGGCGCCGGCACTACCCTGCAGGCACAGGTACACACTCCCGCTACCGACGGACAGCACGATGACGATGCACTCCCCCCTGGGCAGCGCGGTGCTTTGCGCACTCCTCTGCTTTTCGTTCGCTTGCACCGACGACCCGGGCGACCCCAAGACCGAAGACGACGCGGGCCCCGCGGACACCGAAGCGGTCGACGCGGGCCCCGAAAAAGACGCCGAGCCCAGCAAATGCCCGGCCGGCAAGTCGTGCGACGACGGCAACCCCTGCACCGAAAAGGACACCTGCAACAAGTCCGATGTGTGCGAGGGCAAACCCACGGACGGCGGCAAATGCGACGACGGCAGCAAGTGCAGCGACAAGGACACCTGCAAGGCGGGCAAGTGCGAAGGCGCCGCGATCGTGTGCGACGACAAGGATCCGTGCACCAAGGACGTATGCGACCCGGACAAGGGCTGTGATTTCTCCGACAAGCAGACGGGCATCGACTGCAACGACGGCAACGCGTGCACAACCGGCGACAAGTGTTTTGCGGGCAAGTGCCAGGCCGGCAAAACGGTCAAGAGCTGCACCGCGGGCGGTCCCTGCGAGTTGAGCAGCTGCGATCCGAAGACCGGCAACTGCGTCAACAAGAACGCCGCGGACGGCAAGACGTGCGACGCGGGCGACAAGTGCATTCAAGGCGCGGTGTGCAAGAGCGGGTTGTGCGCCGGCAAGGCCAAGGACTGCGACGACAAGAACGCGTGCACTCTCGATTCGTGCAAGAAGGCCGACGGCAAGTGCGAAAACGACAGCAAGGCGATGGACGACAAGCCGTGCGACGACGGCGACAAGTGCACAACCGACGACGCCTGCAAGGCCGGCAAGTGCGACAAGTCCACGCCCAAGGCCTGCAACGACGGCAACGTCTGCACCAAAGACGGCTGCAAAGACGGCAAATGCACGACGACCATCACGCCCGACGTCCCGTGCGACGACACCAACACGTGCACCAAGGACGACAAGTGCCGCTCGACCGGTAAATGCGGCGGCACGGACATCTGCGACTGCAAGAAAGACGCGGACTGCAAAGACGACGGTAACGCCTGCAACGGCGTGTTCAAGTGCGACACCAGCGCCGGCAAGTGCAAGATCGACGCCGCGACCGTCGTGACGTGCAAGGCCACGGGCAACGTCTGCACGATCAACGCCTGCGTGACCAAGACCGGCAAATGCGTGGTGACCAACGCGGCATCGACCGTTGCGTGCGACGACGGCAGCAAGTGCACCAAGTCCGACAAGTGCAGCGGCGGAACGTGCGCCGGGACGACGGTGTCCTGTGGCTCGGGCAAACCTTGCGCGGGCGTGTCTTGCGATCCGGCGAAGGGCTGCGTGACCAAGACCGCAAAGGACGGCGATCCCTGTGACGCCGATGGCGACGCATGCACGGTCGGCGATCAATGCCAGGGCGGCGCGTGCACGAAGGGCAAATCGACCACGTGCGACGACAAGAACCCCTGCACCGTCGACAAGTGCGACGCAAAAACGGGCAAGTGCGGGTACGCGGCCGATAAGTCCACCGATGGCGCGTCCTGCGACGCCGATGGCAGCGTCTGCACGGTCAAAGACGCCTGCAAGTCCGGCAAATGCATCGCGGGCAACACCAAGGTTTGCGACGACGCCAACGCCTGCACCGACAACGTCTGCGACAAGACGAAGGGCTGCCAGTTCAAGTCCAACGCCGCGCCCTGTGACGACGGCGACAAGTGCACCACCGGCGACGCTTGCTCGGGCAGCAAGTGCACAGCGGGCAAGGCGGTCACGTGCGACGACAAGGACAAGTGCACGACCGACAAGTGCGACAGCAAGAAGGGCTGCACCTACACCCAGATTTCAGGCTGCAACAGCACCAACAAGACCTGGCTGGTGATGATCTACATGGCCGCGGACAACAACCTCGAGACCAGCGCGCTCGCCGACATCAACGAGCTGATCAACGTGACCGGCGCCGATCACCTGACGTTCGCGGTGCAGATCGACCGGGCCGACGGCTATTCATCGGACAAAGTGGGCGGCATCGCGGACTTCAAGACCACCAAGCGGCTGGTCATTGCGAAGGGCAAGCTCAGCGAGATCAAGGACCTCGGCGAGACGAACACGGGCGACTCCAAGCACCTCGAGGAGTTCATCGCGTGGGCGGGTTCGACCTACAAGGCCGATCGCAACGTGCTCGTGCTCTGGAACCACGGCCATGCGTGGCAGGGCTTTGGCGGCGATGACAGCAGCAGCAACAACGACGCGCTGACGCTCAAGGAGATGGGGGATGGCATCAAGGCGGGCCTCTCCGGGGCCAAGATCAGCAAGCTCGACGTGATCGGGTTCGACGCGTGCCTGATGGCGTCGCTCACCACCGCGCAGGTCATGTCGCCGTACGCCGACTACATGCTCGCCAGCGAAGACCTCGAGCCCGGCCACGGCTGGGATCACAGCGCGTGGGACACGGTCGCCAAGAAGCCCAACACGCCGATCACCGACGTCGGCAAGGCCATTATCGACGCCTACAAGAAGCAGGCCGAGGACGAGCAGACGAGCTCGTCGATCACGCTCGCCCTGCTCGACCTGGCCAAGCTCACGCCGGTGACGGACGCGGTCAAAGCGATCGCCGATTCGATGGGCAAGGACCTCGAGAAGCTCGCCACGAAGATGGGCCAAAGCCGCGACTCTGTGCAGGAATTCGGGCGCTCCGATAACCCCGAAGACGCCTATTTCCAGATCGATGTTGGCGATATGAGCGAGCAGATGGCCAACCTGGAGTCGGGGCTGGGCACGCTCAAAGACAACCTGCTCAAGGCGCTGTCGGGGCTCGTTGTGCACTCCGTCGCCGGGGTCGTGACCGCCGAAGCGACCGGCATCGCGCTCTATTTCCCGCCGCTGGAGAAGTACTACCTCGACAAGTTCAAGGAGATCACGGGCGTGGACAGCTGGCGCAGTACGGTCACGGGGTTTTACGGGGAAGCCGACAAGATCGACTACCAGCCCACCTTCGAGCACGACAGCGACGATTCGGGTTCGCAGGCCGGCGACAACGCGCCGCCCAAGCACAAGCCGCTCGGCATGAACATCGCCAACTTGTCCAAGCCCATCGGCGGCAACGGCACGGGCAAGGAAGTGCTGGAGCTGCCGTACATCGAGGACTTCAAGTGCAACAGCCAGCGCGCCGACAAGTGGGTGTACGTCAACGCGCACACGGCCAAGGGCGTCAAGTCGGCAGCGGCCTGGGGCGTCGACCTTACGCCACGCGGTCCGGGGCATTCCTGCACGCTCAACTTCAACGACGGCAAAGGCTACATCTGCACGTCCAGCGGCAAGGGCATCGAGGCGTACGCGATCACGCCGTGGCTCAACGTGAAAGGCCACGCGCTGCTCTATGTCGGCGTGGTCCCCAGCGGATTCACGCAGTGGCATCCGACCCACACGCTGGCGGTCGAGCTGTCCCCCGACGGCATCAAGTGGCGCGAGCTGAAATTCATGATGGGCCCCGAACGCGGCAGCGCGACGGTGCTCTTGCCCAAGGCGTTCCCCGGCGTGACGAAGGTGAAGCTGCGGCTGCGGTTTACGACCAACAACTGCAACAAGACGCTGTTTGGCAAGACGGTGAAGGTGAAGAACCCGAAGACCGGCAAGCTCGAGGACGTGTTCATGCCGTCGATCGGGCCAGCGGTGAGCAAGATCGTCGTGTTCAGCCCGGGCAACCCGTGCGAGAGCCTCGGCAAGGGCAGCTGGTGCAACGGCCAGGAGGTCATCACCTGCGACGCGTCCAAGCTGATCGAGTCGCGCACGGCGTGTGATGCGGCCTGCGATCCCAACGGTGGCAAGGGCAGCGCCAAGTGCAAGACCGAGACCAAGCAGGGCGACGTCACCATCACCTGCGGCGGCAAAGGCGTTATCAAGCTGCAAGCCAAGATGGACACGGCGACGTCCAAGAACCTGGCCCGCGCGCGGCTGCGCTACGGCTACACGGCCCCGGCACGTTTCAAGCCGCCCGGAGCGCCCGACGACAGCGGCCAGCGCAAGGCCTATCCGCAGTTTTTCGGTTCGGTAGCTGCGGAGATTGGCAAGGACGGCACGATTCGCGCGAACTGGGACCAAAACGTGCTGGTCGCGCGTCATCCCCGCGGCAACACGATCCTGTACACAAAGCGGCGCATCAAGGGCGGCGTGGACCACAACGAGGCGCCGATCCGCTATGTCGAGCCCGAAAAATCCAAGTGCCCGTGCGAGAAGAAGGGCGACAAGGGCTACAACGACAAGGACGGCGACGGGATCTCAGACTGCATCGACAACGACGCGGACGGCGACGGGGTGCTCAACATCGCGGATAACTGCCCGTGGATCAGCAACGCAGACCAGAAGAAGAACAACAAAGGCGTGCCCACGGCGTGCCCCAAGGGACAAGACGACGGCAAACCGAGCTACACGTGCGAGCCACGGGCGACTTCAGCGGGCTGGCCGGGGGTCTGGCACATCGATCTCGACGTCAAGACCGGCGCGCTCATCTCGCAGACCGTCTACGTAAAGAAGCCGTACGGCATCTCGGCGGTCACGCCCCGCAACGGCGCGTTCATCCTCGCCCAGATGTTGCAGGAGACGGGCGCGGAGAACCCGGCGTTTTCGTTCACGCGCGGCGCGACGTTCCCCAACCCGAGGATCGCGGCCCACCTGCTCGACAAGAAGTCGCTCTTCTTCGACTCGATGCCGCTGTCGCACGTGCCTTTCCTCGTCGACAAGACGCAGACCCAGTCGGGCGGCAAGTTCATCAAGGAGTGCTACAAACCCAAGCCCGCAATCGGCAACCGGATGTACTGCTCGCGGGGCTCTGGCGCACCGCTGAGCGTGTACGACGTGCGCAACCTCGGCGACGTGTGGCTGCAGCTGACGGTCGAAGATATCGGCGGCAACGGCGACGCGGTCGTCTACCAGGGTTCGATTCCGGCCGATTGCTACGCCACATTGACCGCTTGTCCGTCGGGAAAGAAGCGCGACTGCCTGGGCTCGTGCGTCGACGCCAAGCACTACGGCAATGGCAAGTGCGACTACGGGGTCGAGCTCGGCCCGCATTTGCGCTGCCCGGAGACGAGCTGGGACGGCGGCGACTGCAGCGACTGCCCCAACGTGGGCGAGATTCGTGACTGCCAGGGGCGCTGCTTTGACGGCAAGCTGATCGACGCCGCGCTCGGCAACGGCCGCTGCAACGACGGCGCGCAAGACCTCTTTCCGCCGATCGCCGACCGCATCCAGGGGCCCGATCTGCGCTGCCTCACGTACTCGTTCGACGAGGGCGACTGCACGCCTGGCAAACCGACGCTGCCCGGCTTGTGCCCCGGCATGAACGAGATCGAAGACTGCGAGGGCCAATGCATCGACATCGACAAGATCGCCGAAGCCCCGCTCGGGTCTGTGAAGTGCCGGTCCCGGTTCGCATGTGATCGCTTCGAGTTCGACGGCTCGGCGTGCGGCACCAAGGGCCTGGGCTGCCCAACGACGGTGCCCGGCACGATCTGCAACAACAACGGCACCTGCTCATTTGGCAAGTGCAAGTGCAAGAGCGGCTGGCGCGGCGCGGCCTGCAACGTGCCCGATGTGAAGGCCACCTGCTGCAAGGCTCATACGAGCGCTGGATGCGCCGACTCCTGGGTCCAGTCGTGCGTCTGCCAGCGCGATTCAAGCTGCTGCAAGAAGGCGTGGGCCACCAAGTGTGTTGCCCTCGCTGCCAAGCACTGCCGCCCCCAATGCGGCGCGCGCAAGAGCTGCTCAACCAAGCTCTGCGGCGCCCCCAACAACGACCCACCCAAGTCCATCGCGGTCGGACGCGCGCACGCTTGCATGATCGGCAAGCTCGGCACGGTCAGGTGCTGGGGCGAAGGCTCGGGCGGCAAGCTCGGCAACGCCAAGACCATCAGCTACAAGCGGCCAACACCGGTCGTGGCGCTCAAGCACATGCTGGCGCTCGACGCCGGCAACAACCACACGTGCGGCATTCGCAAGGTGAAGATCGGCGCGAAGACGCTGCAGCGGGTCCTGTGCTGGGGCTACAACGACTACGGCCAGCTCGGCGACGGTTCCAAGACCGACCGCCTGCTGCCGACCTCCGTCAAGGGCCTCAACGCCGCAACAGCGGTCGCGACCGCCCACGACCATACGTGCGCCATCAACAACAAGAAGCTGTTCTGCTGGGGCAAGAGCGACGAAGGCCAGGTCGGCACCGGCACCACGCACATCGACTACAGCGCGCCCCAGGCGATCCTCAAGAACGTCAACGTCAACGCCGTCGCCACGGGCATCGGGCACACATGCGTCCGGACCAACGCCGGCGCGACGTACTGTTTTGGCTCGCAGCGGTTCGGTCAGATCGGCAACGGCAAGATCGACAAGAACAACGCCGCAAAGCCGACGCTGATCAAGGGCACCGGGGTCATCAAGGGCCTTTGCACGGGCGGCTACCACACGTGCGCGATCCGCAACTCGGACTCGAGCGTCTGGTGCTGGGGACGCAACAACAGCGGTCAGATCGGCAAGGCCGCGGGCAACCCGGTGACCAAACCGTACAAGGTGCCGGGCATCAAGACCGCCCAGCAGATCACATGCGGCAAGGGGCATACGTGCGTGCTGCTGTCCAACAAGACGGTGCTCTGCTGGGGCAACAACGAGGTCGGACAGACCGGCGACTACACGCTCGAGAGTCACCACATGCCCAAGCCGGTGCGGGCGGGCGTCAACAACCAGGTGCTCAAGAACATCATCGAAGTGCGGGCAGGCGACCGAAACACCTGCGCGCGGGATTCGGGCGGCGAGCTGTCGTGCTGGGGCGCCAACGGCCAGGGCCAACTGGGTCGCGGTCGACTGGGCCACCGAATGTGCGAGCCCAGCTGCCTCGGCAAAGAATGCGGCGCAAACGGCTGCGGCGGCACCTGCGGCGAATGCGACCCGGGTGAATCGTGCCTCGGCAACGCCTGCATCCAGTGCGTGCCGCGCTGCAAGAACAAGGACGGGTCGGCGCGCGCTTGCGGGTCGGACGGTTGCGGTGGCAACTGCGGAAAACTGGGTGGCGGCTGCCAGAAAGGTCAGAAGTGCGACCACGAGACCGGCAAGTGCTCCTCCTTCGCGGAGTGCAAGGGCCAATGCGGCGACTGGAAGATCGACCCAGCCGGCCTGCCGCTGTGCTACTGCGGACCGCTCTGCCTCGCCTACGGCCTCGATCCGCAGACCAACAAGCCGTCCAAGTGCTGCGCCAAGACGCTCCAGGAGTTCAACGCGCTCGCCAAGCTCTGCCCCGAGTGCCAGAAGCAGTGCACGGGCAAGATGTGCGGCCCCGATGGCTGCGGCGGCGACTGCGGCGCGTGTCCCGACGGGCTCACATGCAACGTGAACAACGGCAAATGCCAGGATCCCTGCACCCCCAACTGCGCCGGTCGCGAGTGCGGCGATGACGGCTGCGGCGGCGCATGTGGCACGTGCAAGCCGGGCGTCGTGTGCACCGCGGCGGCCAAGTGTGCAAAGCTTGCCTGTGTGCCTCTCTGCTCAGGAAAGGAATGTGGCCCGGACGGATGCGGAGGCTGGTGCGGCGGCAAGTCATTTGGTGGCTGCACTCTCCCCAAGAAGTGCAACCTCACGACGGGCAAGTGCCAGTAGTCGGCTTCGCTCTACGGCGGGGCTGCGACCTGGCATCCGGTGGTGGATCGCAGCAGCGACGCTGATCGTCAGTTCGACGGCCGCCGCAACGCCCAGCGACGTCGACAATCCAGATCCCGCGACGGAAACGGCGACGGCGATAGTGACAGCGACGGGGCTCTCTGGATCCGCGACGGCATCGTCCGCGACCGCGTCGCCAGCTGCAGCTACAACGCCCACGGGTTTGCCCTCCGAAGCGACGATTGCGCTGACCATTCCGATGTGGCCGCCGGCACCGCCGCGGGTCGTCAAACCGATGATGGGGCGCGTCGAGAAGCCCGCCGAAGAACCCGCCGAACCCAAGACCGAGATGGAGAAGGTCGAGGAAGGCCAGGGCGTCGTCCTGCGCACCTTGATCGGGCTGTTGGCCGTGTTTGCTTTGGCGTGGCTGGCCGGTCATCCGCGCGTTCGCCAGGCCGAACATGCGCTGGGCTTCGAACATGTCATCGGCGCGGGTTTGCCGTTCGTGCTGCTCGGTCTCGTCCTGCGGTCGGAGTGGGTCGGCGTACTGGACGACAACGCGCTGCGTCACCTTGCGCCGCTGTTTGAATTCGGGCTGGGGTGGCTCGGCTTCCTCGTCGGGTTTCGGTTCAACATCGGCTATCTCGACAGGCTCCCGCACGGCATGCCGACCGTCATCGCGGTGCAGATCGCAGGCCCGTTCGTCATGGTGTTTTCGTTCTGCGGGGCGCTTATGCTCGCCTTCTCCGCGGACACGGCCGACGCCACCGTTATTCGCGACGCCATTGTCCTGGGGGCCGCCAGCGCGATGACCGCCGCGCGCGCCGCCAAGACGCACTGCTACGCGAGCTTCCACAGCGAACACGACGACATCGTCACCGTCACCGAACAGCTCGACGAGATCGCCGCGGTTGTCGCCCTGCTCTTCCTCACCGCGTACTTCCGCCCCGAGGGCGACGTGTACACGTGGCGCTTGCCGGGAACCGCGTGGATCTTCATCGCCCTGGGCATGGGCGTGGCGATCGGCCTGCTCGTGCACATCATGCTTCGGCAGCGCGCGACGAGCTCCGAGTTCCTCGCCATCACGCTCGGCTCGGTGGCGTTCGCGGCCGGCATGGCCGACTACCTGTGGCTGTCCCCCATCGTTGTGTGCTTCATCGCCGGCGCGATGGTGTCCAACCTGCCCCTGGCGCGCCCCAAACAGCAGTTGTGGGACATCTTGTCGCGGGTCGAGTGGCCGCTCTACCTCGTCTTTCTCACCTGCGTCGGCGCGTTCTGGAACATCAGCGATTGGCGCGGCTGGCTGCTCGTTCCTGCCTTCGTGATCGCCCGACTGCTCGGCAAATGGGTGTCGGTTCGGGCGTTGCAGCGCGCCGATGTCGACCACGAATACGACGCGCTGCGTTCGGGCCGGAGCATCTTCGCGCGGGTCTCAGGCCTCTCGATCGCCCTCGTCGTCGGGTGGGAGAGCCTCTACGGCGGGTTCAGCGGCGGCTGGATCGTCACGGCCGTTGTCGGTGGGACGATCGTGCTCGAATTGCTGGCGCAAGGTTGGGATCGAACTGCCGGAACGTGGCTCCAGACCCAGCTCGGGTTCGGCGCCAAACCGGGCGCATCGACGGCGCGCCAAGCCGAACCGCCGGCGCCACCGCAGTCCGCGGCCCCTGACGCGTCGGAGGCGACTGCATGATGGCGCTCATCACGCTGCTGATGATCGGCTTGCTCATGCAGGCGGTCCGGACCTTCCTGCCCGACGGCGGATCAGCGGCGACCTCGGGACTCGTCACTGACACCGAGCTCGCTTTTGGCTTCGTACTGCTCAGCGCGCTCTTCGGCGGCCGGCTGTGCATCCCGCTGAAGACACCTCAACTGACCGGCTACTTGCTCGCAGGTGTCATCGCGGGCCCGTACGCGCTTGGCCTGCTTACCCACGACATGGTCGCCGACCTCAGCTTGATCAACGGGGTCGCCATCTGCCTCATCGCGCTCACGGCAGGCGGCGAACTCAACTTCGAGAAGATGAAGCCGCTGCTCGCGGTTATCCGAGCGATGACGACGTGGGCCGTGCTCGGCTGCGCTGCGCTGATCACGGTCACCCTGCTCGCCCTGCGCTCCATGCTGCCCTGGCTCGGCGAGCTCGAGCTCATCTCCGCCGTCGTGTTTGCCACCACAATCGGCGTGGTCCTCGCCTCGCAGTCGCCCGCTGTTGTCATGGCGCTGCTCACCGAAACGGACGCCGACGGGCCGGTCAGCCGCGTCACGCTCGGGCTCGTGGTGATCGCCGACCTCGTCGTCATCGTGTTGTACGCCGTCGTCTCATCGATCGCCCAAGCCATGCTCGGCGGCGACGCGGATGTGCTGCATACGGTCGGGATGGTGGGCTGGGAGTTGTTCGGCTCGATGGGCGTCGGCGTCGTCGTCGGCGCGGTGCTGGGCCTCTACATCAAGAACGTCGACCGCAGCGTCGGCCTGTTCGTGCTCATGGTTTGCGTCGTCCTCGCCGAAGCCGGCAAGCGCGCTCACCTCGATCCGCTCATCATCGCGCTCACCGCCGGGTTGTTCATCGAGAACCTGACCCGCGTCGACGCCAGCAAGCTGCTGCACGACCTGGAGAGCGCGTCGTTGCCCGTCTACCTCGTCTTTTTCGCCGTCGCGGGGGCGTCGCTGGACCTCGTCGCCCTCTCCGCCGTCGCGATTCCGGCGACAATCATCGCGGTCGTTCGCGGCATCGCGTTGTGGGGCGGGTCGAAGATCGCGTCGGACCGATCCGGCGCCGAACCCATGGTCGGCAAGTGGACGTGGACCGGGTTGCTACCCCAAGCCGGCCTCGCGCTGGCCCTCGCGCTCATCATGCAACGGACGTTTGGCGAGCTGGGCAAACAAGCTGGCGTGCTGATCCTCGCGGTCGTCGCCATCAACCAGCTGACCGGGCCCGTGTTGATGCGCATCGGTCTGTCGCAAGCCGGCGAAGTGGGTCAACGCATCCGTGCGGAGTTCATCGAGGATGACCACGAGACGGGCGATGAACAGGCAGCGGGTGCCACGCCCGACAACGCGCTCTCTCCGCCCGACAACGCGCTCTCTCCGCCCGACAACAACGCACTGGCCCCAACCGAACCCGCCGTCGCCGACGCTACATCCGCTTCGTGAAGTCGAGCACAACGCCGTCGCCAGCATCGACGCGACCCTCCACCTCCGCCACCACGGGCTCGAAATCCCGCCAGTCGCGATAGCTGAACACGCGTTGGTGGGCTGCCTTCACACGAGCATGGAGCGCACCGTCCTCCTCTGCGAGCGCCTCGGCGAGGCGGGCTCCCCAAGCGACCGCATCGGGGCAGTCGAATCGGCACGGCATGAACGGCAGCAGGATGCGCTCGACCGGCAGCGCTGAGACCACCCACGACCAGGGTCCGGGGCCACTGCGCGCGGCGATGGTGCGCGGCCAATCGGTGTTGTCGCCGGGATTGTGGGTGCGCAGGAACGCGTCGACGCAGCAGTCGGGGTAGCCCAGTAGCCGGCCCAGCTCCCGGGTGGCGTCTTCATCGCCATCGACCTTTTCGCACGCGTCGAGCTTCACGGCCTGCTGTGCACAAGCGCGGTCATGGCCGATGAACACGTCGACAAGCGCGCCCTCGGGGTCGTCGACGCGGCCATGTTGTGCCCCATCATAGCGGACGTTGCCAACCTCGGCGTGACCATGCGCGACGTCCGCGGCGACTTGCTGCCAACGTGAAAACGGCACGCGCTCGATCCGAAGCACGGGCTTGAGCCCGATCCGAAACGCGAGCTTCTCGAGCGGGGCGCCGAACTCGTCGACGCCGCCCGCGAAATGGTCGTCAGGTTCCTTACGATCTTTTGCTGAAGCGCTCAATGAGGCCTTGGACGCCTCCTCGCGACGGACCAATTCGACCGCGAGCGCATCGATCGCCGCGTGCGCTTCGACCCCGGCAAGGCCGCTCGGCAAATCGGCGTGGGCGAGGTCCAGCCAGCGGCTCTGTGCAAGCGCCCGGTCCATCTCGCCCCGGCGTCGGCCGATCACGTCAAATCGCGCGCCGGACGGTCCCTCCATCGCCATCACGAGGCGGCCGCCGTGCAGGTCCACCGTCAACCCCTGCCAGCGCCAATGCGCGTGCACACCCGCCGGTTCGAAGGCATCGATGCCGAGGCGGGCTGCGATCGCGACAAGCGCCTCGTCTTGCCGACGCGGCAACGACGGCAATCCGTCCGTGTCGGTGTCGTTTCGACCTGCCGCGGCTTCTTCTTCCAGCTCGATGACCAGCGCCACCGCGTGTTGCATCGCGTTGTCGATGGTCGGTCCGGACCATCCGGCCGGCGCCCGTTGGTGCGCGAGCGCGTGATGCGTAGACGTCCATGCGTTGCTATCGCCCGGTTCGTCGCCGGGGTCGAGCGGGAGCACCCAAACCCGAAGCGGGTCGTCCACAAGGGCAGCGCGCAGCTGCAGTTCGATCCCCCGCAGGACCGGCGCCCACCCGCCGACAGTCAGACCGTCCGCGAGCCCGATAGGACCATTGTCGAAACGGCTGTTGATGGCGCCGTCGAGGCGGGGTGTCTTCATCACATCGGCGGTCGGCCGCTGGGCGTTCTCGTGACGGCTGTCCCGGTCGGTGGCGAGCCGGCGCAAGCCTTCGTCCAGGCCGGCCTGGTCACGCGCGACAACCACCACGTCTCCGCGCTCACCCGCCGCGACCGCGGACCAGCCCATCGCTTCGTACGCAACCGCGAGGTCGGTCGAAGAAAACGGCAGCGGCTCGCGGCGAACGACGAAGGGGTCGGCCGATGGGTCGTCTCGCAGGCGAAGCAAGTTGGGATCCGAAGCCAGTCCCACGACGTCGGACCAATCCGCATCCGCGACGCGGGGTCCACACGCAATCAGGGCGGCGAGCAGTGGGAGGTGGGCGATGTCGACGAAATCGGGGCGGTCCGCCAGCTCGGGATGGGCGGCTGCGAACGCCGCGACAATGCCTATCACCAGCGCTTCGTCGATGCGCCTCTCCAACCGCCAGGCAACGTCCTGCAGGATCGCAAACGCGAGCGCCGTGCGTGGATCGGCAAATCGCCATGGGATGGACGCGTTGTAGCCCTGCTCGCGGGCGCGATCGGGTCGACGCTCGGGGAACGTGGTGTCGGTCAGGCCATCGCGCAGGGCCAGCGCGTGCAGCGGCAAGCCCGGGTGAATCCGCAGCCGCGTCCGCCACGCGCCGGATCGAAGCGCTGAAAACCCCGTCTCGTGCATGACTTGCGCCCCGGCGAGCAGGTGTTCGGGGGTTGTCCAGGGCGTAAAAAGCACAATGCCGTGTGCGCGGTAGCGGCGGTACTCGAACGCCTTCGGAAAAGCGTCCTGCAGGCGGGCCAGACAGGCAATGGCAGCCACGTTATCCGCGACGGTAACGCCCTTGTTGAAGAGCTGCAGGTGGAAGGGCTCAAAGCTCTCGAAACCGACCAGGTAGACGTGTAGCTGCAAGCCGGAGTCGGCGGCGATCGTCAGCGCTTCGGTCAACGCCGTGTCGGCAAACTCCAAGAGCCAGTCCACGCGTGTCTTGATGAGGATCGCGAGTCCTGCGAGTTGGTCATGGTCGGCGATGGCCGAGAACAGCGCGGGCAGGTTGGGGTGGGGGCGCTCGTCGGCCAGCACGACCTCGCGCAACCCGGGATCGGCTCGACGCGCGTCGATAATGCCGGCCATCCAGGCGTCGATGACGGCATCCCCGGCCGGCATCGCAAAGGCGCCCAGGTTGTCGAGGCAAAACGTGCAGCCGCGGTGCTGCATCCCGTCCATCTGCAGGTCGGCGAATACGGGGTTGCGGCGGGCATCGAGCAGAAACGGGCAGCCCTCGGCCGGGCCTCGAACGACAGCCCGACCGATGGCGAGCTCGTTGTCCGGGTCCTCGAGCACGTCGAAACGAAGCTTGCGGGATGTGGGCTGCCAGGCGTCCTTGCGGGCGCGCAGCTCGCGCGTTGTCGGCAAGAACGTTGTTGGCAATGACCGGGCGCGCTCGGGGGTGGACGAACCGCGGAGCCAGTCGACCAGCGCGTCTTCGCCGAGAATCGCGTCATAGTGCCCATCGAGCGCCGTTTCGTGCCCGTCATCGAGTCGCACAACCTGCCTGCCGCCATCGCGCAGCAAGCCCACGAGGTCTTCGTCCCAGAGCCGCTCGACCACCACCGCGCGTGGGTTCACGTCCGCGACGAAGCACGCGATGCGCAAGGACCAATCATCGCCCCGCAAGGTAGCCACGGACCGCACCAGCCTGACGTCGAAGCCGTCAGCGACGAGACGTTCCGCCGCGTCGTGCAGGTTTTCGGCCTGGAAAAAGCCGCGCGCCTCTTTGCGCAGGTCGAGCAGCAGGATCGGTGCGGGATCAGCGACGTCGGTGGCCATTGGGGGAGCATACCCCGGATCCCTTTCGGGATCCGGTCGTCGAACCTGCTTCGCAGAACCGCCTGAACTGTGCTGCAACTCGATCGCTGTGCTGGGGCGGGATCCGGTCGTCGAACCTGATTCGCACAACCGCCTGAACTGTGCTGCAACTCGATCGCTGTACTGGGGCGGGATCCGGTCGTCGAACCTGATTCGCACAACCGCCTGAACTGTGCTGCAACTCGATCGCTGTGCTGGGGCGGGATCCGGTTCATCGACCGATCACCATCGACCTCGCCGTCCCGACCTCCAGCATCCTGTTCAGCGCGTTGCAACCAAGACGCACCTCGACCTTCTGCGCGTCCGGTCCGCGGCGAGAGAGTCGTGTGGGCCCAAGTTCGGGCCGCATAGGGCAGCGCGCGCCGGCGACGCGGTCGCGTAGGTTTCATGGGATGCCTCGGTGCCATGAGCGTCGCACGGCGGCGAGTCGTAGCGGGCGGTTGCCCGGGGTCGCGGGCGTACCGTACGATGGGTGAACCTCTCGAACGCGAGCCGAACCGTGCGATTCTTGGCAATCGTCTTGTCTACCGCCTTGTTGTGCAGCCTTGCATTGGCGCCTTGCAGTCGCAGTGCCGACGCCGCGCCGCCGTCGGATTCCGGCAACGAGAAGGCGGCGATGGCAGCGCTCGCGTTGGCCAAGCACCACTACGCAAAGAAGGAGTACAAGGTCGCCGCGCAGCGCTTTCACGACGCGTACAAGATCCATCCGCTGCCCGGCTTCTTGTTCAACGCGGCGCGTTCCGAGCAGCGAGCTTTCCTGTTGGGGGCGGCCGAAACGCATTACCGCGAGGTGCTCACGCTCGACGGAGTGGACGCCAGGACACGCAAGCGGACGGAGGTGCACCTCGGTGAGGTCGAGGAGACCCGCAAGCGACTCGGAGAGGAGGCTGCGCGGGCCGCTGAGGCGCAGCGCAAGAAGGACGCAGCGGCGAGTGAGAAGGAACGGATCAGCGCCGCCAAAGCAGCGTCGGTGAAGAACGCGCCGGCGTCGACAATGGCGAACAAAGGCGCGACCGTGGGCGGGGGCGGCGCGGCTGTAGCGGCCTGGAAGACACCGGTCGCGTTTGGCGCCACGGGTGTCGGCGTGGTCGTGCTCGGAGTTGGTGCGTACTTGCTCAAGGTCGCGGCGGACGACTCGGCCAAGGTCGAAGAGGACCTGCAGCGCAAGGACGACTCCGGCAAGATCGTCGGCATCTCCAACGACGAGTACAATGCCGCCAAGCAGGACATCGAGGGCCAGCAGACGATCGCGATCGCGACGATGGCGACGGGCGCGTTGGCCGCCGGCGTGGGCGCGTACTTGTTGATGTCTCGACCCGCATCGATCGGCGCCGCGTCGCGCTCATGGCACGTCACCCCAACCGGGCGCGGGCTGCTCGTGAGCTGGCGATTCTGAGGCGATGGAACGGACGATGAACAGCGCCACAAAGACGCGACTGGCCGCCTTGGTCACCCTCGCTGCGATGCTGGCGGGAGGTTGCGTCGGCCCGCCCGACGTCGGCCAGGACGAGTTCGCCTTCCAGACCCGGCTGGAGCGCAAGGACGCCGAGCGCGCGGCCGTCGTCGACGCAACGGCTGCCGACACGGCCACTGACACCGAGTCGGCCACGGACACGGCGACGGCGACCGACACGGCGACCGTCACCGACACTACGACTGCCACCGACACTACGACTGCCACCGACACTACGACTGCCACCGACACCGCAACGGCCATCGATACTGCAACGGCCACCGACACCGCAACGCCGACGGACACGGCGACAGCGACGGACACGCCGACAGCGACGGACACGCCGACAGCGACGGACACGGCGACGGCCATCGATACTGCAACGGCCACCGACACCGCAACGCCGACGGACACGGCGA
>CAZLMW010000114.1:18633-26087 GCA_964560875.1 uncultured Enterobacteriaceae bacterium
ACGGCCATCGATACTGCAACGGCCACCGACACCGCAACGCCGACGGACACGGCGACAGCGACGGACACGCCGACAGCGACGGACACGCCGACAGCGACGGACACGGCGACGGCCATCGATACTGCAACGGCCACCGACATGGTGACGGAAACCGACACCGCGACTGCCACCGACACGGTGACGGAAACCGACACCGCAAGCCCAGACGCCGCCTCTTCAAAGAAGTGCGTGACCGACAAGGACTGCCTCGCGGCGGGCCAAAAACCGAGCGGACCGTGCGTCCCGGGCCCGGTGTGCGCGCAGGACAAGACATGCAAGATCAGCGGCGGCAATGGCGCGCTTTGCGACGATGGCGACAAGTGCACATCGCTGGGCGTGTGCAAGGGCGGCACATGCGGCAAAGGCAAGGCCAAGGCCTGCAGCGACGCCAACACCTGCACCACCGACGGCTGCAACGCGAAGACGGGCGCCTGCACCCACACTGCGGCCAAGGCGGGCAGCCCGTGCGGCAACGTCAACAAGTGCACCGACGCGGGCAAGTGCGCGGGCAAGGTCTGCAAAGCCGGGCCCGCCAAGGACTGCTCGGATAGCGAGCCGTGCACCACCGACAGCTGCGATCCGAAGACCGGTTGCGCGTTTGCCAAGCTCAAGGATGGCGCTTCTTGCAAGGTCTCGCCGTGCATGGCCGGCGCCTGCGTGGCCGGCAAATGCGGCGGGGTCAGCGCCATCAGCTGCGATGATGGCAACGCCTGCACCAAGGACGCTTGCGACAAGGCCAAGGGCTGCGTCAACACCGCCATCGACGTCGCCAAGAAGTGCGCCGATGGCGATCCTTGCGCGGCGCCCGCGTGCGACCCAAAAACCGGCAAGTGCACGGCCAAGGCGGCGCCGGCTGGCACGCTTTGCGACGACGGCAACCCCTGCACCGGCGACGACGCCTGCGGTAGCTCGCCGACTGGCACGACGCTGCCCGGCAAGTGCAAGGGCGGCGCGCCGCGGATCACGACCGTCGCCGGCAACAAGAAGATCGGCAACGCCGACGGCAAAGGGAAGCTGGCGACCTTCTCGCGCCCGTCGGACCTCGTGGCGAGCGGCAAGGGCTTCTACGTCAGCGATTCCAACAACAACAACATACGCCACGTGGCGTTCGACGGCACGGTCACCACCTACGCGGGCGCCGGTAAGGGCTCGACCAACGGGCCGCGCTTGAAAGCCCGCTTCAACATGCCGCGCGGGATGGCGGTCGCCGATGGTGAGCTCTTCGTCGCCGATTCCTGGAACGGACTCATCCGACGCATCGCCAAGGATGGCACCGTCACGACATTCGCCGGCACCAAGTCCGGTTACGCAGAGGGCAAGGGGGCTTCGGCGCTGTTCCGATTGCCGCACGACATCGCGGCCGTACCAGGCGGCGGTTTCGTGGTCGCGGACACGACCAACTACCGCATCCGTCGACTGGCCAAAGACGGTACGAGCTCGCTGCTGGCCGGGAGCGGCAAGAGTCAGTCCGCCGACGGCCAGGGCGCCCAAGCGAGCTTCAAGCAGCCCGCGGGCCTGGCGGTCGACGCCAAGGGTGTCGTCTACGTCGCCGACAAGGACGCCAACCGAATCCGCCGGGTGTCGCCATCCGGGCTGGTCACCACCCTCGCTGGTTCTGGCTACGGCAAGAAGGTGGGCCCGGCGCTGGCCGCTCAGTTCAACTCCCCGCGGGCGCTCGCTGTTGCCGCGGACGGGGGCCTCTACGTCACCGAGTTCGGCAACAACCGGGTAGTGCGGCTGGCCAACGGCATCGTGTCGCTCATCGTCGGCAACGACTCCGGCGGCGCCTCCGGCGGCTTCCTTGACGGCCCGCTGAGCACGGCGCTGCTGGCGCGTCCCGAGGGCGTGGCCGTGGCCCCCGACGGCAGCATCTGGGTGGCCAGCTACTACAACAACGCGGTCCGTCGCATCGCCCCGCCGAGCTCGTGGTGCGACGACGCCAACCGGTGCACGGCGGACTCCTGCGACGCCGGCGCCGGCAAGTGCAACAACGTGTCGCTGAAAGATGGGGCGAGCTGCGATGACGGCTCGGTGTGCACAGTCAACGAGAGCTGCACGGCGGGCGCATGCAAGGCGGCGTCAACCAAGGACTGCGGCGACAGCAAGGCCTGCACCAAGGATGTGTGCCACCCGACGACCGGCTGCGCGAACCCGCCCATCAGCATCGGCGGCGAGTGCGATGACGGCAACGCGTGCACGACCGGCGAGACATGCGATTTCGACGGCAAATGCAGCGCGGGCAAAGCCGTCGACTGCGAGGATGGCGATGCGTGCGGCACCGATAGCTGCCACAAGACCAAGGGCTGCTGGCACATCGCGGTATCGAAGCTCGAGAGCAAGGCCTGCAACGACTCCGATGCGTGCACGGACTTGAGCTACTGCGTGGCGGGCAAGTGCAGCGCGGCGCATGGCGTCGTCACGACCTGGGTCGGTAACGGCAAGCACTCGTATCCCTTCCCGGGCGTCGGCACCCAGGCGTTCCTGCCGGCACCGCACGACGTGATGCTGAACTACGCCGGCCAAATCATCGCGACGACGTCGTGCGGGTCGGGGAAGGGCATGTGCGGTGTGGTGCAGATCGACGCTGCTGGAAAGATGGCGCCGCTGGCCGGCTACAAGTACGAGGGGCACGCCGACGGGTCCCTCTTCTATGCGCGCTTCAGGGAGCCGCGGGGCGTAGGCGAGAGCGCGGATGGTGATCTGCTGATCGCCGACGCCGGCAACCGCGTCATTCGCTTGATCGCTCGCAACAAGACGACCAACAAGTACGCATCAAAGACGAGCACCGTCGCGGGCAACACCGACAAGAAAGCGCCCAAGTTCGCCGATGGACCGGCCAAGACCGCGGTCTTTTCGCATCCGACGGACATCGCCGCGCGCAAGGGCGGCGACCTCGTCATCGCCGACGACCTGCATTGCCGGCTGCGGCTGCTATCGGCCGACTACAAGACCGTCTCGACGCTGAGCGGCGACGGCGACTGCAAGAGCGTCGACGGGCCGCTCAACACGGCCAAGCTCAATCACCCGGCGTACCTCGCGGTCGATGGCGACACCGTCTGGTTCACCGAATTCGCCGGCCGCCACGTCCGCAAAATCGAACACGGCAAGGTGATCACCGTCGCCGGCAACGCCGCGAGCAAGGTCGTCGCGGACGGCAAGGGCGGCAACGCGGTGTTTGCCGGTCCGCTGGGAATCGCCGTGCGCTACCCCGGTACGGTCATCGTCGCTGACACGCTCGGGCGCACGCTGCGCACCGTGACGTCCACCGGGGTTGTCCGGACCATCGCCGGCATCAGCGTCCCCGGGACCACGGACGCCGTCGGCAGCCACGCGCGCTTCGCCTACCCGCAGGGCCTCGCGATGGACAAGTCGGGCCAGCTTGTCGTGGCGGACACCACCAACAACAAGCTCCGTCGGATCGCCCTGCCGGCGCCGCCCAAGTGCAACGATATGAGCCCCTGCACCACCGATTCGTGCGATCCCAAGACCGGCGCCTGCGTGTTCAAGCCGATCAGCGAGGGCTCGACTTGCGGGCCCGACCGCGCCTGCACCAGGGGCATCTGCGCCATCGAGCGAACACGGAAGGCGATGGTGAAGGTGGCAGCGGGGGCGACATGGATGGGCTGCGCGCCCACCGACAAGGCATGTTTCGCGCAGGAGAAGCCCGCCCGAACCGTGTCTTTGAGCCGCGCCTATTGGATCGACGAGAACGTGGTGAGCGTCGCGGACTACGCCAAGTGCGTCGCGGCGGGCGCGTGCAAGGACGTGCAGTGGTACGCCAAGGGGCATTCGGACTTCGACAAGTGCAACGTCCAGCGGCCCGGCGCGACCAACCACCCGGTCAACTGTGTGACCCAGCCGCAGGCGGCGGCGTACTGCATATGGCGGTCCAAGCGGCTGCCGACGGAGGCCGAATGGGAGAAAGCGGCGCGCGGCGGCTGTGACAAGGCTCCGGCCGGCGCGTGCAAGTCAGCCGCTGGCGCCTATCCGTGGGGCAACGCCAAGCCCACGTGTGCGCATGCCAACTTCACCGGCTGCATAACGCCGGCACAGACCACGGCCGCCGGTGGCCATGTGGCCGGCAAGAGCCCGTACGGCGCCCGCGACATGGCCGGCCAGGTCTGGGAGTGGACCTCGGATCGCTACGACGCCGCCTACCACACCAAGACCGCGGCAACCGATCCGGTGTCGACGCTGAATACGACGCAGTTCACTGTCCGAGGTGGGGCCTACGCCTCGGCCGCCACGCAGATGCGCGTGTCGACGCGCTTTCCAAGGACCGGCACCTCGGTTACCGCGACGCAGGGTTTCCGCTGCGCGGCCGATGTGCTGCCGCCGATCCCGCCGTGCACACTTTGGCGCAAAGACTGGGCCCAAGGGGCCGCTTCGTCGTCGTGGACCAGCGCCGTCGCGGTCGATCCGGCTGGGGACATCGTGGTCGGCGACGGAACCGGGTACCGAGCCGCCCGCCTCGATGCCAAGGGCGCCACCAAGTGGACGTGGTCCAAGGCGGTCACCGGCGGGAGCGTGCGCGGTGTCGTGCCGACCAAACCCGGCGGCATGCTCGTCGTCGGGCACGCGATCCTCAAGGACGGCGCCACAGGCACCCAGGTCCGCCAATACGCGGTGTTGCTCGACAGCAAGGGCAAACAGGTCGCCAGCTACCAGCAGAACGGGCACAGCTACCGGTCGTATTTCACACATGCCCAGCGGCTGGCCGACGGCCGCATCTTGCTCGGCGGCCAGGAGGGCCTTGTCTCGAACAAAGGCGCCACACGCTGCGGCCGACTGTATTTCTTCGACGACAAGCTCGCGCAGGTAGGCGGCGGCAATTGGCTCAAGAAGTGCGAGTCCAACCATACGGACGTGTCGGTCGACGACGTGCTGCAGACAGCAGATGGGCACTTCATCGTCGGCAGCGCGATCAACGTCGCCGGCACCCAGCGGGCGTTCGTACGCAAGCGCAACAAGAGCGCCTTGTCGCTGATGTGGGATGCCAAGGTGTCGCTCGCCGGCGGCGAGTCAAACGTGCGCGTGGCGGGCTTCGGCGATGGCGGCAAAAGCGGATTCGCCGTGTCGATCGCCACCGATTCGGGATCGGCGGCCGGTCGCGTGGTGCGGCTCGATGCGGCCGGCAAGATCCTGTGGAAGCGCGACCTCAAGCTCAACGGCAAGGTCTGGCCGCGCGACATCGCCTGGACGAAGGGCGCGGGCCTGTTCGTCGCTGGCGGCGCGCACGTCACCGGAGAGAAAGCGGCACGCCGGTGGCTCGCTTACCTCGACGCGAAGACAGGCGCGTTGCTGGCGCAGCCGCTCGGCCAGGTGGGCCAGGTGCTCCATCGCGTGGCGCCGATGGCCGACGGAAGCCTGCTCGCGGCGACCGCGCTGGGCAAGTCGTTGCAGGTCTTGCGCGCCGATGGCTGGCTACACACCGACTGCGTGTCGTCCAGCGCGTGTCTAGTGGCCGCCCCGGGCCGCTGCAAGGACGCAGCCCAGTGCGCGTCCGGCGTCTGCCAATAGCCGACACGACACCCAGCCCAAGCAGCTCGGACCTCTGCGATCCCAGCTCCGGCAAGCGCCCGCATTCACAGCGAAAAAACGAGCTGGGAGTCACCCGACCTCAACTGCCGTGGCGCCCGAAGATGCATCGTGCAGACTGGTTCTCATGACTGAGGCGGTGTTCATCGGCGCGGCGCTCGTTTTCCTGTTCGACTTTACGAACGGGTTTCACGACGCGTCGAACATGCTCGCGACCATGATCGCGTCCCGGGCGATGACGCCTCTGCGCGCGGTGGCGCTCGTGGGAGTGTTCGGCTTTCTGGGGCCGTTGCTTGGCGGGACAGCAGTGGCGGACACGATCGGCGGAGTGGTTGTCGTTGACGGGCTCACGGCCCAGGCGGCGCTCGTCGTGGTCTTCGCGGGGCTTGGTGGCGCCATCGTGTGGAACGTCGTGACCTTCTGGAAGGGAATCCCGTCATCGAGCTCCCACGCGCTCGTCGGCAGCCTCGTGGGGGCGATGTGGGTCTCGGAAGGAGCGCATCGCGTGCACTGGGGATTGCACGCCATGGCCGCCGGAGAGCTTGTCGGAGTGACGAAGATCCTGGCGGCGCTGTTGGTATCCCCGTTCCTTGGCTTTGGCCTCGGGTGGCTGTTGCAGCGGGTCGCCCGTCGGATCCTGGCGGCTGCTCACCCGAAGGTGAACCGGTGGCTGCGGCGCGGTCAGTGGGTCACTGCGGCTGCTCTCGCCTTTGCCCACGGGACGAACGACGCACAGAAGGGCATGGGGATCTTGACGCTGCTGCTCGTCATCAGCGGCTCGCTCAGCACATTCCATGTGCCCACCTGGGTGATGCTGTTGAGCGCAACAGCTATGCTCCTCGGAACTCTGAGCGGCGGCTGGCGCATCGTGAAGACGGTGGGGTACGGCATCTACCGGATTCGTCCGCTCCACGGCCTCGACGCGCAGATCGCGTCGGCTACGATCGTCCTGGGTGCCGGCGAGCTCGGCGGGCCGGTGTCCACCACGCACGTCGTCTCGACTGCCGTGATGGGCGTGGGGGCGGCGGAGAGGCCGCGCGCGGTGAAGTGGGGCCGGGTCTTCGATATCGGGCTCACATGGCTGATTACTCTGCCCGGCGCCGCAGCGCTCGGCGCCCTACTGGCATGGGCCGCTACCGCCCTCCTGGAGTGACCGACGTGGAAGATGAAACCAAACCATCGCTCATTGCGCGCTTGTTTCCGCAGATGCCCGACTTTCGTCGACTGCTGTTGGACCAGGCCGAGCAAGCGCAGGCCTCCCTTCATGCTCTGCGTGAGATGTTGGAGGCGGACAAGCTGGACGTCGCGGCCCTGTACGCGCTCGAGGAGAAAGCAGATGCGCTCCGGAGTCGGAACGCGCGAAGGCTGAGCCAGGCGTTTGCAACGTCGTACGATCGCGAGGACATCGCGCGGACGGTCGAGCAGCTCGACTGGATTGTCGCCCACACGCTGGCCACGGGAACTGAGATGCACGCGCTCAACGTCACGGTCGACGACGCCATTCGCGAGCTGACCGACCTGGTCCATGCGGGTGTCGGCGACCTTGTCGAGGCGCTTCGGCTCATCGACGAAGACGACGACGCGGCGCGCGCAGCGTGTAGCGCAGCCCAGGCCGCCGACCGCGCCGCGCGGCGCAGGTACGAGGCGGGCCTCTCCGAGCTGTTCAGGTCAGGCGACCCGATCGAGATCATGCGGCGGCGCGAGGTCTATCATCACCTCAAGGACGCCGCGAAGCGGGTGTTCGAGGCCGCCGTTATCCTCGACACGATTCGGGTTAAGAACGTCTAAACGACTGCGGCACAGCTCCGGCTCGCCACAGTCTGCTAGATGTGCCGGGCACGAGTGCTGAATCGTTTTTCTTGCCATGTGATCCCGTT
>CAZLMW010000115.1:0-25714 GCA_964560875.1 uncultured Enterobacteriaceae bacterium
CTCCGAAGCCAGGGGTCGCAGGTTCGAATCCTGCGTCGCGCGCCATCGAATCCTGCGTTACGCAATTCTCGTTCCTCATGCCCAAATCGGCGAGGCGACTGATTTGCACTGACCGCAGCCCCCCTGGCTATCCAGCGCTACCAACCTTCTCGCGCATCACAAGCAGTGCGGCAGCCAACGCCGGCACATCCTCTCGCACTGTCCGTAGAACCGTCTCGGCATCCACGCCGAAGTACGCGTGGATCAGCACATTCCTCATGCCGATGATCTCGCGCCATGGCAGTCCAGTCTCCCGATCGCGAATTTCGGCCGGAAGCTGCCGAGCTGCTTCCCCGAGGATCTCCAGCGTTCGCACGGTGGCGTAGAGCGTCTTTGTATCCCGCTCGACTTCGTCCAAGCCGAGGTCGCCGACGAACTCAACTGCCAGCCGGCAAGCGTCCAGCATCTCTCGTCCACGTATGTCAGCGTGTCACGCGGCACAGTCGACCGCCTCCTGCAGCACGCGTGGAGCCAGCCGCGGATGCAGCGTCCTCGCCAGGACCAAGTCGACCGGGAGACCGAGACGATCGCTGATTTCGTTCTGGAGCCTGACGAAAGTGAGTAGCGACGGCGTCCGGTGAAACGCGACCAGGAGATCTACGTCGCTGTCCGCGCGTTGTTCACCGCGGACCCACGACCCGAAGATGGCCAACCGGGAGATTCCGTATCGATCCCGGAGCTCGGCGCCTATTACTGAGACGGCGGACCTGAGTTCTTCCAAATCTGCCGGAGGCTGAATTGAGGCGTCGGTAGACATGTCGCAGGTCCGGGCCGTGTCGCGAGCAGGTAGCCTTGATGCCGCGCCGCTCGCCGACTCTCACCGGCCGATATTACCAGGCAGGCCGATAGCAATGGGAGCCGTCGGCGTGCCGCCCTGATGACATGCAGCGTATCCATCGCCCATCGACGTGGTCTGACCACTGCCGGGGCCGCTGCACATCAAGGCCCCGACTCCGACGCCACGGTTGCATTGACCACATTCCGCGCCTGGGTCGATGCTGGCGGCGATGTTCAACGTCCGCTCCAAGAACGTGCAGAAGCGCGCGGCCTCCGTGTCCTCGCGATCGGTGCAGCGCCGCGCCAGCCAGGGCTCGACGTATGCCGAGCAGGCTGCGGCCCTCAAACCCGGCGCGAATTCCTTCGCCAGCCAGCAGGCCAGCGCATCGCCGCGTTCGCAGACCGACGAAAAGGCCGACAAGAAGCGCCTCGCTCAGCTCGCGACCGCCGCCACCGAGGCTGCTGTCGAAGATGACGCGAAGAGCACAGCCGCTTCCGACGTTAAGTCGCCCTTGCTGCGACGTATTGGCGATCGAGTCGGCCTCGGCCTGGGGATCCTCGTAACCCGCGCCCTCAAGTACGTCCCGAGCTGGAACACGCCGATCGTCGACGACAAGGGTGAAGACGTGCACAGCATTCCGGGGGCTGAGCGCGAAGGCGATCACAAGCTCACGCGTCGGCACGCCGAATTCGTGGGGCCGAAGATCCTCTCCTACGTCGAGACGATGTCGCCCGGCCGGGTGCGCGACTTCCTGCTCGGATTTGGGGAAGGCGCCAAGCGGGCACCGGGCGAAACCTACCGCCGCGAAGTCGACGAGAGCGAATAACAACGCCAGCGCCTCCAACACTCAGCCTTCGCGCGCAGGCGTGAATTCGGCCCTTCCTGGAAGGCAAAATGCCCGCTACGGGCACCAGGACTGCGCAGGACGCGTCTTTGCTCGCTGAAGCTATATCAGTGGGTTAACCGGCGATCGCCGCTTAGAACGCGTTCTACGGCCTGTTTCGCAATTCGACCAAACGGTCCTCCAGCGCCCAACCGCTCACAACCCGGTTGTTGCCCGCGCGGGATCAAGCAGCGAACATGCCTCGCAGGAGGCCGTGGGCATGGCGGTACTGGCGACGACAGCGACCTGGGCGCTCAAGCTTCTCGGCCTCGCGTGGGCGATCGGCGGCGTCTACGTCATCATCACGGTCCGCAATACCTATGGGCTCGAAGTGGCGCTCGATACGATCGAGTCGGCGCTGCCCGATGATGAAGATGAGGCCGTCGCGGACCCGGGCAGGCATCGTTGGATGGCTGTCGGTGGCGTGTTGACCACGATCACGGGAGTCGGCCTGGTCCTCTCCAACCCATGGGTGATGGCGCCGCTGACGCTGTTGCTGATCCACCAACTGCTCTACGCGCGTCGCCAAGACAAGCGAGTCGACGCCGCCAACACCGATGAGGGCCGTCAGGTCGCGGCGATGAGCGCGTCGGCCGCCCGGGCTGCCCGGTTCTCTGTGATCGTGTGGGGCGTTGCCGCGTTGCTCTTTGGTAACCCGCTCGGACAGCCCTTCTGGTAGGCCGCACCGCCCGGTACGCGATTGAGCACAGTGCTCATTGGATGCCGTTGTGACCCCAATGCCGGATCCGTTCAGATTCGGGGTGCTGAGCGCAGCTCTGGCCGTGGTCGTGGCGCGCCGTCGCGGAAGATCACCTCGTCCTCGTACCCATGGCAGATCCTTCCCAACGTGCTGCAGCGTTGGCGCCAGTCGGCGATGAGGCCTTGCAGCTCGCGCAGGCTCCAGCGGGCACCGGTCAGCTGTTGGTCGCTGTCAAAGCGGTAGCTGATTTGCTCGCGCGCGGGCAGGTCGTGTTGGCTGCGGATGAACGGTCCGGTCTCCTCCATGCCGTTGGCGAAGTGCGCCAGGTATTCCTCGAGCTGGGCCATCGTGGTGCGGTAACGAAGCCACCTGTGGTTGTCCCATCCCGTGCCGTTCTTGTTGGGCATGTCGCGGGTGAAGTGGCCGATCAGCGCGTCAGCGGCCGTCGCGCCCTTCGCTTCGAGGCGTGCAACGACCTCGGGCGGCATCGCGATGTTCAGGCCGCCTTCCCCGTCGGCCATGTCCACGTGGTAGATGCGGTCGCGGTAACCGGGCAGCCCCGAACGGCTCTGGTCGGTCCATTGACGCAGCGTGTGAAACATCGAGCGCAGCACCCAGTCGCCGGTTGGCAGGCCCTTGTCAGTGGTGGTGACCGACCGGTACCAAACGGCGGTCGAGCCCTCGGTGTTGTCGCCGGCCATCGGTTTGCCCGTCGCGCTTCCATCGACCGGGTAGCGGAGGTTGATGCCGAATGTCGGGCGCGCCGGGATCGGCGCGTCAAAGAGATGAATCGGGAAGTTGAGGCAGATTCCGCCATCGGAAAACCAGCAACGCTCGGCGACCAGTCCTGTCGCGCGCGTGGATCGTCGGCTTGGCCCGGAGGCGGCGTCGGCAGACCCGTTTTCGCGGAAGTCCACCGCCCAAAGTGGGACCGTACTGAGTAGGACCGGAAAGCTAAGGCTCATGCGGACCAGCAACAGCACTGGCAAGTCGTCGCTGTCGGGCAGCGGCAACAGGCCAGACGGGGCCACCGGGACACGGGTGCGCGGACTCTGCACGAGGATGCGCTTGGACGCAGCGACCATGTGGTCCACCACCGACCCCGGAAACAGCGTGCGCATGTCGTCGGGCAGGTAATAGAAGCGCTCACCGTCCGAGAAAGGCAGGCGGTACGGCCTGCCGTGGGACAGCGCTGTTGTCATCGCCTTGAACTCGATGTCGTGGCGGGCCAGGTGTCCCAGCGTGAGAGTCTCGTCGTCGCCAAATCCCGCGATGGCGTTGATCTCACGGTGCAAGAAACGCGTGAGGCAATCGGACCCGGCGTCGCCCTCGCAGCCGAGACCGCGCGTGATGCCCATCCAGTTGTCGCCCAGCGCTTCCCGCATCCGCACAAGGCACGCAAGCAGCGCGAGCCCGACAGTGATCGACACGCCGAGAATGCCCGCGGCGATGGCGCCGACGATGTTGGCGTTCAACACAGCGATCGCGGTCACGAAGAGCCCGGCGAGTGTGCCTTTCCATCCGCCGATGAGGAGCTGACCGAGCGCGCCGAGGATGCGCGCCATGCGGGTGTCGTCGGCGATGGCCTCCCGCACGATCCGCCACGCAAACGCGGTGCCGCTGTCGGGACGGGGCTCGAAAAGGCCCGTCAACGCATCGCCGCACAGCATCTTGGGCAACGATCCGAGCCGCGCGAAGCCCTCTTCACTGCCCGTTTCCTGGCGCCGAAATTCCGCCGCCGCCGCCGCCGCCGCTCCGATCGCGCCGGCCGATGAACCACCTATGCTGCGAAACCGGTAGGTCTGGGCGAGCCGCCGGATCGCAGACGGGTAGACCAAACCGCTGGCGATGCCGCCTTTCATCACGAGATCGCATTCAGGTCGCATCCATCGCTCCACTCGTCGTCATGGGATAGCGTCCCAGGGTCGGTACCATTCGGTGACCATGTTGTCGTCGGTGATGACCGCCTGGTGCTTGGTGTACGCCAGGATCGACGCGCACCTTTCGAACCAGCGCCCGTCCGTCACGCCAAGCGCCTCATCGCGTAGCTCGATCATCTCGTCGATGCGGGCGCGGTGCCACTTGTTGGTCGGGTCGAAGACGCGTTTGCCGTCGATGGTGTAGGCCTGCAGCACGCGTTTGCACCGGGCCTTGTCGCGAACCAGCGGCGCGTCGCTGACCATCATGAAGTTGATAACGCGCGCGCCGTGAGCGAACGAAACGCAGCCGGTCTTCATCGCGTTGAGGCTGTTGGTGGTGTTGTAGAAGACCAGCCCGCCGGGCTCGAGATGGCCCTTGAGCAAACCGAACAGCTCGGTGGACATGAGGTTGGTCGACGCGCCCCGCCAGTGAAACGAGTTGTTCATCACGACCGCGTCAAAACGCTCGCCGGGGTTGGCGTGGAGCCATCGGCGGAAGTCGTCGATGACGATGCGCACGCGCTTGTTGGTCAGCAGCGACCGGACTTTCCGATTCCCTTGCACCAGCGCGAGGTAGCCGGGGTTGATCTCGACCACGACGAGCTCGTGGACATCGGGATGATGCGCGATGACCTGTGCCCATGACCCCGACGCCAGGCCCATCATCAAGACGCGGCGCGGCTTCGCATGAAACCCGGCCAGCGCATATGGCCGAATCACGAGGTTGACGTCGTGTACCGGGTTGACGTTGAACGCGCCGTCATAGATGCCGCCGCCGTAGACCTTGTTGTCGGTGTCGACTGTGATGACGCCGTGACGGTTTTCGACGACGTGCGTGAACCCGGGGGCCCGCGCGGCGCCGTTTTTGAGCTGCAGCTTCTTCCAGGTGTCGGCGAAAGCGGCGTCGGCGGCCGCGAAGCTGAGTCCTGCCACGGCGATACACATCGTTACACCGGCCAACATGGCCGCACCGCGACCCGACGCGACGAACAGCGACGCGGCGACCCCGGCGCCGGCCAGGGTGAGCGCGAGAGCGACGGTGGCGAGCGGCCACAGATCCAGCAAGACGAAACCGGTGACGAGCGACCCGGCTGTCGAGCCGACGATATTGGCGACGTAGAGGTAGCTCACGTGCTGGCCGGCGCGTTCGTCAGCGGCGACGCCAAAATGAGCGACGAGAGGCAAAATGCCGCCCAGAATTCCGGCGACGACGGCAACAAGAGGCAAAGCCGTGGTCCACTTCCCGGTGGCACAGACGTGGGCGACGGCCGGGATCACCGCGAAACCGAGCACACTGGCGGCGGCGAGCAGGGTGGCGGGAATGACCAGGCCGGCGCGGTCACCGGCAGCGGATTCGGATGAACACAGGCGCGTGACAGCGAGCGAACCGAACGCGACGCCGGCGAGAAAAACGGCAAGCACGACGCCGAAAGTTGGCGCCGCCCCGGCGGTGATGAAGCCGAAGACGCGAAACCAGATGATCTCGTAGCTGAGCGCGATGAAGCCCGACGCGCCGGCCGCAAACATTGACAAGGAAACAGTGGCGCGCTTCACGGGTTCCTCGCTGGACGATCACGGCAACCGGGCACCTCGATCGATCGCGGACGGATACGACAGGTACTGTCAATGACTGCCAATGGAGCGCAGTGTGCATCAAGCAAGCTACTTGCTACACTCCGCGCCTTTGCAAGCCCGCGATTGTGGCTCACTGTTGCGTTCGATGCGACTTTCGATCTCCGCCTACCAGATGTGCAGTGGGCTCGGCTTCGGTCGTGCCGCGACGCGCGATGCCTTGCGCGCTGGACATCACGGGCTGACAGACCCGGCGATCGAGCTGCCCTTCGCGACATTCACCGGCGCCGTTGCTGGTTCGTTCCCTTCTCTGCCCACTGCACTTTCCGAGCGCGATACCCGGCTGACTCGCCTGGCTGCGGCGCTGCTCGACTCCATCGATTCGCCCGTCGCGAACGCCGTCGCGCGGTTCGGTGCGGACCGGATCGGGCTCTTCGTCGGCACATCGACCGCCGGGATCGCGGCATCCGAACGCGCCTATGGCTACCGGCTCCAACACGACGCGTTGCCCGACGGCTACGACTTTGTGCGCCAACACGCCTATCACGGGTTACTCGACGTCCTGCGCGCGCTGACCGGCATCCAGGGGCCCGGCCACGTCATCAGCACGGCGTGTTCGTCCAGCGGTAAGGTCTTCGCGTCCGCCGCGCGCATGATCGCGGCCGGTTTCATCGACGCGGCTGTGGTCGGCGGAATCGACACCATGTGCGCCACGACGCTGCACGGGTTTCACAGCCTCGGCGCGCTCGATGACAAGCTCACGGCGCCCTTTTCGGCCGACCGCAGCGGCATCAATATCGGCGAAGGCGGGGCGCTTTTCCTTGTCCAGCGCGGTGATGATGGGCCCGTCCATGTATTGGGTGTCGGCGAAAGCTCGGACGCACATCATATGAGCGCGCCCCATCCCGAGGGCCTCGGCGCTCATGCCGCCATGCGCGATGCCCTCCAGTCCGCTGGCGTCGACCCGTCGTCGGTCAGTCACGTCAACGCCCATGGCACCGGCACCAAGCTCAACGACGCCGCCGAATCGCTCGCCATCCAGCGCCTGCTCGGGGCACACACCCCCGTTGTATCGACCAAGTCGTACACCGGGCACCTTCTCGGCGCCGCCGGGGCGATCGAGGCTGCGATCGCCGCGTTGACGGTCGAAACAGGATTCGTCCCCGCGTCCTTGCGCGCCGATCCCCAGGCCGATGATTGCCCCGTTGCCGTAGCCCACACGCGGATCGATGCGCCGCAATCGTACGTGCTCAGTAACTCGTTCGCGTTTGGCGGCAACAACGTCAGCGTCCTGCTGGGGGCGCCATGACCGCGTCGACACGCGCCCGTTTTGCGATTCTCGGGGTCGGTTTGTGGACGGATCGGTTCGCGACGGCCGCCGACTACATCGCTGGCTCTCCGGTCGAGGAGCCCAAACGTCCCGGCGCCGGCCTGGTGCCTTCCCGTCAAAGGCGGCGCTGCAGTGTCCTGACTCGGGCCATCGCCACAGCTTTCGGCGAGGCTCTCGAAGCGTCCGGTTTGGCGGCCGACGAGCTGCCGGTCGTATGCGGTTCGGCATGGGGTGAGTGCGATACGTTGCCCGTGTTGCTCGAGTCTGTGTTCGACGACGACATCCCCACGTCCCCGATGCGATTTGCCGCCAGCGTGCACAACACGGCGAGCGGAACGCTGTCCATCGCGACCGGCGCCCGCTGTTTTGCCACGTCTATCGCCGCCGGTGAAGCCACGACATCCGCCTCGCTCCTTGAGGCGGTGTCCCTGCTCGCCGCGGGCCATGCCTACGTGGCGGTCGTTGTCGGTGACTCGCGAATCCCCGACGTGCTGGGCGGAGAGGTCGAGGGGCATGGAACGCTCGCCGTGGGGATCATCCTCGCCCGATCCGACGCCCCGCTTGCCGTTGACATGCCGCTTTTTGAAGCCCAAATCGCGAACACGTCGAGCCCCTACCCCGCCGCCGCAGCCCACGTCGACAATCCTTGCCGGCATGCGTTGTCGCTGGTCGACCTTGGGTTGGGCGATGGCGCGACCGCCGATCTTGGACCGTTGCACCCCCGCGCGCCTGACCAGCGAGTGACCGTCGCGCGGACCGGAGGGCCCTCATCATGACCATGCCTGCCGTTGTCGACATCCTCCCCCACGCGCCTCCGATGGTCCTGATCGACGCGATCACCAAACATTCGGCGACCACCGCGCAATGCGAAGTGACCATCCGCGCCGGCATGCCGTTTGAGCACGACGGGAAAGTGGCCTCGGTTATCGCGATTGAATTCATGGCGCAGTCGGTGGCTGCGTTCGCTGGCTACCAACCCCATATCGATGGTGAACCGCCTGAAATCGGCTACTTGATCGGTTGCCGCAAGATGAATTTCGCCCGCTCGAGCCTGTCGGTGGGCGAACACCTCATCATTTCGGTCGAACGGGTTTTCGGGGACGTGATGCTCGGCAAATTCACGTGTACAGTCCGCGGCGCCGACTCAACCCTTGTCGCAGATGCCGAGCTGACAGTTGCGCTGCCCCGCGCGGGATCGCACAACCTCGCCTGACACGGCCGCCAAGCCGCCAACTCGGGCCCAGCGCCCGGCGCAAACCTGAGCACCCGACAGACACAAAAAGCCGGATTCCATGCCTCCTCCCCCCGCCAACTCGCCGTCGACCTCCGCGCCGTCCGCCAAACCCTGGGCCCTCGTCACGGGCGCCAGCCGCGGAATCGGTCGCGCTATCGCTATCGCACTCGCGCGAGACGGCTTCGACGTACTCATCAACTACCGATCCAACGTCGCAGCCGCCGAGGAGACCGCCGAGGACGTTCGCTCAGCCGGCGTCACAGCACGACTGCTGCCCTTTGACGTCGCCGATCGAGAAGCCGCTCGAAGCGCGGTCGAAGGCCTGCTCGAAGAAGGTCTCGTTGTCGGGATCGTGGTCAACAATGCCGGGGTGGTGGCCGACGCGCCGTTTCCTGCGCTCAAAGCTGACGAATGGGATCGTGTGACGCGAACAACCCTCGACGGCTTCTACAACGTGACACAACCGCTGGTGATGCCCATGGTCCGCCGGCGCTGGGGCCGCATCGTGAATATCTCGTCGGTGTCCGGCGTCATCGGCAACCGCGGACAGGTCAACTACTCCGCGGCCAAAGCCGGCCTCATCGGCGCCACGCGATCGCTGGCCCAGGAGCTGGCGCGGCGCAAAGTCACGGTCAACGCCGTGGCGCCCGGCTTGATCGAGACCGACATGATCGAAGGCATCCCGAAAGAAGCGCTGAAACTCATCCCCATGCGCCGCTATGGCCGTGCTGAAGAGGTCGCCGACCTTGTCTCGTTCCTCGCGAGCGACAAGGCCGCCTACATCACAGGCCAGGTCATCGGCATCAATGGAGGGCTGGCATGACGACCAACCGCCCCGACGCCGAGCGCGTCGTCATCACCGGAATCGGCCTCTGTAGCCCGATCGGCAACACCATCGACGAGGTCAGCGAGGCCCTGCGCGAGAAGCGTCACGGCATCGCGACGATGAGCGAATGGGACGAGATCGACCGCCTCGGCACCCGCCTGGCGGGCCCTGTGCCAAGCGTTCACCGCAAGCTCTTTGCGCGCAAAGCCGTGCGCACGATGGGCCGTGTCGCCATCCTCTCGGTTTTTGCGACCGATAGCGCCATCGCAGACGCGGGCCTCGACGAGGAGCTGCTCGCGTCGGGACGGGTCGGGCTCGCCCACGGTTCCACGCACGGTTCGAGCGCCGCGACCGCCGAGTTCTGCCAGACGATCTTCGAGCATGGCCGGAGCCTCAAGGGCGTGCAGGGCAGCCTCTATCTGAAGTTCATGAGCCATACGACCGCGGCCAACCTGGCGATGCACTACAAGATCCGCGGGCGCGTCATCACGACATGTTCGGCGTGTGTGTCGTCGAGCCAGGCCATCGGGTACGCCTACGAAGCGGTCCGCAGCGGCAAGCAAGAGGTGATGGTGGCCGGCGGCGCCGAAGAGCTGCACTTCACCCACGCCGGCGTGTTCGACGTCATGTACGCGACCTCGACCAAGTACAACGAGCGGCCCGAGCTCAGCCCGCGGCCCTTCGACGCCAATCGCGACGGCCTCGTGGTCGGTGAAGGTGCGGCGACCGTGATCCTCGAAAGCCTGGAGCGCGCCAAGGCCCGCGACGCACATATCTATGGCGAGATTCTTGGTTACGGAACCAACTGCGACGGCATGCACGTCACGCGGCCCTCGTGGGAAGGCATGGCGGGGGCGATGAAGCTCGCGCTCGAGGACAGCGGCGTCGCAACCGACACCCTCGGCTACATCAACGCCCACGGCACCGCGACCGATGCCGGCGACATCGCGGAGAGCAAGGCAACCCAGCATGTCTTAGGTGAGTCGCTGCCCATCAGCTCCACCAAGAGCTACACCGGCCACACACTCGGCGCTTGCGGCGGCATCGAGGCGATCTTCTGCCTGGCGATGCTCCGCGACGACTTCCTGCCGCCCACCCGCAACCTGGAAGAGGTCGACGAACGCTGCGCGCCGCTCAACTACATCACGGGCGACGCTGTCCAGGCCCACGTCGACCGCATCGTGACCAACAACTTCGCGTTTGGCGGCATCAACACCTCGCTGGTCCTCGGACGGGTCTGAGACGGGCGCGGCGATCATCGTTTGCCGGATCGTGCGCGCGTTGTAAGGTGCGCGTCGTCGCCGAGGCGCCCGCTCTCGCGTCCTGATCCGCTGTTTTCGTGACGAGAAGGGCGGATTAGAGCGCTGTCGCTTCGACCGTCTCGATCTTCATGATGTAGCCAAACCACTTGTTGTCGACGATGACGTCAGCGGGGGCGTTCGGGCCGCTGGGATCGGCGTAGCGGATGGTGATCGAACCTTTGTGTTTGCCGTCGAGGCGTTCAAAGCGCCGCTCGATCAGCTGGTTGCTCGCGGACCGATGCTCGAAGACGCGCTCCCCGTCGCGGGCCAGCGTGTGTTTGCCCGGTGTGTTCGGCAGGCCCATCGAGAAGAACGCCCGCTGGATATCGATCAGGATGAAGCGCGGCGGAAACGGCAGCTTGCGGGGCATCCAGGACCGAAACGACACCCGCGACCCGACCAGTTTGAGCACGAACGCCTTGCTGTTGGCCGGGCCCAGGCCGAGCACGGTGAGCTCGTCGCCGCGCTTTTGAACGACGGCGGAGAAGCTGATCTCGCGCTTGCCGAAGAGCGCGCCGATCTTCTGCCGCCACATCACGTCTTTGCCGAGCGTGGACGGCGGCATCAGCTTCCATGGATAGGCGTTGGCCGGGATGCCGTTGCCCTTGCGCGCCGTGGAGCTGCAGCTGGTCGAGGCGACGACGACAACCGCAGAAAGCGCGAGGATGAGCGCGATGTGACCGCGGCTCCGATGCGTGTTCGAACGCTGGGATTCACGCTTCATCGAGAGGGGCTCCGGGAGGGGGCGGGGACCGGCGGGTCAGCACGAGGATGGGCGGGGCGAGAACGAAGCTGGCCAGCACGCCGATGCCGGTCGTCAGGCCCACCGCTCGCAGGGCAGGATTGTCCGAAAGGGCGAGCAAGCCAAATGCCGCGACGGTCGAAATGCACGCGACGACGATGCTGAGAAGGGTCGCGGATTGGCCGTCATCGTGGTGGGTGCTCTCGGCCAGGAAGACGCCGTAGTCGACGCCCATGCTGCAAACGAGCACCCATGACGCGACGTGCAGCAAGTTGAGCTCTTCGCCGAGCAGGGAAAGCAGCCCGAGCGTCGCGAATCCAGCGAGCAGGGCGGGGGCGGCGGCGAGCGCTGTGTCGGGGATGTTTCGGTAGCGCAAAAAGAGCACGCCAACGATGGCGAACAGGCCGACCAGGATGAGGAAAAGCGCGTCGGATCGGTGGCTGCCGAAGGTCTCGCTGATGAAGGCGGGCTGGTCGAAGAAGACGGCGCCATCGACCTCCTCGACAGCTGTCGCGAGCGCCTTGGGGTCCTTCACGTCGCGCACGAAGGTCAAGAGACCCACGCCCCGCTCGGTCGAGATACGGAAGGGTCGAATCAGCGGCGCAAGCCGCGACTTGGCGAGGTGCTCCCAGGTCAACACGTCGATCGGCCTGGCCAGCGCTTGGGCGAACGGAGAGAAGGCGCCGGCGACAAATCCCTCGTGCTCCAAGGCGGCACCGATGTTGGCGGCGAGGTTTGGGACCTTGGCGAGCTCGGCGCGGTTTCTGCGCTGCAAAGACGCCGACCAGAGCAACCGGTGCAGCGACCTGAAATCGCCGACGAGACCGTCTGCGCGGGCTTTCTTCATGCGTTCGAAGAGGCGATCATTGACCTGTAGGGCCGCTTCGATGGTCCGGGCGGAGACAAGCACCACCCGAGCGGATTCGTAGGAGCTGACGAGGGCGCGGACCTTTTCGTCTTCGGCCTTGAGCACCGGATCCTGCCGCGTCAACGAGCGCACATCGTCCTGCCATTTCAGCGACGTCGCGCCGGCCAACCCGACGACGAGCGCGATGGCTGGCAGCGTCCACATCAAGCGTCGTCTCGCGGACAGGCTGGCGAGCAGACGTTGGAGGGCGGCGGCGATCTTGACCTGGAGCGGCACTTCGCGCGGGGCCCGGGGCAACAGCGGGGTGACGATGAAACGTGTTGCGAGCAATGCGGCCGTGATGCCTGACGTGGCGAAGATGGCAACCTCGCGAACGGCCGGCAGAGACGAGGCGAGAAGACCCACAAAGCCTGTCAGCGTGGTCAGCGCGCCGAGCCACAGTCCTGTCCAGACGAGCGAGAGGCTCTTCGCGGGGCCTTGTCCATGGCGCCCCAGCATGTGGTGGTTGATGAGGTGCACCGGATAGTCGAGGCAGACGCCGATCAACGTCGCCCCAAACGTCATCGTGAGGCCGTGAACCTTGCCGCTGCTCGCCAGCGTCGCCGCAACGCCGCCGAGAACGCCGACCGCGAGCGGAATCAGCCCCACTGCGAGGATGCGCAGCGACCGAAAAAGCAGGATGAAGAGCAAAACGATCGCCGCGGTGGACCATGCCGAGATGCGCTTGATGTCGCCTTCGATGCGCTCGCGGGCCAACACGGCGTGGCGATGGACACCGGTCTTGAGCAGCTTGAGCGCGCCCTCGTGCTTGCCGTCGCCGGGCTTGCCGTTGATGGCGGCAAACGTCGCCTCGATGGTGGTCAGCAGCGGGGCCTGGCTCTCGTAGTGCATCGCGCTGTGCTTGGTGCCGATGAAGAGCAGGGCGTGTTTGCCGTCGCGGGCCATGAACTGGTCGTCCTTGACCGAGACACCCTCGGGCAGCGCGCGCTGGAGCTGGTCGACAAATGCGGGGAACGCGAGCAGGGGATCGCCGCGGGCGACGCGCTTGACGAGCATCCCGGTGGGCGAGCCGAGCTGGCGTTTCAGTTCGGTGGCGGCGGCTGCCAGTCCGGCGGGTTGCAGGCGTGTTGGGAGCTCGTTTTCGGGGTCGGCCGACACAAAAGAGAGCCGTCGCGGGTGGTAGAGGCTGTAAAACGCGTCGCCGATGTCTTTCGCGGGACCGCGCTGCAGCCACGCGACCTCGGGGTGTTCTTCCAGGGTGTCCGCAAGCTCGCTGGCGGCGCTGCGACAGGCTGTTTCATCGGGCCCGCCGATGGCGACGATCATCGACCGACTCAGCTCCGAATCGACGAGCTCCCGGGCGACGCGGGCAAGTCGCTTGTGTTCGGTGGACGGCAACAGGTGGGCGATGTCGGTGGACGCCTCGAAGCGCAGGCCCACGTATGCCCCGAGCGCGCCAACCGCGAGCACGCCGATCAGCAGCCCGATTCCGCCTTGCCGACCGCGCATCGACGCATTCATGGGCAGCTCGGCAGGAGGGTGCAGTCGCGCGGGTACGAGCCCGCATGTCGACCGCGGGGATCAGCGCTTGGGGACGGTAAAGTAGCGCTTCGTGTCGGCGGCCGAGAAGCGGCGCTGCGGATTCACGTTCGAAAAGCGCGTGACGGTGCTGTCGCCGTCGTTTTCGACCATCGTCATCCGCGACACGACCAGGCCGCGACCGTTCATCGTGAGCGTCTTGACGACCTTGTTGAGCGGCGCGACGCGCGGGGACAGCACCAGGGTCCAACTGGCCTTCTCGCCGGGTTTGCTGGGTTTTTTCGGCATGTAGAGCACGCCATAGGTCTTGCGCAGCCCGGCCTCGTCACCCTTGAGCAGCAACACGAAGCTCTGCACGAAGCGCCGAATGACCGGCTTGGCCGCGAGATCGATGCGTTGAACCGTCTTGCCGTCGTCGATCTGCACACTCTTGGCGTCGACGATGACCGTGGACCTGGATGGCTTGGTGATGTGGCGCGCGAGGCGTCCCGGGGGCGCGAAATAGAGCGTCCCGACCGACTTGAGCGGCGCGGCGAGCAGGGCCATGCGCTTTTCTTCGACGAAATCGGCCTGGGTTCCGGGCGAGGCGCGAAACGCCGCCATGAGGGCTTGGAGAGATGGGGGCGCGTCGGCGACGGTGGTTTTGGGCGCCTCCCGCTTCTTCTTCGACCGTGCCCGCTTGGACCCGGCGACGGCGGGCGACGCGAAGGCAAGCGCACCGATCATCATGGCAGCGAAGACCATTGGCCGGACGCGTGTGTTCAACCCGTTTGGAGCGTGGGATCGCATCTCAGTCCTGCAAGGCGGTGAGGATGAAGGCGGGTGTCTCATACTGCATGTTCCCATCGAGGTCGGTCGTGACGAGGACGGTATGGCCACGGGCGCTGCGGCGGTTCTCGGTCAGGTTGCGGATCTCGTACTTGATGCGGATGCGGTTGTGCGTCTCGGCGCACCAGGCGATGACCCGGAACTTGTCGCCGTAGCGCAACGGGTAGCTGTGACGGCAGCGCGATTCGGTGACCATCATCGCATAGCCGCCGGCGACCACACTGTCGACGTCCAGCCCACGAGAGCGCAACAGAGCGGTGCGAGCGAGCTCGACGTACTTGAGGTAATGGCCGTGCCACACGATCTTCATCGCGTCGACATCGTGAAAGGGCACCTCGAGATCGATGGAGATGGCGTGGTCGGGCGGTCTCATGCGTTCGTCTGCTCCACGGGTGCAACGTTCGTCGCCGCGGCTGATTCAGTGGACGGGGGTGGTGGCGCGGCGTCGGAATCGAGCTGCGACGGGTTCCAGAAGTCAAAGAAATTGAACCAGTTGTATGGCGCGTCGCGGCAATAGTGCTCAAGCCGGCTGGCGTATTGCTGGATGTACTCGGCGAGCGCTTCCTGGCGGCGCTTGCGGGGCGCGATGATGGCATCGGCGAAGGGTTCGCAATACAGCTCATAGCGATTGGGCTCATGGAAGAACGCGAACACGAGATACACCGGCTTTCGCAACACGAGCGCGAGGGTGAATGGCGCGACCGGGAAGGGGGCAGGCGCGCCGAAAAACGTCGCATGTTCCACGCGTTCGTTGATGCCGACGCGATCGGCGGCGAGCGCCACCATCTCGCCGTTGTCGACCCGTTCGCGGATGGCGAGCACGGAGCCCGGGTTGCTCGGGTCGATGTGGACGACGCGCGTGTTGATCTCCGGATTGAGGCCCCGCAGCACGGCGTTGATCATCTCGGCGTTGGCGAAATAGCCGGCGACGTTGATGCGCAGGTGTTTGTCGCGGCCCTCGGCGCTCATCGCGGCCTGCGAACCCACGTGCGCGCTCAGCAAGATGCCGCCTGAACCGGACGCTGCGAGGTCGCGCAACAGCTGACCGCCGTTGTGGTTGAAGATGAATCCTCGGTGTTTGCCCTGCACGAAGAAGAGCCGGTCGAGCGTGACCTGCGCGAACGTGAGCACGTGACGATAGACGTCGGCAAAGGTGGGTTCGCGCCCCAGGACCCGTCGCAGCCAAGTCTTGGAGGAGCGACGCACATCACCATGCAGGGCGACGTAATAGAGGGCGATGATTCGGAGCACCAATCGGGCCGGGGCGCGACCGGCCATCGTCGCCAGCCAGACCAGCAAGCGAATGCCGAGCACGCTGCCCTTCTCGGCGGTGCGCATCCACGTGGCATCGCTGCTCTCATAATCGTCGTGGTCAAGGGCTGTCACCGCAGCCTCCGCGCCGCGCTGGGACCGAATTTGTTGCGCCGAAACGGCGAAAGCAGCCGATGGATGATCGACCAGAAGGTTAGCCGTGTGTGCGTCCAGCTGATGAGCGCGTTGTCCGCGAACGGTCGAAAGTGCGAGAGGCCGCCGTCTTCCGCCGAGATGTAGCGCACGGGCACCGGCATATTCACGATCGGCACACCCGCCCAGGCCAGCTTGACGACGATCTCGATGTCGAAACCCATGCGCTCGGCGGTTGGATTCGCGTCGAGGGAGGCCTGCACCGGGTAGACGCGAAAACCGATCATGGCGTCGTCGATGATCCGCCCGCCGGTCTCGACCGCCACCCAGAACGTGGTGATCTTTCGGCCGGCGAGGCGCGCGGCTGGGGCGGTGTCGTCGTAGACCGGGCTGGCGATGATGGCGGCCTGCGGATGCTCGCGCGCAGCTTGGAGGAACGCGGGCATGCGGCTGGCGTCGTGTTGGCCATCGCCATCGACCTGCATGGCGTGTGTGAACCCGAGACGGGCAGCTTCGGCGAATCCGGCTTTGACGGCGGCGCCTTTGCCCCGGTTTTTGGGCAGCCGCAGGGCCACGATAAGCCCGTCTTCGGCCAGCTTGGCGACGATGGAGCGGGTCGGTTCGGAGCTGCCGTCATCGACCACAATCACGTCGGTGAGGTGCTCCCGGACCGTGTGCACGACGTCGGCGACCGCCTGGGCGTTGTTGTAGGTCGGGATCAGCACGCATGGACGAAATGCGGGCACAAGCGCGGCGGGATTGGCGTCCCACATCACGTTGATGATTCCCACAGCAAGCGGCCTGAGGCGCAGACATCGTCGCCACGTCGGATGCGGAAGTCGATCCGGCCGGCGTTTTTGCGTTTCAGGGAGAGCGCGAGGCGGTCGCTTGGATGCAACGTCTTGCGGAACTTCACGTTCGCGAAGCCGGTTGGATGCCCGAGGTTGGGCCACGTGGCATGAACGCGCCGCAGGACCACGTCATGGAGGATGCTGACCCCCGGCAGGACGGGGCCGCCGGGAAAGTGCCCGCGGAAATACCGCATGTTGTCGGGCACATCGATCACAAACTCGTGGTTATCCCCGGATCCCTCTTGGCGCAGCACGTCGACATCAATGACGTCTTCGGGAGCGTCTTGCCGGCCGAGCAGGGCGAGCACCTTGGCGCGTGGGAGCTTGCCTGTGTCCTCGCGGGGGAGCTGATCGACGACGAGAATCCGGCGCGGCACCTGCACAGGGGCGAACCAGGCGAGGAGCGCGGACTTCAAGCTCGCCGCCGAGTGTCCGGGAGCAACAACGACCGCCATCACGACTTTGCCACGCCCGCCGCGACCGTCTACCGCGACCACTTCGGCGTCGTGAACATCGGCGATGGCCAGGAGCTTGCTGCGCATCTGCGCCAGGGAGAGCCGCGTGCCTCCGATCTTGACCACCGAATCGATCCGACCGAGGTGCACGAAACCGCCCGTCCCGTCGGGTTTGACCCGGTCCTGGGTGGCGAAAGGACGCGGCCACGCCCGCGGCAGGTACGAGCTGTCGACATGAAGCCGCCCGTCGTCGTCGATCGAGATGGACACGCCGTCAAACGGTCGCCAGGAGCTGGTTGCCTCGCGTCGTCGCCATGCGATACCGCCGGTTTCGGTCGAACCGAGGATCTCGGTGACCGCGATGCCGTGCCGATCCCAGACCATGTCGGCGGTCGCTGCGGGCAGCGGCGCGGTCGACGAGATGATGGTTCCGAGGGCTCCGAGAGCCCCTTTGTCGAGCAGCTGGAGCCCGCGGAGGTGAGCGGGCACGGAGATGAGGTGGGTCGCGCTGGCCTCGCGAACGGCGGCGGCGACGCTCTCGGCATGATGGGGCATCGCAGCGGTCATGACGGCCCCGCTGCTCAACGGCAGGAGGACGGAGAAGAGCAGGCCGTAGATATGATGTGGCGGAACCGTTGCGACAATCGTGTGTCCGGACCCGACAGCGAGCGTTTGGGCCAGGCAGGCGACCTCGTTGAAGAGCTGGGCCGCTGTCTTGTCGACCGCCGTGAACGCGCCGGTGCTGCCGGACGTGAAAACGGTCGCGATAACGTCGTCGTCGGCGAAGTCTGGCGGCTCTCCGAGAGTCGCGGATGGGTCGTCGTCGTCGCGGTTGATGGTGGCGCGCAGGTCGATGCCGCCCTCGTTGTCGGTGTCGTGCAAGAGCGCGATGGCCTCGGTTTGAGCGACCACGGCTTGCACCGTTTGGACCTGGCCATTGGGGGGCAGGACGACCTTAAAACCGCGCTGCCAAATCGCCAGCAAACCAACGGCGAATCGGTAGCGATCGACGCTGATGAGGGCGACGGGAGAATCGACGGAAGCTTGCGGTAGCGCCGCGGCAACGGTGGCGACGTGGCGCATCATCAACGCGGCAGAGACGTCACCGGCGGCCGTTTTCGCCGCGAGCGCGTTCGCGTCGTGCCGGCCGAGCAACGTCAAGCGCGCGACCCGGGAATCCTGGTGATCGGAATGCGTCATCTGGAAAACGGCTCTCTACCCGTCGGAATCAAGCGGCCTCGGTGGCCAGAGTCGCGCGAACGCGCGGTCATGAATGCCGCCGCCGTAGCGTCGAAAACGCGCCTTGCGCACCGTGTACTCAACCGCAAACAACAGCCCCATGAGCACGTACGACAGCAAGCCCGTGTATAGCGCCCACCACGCCATCGGGGCAAAAGCGGCGAGCAGACCCGCTACAGCGCCGTTGAACACGAAGAAGACGCACCAGATTCGCGTGACTGACCGGCAATAGACCACCTCGGGCGGGCTCAGATCCGGCTCGATCATCCGGGCGAAGCGCTCGATCATGCTCACGTCGGCGCGGAGAGTCGCGCCAAAAGTGGCGAGCAGGATGGCGTTGATGATCACGGGCATGGCGAGGATCAGGCGGCCTTCGTCGGCGATCCACGCGGCGATGGCGACAACTCCGATCCCGATCGGTGCCTGCAGCACGACCCAACGTGTCGCGGCGTCGGCGGCGCGCAGGCGAGCGATGGCCATGGGCACCACGAACACCAGCAGCAGGCCGGCGACGGCGCGGGGCTCCCAGTAGGTGAGCCCGAGGTAGATGGCGAGCGGGTACAAGACCGACGCAACACCGATGACAATTCGCAGCAGCATCGTGGTGTTGCGGCCGGCGCCGAGGCATCAGGCCGCGAGCTTGGCCTCGATCAGGTCGACCACATCCTTGACGGTGCGGATCTGGCGCAGCTTGTCTTCAGGGACGCGTTCGCCGGTCATTTCCTGGAGTTTCACGACCATGTCGATCGCGTCGATGCTGTCGAGGTCGAGGTCGTCCATGAGGTGCGCCTCGGGGGTCACGTCGGCACGGTCGATCTCGAACATATCAACCATGATGTCCTGCACTTTGGCGAGGATCTCGTCGCGTGTCATTGCTCATGCCTCCGGTCGGTTGGCTGCGATATGCTCGCAAAGTGTCGCCACGCTGCGGAAGATCGCCTTGTTCGCTTCGTCGTCGGCGCTGATCTTGACCCCAAAGCGCTTGTGAATCGCGATGGCGAGCTCAAGCGCGTCGATCGAATCCAAGCCGAGCCCGTCGCGGAACAGCGGAGCATCGGTTTCGATCTCGGCGGGCGTGACGTCATCGAGCATCAGCGCCTCGACGATGAGTTCTTTCAGTTCGGCGTGCAGTGCTTCCACCTGGCTCTCCTGCGTTCAGGGGCGTTGATTTATGCGATCAAGGCTGTTCACTGGTGCGTTCAGACCGATTCTTGACGGTCTCATCATCGTGCCACGAAACGAGCGCCTGTCCTGCGAGCACGCGTTTGTACCCTGCTTCCGCCGCGCGTGCCATGGCCCGACTGTCGTTTCCAAAATCGGTGGGGTCCATGCGCGGCAGCGCGGTGACAGTAAGGTCCGGTGTCCTTGATGGCGCCATGTACCAGGGGGCGTGTTTGCTAAGCATCGGCGGGTTCATCTCGACGTGCAGGGGGACCACCGGAACGCCGCCCCGACACGCGATCTCGAACGCGCCGCGTCTGAATCGATTCAGGCCGCCAACCGGGGAACGTGTCCCTTCGGGGAAGATAAGCACAGGCAATCCGGCTTCGAGGCGTCGCAGGCTCTCGACGATGACACCGGCGCCGGCAGCAGCATGTCCGACGACGCTGGGGACGTGCCAGCAATAGCGCAGCAGCGGGCCGAGCAGCCATCCACGAAAGTGCGAAGGCTTCACCAAGCAGATGAGGCTGGGGTCAGCCGCCATGATCGCTGTGACGTCGATCAGCGTGGGGTGATTGGCGACGACAACGGCGGGTTCGGTCGGCAGCGCGTCGGCGTGATGGCGCGGGTTGCAGCGCACCAGGTGGAGCACCCGCAAGTAGTCGTGGAAGAGCATGAACGCGCGGCGTACAGCTTCGCGGGACAGCGCTGAACGGGTCGGGCCGTCATTCGCGCGCCGACGGAGCACGGGCAAGATCGTCCAGCTGAGCAGCAAGCCGCCGGCACCGAAGAATAAGAAGCCCGTTCCGGCCAACAATCCGCGCACGACGCGCCCCACGGAGCCCACTAGTGTCTCGTTGCAGGGAAAACGATGAGTTGAAGGCAGCGAGATACAGCCGCGCAGCGGAGGTTGGGGTGAGGCACGAAAACGACGCCCACTGCTGCCAGACAACGCGGGCCGAGGGGCCTCCCCCGCCAGGCCCCTTGCAAATGAAGGCTAGTGGTCCGACGAACTGCCGGCGACTCATCAACCCCCCTGAAACGGACCACTAACCCGAGCATGGTGTTCGCCTCAATCGAAGACGATGATGCGCTGCATGACGGTCGCCAGGACCTGACCTTGCGGCGACCAAAGGCGCGCATGCTCTTCGGAGAAGCCGTCGCTGATGGCGTCGGAGCGCGATTCGTACAACACGGGCACATCGATCGGCGCGATGTCGTTATGCGCGGCAGTGTGCAGGGTGAGGCTGAGCTCCACCGAGGCGGCGCGTTCCATGTGCGGGTAACAGGCGAGAACGGCGGGCGGCCAGGCGTCGATGAGCGCGGTGATGCTCGCCGGTGTAAGCGCGGTGGGATGGACGAAGCGGCCCCAGCCACCGAGGTGTGCGTCGTGAGCGCCGCTGTAGGGACGGCTGCCGAGGCAGTCGCGAAACCGCAGCATCTTGAGGAACGTCGGGGGTCGATCGCCGTGCTGGCAGTCCGTCAGTTCATCCCAGCCCGGGACATCCGGCATCGCGGGCTGTCGATTGTAGGGCTGCGTCGCGCGTGTATGAGCAAACGTTGCCGTGGCGCGCGCAAAGACCTTGTCGCCGCGGTGCAGGCTCGCCGCCATATGGGTCATCGACCGGCCCTTGCGAATCACATCGACGGTCAGCGTGCCGGGCCCAGACGAAGCTGGAGCGATAAACTGGGCGGTCAACGAGCGCGGCTGGCGGGCCGGTTCAGCCACGTGAAGGCGCATGGCCTCGAGCAGCAAAGCCGCTTGCAGTCCGCCATAGACACCGGGCCCATGGCACCACTCGGGGAGCAGGGAACACGCATAGTCCACCGAACCCATCGGCTCGAGCACGAGCGCGTCGTCCAACGCTGTCAGGCCGTCATCCGAACTGCCCAACGAGACGCCAGCCGCGGCTGTCGATGCTGGCTCACTCATGCCTTCAGGCCCGCTTCCTGCAGCGCCAGAACGTGTGCCCGGTGCCGATGTTGTTGACTTCCTCAACGACGTGCATCCCGGCGTCATACACGCAGCGCTGCAGGGCGTCTGCGCTGTACATCCGGCTGGTCCCGTTGGCGATGAACGTGAAGTACAACGACGTCTGCTGCAGGCTGAACGTGGCCGCTTCGTAGCGCTGCTTGTCCCAGAAGGTGTCGAGGATGAAGAGCTCGCCGTTGTCGTTGAGGGCTTCGCGGGCGCGCCGCACCAGTTCGGCGCAATCGGCCTCGGAAAAGCAGCAGAGAAACTGGCTCATCCAGACGCCATCGACGCCCCTGGGAAAGGGTTTGCTGTGGTCGAGCAGGTCCATCGCGACCCCGCTCACCTGGCCCCCGACGCCGTCGTTTTCAGCGCGAATGGCGGCTCGCTGCAGCTGGTTGGGATGGTCGAGGATCGTCACCTGGATGTCGGGCGACCCCTTGGCGAGATAGCACGACCACTTGCCGGTATTGCCGCCCACATCGAGCAAGCGCTTGGGGCTGTTTTCGAGCACCCGGGGGCGCAACGCAGGGAACGCCGCGCTGGAGTAGTAGTGATCGAAGTCGAACCAGCTGGTGCGCGCGGGTTCGGCGAGGTCGCCCAGCGCTTCGTACACGGTTTCGGTGTCGGCGAGGTGGTGCAGCCCGGCGGCGCGACCCTCGATGATGGACGCCTGCAGGTCTTCAGCGCCGCGGTAGCAGACGTCGCGGACGAAGTTGAGGTTAACGCGCGTCATCTCGTCATGGACGACGAAGTGAGCGGCCTTGGTGGCGAAAAAGAGCTCGCCACGCTTGAGCACGAGGCCGGCACCGAGACCCGACTCGAGCAAAACCGTCGCGCCGTACACCGAAATCCCGGCATCGGCGGCCACGTCGGCGACATGGCGTCCGTCGCGATCGTTGGCGAGCAGGCCTTCGAGGATGCCCATGTCGCGCAGCGCGAGGGCGGCGTGAAAGACGATGGGACCGAACGCGATACGTTGCGCAAGATCGCGGGCTTGCAGCGCGCTGAGGGTGTCTTTTTCAAACATGCTAGTTGTACTTGAGGCGGTCGATGACCGGCTCCATTTTCTCGAAGTCATAGCCGGTCGCTTGCAGCACTTCCTGCAGTAGCCGTTGCTTGGCCTCGGCTGAGATTCCGTCGCCCGTGGACAGCGCCAAGACCTGGTAGTGCAGCTTGTTGGCGGCCTTCTTGCTGTCGGCGGCGGATTTTACGAACCGCATTCCCTGGAGCATCAGTTTCGGAAAGAGCTCGGCGGTCGCCTGGTCGAGCAGGCGCGTTGTCAGCTCAGCCATCAGCGTCATGTCATCGGGCAGCTTGCTCTGCTTGGGCGGCTCAAGCGTCTGTTCCTTGACGACGATCCCCGGGGTGGAGAAGTCGACGCGATTGTCGTCGATGGCCGTCTCGGTCTTGGCGAGCGGCTCCTTGCCCTTGCGCGGGAACCACGCCGCTGCCAGCTGCGCTTTGAACTTCACCTCGTGCACTTTGACCGTGTACTTGTAGTCCAGCCAGATCTCCTCGCGGAGCTTCTTGGGCGTTGAGTACGCCGATTTTTCCGACGCCGAAAACTCCGCCTGCTTCTTGTGCACCTCGTCGCGAAGCTCGTTGAAGCGTGGGCTGAGGGTCGCGATCTTGCCGTTCGCCTTGGCGATGTTGTCCTTGTAGTACTTGACGTGTTTGGCCCACCGGCGATTGGCGTAGCTCTTTGCGCAATTGGTGGTGCCATCGGGGCAGGGCGCGGGCTTGTTCTGGTAGTAGAGGCCGTCTTCCTTGCTGATGCGTGCCTTCAGCTTCACGTAATCTGCGTCGAGCTTGGCGAGCCGCTCTTCGGTCGCGTTGAGCTCCTCCTGCACCGGTCGAAACGCATCGGTTGCAGCGTTGAGCGCGGCGAGGGTGGCCGACATCCGGCTTTGCGCGATCGCCCATTGCGGGTTGGCCGGGAATTCGACGCGGTCCAGGTACTTCTTGCGCCGCTCGTCGTCGCGGGAAGCGCGGCTCAACGAGAAGGCGCCGATGCTGATCACGAGGCGGCCATCGGCCCGCTTCTTTTCCTTGCGACCCTCGACAAGCATGACCCCGCGCGCCGGCAGCTTGCTGGTCGCGAACCGCTGTTTGAAGCCGCTGAAGATGGCGTCGGCAGCGGGAACAAAGTCGCCCTTGGGGACCTTGCCGCCGGTGGTGTACAGCTTCATGGCACGCAGGTCCGCGACTTTTCGCTGGGCCTTCTCGAGCCGCTTGCCCGCGTCCTTCGCGCCGCCGCCGAAATACGCGGCGATGCGGTAGTTGACCAGCGCTGCTCCCCACAACCGCTTTCGTTCATGGCGACGGCCGAGCTTGTAGTAGTGCTTGGCGGCGCGCTCGGTGAGCTTCTTGTGATGTTTGCTGAGCGCCTTTGCGATCTTGGGGTAGTCGGTGCCCATCGCCTGGGCTTGCATGACCGCTTTGAGCGCCGCGCGCCGATCCTTGGACTTGCCGTGCTTCTTGAGCGCCGCGAGCCGCTCTTCCACGAAGCGACGCCGGGCTTCGCGAGCACCCTGTTTGGCCGCGTAGCTCTTCGGATCGCGCTTGAGCGCCTTCTCGTACGCCTGCACCGCGCCGGCAACATCGCCCTTCTCGAGCTTGTCGTGGCCCTCGGTGGCGAGCTTGTCGGCGGCGCCGCGAACCATCGCTTTGTCCAGCAGCTGCCGCGCTTTGGCGTTCTTGGGCTGCAGCCTCAGGGCTTTTTGAATCTGCACCTGGGCGTCGTCGAACTCCTCGACGGTCATCAGCCGTTCAGCTTCGAGCAGCATGACGCTGGCGGCGGGGGCGGCGACCTTGTCGTAGAGGCCAGTGACCGCGGGGTAGTCGTGGCGCCACATCTGCAGCCCCTCGACGAGCCGGACGAGCTGCTCCCATTTGCTGAGGTCCTTGAGGACAGCGCCGCGCGGTTTGAGCAAGGCGAGCGTCTTGTGCGTCGTGTCGATATCGCTCTCGATTCGCAGCCGCTGTTTGAGCAGGTCGGATTGACGCTGCACGACGTCCTGGGCCGTGGGCGTGTAGCTAGCGGCACGTTTGTAGGCGGCACCTGCTTCACGCAAGCGGCGTCGATCCCGCGCGTTGTCACCGTCAGCGAGGTGATGCTGGGCGGCTGTTGCCCGCGCATTGTTGAGTTTGCGCGTCACGTCGCTGGAGGCTGCCGGGTCGCCTTTCGCGGCGCGAAGGGCCTCCTCGTACTTGGCGATGGCGGCGTCGTGGCTGCCCTTGCGCAGGAGCTCATCACCCTGCTTGGCGATGTGGGCTGCCCCGCACGCTGAGAGCAGGGCCGCGGCGAGAACGCCAACGATTGCGGCTGAATGCTTGCGGACCATGGTGTTGCAGGCTCCTTGAACGAATCACGCAAACTATGTGCGACGATCCGAACGCGTCAAGCCATGCCCGTCTTTCTCACCACGTCAGTCGGTCTGACGTCCAATCTGCGTCGTCCTGCGGCGAATCCTCGGTTTGAAGTGACTCTGCCACTCCTGCACCTCGCCTTCACCACATGACTCGCACCTTGAACGCCATACCTTCCCGCCGTGATGAGAAAGCCGGGCGAGCGGAATACTCTGTACGGAGATCGACCGGCGCTTACTCACCGCTGTTGTCGATGCTGGCATCTGCGGCAACGACGCCTCGCACCACGACGCGTTCGCCCGCATGAATGCCAGCACGCAGCTCTGTGAACACAGCGTTGGTGTCGCCTGGCGTCACTGCGCGACGCTCCAACGCGCCGTCGTTGCGGACCACGACAACGAACGCGCGCTCCTCGCTCGCCAAGACCGCGCTGCTCGGGACCGTCAGGCCCGGCCGGCCAGCACCTGCCGCTACCGCGACTTGCACGGCCATACCTGGCGCCGCTTGCGGATCATCGGCGTTGATCGCCCACATGAGCTCACCTGCGCGGATCGGCGAGCCGAGGTCGCGCGCCTCCGGTCGCTCATTCGAATCGCCTGCAATGGGGCCGGTGAGCAGCCACGCCTGGGTGATCATGCCGAGCCTTTTCTTCGCGTCGGCGGCCGCGGTTACCGCGACTACGGGTCGGCCGCTGCACCCGA
>CAZLMW010000116.1:0-6617 GCA_964560875.1 uncultured Enterobacteriaceae bacterium
ATACAGCCGACCGGACCCTGGGGCTCTCGCCCCAGGCTACTGCCCGGCGCCGCTTCGCGGCTCAACAGCCGCCGAAATGACCACAAACAGCTGTTTTGACATGGGAACCAGACAAAGGCGGTTCAGTCGTCGTCGCGCAGCAACTTCGCCTTGGCCTGGGCGAATTCGTCGTCGGTCAGGGCGCCGTTTGTGTGCAGCGTGCTGAGTCGTTCGAGGGCGTCGACAAAGTCGGACCGACGCGCCTGCTCCAACAGCTCGCGCATCGCCGCCAGCTCGTCGAAAAGCTCCTGGCTGCCGATCGACCCACCGCTGGGGGCCACGGACTTGGCGGCTGCTCTGCGGAGCTCTTCGATGCTCTTGCGGGACCCATCCACGTCGGAATGCTCGCCGTGCGATCCGGCCCCGCCGCTGTCCTCGTGCGGCGCGCCCATGCCGTGAAAGCCGTCCCAGAAGTCCTGGGTTTCAAACGGGTCATCGACCGGGGCAGCGACCTTGGGTGCCTCGACGTACGACTTGCCCTCGAAGCCGCCAATGATCGAGTGCGCATCCGCCGTGTAGGGGCGGTCGGACGGCGCGGCGAAGCGTTGCACCACGCCTTCCACCACCAAGTCGAGCAGCTCACCGGGCTGGCACAACGAAAAACACGGCGCGTCCGCCGAACGAATCGCGGGCAGGGCGAACGTGCTCGAGATGCTCTTTCCAGTCGGGTCGATCCGCCCGTGCGTGCGCTCCTCGGCCCATTGACCCACCGCCGCCCAGTCCTCGGCCAGCACCGGGCTCGCGAGCGGCACGACAACCCGAAAACGAGGGCGCTCTTCACTGTGGGTCCAGGTCGTGTGCAGCATGTGAAACCACGGTCGCCACGTCGCGGTTGCCTCGGAAATCAGCGCGCCCGCGTCGTAGTCCATGACAAGGCAAGACAGGTGAACGACGCCCTCTTTGCCGCGTTTTGCGCCGTCCCGATACAGGGCCGGCGACCACAGGTGCAGATCTCTCTTCGCCGCGGCAGCGACGTGTTTTCGCAAGGTCGCCAGCTTCGCGGCAACGGCAGCGTCCTTGTCGCTCCCATCAGCTTCAGAATCAGCGGCCGCCCGACTCAGCTCCCGCCAGGCGGCTCCACCGTGTTCTTCGCCCGCGTTCCACGCTTTTTCGGCCGCGTCGATGCGCCGCAGCTCTTTGTCGAGCCGTTGCTGGGTTTGGGGCCGCAGCTCGAAGCGCCGAAACATCTGGACGAGCTGCGGAAGCGTCGCGAATTCTTGCTGAATTGTGCTGTCAAAGACCCGCGTGAACGTAACGAAAGCGAAGCGGGGGCGAGCTGGAGCCATCGAGGTTGCCCTTGGTGTCGATTGCGCGGGTGGCCGAAAATGCGGCTGTGGCGACTATTGGTCCGTTTCGGGACTATAGCGCTGAATTCGCTGTGATGCCCGTGACTCGGCGTTGCGGGCAGGTTCGATCGGAGTTCGCGGGGCGCGAGGGTCCGCGGCTCAGTCAGCGACTTCCAATCGGGCCTGGCGTTGCGGACCGTTCACTTGGTCTTGAGACCGATCGCGCACTGGTCAGCCGCCAGGAATTTCGACCATGCCGCCAGCTCGGCCTTCTTCTCACACACCTTGATGCAGGTATACATCGCCTGCTTGGAGCCGCCTCCCCACGCCGGATACATGCACGAGATGACGCAATTGACCGTGGTGTTGCACGACTTGTCGCTCAGGCACGCCGCCACCTTCTTGGGACAGTTGCTCCAAAACAGCAGCCAATCCGACAGCCCCTGGGGGTTGCAGTCGACGGGGCAGGAGTTGCCGGTCTCGTTGTTGCCGCACTTGAGGTCGCCACACCCGTTCGTGGGCAAGCCGTTGCAGCCCTTGACCTTCTCTTCGCCCCAGCAGGTGCCGAGCTTGCACTGGTCGTTGATCGTGCACTTGAGGCCGTCGTCGCAGGCAGATCCGGCGCCGAGCAGCGTGTATTTGCAGCTGTTGGAGCCGGGGTTGCAGGAGTCGTACGTGCACTGGTTGAAGTCGTTGCACGCAAACTTGATATGCGGGACGCACTTGCCCTTCTTGCAGCGGTGGTGCCAGCACTTCTTGGCACCCTGGCACGGCACGCCATCGCCGTAGGGGAAGCCCTTGCAGTTGCCCTGTCCGTCGCATCGGTCCGGGCCCGAGCACGCCTTGCCGTCATCGCACCACTTGGTCTGGGGCGCGGGTGTTTGCACGCACTTGTCGAGCTTCGGGTCGCACACGCCGAGGTAGCACTGCGAACCTGCTTTGCACGTCTTTGGTTGGTGGAAACAGACGCCGCCGAGGCACTTGTGGTCCTGCCTGCACGGCACGCCGTCGGCGCAATGAAGGCCATCAGCGACGACCTTCTTGCCGCACTTTCCGGCCGCGCACACGCCGATGCGGCATGGAGCCGTCGTGAAACACTCAGAGTCGAGCTTGCACGGCGGCTTGGAGGGCGCTGCATCCGCCGTATCCGCCGAATCCGCCGAATCCGCCGAATCCGCCGTATCCGCAGTGACCAAATGAGCGTCAGCGCCCGTGGCCGCGTCGACGTTGGCTGCTGAATCACCGATCGCACCCTCTGCTGCGTCCTCTGCTGCGTCTTCTGCTGCGTCTTCTGCCGCGTCGTCGCCTGTACTTGCACTTGCATCCGCGGCGCTGGCCGCCAGGTCGGCGTCACTTTGTCCGGTGTGGTTGAGGCCGGTGTCGGCCCGGCTGGCGGCGTCTGGGCTGGCGGCGTCTGGGCTGGCGGTCGTGTCTGGCGACGACGCGGTACTCGCGGAGCAATCGCTATCGCCCTCGCCTTTCGTTGGACCCACGTCGTCGGGCGAGCCGAGAACGTCGGCTTGTCCTGACGGTTGATCGACACCGCCACCGGCATCCGGTGACTTCAGGTCTGTCGGCGGTGGTGCGGCGCAACCCAGCGCGACGAGGCATAGGACGAAAGCCGCCGGCAAGGCACGTGACTCGTACTCAAACTGTCGCATCGGCGGAGGTTAGCACGCCCAATCCTCGAGAAACGTGTCTTCGAGCGACGCCGAATTTTTGCAATGATCGGCGGGAATCTGCACCTTGGTCGCGAAGGGCTCTCGGGGTTGCATCGTGTACAATTTTATGGGGTTAGATCAGCGGATGCCATTGCGCATCCGGACGGAATCGCTCGCCTTTGCGGCAGCGCTGGTAGCGCTCGTTGCAGGTTTACTGACAGGCTCGCCGGCCATGGCATGCGGTGGCTGTGTAGCCGCGTCGGGCGCGACCGGGTCGATCGTCCAACAAAGCGAGCGCGTCTTCTTTCATCGCGATCCGGCGACGAAGACATCGACGGTGTGGGTCGAGGTTCGTTATTCGGGGCCAGCGAAGGACTTCGGCTGGATCGTCCCGCTTCCCAAGAGGCCGCTCGTCAACGTCGGAACTTCGTACCTCTTTGACCGTCTTGACCAGGCCACAGCGCCGCGGTTTCACACACGCGTCTCCGCCACCAACGAGAACTGTACGTTCGACAACCAGGCGCTCGGCGGCGGCGCCGGGTGTGGCGGTGGGATCGGCGGGATGAGCATGGCGACGCGCGACGCGGGTCCCACCGTGGACACCGGCTCGGCCTCACACGACAGCCGGGTGGGCGTCGCGGGCGTCGACATGATCGATGTGGGTGAGGTCGGACCCTACGCATACGCGATTGTCGAAGCGAAGACCTCCGGGTCGCTCTACAAGTGGCTGGAGATCAATGGCTACACGATGCCCAAGTCAGGCGAGCCCGTTGTCGAGAGTCATGTAGCCAAGGGCGATGTGTTCGTTGCGTTCCGGCTCCAAAGTGGCGTCGGGATCGACCGTATCCGACCGATCGTGTTGACGATGAAGGATGTGGAGGCCTGCGTACCGCTGCGTTTGACGTCGATCGCCGCCGTCAATGACATGCTGGTTACCGTCTACCTCGCCGGACCCGGCCGCGCGGTGCCGAAGAACATGCTGCACGTGCACGTCAACCCGATGCGGCTGGCGTGGAACACTGGCGCCGCCAACTATCCCAACGTGATGAGCGCCGCGATGGATGAAGCCGCAGGCCGCGCATTTGTCACCGAATACAGCCGCTCGACGACATCCACGTGGGTACGCCAACCCCAGGTCGACTCCAGCGACGTCAGCACCGTGCTCTACGAACAGCCGATCGCCGATGATGGCGAGTGGGGGCCTGGAGCGCTTGCGCATCCTCATCTGGTGGACACCGCGAAGATCGGGGCCGTGAGATCGATGGCCGAGCTCCGCGACGCGCTTGGTTACGCGAACTTGCCGATTGTCGCGGACACGGCTGCCATCCTCGAGCAATACACCTACGGCGCAGCGGCCGAAGCGGGCCGCAACCCCGTGGCTTTTTACCGCGCCCTGCGGGCCGGCCAGGGGTGGGGCTACGACGAGTTTCGCAAGGTCCACGGGAGAGCTTTGGCCAGGGCGCTGGACCGCTTCTTCGTCGCGCCGCTGCACGACGCGATGGTGGCGTTGTCGTCGAGCGCGCAGTTGACGCGGCTGGCGATGCGCATTTCCCCCGCCGAGATGGACCGGGACCCGTTGTTCTCGTTCAACAGTTCGCTGCCCGATGTCGACCACGTTCACACCGCGACGATCCGCAACGTCTGCGGCTCCGACGCTTCGACCGTCTCTGGCGCCCGCTACCATATCGATGACATCGACCGCTCGTACGTGATTCGCAACGGCGCCATCGGCGTGTCCCCGCAGACGTGCAACCCGCGGCTGGCGCTCCCCGCGCTCGACAAACGGTTCCTCGATGGGCCCGCGGCGTCCCGGGTGGAGGTGCTTGACGAAACGGGAGAGCCCCGCCAAGTCCATCGCGCCGAGACGGAGCTGGTGGATGCGCTGATCGCCGGGTCGCTGCCGGGCGCGCCGACCGTCCCGAAACAAGCAGTTCTCAAGTCCGCCGGGTACCGTTGGGAGCCTCCGCCGTCCGATCCGCCCGAAGGCATCCCCGAGGCGGACAACGTGCACGACGAAGGCCCCGGATGCCTGTCGACGACGACCGCCCCCCACACCACGGCCGGCTGGCTCGTCATGCTGGCGCTGGCGTTGCTGGCCACGAAACGGCGGTGGACCTGACGCGAACCATGGTGTCGAGCGCGGCCGCGGCGGCCGTTGTGGCTCTTCAACCTCCGGCGCATGTCGCGTCTGGTGAAGGTCGCCGCGGTCGCGCCGGCGTAAGTCGATCAGCCTCAACGGTTCACAGAAGCCGATCTCGACCTTGCTGTTCGCTCCAGGCGTCTACAAGGTGATGCCGATCAAGGGCATCGTCATGTGGAACTCGCACGGCTTCAACCTGTCCAAGAAGGACACGACGATCGAGCAATGGGTCGACATCGGGTTCGCCAAGAAGGACGAGCAGCTGTACGCCCAGCGCGGCATCTTCCACGTGAAGAATATCTTCGTGATGAACGTGCCACCGTTTAAGCAGCGCGAGTATTGCGGGAGCTGGACGATGCCGCGCTATGGCCAGCTGACGTCGCTGGGGTCGCATGTGCACAAGCGCGGCGTCCTCTTCCGCACCTGGATGCCGCCGCAGGAGCCCGGCTGCACCCACGCGAAGGGATGCAAGCCCAACACGGACAAACCCGCGTACACGTCGACCATCTACGACGACCCGGTCGAGCTGGTGTTCGACAAACCGGTGTCATTTAACGGCGAAGAGGCCAAGACGCGGACCTTCAAGTACTGCGCGGTGTTCGACAACGGCTCAACGAAGAAGACCGCGGTTAAGCGCCGGTCCAAGTCCGACAATGCGCTGCCGGGCGCGTGCTCGGATACCGACGTGGCCTGCCTCAACGGCCCCAAGCAGGGCGAGCTTTGCGGCGGCAAGAACAGCTTCTGCGACACCAAACCGGGCGCCGGGGACGGGCAATGTGACGCGTGTCCGTTGCGAGGCGGCCTGACCACCGAGGACGAGATGCTCATCCTGCTCGGCAGCTACTACATCAACAAACCGTAGCAGAGTGTCGGGAGCTCCGTTCCCCGTCAGGCAAGCGCGGCCGCAAACGTCTCCACGAGCTGGCGGCTTGTCTGGGGCGCGAGCAACGTCCCCTTGGAACCGAGTCCGTTCACCACGTGCAGTGGCGCAGTCGGGTGTTCCGCGACGATCGGCAGCCGCCCTTTCACGATGGGACGCACCCCGACCATGTGCTCCACGACCGTCACCGGGCACGCAACCAGCTTGGCAACTCGCGCCAACAGGTCGCTCCGCCCCCGCTCGGTCGGTTGCTCGTCCAGCTTGCGGCCGTCGTAGGTGGCCCCCGCTTTCCACAGGCCATCGCCGGTCGGCAGCAGCCAGGTCCCGTTGTTGATGCTGTGGCTGGTCGGCAGGCCTTCGATGGACAGCAGCAGGATCTCGCCCTTTGCGTGCTGCAGAACTGGCGGCGCGACGTGGCGGAATGTCTCGCGATAGCCCCGGCAGAGAACCGTCCTTTTCGCCACGACGTCGCGCAACCGGACATCGTGTTCGCTGCATACGAGATCTTCATCGTCCACGACCGCCTCGAGGCACGGCAGACGCGCACGGGTCTGGCGGATCAGCTCCGGCATATCCAGCCAGCCCGCACGGGGGACTTCGAAGCCACCAAA
>CAZLMW010000116.1:6717-25209 GCA_964560875.1 uncultured Enterobacteriaceae bacterium
CGTCTACGATGCGCAACGAGAGCCCCACGGCGACGTCATCGCCAGCGCCAAGGCCGCCCCGTGCAGCGGTGAATCCGGGCTCTTTGTGCAGCGCCTTGAGCACCTTGCGCGTGTCGGTGTCACGGCGCCGATTCGGGCCGAACGAGTAGACCATCACGGCCATCTTCCCGCCGCGGCGACGTGAGCGAATCCACAGCGGTGACTGCCACGGGTCGAGAAAATAAGGGTCGACCCCGGCGGCGCGCCTGCCAAGGTCGAGATAGCCCGCTTGGATGGCCGTGTAGACCCGTTTGTGGATCGATCGCTTGCCGCGCCCAGCGTCGGTGATCACGCCGTCGGCGCCGACAGCGATGGCGATGCGCTGCAGCACGGCTTCAGTCCGCGCCAGCTCGGCCGAGGTCGCGACCGTGAGCGCGTCGACGACCCCGGGGATCGGTGCGGCGAGCGCGAGGCAAGCCCACAACAGGCCGCGACGAACCAGCGTCGGGGCACCGGACCAGCGCGCCATGGCATCGCCCACAAAAGCCAGGCCGAGCAGCAGCTCAGCGACCTCCCCCGACAGCTTGACCGGGTAGATGAGCTCCACAGCTGCAACTGCGGCGAAGACAGCCACGGTGGAAGGTGCGGCGCAAAGCCACGCGGGCGCATGACCCAGCCGCGCCACAACCGGCCCCACAACGCCCCACACCAAGGCGATCCCCGCCACCACGACGCGCGTGCTGATGAGCGGCTTGAGCAAGTTGTGCAGGTTGCTCTCTTGCTGGAAGTTGTGTGCAAGAAACGCGTCGGGCGGCCGGTATCCGAACAGCCGCTGTCCCCACGACAGCTCTTCACCGGCCACGAACAGCGCGAACGCCGAAAGCAACACGCACATGCCCACCGGCCCGATGAATCGCCGCCAACCCGCCGCGTGGCTAGCCGCAAGCAGCTGACGCGCAGCGCAAGCATAGACACCAGCGGCCGCGAAAAAGGCCAGCGCCGTGGCCCATTCTCCCCAGCCGTCTTCGCGATACAGGGTCCGATATGTCTGCATATCGACCGCCGCGACGGTCATTGACGCCACAACGAGCAGCGCGGCGCCGAGCAACGGCACGTCCGCGGTGGACCGGCCGGTCATGTCGAGAGGGGCGACAGTTCAGACGCTCGGCAGGCCCTTGTCGTCGGGGCCTGAGCTCGGCTGGTCGTCGGCGGACTTGCCCTTATGGGGTTTGCCGGACTTGTTGCACTTGCCCTTCTTGCCCTTCTTGCCCTTCTTACCCTTCTTGCCGTCCGAGTCCGAGTCCGAGTCCGAGTTCGAGTCTGAGTCTGAGTCCGAGTCCGAGTTCGAGTTCGAGTCTGAGTCCGAGTCCGAGTCTGAGTCTGAGTCCGAGTCCGAGTCCGAGTCCGAGTCTGAGTCTGAGAGACCGGACAGGTCGCAGCTTGCGAGGGTCAAGGGCAGGCAGACGGACGTCATTGCCATGACGAGCAAGCGAACGAGCGTCCAGCGTTTGAAGAGGTCGTGTATCATGTTGCGTTGTCCGCGAGCGAGCAGGGCTTTTGTGCCGGTCATCGTACCATCCCCGCCGTTGAGGTCACGCGGTTTCTGCCAAGCCGTGGAGTCGCGGGTCGGCGTGGCTTTCTTACGGTATGGTCATCATGGCGCCGTATTTGTCTCAAGCGCGAGGCGTGGTTTCGGACCGACGCCCAGACCGGCCAGAACAAGAGCGGTACGGTGCTGGTCCGGTGCACCGAAAAAGATGGCAAAATCGCGGTCGTCCAGCTCGTGAATTGAGCCCCGAATCCATCCCACCGAAAAACCGGCCCCTGACCTGCCATGCGTGTGACCACCTGGAACCTCAACGGACTGCGCCAGGCGCTGCGCAAGGGCATGCTCGACACCGTTGCATCCATCGGTCCGCAGGTTCTGCTGCTGCAGGAGATCAAGGGCGGACCCGCAAAGCTCGCACCTGCCGACCGCGAACCGCCGGGCTGGCACATCCACTGGAATCCCGCGGCGCGCAAGGGCTACTCCGGCACAGCGGTGTGGTCTCGATTCCCGATCGAGGTGCTCGACGAGCAGTGGGGCGACGGGCCCGACGCTGACGAAGGGCGTATTGCGATGGTCCGCACCGCGGGGCTCATCGTGGCGAGCATTTATCTGCCCAACGGCGACTCCAGCCGGCGCAGGCAGGGCGAAAAAGAGACCTGGATGGCCCACTTCCTGCCCTGGGCCCATCGGCAGGTCGGCCGCTTCGACGAACCCATGGTTTTCGGCGGCGACCTCAACATCGCGCACACCAGGTTCGACGTTCAGCGCCCAGGCAAGCGCTCAGGCTTCTTGCCGCAGGAGCGCAAATTCTTCGACGAGCTGCTCGCGGGCGGTTGGGTAGACCTGCAACGCAAGTACGTCGGCGATGTGGATGGGCCGTATTCGTGGTGGCGGGCCCGGCAGAAGGTCCGCGCCGTTCACAGCGGCTGGCGCATCGACTACTTGCTCGGCAACGCGAAGGCCGCAGCCGCGCTTCGAGGGGCACACACGTTGACCGAAGCCGGGCAGGGCATCAGCGACCACGCACCGGTCAGCGTTGACCTCGACCTCGCCGCCGCCAAGGCGCCTCCCAAGCCTCGGGCCGTCTACTACGACAGCAACGGCTACCCGGTCGCCAACCCGGACGCGTAGCCCCCTGGATTGGTTCTCGGACGTGTTCAAGCCGGTGCGTTCAAAGCTGGGCGGCGCGTCGGTCCGCTTTTTGCCGTGAACTCGCTCTTTCGGGCCTGGTGTCGATGCCGCATGGTCAGCTCGAGAGGCGACTTTTCGCGAGACAAGCGGAATCAGAGACGGAGCGACTCCGCCGACGACGAGGATTCCGAGCAGCCCGACAAGCGCGACGGTCTCTCCCAGCCGCAGGGGCATTGGCGGCCAATCCGCGGAAGGTGGCCCCAGGAAGACCCGCATGAACACCCGCAAGCTGCCGAAGCCCACAAGCGACATCGTCGCAGCGGCGGCAAGGAGAGCGAGCACTTGGTGCGTCACGCCGCCGTGCAAGACCACCTCGGCGCTCGCAAATTCCAGCGTGCCCGGGAGTCCCGATACGGCAACGACGAACAATAGGAACAGCACGCCCAGGGTTGGCACTGAGTCGAAAACACCGTGGTGACTGCGGAGGTCGAGCTCTCCGGTCCGACGAGTGGCGAGGCTGAACGCGATGCTCAGTCCCACGGTCGACGGCAACAACGCCATCCACATCAGCTCACCGCCGAGGAATCCGGTGTCTGTCATGTCCAATAAGGCGGCGAAGACGAGGCTCTGCATCGCGAGGAGAGTCCAACTCAGCGCCCGCCGCATGGAGCGCTGCACCACAGTGAGAGCCGCGGCGACGACGGCGAGCGCCACAAGTCCCGGCGCGACCGCGTCGCCGACAGCGTGATGGGATTGGCGGATCGCGGGTTCGATCCAGCGCGCGACGATTGCGAAGCCGGTGTAGGGCGCGATCGTGACCAATGCCGACGGAGAGAACCCACGCGCGAGCGTCGCCGTCACCACCGGCGCGGTAGGCGCGACACCGATGACGAGCGCAGCCGCGCCGAGCAACGCTATTAGTTCATTTGGTCCGGTGACAGCGGTCACGGCGGCCCACGACGACAGCACCGCCGGATCCGCCTGCATAACGTGAACGAGAGTGGCGCCCAGCAATAGCATCGCGAGCCCGTGGAAGACCAAGATGACCCTCCCTGCATGGCGCGGGACGTGCAGCATTGTTGTCAGCATCGCCATCAACTCGACGGCGCCCAGTGTGAGGGGGTCTCCCGCCATGACGCTGAGTGACGCGAGCCCGGCGGCCACCTGAACGAACACCGGAGCGCCGTCCGTGCCTCGCGCCCAGCTGAGTGACAACGCCAAGGCCGTCAACGTGATGGGCGGCAGCAGCGAGGCAGCGAGGGCATCTAGCGTGAGCCGTGCCGGGCCGACCACCAGGTCGAGCGTGCGCGGGTCCTCAATGAAGATCAGCGCTGCAACTATCGCCGCTGCGCTCGCAAAGGCGGCCTGAACGACGCACACCCATCGCGCTTCGGCGCGTGGCAGTAGCGCGCTGACGCTCGCGCCGATCAGGAGAAGAACAGCGGCACCGCATGCCGGTAGCAAGGCATTCATCGATCAGTGCTCCGCAGTTGCGCTGCCGGTGCGGCGGCGGTGTCAACGTGATCGTCATTCAGCCGCGCTACCGCGCTCAACTCATCGCCCGCAGTCGGCAGACACATTCCCTCAGACACGCTGTGCTCCACACGGTCCAGCCAGAGCAGCGCGCGATTCAGGGGCGAAAGAAGCAGTCGGTCGAACCAGGCGTCGATGAACCAGCGCTCGATCGAGAAGTGATACCACCAACGTTGCGCTGAGAGCGGCAACACCCGCTGCAGAAGCGAGCTGACCAAGGGCGGCCCGTCACCCCTCATCTCCGAGACGAGGTGACGGTCATGCAGCAGCGAGGGCGCGCGCAACAACTGCCAGGTCCGCAGGATCGCGTGCCCCGCGATGTGCGCCATCGCCAGGGTGCTGAACCCTGCCGCAACCTCCATCCAGATGACGCCGACCTGGGCCACCGAGGAGTATCCAAGCGCGGTCTTCACGTCGGTTTGCACACGGGCCACCGCTCGGGCGTGCACCGCAGTCGCGCAGCCGATCGCCGCGATCGCCCAACGCAGCTCCGGATGCGTGGTGAAGAGAGCCCCGGCGCGGAGCAGCAGGAACGGCGACGCGTGGATCGACAAGGCGCCGTAGAAGATCGCGCTGGATTGCGTCGGCCCCTCCATCGCCCTGGGAAGCCACCCCGTGAACGGCACAGCTGCGCCCTTGCCCATCGCGCCGAAGACGACCATCGCGCCGATAAGGAGGGACTGTGTCGCGGAGAGATGCGCGGGTGAAACCGCATTGAAGTCAGCCGAGCCCGTCGCGTGGTGCAGCAGCACCAGCGCCGTGATGAGCCCTACGTCGGTGGTCTTGTAGACTCCGTAGGCGCGCAGACCGTGTCGCACTGGCGCATCGCGTCGCCGGAAAAAGGCGATGAGCAACGCCGATGTCAAGCCGACCAACTCCCAGCCAGCGAAGAGGAGATCCAGCCCGGCGCTGACCGCGATGAGCTCGATTCCGAGCGCGAACAGCACGAGCAGTACATAGAAACCGTGGAATCCAGGCTCCTGGTGGAGGTATCGAGCTGAGAACGCGCCGATGATGCCGCACAGCAGGAAGTCGAGGACCAGGAACTCGATCGCTGAAGCGTCGATCTGAAGCACGACATCAAAATGGTACGTCCGCACCGTAATCAGCGTGCCGAGATCAATGCGCAGCGGCGCACCGCCGTGAAGCGCCAGGCCGGCGCCGAGAGCGAGGGCGGCAACCAGCCCCAAACCAAATGTCCACGCCGTGACCTGGTGAACGCGGCGCTCCGGCATTTGAGCCGGTGGGACGCCGCCGACGATCAACACGCCCAACGCGAACAACGGGCCGGCGAGCGCGATCGCAGCCAACGAGCTCTGCAACACGGGGTACACCATCACGAAGCCTTCCCGTTGTCAGCACCGCGGAACGAGCCAGCGACGATCGTTGCCGGCTTGAGATGGCCGCGGTGACCGGAGTAGTAATCTATGGATGTCTGTGCTGTCTGGATCTTGGTTGTCTCACAGACGTGCAGCTGCCAGCGGCCGTCGGCCCACGTCCACGCTTGATTGGTGCACGGATCGTACGCGGCGGCGAGGACCCAGCCGCGTTGGATCATGCCGGCAACACCGGGTTGGGAAGCGAGCACAGCATCGATGCGGTCCGGTGTGCCCTCAACGATGGTGAGGAGGCGCACCGGCTCGTGAATCTCGACCATCTGCCACGGAAGCCCGGTCCGAAGGTCGCTCTGGTGGCCGTCCATGACGCCGATCATCCCGGTGATATTGTGGGGCAACTTGGTGTTTGCGCCGTACGCCATGGGGTCTACGAACGAGAAGTAGTACTCCAAGTTGATGCCGGCCCCTACCGGCGCAACACTTGCGAGCAATCTGCCCAGAACTGCGCCGTTTTCGTCGACACTCGGATCGTACGAGGTCAAGAAGACACGCCGGTCTAGAAAGAGGCCTCGGCTCCAGTCTCGTCTGCCAACCAGGCACAGCGCGTTGGAGGCGTGCCCGTACTCTGGGCGCGGCTCAGCGAGGTCCTCGGCCCGGTTCCTGACGTGACGAACGGCTTGCTCCGGTGTCAGGTCCCGAGACGCCGTGTAGAATCGTCGCGCTCTCTCGTGCGCGTCGAGGGTGCAGGCCCGCCGCAGATCGTCCGCAAGCGTCTGGACAGCCGCGCCGAGCTGGGCTGGGACCAGATCCGTGTCGTACAGCTCAAATTCATCTGTGCACGTGTTGTGGTAGCCGCCGATGAACCACGTCGTGCTGGGAATGTTGATCCCCGCCAAGCCGAGCTGCTCGCGCACATACTCGTCGTTGGCGAAGCTCGCGAACGCCCTGGCATTCGGCCCGCCGCGCCCGCCGCCGCACGCGCCGCAATCGTGCGCCGCCTCGTGGGGGTTGTTCATGCTGTTCGAGCCATGTCCCAGCACCGCGACGAGCGGCGCGAAGTGAGACGTGAGCCCCATTTCTTCGAGCGCAGGGCGCACGATTTGCACCATCTCGTCCTTGCTGAAACCGACGGCTAGCTCGTTGTGCGCGCGCGGCGGGTCCTCGGCGTCCACGGACAACCTTGTCTGCGCCGCGCGGCGGGGTTTGATGTTGGCCGCGTGACGCTCCGGCGACAGCAGGCGCGTCACCATCGGAACGATCGCCGCCGTTCCCAGCAACGACGCCAGGGTCCCTCGCACGACCGATCGCGTGGCGTCAGCGCCGGCCGTCACAACGCCGCCCAGCCACTGATCGCGACGCTGAAGACGAACAAACGCTTCCCTGTGCTGTGGCTCGACGTCTTCCACAAGCAGGTGTGTCGGGACCGCGTTGGCCGGACTGAGCGGCACCGAGTGGTGGCCGCCAGCAGCCAGGTACCGGATCTTCAGGCCGTAGTTGCCGGCGTACCCGTAGGTTTCGTACCGCGGGTCGAGCTCCTCGAGCGCGCGACGCAGTGACTCTTCCCGATCGTCGATGCAACAGATGACTTGTGCGCGCGGTCGCTGCGGGGCCACGGGGTGGGACATCGCATTGTGCGCGATCAACGCGTCGAGGATCTGCTGCCGGTAGCGGCGTTCGAACGCCTTTTGCCATAGGGCTCTGCGCGGCACATCGGAGTAGCGGGTCAGGACACTGTCGAAATCGTCGAGCTCTTTGTCCGTCGCTGCCCACAGCGCTGCCGGCGCAATCCCGAGGTGGACGACCGATTCGAAGAGCTGCAGCGCCGGATCGGGGCTCCGATCGGCTGTTGGCGGCGCGGCGCAAGCCTGCAGACGCTCGATGAGCGTGCCCCTGGCGAGCGCACCGTCCGAATGCCGCAACGCCTCCTCGCTCGCCGACACCTCGAGCAGGAGCCGTACAGCCAGGAAGTCTATCAGCGAAGTCGGCGGTGGCGGCGCCGGCGCCAGGTCTGGGCGAGCGGCCAGTTGAACGAACATCCCCGGCCAGCCCGACAGCGCCAGCAGGGTATCGGTTACGAACGACTTCAGCTCTGTCGGAGCGACGCCGATCCGCTGCAACAAGCTGACCGCCGCGGCGCTCGCGCCCATCGTCTCCGCATCGAGCTCGCGCACGACTGCGCGCATCCGCCGAACCCACGGACGCGGATCAAGTGTCCGCTGCGTGACCGCGCGCGCGGTGGTCGCAAAGAAGCCCTCTTCGCGCGCCGGCATCGAGTGCTGCGACACGCCGAGATCGAGGTACGCGGCGGTGTGCCTGATTAGCCACGCGTTGACTTCACGGTCGATGTCGACGGCCAGATGGCGCTGCGTCAACGCGCCGAGGCGAAGCGAAGTGGGTTCGACCTTCGCGGCCGGATGTTTGCGTCGGCGCTGCACGGCCCAGCGCCACAGCTCGGCCAGCGTCTGCCGCGTGGAGCCGGAGTCAAGGAGCCGCTCCCTGGCGTCGCGACGCAGGCGCTCGGGGAGCTCAACAAGCATCGTTGTTTCTTGCACGAGCCACGGAACGGACGCGCTCGGCGTGCCGCTGAAGGGAACGGTCATCAAGCCGTGCACCGCTGTGCGCAAATCGAGCTTCAGGCCCGGAATGACGGCCGGCTCGTCGGGCACGTGCGCCGCGACGACCGCCCCAATGTCCGCGTCCAGAATCCGACCGCGGTCGTATTCCTCAAGGAACATCTCCGTCGACAGGTACGGCGTAGCGCCAAAGCGTGCTGAAGCCGCGACGACCGCCTCGTCGAACGGCATGCTCTCGAACGCGTGAAGCGTGTTGTGGTGGACGAATCGCTCCAGCGGCCGTTGTGCCGGCAGCAGGTGCGCTGCCGACTCCACTGCGCGCTGCACAGCGGTATCGTCGATGGGTTGTGCCGACCGATTCATTGTGTTGCCCCCGTACATCGCCCTCATCGACTGCGGAGCCTTGTCGCATGTTCGTGCGCGGAAACTGCCGTCAGGGAACCGAGGCCGATCACCTCCAGCTGCGTCGATGGCCACTCAGCGGCGGCTGCGGCGAGCTTCTCCTGGACGGTGTGGTCCACAAGCGCGGCGTCCCGGAAGTCGAGCCGGATCAAATTGGCACCGCCGGCAACCGCGGCGTCCAGCTCGCGACGCAGGAAGAAGAGGTTTGAGAACGACGCAGGCCCGTGAAGCACGACGTTGACGAGATCACCGTCCCGCGCCACCTCGAGCGACGGCCGAATCAGCTGGAGAATTGGCGCTCCTCGCGCCACGTGAAGCCCCAGTTTGACGGCCAGCCCAGCCCCGACGCCGATCAACAAGTCCGTTCCAAGTGTGACCGCGAAGGTAACCAGGAACAGCGCAAATTGGTCACTGCCTACCGCCCACGCATGCTTGAACTCGCGGAGCGCGGCGAGATTGGCCCCGGTCACCACGAGCATCGCAGCGAGGGTGGCCAGGGGGATCATCTGCAACAGACCGGGCAGCAGCGCGACAAACAGCAGCAGGTACAGCCCGTGAAACCAGTTCGACCACCGGTTCGATGCGCCCGCGTCGATGTTCGCCTTGCTGCGCACAATCTCCGAGATCATCGGCAGCCCGCCGATCATCGAGCAGACAAGATTGCCGATGCCGGTCGCGAGCAGGTCCCGATCCAAACCCGACACGCGCTTGCGCGGGTCCATCGAGTCGACAGCGATCACGGACAGCAGCGACTCGATGGTGCCTACCAGCGCGTACATGACGACGTACTTGATGGAGGCTGGCGAGGTGATGCTGGAGAAATCGGGGAACGTGATGACGTCGAGCAGGTTGCCGGGCAGCGACACCAGGTAACTGGGCCCGACGTGGAACGGGTGGCCCGCGAAGACGTAGTCATGGTCGTAGGACAGCCCCAGCAGCGCACCAATTGGAATCGTCAGCGCGAGGGCGACCATCGGCGCAGGCAGACGCTTGGCGAATTTCCACTTCAGAGCCGGCCAGCCGATGAGAACGATTATCGACAGCGCACCGATCAGGAGGACTTCCGGGTTGGCGTGGGCGAGGTAGTCGGGGATTTGCGCGAGCATCTCCAGCGGCTCGCCACCGTGCGCCTCTACGCCCATGACCACCGGTGTCTGTTTGGCGATGATGATCACGCCGATGGCCGCGAGCATCCCGTGCACGATCGACGGCGGCATCACCGCGGCGATCGCGCCGGCTCGCACCATCGCGAACACGATCTGAACGCCGGCCGCGACGACGCCGACGGCCAACGCCTTGTGGTAGCCAACGACGGGGTCGCCGGCGCCCAGCTCGGTTACGGCGCCGAAGGTGATGACGATGAGGCCAGCCGCGGGACCCTTGATAGTCAAGGGCGCACTGCCGATGTGGGACACAAGCAGGCCGCCAAGGATCGCGGTAAGCACGCCAGAGATCGGCGGGAAGCCGCTCGCCATCGCGATGCCAAGGCACAGCGGAAGCGCGATTAGGAAGACGAGGAATCCGGATGTGGCGTTTGGGCGCGCGATCTCGCGAATGTCAGGCATCGGTGTCTCCTCCGCGAAGGCTTTGCTACGCGAACGAGAAGTAGCTTCGCAAGAGGTGTGCCGGACCGAACAAACACGAGTTAACTAAATGTTATCTAATCATATATCGCGCCAAAGACAGGCGACCGGGCGCGCAGGGTGATGGGTCGACATGACCCGTGCAGCTGGCGGCCGCGTCATCCTGACCCACGCCGCATGGAGTCTGTATCGATGCCCCACGCCTGCAGCTTTCTGTAGAGCGTTTTGCGGCCGATGCCCAGGATATGGGCAGCCTCGGATCGGCGCCCGTGAACATGCCGGAGTACTGCGAGGATGTGGCGGCGCTCTACGTCTGCCAAACAGCGCAGCTCGGTGCTATCACCGGACGGCGGGCGGTCATCGTGTTCTTTCGTCAGGCGCTCGGGGAGATCGGCGCGGCAGATGAGTCGCCGCCGCGTGACGATGACAGCCTGTTCCATGCAGTTGCGCAGCTCCCGGATGTTCCCTGGCCAGTGATATGTGATGAGCGCGAGCGCGGCATCGGGCTGCAGCCCCTGGACCGGCTTGCCGAAACTCTCCGAGGCCTCGCAAACGAAGCGCTGCGCCAACTCCAGGATGTCGCGGCCTCGATCTCTGAGAGGAGGCACGTGCAGCTCCATCACCGCGAGGCGGAAGAACAGATCGGCGCGAAACCGACCGCTCTGCACGTCCGCGTCAAGGTCGCGGTTCGTAGCGGCAATGACCCGCACGTCTATCGGTACTGTCGAGTCGCTGCCGACGGGTCGAACACGTCGTTCATCGAGCGCCTGCAGCAGTGTTGGTTGCAGGTTCGGTGGTGTTTCCCCTATCTCGTCGAGCAGCAGCGTGCCGCCCTCCGCGCGCAACATCAGCCCCTCGCGCGCGTCCCCGGCCCCGGTAAAAGCACCCTCGACGTGTCCAAACAACTCGCTCTCGACAAGATGCTGGGGGATCGAGCCCATGTTCACCGCGACAAACGGTCCCTTCCTGCCGCTCAGCGTGTGAATAAGCCGGGCAGCGCGGGTCTTGCCGACGCCGCTCTCGCCCAGCAGCATCACGTTCGCCATGGTTGGCGCCACCAATTCGATTCTCTCACTCAACCGACGTATCGCTGCGCAGTTGCCGCCCAGGGATATGCGGCCGGATCGCTCAGCCGTCTGGCTGCGAAGCTGCGCAACTTCATGTCGGAGCGCGCGCAGCGCCACCGCCCGCTCAAGAGTGAGCGCCAGGTCAGGCAGCGAAAGCGGTTTGGTCAGGAAGTCGTAGGCCCCCTGCCGGATCGCGCGGATGGCCGCTTCCATGGTCCCAAAGGCGGTGATCACGACGACCGGCAAGCCGGGATCCCGCGCCAGCGCCGCGCGGGTGAGGTCGAGCCCGTCTGCGACGCCAAGATTCAGGTCGGTGACGATCGCATCGTGGATTTGCGGGTCGAGAATCTCGAGCGCCGCAGCAACACTCGCCGCCTCGTCGGTCTCGTATCCGCGATCCTGCAAGTCGTCGCGCAATAGTTCGCGCATGGCCAGGTCATCTTCGACGATGAGAATCCGATCCGTCACGGCCAACTCCCGGCAGTTCCATTACAAAGCGTGCACCGCCCACAAAGGATTCGTCGAGTTCTAATGTGCCGCCGTGTTCGCTCGCAATACTTTGGCTGATAGCGAGGCCGAGTCCGGTTCCGGCGCCAAGCGGCTTGGTGGTGAACAACGGTTCGAAGATGGCGCCCCGCACGTCGTCAGAGACGCCAGGCCCTGCATCGGTCACGACGATTCTAGCGGTCGGCTCGAGACGCCGGCCACCGCCGAGGTCAGGCTTGGCTACCTGCACCGCCACCGCGACACGCTCGCCTGGCGGGCTCGCATGAACCGCATTCACAAGCAGGTTCACGACGGCTTGTTCAACGGCGAGTTCGCGCCCAGGCACCAAGGCCTGTTCGGAAGGCACGGAGCACGCGATACGGATGCCCTTGGCGTCGCCGATTGCGGACACCAGGTCCGTCGCCCGTTGCACAGCCGCGCCGACATCCACGACCCCCGGCTCATCCTCACTTCGAACGTAGTCGAGGAGCGCCCGGAGGATCTCGCCAATGCGGTCCACTTGCTCGATCGCGGCGCCCACTTCCCGCGTGAGGGGCGCGTCGACACGCGACCGCAGACGGTGCAGACGACCAGCGACCACCGCCAGTGGGGTCCCGACATCGTGAGCGACCCGTGCCATCAGCAGCCCCGCTGCCGCCAGTCGATCCGAATGCCTTAGCTTCTGTCGCAACTCGGCGCGGATGAGCTGACTGCGACGCTGCTGCACGCGACCTGAGGCAAGTTGGGCGTGCATCAATTCCATCTCCTTGCCCAGCTCCGACAACTCGTCATCAGAATTCCATGTGAGCGGCGGCATCGATTCATCGGCGACTGCAGCGTGCGCGACGGCGACCAGATCGCGAACCTTCCGGCCGACCATCCGCCAGCCGACAATCTGGGAGAGCCAAATCGCCACGAGCGCGATCAGCAAGGCGACGACTGCCAACTCCCGCCCTGTCCGCGCGACGAACTCCCGCTCGGCGCGAAGGGACGCCTGGAGCTCCAGCGCTGCGTCTGCCTGGCCGCCCTCAAGGCGCAAATACGTGATGATCGCAGCACCGTCGTCGCCGGAAACGCGCCAAAACTTCGCGGTTCTGCCGGGACTCGCCCACCCCTGGTGCAGCGGGCACATGGGTGCTGCGCAGTCGCCTGATAGCACGACGGGCCGGGCGGAAAGGCCCGCATTGGCGGCCCCAACCCTGTCGGCGATCAACGACGCCCCTTCGATGCCCTGGTCGCGCCAAGCCCGCACTACCTCTTCCTCGACCAAGTGCCCCGCAAGCTGGCACTCCTCCGACAAATCGTGTTCCAGAAGCGCGATCTCGCTGCGCAGGCGGAAATAGCCAAAGCCCAGCAGGACCAGCAGCGTCCAACCAACAACCGCAACGGTGATTTGGGTAGCGATCCGCATGGAAACCCCGACTCTGAACTGTGCTGCCCCAAGGTTGAGGGAGGCCGTTGAATCGCCACGGCCGCCGGCAGGGTAACAGCTACTCCTGGAATTGAAGCTCAACGGCAATCTGATGGGTGTCCGGTGTTGAGGCGACACCACCGAGAAGACCACGCGCAAGGACCGCTTTTACGTGTCGAGCCTGTCTCACTCAACCGAGCGCCGGCTCGGGGAAGGCGACGTGCGCGCTCGGGCCGGCCGGGATAGCGAACGGCAGTGCGGCAGCACCCGCGGACCCTCGCGCCCCGCGAACTCCGATCGAACCTGCCGTCCTGTGCGCGTCTGTTGCGTCGTTACCTGCTGCGCCTGCTGACCGTCCGAAACGGCCGTCGAAAGACCATCTGGTCGCCCTTGCTCACCGTCGCATCGTAGCGATAGCCGTCGAGGTTGAACCCCTTGAGCTGCTCGGCTGTCTCGATTCGGCGCTGCACGATGAACCGCGCCATGGCCCCGCGCGCCTTTTTCGCGTGTACGACGATCGAGCGGGCCCGCTGCCCCTCGACCTCTTCGAAGACAGGCCGGATGACCCTGGTTCGAAGGGCGCTGAGCGGAACGGCTTTCAGGTACTCGTTGGACGCGAGGTGCACCAGCGCCCGGTCCCGATGTCCTGCGACCTGGCCGGCGATGAATCGCGCGATGCGATCGCTCCAAAAACTGTAGAGGTTGCGGCCGCGCGGTGTCGGCATCGCGATGCCCATTTCGAGTCGGTGGGGCTGCACGAGGTCGAGCGGACGGAGCACGCCAAACATGCCCGAGAGGATGCCGAGTCGGTCCTGTGACCACTCCATGTCGGCGCGCGTGAAGCTGCGTGCTTGCAGCCCGTGATAGACGTCGCCGGCAAACGCGAGCGCGGCGGGACGTGCGTTGTCGGCGGTGAAGGGCAACGAGATGGCCTCGAAGTCCGCGCAGGTGCGTCGCGCCACGTCTGAGCTGGTCTTCATCAAGCGCGCGACCTGGCGTTCATCGAGCGCTTTGGCGGCATCGACGAGCAGTCGGGCGTCATCGAGCAGCGCGGGTTGTGTCACCGGCAGGTGCGCGGGAGTCGGGGCGAGATCGAACGTCTTCGCGGGCGCGAGAACGGCGTACATGGACCCTCGAGGGCGTCGCTCAACGGTGCGTCAGTCGTCTTCGACCTGCAGCAGCGCGCGAATTCGTTCGAAAAGCGTGGTGAGATCGGCCGGGTCGAGCCGCGCCTGCATGACCTCGATCTCCACGTGCAGCTCGACACCGTCCATCAGGCGATGGCGAACAAAAAGCTCCGCTTCGCCGGCGACAGACTCGGACAACGCGACGCGACCGGGCAACGTCGGGGCGGGGCCTTCACTGCCGAAGTCCGCGCGTCGCGGCATCGTCCTGCGCGCAGCCTTGGGCTTGGCACGTCGGGTCGAACCGTCGCGGGCGGCCACGGGCAAGTCGGGCGGCATGTCGAGCCCAGGCTTTCCCGGCTTGGACGGGTTGCCGAGGATGGTGCGTTTGCCGCGTTGACTTGGGCCGTTGTTGGGGACGAGCGGCACGCGCGACGGCTGGATGAAGGGGGCGCTGTCGTCGTTGTCGAGCAGCGCCTCGTCGTCGGGAGGACCGTCACCGTTGTAGCGGCCGCGGGCGATGACGCCCAGCCAGTTGCGCATCACGTTGGCTTTCTTTTCGGCCTCTTCGGGGTCGTCGATGAGCAGCTTCAGGTTCTTGTCGTCGACCCCGCGCACCAGCGACGCAATCTCGTCGAGGCCGAGATCGATACGCCGCAGCACTTGCACCGCCATCAGCTGCATCAGGTGTCGGCGCGTGTAAGGACGTTCGACGGACGCGTCCTGCGGGGGATCAACCAGGCCGCGCTCTTCGTAAAACGCGATGACAGATGGCGGAAGCCGTCCGGTGGCGGCCGATCCCGCCTGTTCGCGCAGCAGCTCTTCGGCGGCGCGCACGAGCTCTGCGGCGGTGTACCACTCCGGCCTGGCGATGATCGCACCGCTGAGCCTCTTGTGCCTGGCCATGGTGTCCTTGGTTGCGCGATTGGATGGCTTCTCGGGTAGGAACCGGCGCAAGTTTACCTGCCCGCGGCGAACATGGCATCCTTCGCGCCATGATTTACCCCTCACGCTCCAAACGTGCTCCTGCGGGGCGCTGGCCCCGATGCGGCCGCCTCGTATCCGCCACCGCCGTGCTCTGTCTTTTCGCGGCTGCCGGCTGCAACGGCGACGACGGCGGGTTTTTCTCCACCACGACGGGCGGCAAGGTCGGCTCCGGCTGCAACCCCAGCAAGATCGGCGAGGCCTGTTACAAACAGCTGCGCGTCCGATGCGATCCCGGGACAGCCAAATTCACCCAGATCGAGGTCTGCCCCAACGGGACGACCTGCAAAGAGCGCCCTCACCCGACGCATACGACGCAGCGGGAAGCGGTGTGCGACGGCACGCCCATCGAAACACTCGATGGAGGCGACAGGGGCGACGTCGAGGTTGATGCCGGGGCGGTCGATAGCGGCGGCGACAACAACGACAAGAACGACCCCGTGTGCAAACGCTGGAACGCCGACCGCGCCGACCTCGTCGAAGGCAAGTGGACCGGTGGCGACCTCAAGACCTGCAAGCCCGGGGCGCTCGAAGCCTCCGCCCGCGCCAAGACCATCAAGCAGATCAACCTGTACCGGTTCCTCGCCGGGCAGCCGCCCATCAAGCAAGACGACAACCTCAACAAGCAAGCACAGGCCTGCGCCGAGCTCATGGCCGCCAACAACGATATCAGCCATAACCCGCCCAAGTCGTGGAAATGCTGGAATAAGGCCGCGAATGTGACGGCGCAGGACGCCAACCTGTCCACCGCTCCCGCCGTGCTTTCCGTCGACCGCTACATGGTCGATGAAGGCGCCGTGAACGCCGCGAAAATGGGCCATCGCCGCTGGCTGCTGAGCAACCTCTTTGGTCCGATCGGCATCGGCTCCACCAACGACACGCCGGACGCCAAGGAGCAGGCGAGCTGCATGCCGGTCGGTGGCAAAGGAACAGCCACCAAGGAGTGGGTCGCGTGGCCGCCGTCGGGCAAGATCCCGCAAGCCGCGTTCTGGCCCCGCAAGAAGCTCGGCCACAAGAGCGTCGACGACACCGGCTGGTCGATTCAGTCCGACACGATCGACTTCACCGGCGCCACCGTCACCGTCAAGGCCGGCATCAAGGAGCTGCCCATCAAGCAGCGGTCGCTCGATCCCGGCTCGCACAGCAAGTTCGGCCTCGCGTGGAACCCACAAGGGTGGCGCGCCGAAGACGGCCAGAGCTACGAGGTGTCGATCACCGGCATCAGCAAGCCGATCACCTATTTCGTCCAGGTGCTTGACTGCGATTGACCGCGACGTTCATCCCACACCTTGAAAATCCTCACGTTCCAATGCCCGCGCTTCGCCTGGGCGCCGCATTCGCAGACCATCGAGGACGCCGATCCGGCCTTCGGTGCCGAGGTCGCGGAGTGCGCGGTCGCGTTTTTGCACATCGAAGCGGACGACGAGGCCGACGATCGCCGCAAACGCGCGTTCAAGCACACGCTCAAGCACATCAAGTGGATCGCCAACAAGCGCGATCTGAAAAACGTCGTGCTCCACAGTTTTACCCATCTTGGCGGCCAAAACGCCGACCCCCACTTTGCCCGCGCGTTCATGGATGAGCTCGCCGAGCGGCTTGGGTCGACCGGCTACGCGGTCCAACAAACGCCATTTGGATGGTTTTGCAGTTGGGAGCTTTCGGTGTATGGCGATTCCCTCGCCAAGGTGTGGAAGCAAATCTAGCAGACTGCGCCAAAGCTCCGCCTCGGCGCAGGTGCTCGTTGTTTGCAAGGGGGCTGAAACAGCCCCCTCGACCGAAAAAAGTGTCATTTTTCCGGCCTCACCCCAAATTCGCGCTCCGCGCGGCAGACTGCATTTAGGTCCCCCACCTTGACCGATACGATTTACGGCGCAGTCTGCTAGCGCCGGTGGCGGTCAGCCAGGCGAGCCCAACGGAGATACCCATGAGTCACAGCATTCGTTACCGCAACTACCCCCAGTTCACCGAGGAACACGAGGCGCTGCGCAAGACCGTTGCCGATTGGGCCCGGACCGAGCTGCATCCCAACGCCGAAGAGTGGGAGGCCGCGCGCCTGTTCCCGCGCGAGCTCTTCAACAAGGCCGGTAGCCTCGGTCTGTTCGGCATCCGCGTCCCCGAGGAGTACGGCGGACTCGGTCTCGATTGGTGGTACACGACCGCCTACGCCGAAGGGATGGTCGAGAGCGGCATGGCCGGGCTGACGATGGCGTTCCTGGTGCAGTCCGACATGGCCACGCCCGTCATCAACGAGATCGGCGACGACTATCACAAGCGCAACTTCCTGGCGCCGGCCGTCACCGGTGAAGCAATCGCCGCCCTTGGCGTGACCGAACCCGACGCGGGCAGCGACGTCGCCAACATCCGGACCACCGCCGTTCGCGATGGCGACGACTACGTCATCAACGGCGCCAAGACCTACATCACCAACGGCACACGCTGCGACTTCATCACCCTTGCCGTGCGCACCGGCGCGCCCGGTTTTGCCGGCATCTCGCTCGTCCTGTTTCCGTGCGACACCAAGGGCTTCCGCGTCACCAAGAAGCTCGAAAAGCTCGGCAACCACTGCAGCGACACGGCCGAGCTCGCGTTCGAGGACTGCCGCATCCCGGCGCGCAACCTGCTCGGCCACGAAAACGCGGGCTTTTACTACATCATGCAGAACTTCCAGGGCGAGCGGCTCATCGGCGCCATCACGTCCCTGGCGGGTTCCCAGCGGTGCCTGGACATGACGATCCAGTACTGCAAGGACCGGCACGCCTTCAACAAGCCGCTGACCGGGTTCCAGACTGTCCGCCACCTCATCGTGCAGCTCGAAGCCGAGATCGAAGCCGCCCGACAGCTCTGTTACCGCGCCGTCGCGCTTGTGGCCGCCGGGGACTCCACCGCTGTTCGCGAGATTACGATGGCCAAGCTCATCGCCGGCGAGCTGTCCAACCGCGTCGCTGATCGCTGCCTGCAGCTGCACGGGGGCATGGGCTACATGGACGAGTGCGAGGTCTCGCGAATCTGGCGCGACGCTCGGCTGATCACCATCGGTGGCGGCACGTCCGAGATCATGCGCGAGATCCTCGTGAAGCTGCAGAACATCTGAGCGTGTCCCTGAATTGCGCACAATCCGCCGGAACTTGTCGCGGCACTCTGTTACTGGTTCCGTAACGTGTAGAAATAACTACACAGGCACTGGACCGTAGAACACACCGTTTCTAGAGGGATTTACGCAAAGCGACTCTCAAGGAGGACGCCTTCGGCGGCTGTCTGGATCGACCCCGTCTGAGCCTGCGGCCCATCTCCCCCTGCGTTGGCAGGTTGAGAAATGACCCATGCCGATCCTGC
>CAZLMW010000117.1:0-24526 GCA_964560875.1 uncultured Enterobacteriaceae bacterium
GCGGCTAGCGTGAAATTCGGGCAGGAAGCCACATGGCGAGCAGGCTGCGCATCCGATCGAAGGTGATCGGCTTGGTCATGAACGCGTCCATGCCGGCGGCGAGACATCGTTGGTGCTCGCCGGGCGTGGCGCTCGCCGTCATCGCGACGATCGGCAGCAGTTTTCCCCTGGGGAGCTCGCGAATCGCGGCCGTGGCGTCGTATCCGTCGGTGCCCGGCATCCGGCAATCCATCAGGACGAGCGTGTATTCGTTTTCCTGCACGGCGTCGATCGCGGCCTGACCGTCGCCGACCACGTCGACCGTGCACCCGAGCGCTTCGAGCAGCTGCTGGGCGACCATCTGGTTGATGTCGTTGTCTTCGGCGACGAGCACGCGGACGTTGCTGACAGGACTGAGCGGCGCCGGCTCCTTGGTTTCTTCGTCCTTGTCATCGACGCGGCAGGGCAACGTGACCTTGAGCGCGAAGGTTGAGCCCCTGCCCGGTGAGCTCGTTACCGACACATCGCCGCCCATCATCGACGCGAGCTGTTGCGCGATCGCGAGGCCGAGGCCGGTGCCGCCGAACTGCCGGGAGGTGCTGTCGTCGGCCTGCACGTAGGGGTCGAAGATGCGCGCGCACTGCTGCTCGGTCAGCCCGATGCCGGTGTCAACAACCGCGATTTGCAGCGCGCAGTGTTCCGAATCGACAGGGTCGCCGTTGAGCACGATCTGCACCGACCCGTCGCGCGGGGTGAACTTGATGGCGTTGTCGACGAAGTTGGTCACGACCTGGCGGATGCGGCTGGCGTCACCGACGACCTGTTTGGCGGTGTCGGCGAGCAGCTTGGTGCTGAGCGTGACACCGGAAGCGAACGCCTTGGGTTGGAACAGGTCGGCCGTCGAGTTCACGAGGGCGATCGGATCAAACGGCGCGTTGACGAGTGCGAGCTTGCCGGCCTCGATCTTGCTGAAGTCCAACACGTCATCGACCACCACCATCATCTGGTCGGTAGACGCGCGCAACGTCGCGGCCAGCTCGGTCTGGCGGGCGTCCAGCGCGGTGCGTTCCAGCAGGCTGACCATGCCCACCACGCCGTTGAGGGGGGTGCGGATCTCGTGAGTGACCTGGGCGAGAAAGAGGCTCTTGGCGCGGTTGGCGGCCTCGGCGGCGTCGCGCGCCTGGCGGATGTCCTCTTCCTTCCGCAGGTCTGCGCGGATGTCGCGGATGACCGCGCCGACACCGAACGGCTTGTCGTTGTCGCCAACCAGCAACGACATCGTCATCGCCACGTCGACCAGCTCGCCGCTGCGGTGTTTGCGCTGGGTGCGAATGCGACCCACGTGTTCGCCGGCCACCACGCGGCGCACCAGGTCGCTCTGTTCGGCTTGACGAGCCTCGCTGGCAAGCATCGAGATGGGGTGGCCGATCGATTCGTTGGCGGTCCAGCCAAAAAGACGTTCAGCACCGGGATTCCACTCGGTGATGTTGCCGTCGAGGTCGACGCAAATCATCGCGTCGTTGCTGGATTGCACGACCTGTGCGAGACGTCGAATGTGGCGCTCAAGGTCGCGACGGACGCTGACATCGCGCACAACGCCCGTGAAATACGTCTCGCCGTTCGCGTGCCAGGTCGAAAGGCTCAGCTCGATGAAGAAGTGGCTGCCATCACGCCGCATCCCTTCGAACGTTCCAGAAGGTCGCAAGCGGGCGGCAGGTTCGCCTTTCAACCGGCGGCGCAGCCCCTCTTCGTGCCCCACCCGGTAGATCTCCGGCATCAGGAACGTGAGCTTGCGCCCGATGACCTCGGCCTCCTCGTAGCCAAACAACTCCTCGGCGGCCGGATTGAACTGCCGAATGCGTCCCGTGGCGTCGATCGTGATCACGCCGTCGGGCACAGCGGCAAGCAGCGCCCGAGCCTGGGCTTGCATCCATTGCAGCGGTGGGGTCGGCGGTGTCACGTCGTCCGTCATAGCAAATGGGCGTGCCATCAATGGCGAGAGCTTCGAATCGGCTTGGGTTGGTTGCGCGCAGGGTACGCGGGTGCCCGGCCAAAAGCGAAACCGCCCCGGGAGCGATCCCGAGGCGGCTATTGGCGAATTGTTCTCTCGAGAGAGCTCAGCCTTGGAAGCCCTGGGGGCCAGGACCGGACTCGAAGTTGAGGCTCTCTTCCAGGTACGGGTCGTTTTTCGGCAGCAGCGGCGCCTTCTCGAGCATCTTCAGGACGACGAGGACAAACAGACCGCCAAGCGAGGCCATGGCGCCGATCTCTGTGAGGCCGAAGAACGGGCCGTGAACGTCGGCGTTGGCGTGGTGGGCCGCGAAGTGCGACGTGGCCGGCATGACCTGCAGGTAGAGGTCGAGCCAGTGACCGACGATGAGCGTGCACGCGACGATGAACAGCACCTTGGGGTTCTGCTTGTTCTTGACCGGCAGCAGCGTCAGGAAAGGAATCGCCCAGTTCAGCATCGGGTTGAGCAAGAAAAGGACCATCCAACCGCCCTGGTTACGAGCGATGAAGTAGCCGGTCTCTTCGGGGATGTTGCTGTACCAGATGAGCAGGTACTGGCTGACCCAGATGTATGCCCAGAAGGTCGAAAACGCGAACATCATCTTGCCGAGGTCGTGCAGGTGCACCTTGGACACGTAGCCGAGGTAGCCCGCGCGCTTCATGCCCAGCACGAAGAGAGTCAAGGTCGACGCCGCCGCGACAAACATGCCGATGAACTGGTAGACGCCGAACATGGTCGAAAACCAGTGGGGTTCGAGGCTCATCAGCCATTCGAGCGACGAGAACGTCACGCTCAGGCCGTAGAAGACCAGGAAGAGGGCACCGAGGCGGACGCAGGTGGTGGTGCGGTCGTCCTTGCCGTCGGCGTCTTGCTTGAGGGACTGTGCGCGCATCGCCATCGTGAAGCCGATCCAGCCGAGGAAGACGACGAACGTGATGATGTAGAACGACGTCGGGTTGAGCAGCGCCGATTTGTGCTGCAGTAAGTGATCGTTGGCGACGATGTTGGGGTGGCTCCACTCGTACAGGTCGTGCATGCCGAACACGCCGATGACCAGGAACGTCAGCAAGCCGATCGGCAGGTACGTCGTCATCGCCTCGGTGATGCGCTTGATGACCGGCCACCAGCCGGCGTTGGTGACGTAGTACAGCGCCATGATGACGCCCGCGCCCAGCGCCACGCCGGTGGCGTAGTGGCTGGCGAGCAGCATGTTGGACCAGCCGCGCCACGGCGCCGAGATGATCCCGTAAGCGAGCAATGCGCTGCCCACAACCAGCGCACCGATCGCGCCCATGACGGCGCTCTTCGGAGCCTGGAAGGAGGTGTCGGCCGGAGCTTGGACGATATGATGGCTACCCATGTTCGAGTACTCCTTTTACCGGCCACCACGTGCGGCTTTTTGGAGCTCGCGCACGTAGAGGATGATCTTCCAGCGGTCGTCTTGGCTGATCTGGCTAGCGTAGCTGCCCATCATGCCGCGGCCGTAGCTGATGATGTGGAAGATGTGGCCGTCCTTGTATTCGGTGGGACCGCCGGCGTGGATCGGGAAGCCGGGCATGCCGCGTTGGCTCACCGGTCCGTCACCCTTGCCTTCAACGCCGTGACACGGCACGCAGAAGGTCGTGTATCCCCACTTGCCGCGCGCGACGTCTTCCGCTTTGGGCTTGGCCCGGTATTTCTTGGGCATGAAGGGGTTTTGCAGCTCTTCGCCGGCCTGCTTCGCCTCTTCCTTGTGGCCCTTGTAGTGCAGCGGCGTGAAGCCGCGCGGGATCGTGCCTTCGGGCGGGGTCTGCAGCGTGCGACCGCCGGGGAGGAACTCGCTCTCCGCCTGCGATTCGGCGGCTGACGAGAACACCATGTGGTTGATCCACGGGGCGATCTGGTAGTTGGGCTGATCCTGCACGTGGCAGCCGGTCGTGAGCGACCCGACAGCGAGCAGAGGCAGCAACGTCATTCGCCACGGCATCATCGAGGACAACTTCATTAGCGGCGACCCTCCACCGTGTAAATCTCCGACGCGCCGTGCTGGTTGAAGATTTCGCGCGCGGCGTCTTCGTTCCAGCTGTCGGCTTCGGGATCGAGCACCAGCGCGAACCGGTCATCGGTCACGCCGTCGAGCAGCAGTTTGGGCTTCTTGCCCGGGTAGAGCGCCCGGTAGACCAGGAATGTGAGCACCGTCAGATGGCCGCAGCAGAGCACCGTCAGCTCGAAGAAGACGGGCACGAACGCGGGCCAGGGCAGGAACGGCTTGCCGCCGATGACGATTGGCCAGCCTTTCCAGATCGGCACCATCTCGAAGTCGACGTACTGGGTGTGCACCTGCAGCGAGAACGCCAGGAACAGGCCGAAGCACGCCCAGCCAAAGGCCGCATACGTCAGCCACGAGCGCTTGATGCCCTGAGCGACGTCGAGATTGTGAACCGGGTACGGCGTGAACGCGTCGTGGATCGGCAGGCCGCCCTCGCGCGCCGCTTGCGTGACCGAGAGGATCTGCGCTTCCTCGGTGAAGATGCCGACGAAGAACTCCTTGACGGCGCTCGCCGGCGCTTCGACCTCGGCCTTGAGCGCGTCGTAACGGGATACCTCAGACATGGACATCCTCCTTGGCCGCCGGCTGCGGCACCAGGCCGTCGACGCTACCCGCTGCGGGGGCGTCCTCGATGTGCGCGTGCGGCTGGGCGTAGGACGAGACGAGCTTCACTTCGGCGATCGAGACGGTGGGCAGCGTCCGCACGAAGAGGAAGTAGGCTGTAAAGAAGAACCCTAACGTGCCCACAAACTCGGCATATTCGACCCAGGTTGGGTCGTACTGGGTCCAGCTGCTGGGCAGGTAGTCGCGGTGCAGCGACGTCACGATGATGACGAAGCGCTCAAACCACATGCCGATGTTGACGAAGATGCTCATGATGAAGACGAGCTTCACGTTGCGGCGGGCGGCCCGGAACCAGAAGATCTGCGGCGACAGGACGTTGCAGGTGAACATCGTCCAGTAGGCCCATGCGTAGGGACCCTGGGCGCGCGTGCTGACGAAGACAAAGCCCTCGTAGTTGCTGCCCGAGTACCAGGCCATCAGGAACTCGGTGGAGTAGGCGAGACCGACCAACATGCCGGTGGTGAGCACGATCTTGGCCATGTTGTCGATGTGGTCGATCGAGATGATGTGCTCGAGTTTCTGCGTCGTTCGCGCGATGCAGAGCAGGGTCAACACCATCGCAAAGCCCGAGAAGAGCGCGCCTGCGACGAAGTAGGGCGGGAAGATCGTCGTGTGCCAACCGGGGATAACCGAGGTCGCGAAGTCCATCGAGACGATGGTGTGAACCGAGAGAACCAGCGGCGCGGCGAGACCGGCGAGGACCATGTAGACGACTTCGTAGTGCGCCCAGTCCTTGTTGGAGCCACTCCAGCCGAAGCTCAGGATGCCGTAGATGGTCTTCTTGACGCGGCTGTTGACGCGGTCGCGGAAGGTGGCGATGTCCGGGATGATGCCGACGTACCAGAACACGCAGGAGATGCTGAAGTAGGTCGAGATCGCGAAGACGTCCCACATCAGCGGCGAGCGGAAGTTGACCCACAGCGGGCCGCGCATGTTCGGGATCGGAGCGACCCACCACCAACCGAACCACGGCCGGCCCATATGGATGAAGGGGTAGGTGGCGGCGCAGATGACCGCGAGGATCGTCATCGCCTCTGCGGAGCGGTTGATGGACGTACGCCAACGCTGCCGGAAGAGGTAGAGAATCGCCGAGATGGCGGTGCCTGCGTGACCGATGCCGACCCACCAAACGAAGTTGGTGATGTCAAAGCCCCAGCCGACGGTCTTGTTCAGACCCCAGGTGCCGATGCCGACATAGAACTGGATGGCGAGCGCGACGAGGCCCCACGCGAGCGCAGCTGCCGAGATCAGGAAGCCAGCCCACCACAGCGGGTGCGGCTTGACCTCCATCGAATGCACGATGTCATCGGTGATCTTGGCGAGCTTGGGGTTGCCCTTGATCAGCGGATAACGAAGTCGTGAAAGGGGAGCGGACATTCTCTATCCCTCCTTCTTTTCGCCGTGACCGGCGGGTGCTTTGGGTTTGGCGGCGGCGGGTGGCGCGGCTTCATCCCGGTTGCGGACCTTGACGAGGTAGCCGATGGACGGGCGCGTGCCGATCTCTTCGACCAGGCGGTAACGACGCGGGTCGTCCCACTTCTTGCGAACAGCTGACTTCTTGTCGTTGACGTTGCCAAAAGTGATGGCCTGCGTCGGACACGACTGCGAGCAAGCGGACTGCACGAGGCCGTCCCAGATGCGCTCCTTGCCGGCTCGAATCGCGTCGGACTTGCCGCCCTGGATGCGCTGAACGCACATCGAGCACTTTTCCATCACACCGCGGCTGCGCTTGACGATGTCGGGGTTGAGGGCGAGGCGAACCATGTCGGCGTCGCGCTTGCCGTACATCTCGGTGTCTTCGGGGTAGTTGAACCAGTTGAAGCGGCGCACCTTGTACGGGCAGTTGTTGGCGCAGTAGCGGGTGCCGATGCAGCGGTTGTAGGCCATCGCGTTGAGGCCTTCGGACGTGTGCACCGTCGCGAGCACCGGGCAGACGTTTTCGCACGGCGCGTTTTCGCAGTGCTGGCACATCACCGGCTGGAAGATCACGTCCGGGTTGTCGGCGATCGCGAGCAGGTCGGGCTGCGTCGGGTCCCAATCGTAGCCACCTTCGGGCGGCTGGTTTTCGGCCTTCTCGGCGTAGTAGCGGTCGATGCGCAGCCAGTGCATGTCGCGGTAGGTCGCGACCTCGGTCTTGCCGACCATGGGCACGTTGTTCTCGAGCGAACACGACACCACGCACGCGCCACAGCCGGTGCACGCGTTGGGGTCGATGACCATGTGCCACTTGTAGTCCTTGCTGTAGTCGTGGCGGTCGCCCCAAACGGACTTGCCTTCGATCGGGGTGGCTTCGACCGAGGGCTTGTCTTGCTTGTTGTCGCGGCGCAGGGCCTTGTGCAGCGTGATGTTGCCGGCGGCCTGGTCCTTCTGCCACGCGGCAAGGGTCGTTTCGCGGACGATGTCGCGGTGTTCGGCGCTGGGGTGCAGCTGCAGGAACGCGAGCTTCTCGGACGCGCCGGCCTTGCTGACATCGGCCTTGCCGGACGTGGAGGCGGGCCAGGCGTCCTGACCGACACCGTTGCCGATGCGACCGACCTTGGTGCGTCCGTAACCGAGCGCGACCGCGACGGCGCCGTCAGGCAGACCGGGGCTGAGCACAACCGGCAGGTCCAGCGACGCGCCGCCGGCCTTGACCGCGACGTGATCGCCGTTGGCAACGCCGAGCGCCTGGGCGGTCTTGGGCGAGATGCATGCGTAGTTGTCCCACGCGACGCGCGAAAGCGAACCGGGCAGCTCGTGCAGAAACGGGTTGTTGCTGCCGTCGGGGCCAACGCCGTTCTTGGTGTACAGCACCAGCTCGTACTTGCCGGCTCCGGTCTTGGCGGCGGCACCAGCGACGGCTTTCGCGGCGCCATCGGCGTTCCAGGAGGCGGCCGTTGGCGCGGTGATCTTCTTTTCGACGCGTTTTTGGGTGCGCGCGGGCTCGGGCTTGAGCGCAGCGGTCGCCTTGGCGATGGCCTCTTCGAGCGCGCTCCGCTCTTTCCTCTGCTTGCGGCCGGTCAGCGTCTCGAGCTTGGCCTTGTCGCCCGCGATCGCGTCGGACTGCTTCTTCCAGGCGTCCCACTCGGCGTTGGCGGTCTCGACCTCGACCTCGCCGAAGGTACCGGCCTGCACGGTCGCCGAACCGTCGTGAACGGCCTTGTCCCAGAACTTGAGAAAGCCTCCGTCTTGCGACTTGGCCCGCGGGAACACGGCCTTGTTCCAGGTCTCTTGCACGTGAACGCGCATCGGGCTGCCGATTCCGGCCAGGCCGAGCAGCGTCTCTTCCCACTGCTTGTTGTCGAACATCGGCCGGACGAGCGGCTGGCGGATCGACACCGTGCCCGGAACGTGCTCCGCGTCGCCCCACGACTCGAGGAAGTGGGTGGTCGCGCCGATCATCTTGGCGACGCTGGCGGTCTCATCTTTGCGCTGCGACAGGGCGATGGACACCTTGGCTTTGCCGATGGCGGCGGCCCACTTCTTGCCGTCGGCGCTGGCGTACGCGGGGTTGACGTCGGCGAGGATGAGGCCGGTCACGCCGCCCGACTGGACGTCCGCGAGGAGCTTGGCCACGGCCGCGTCGTCCTGACGTCTGCCGCCAAAGGGGTTGGTGATATCGAGCGTTTTGCCGTAGTTGCCGAGCGCTTCGTTGATGGCGTTGACCGCGGCCTGGACGGCGACGTCCGTACTATCGGAGACGACGAGCGACTTGCCCTTGTTGGCCTGCAGGAGCTTGGCGATCGCGGTGACGTGCGCGGCGTTCTTGCCGGCGTTGCCCGTGACCTTGACCTTGTCGCCGGCGACGGCCGCCGCGAGGGCGAAGATCATGCCGCGCTGTTCGGACGGCAGGATCTTGATGCGCTTGTCGGCGCTCGCGCCGGTCGACGACAGCCGGGTTTCGATCTGCCAGTGGGTGCTCATCGACTTCTTGGACGCGTCGATGCGGCGGTTCTTCGACCATTGCGCGGCGAATCGAACGGGCGCGATCCACGACCCGAGGAAGTCGGCCCCGAAGGCGACGATCGCGTCGGCCTTGCTGAAGTCGTAGTTGGGGATGGCGCTGTTGCCGTGTGTGGCCGCGTGGGCCGCGGTGATCGCGCCCGAGCTGACCGGCTCGAAGACCACGTGGCGCGCGCCCTTGTACTTGGCGGTGAACGCGTCGATCGCGGCGAGCGTGCCGGGACCGCTGACCGGGCGGGTGACGACCGCGAGACCGGCGCCGTTGCCGTCGTACGCCTTGAGCGCAACCGCGGCGGATTTCAGGAACTCGCCGAACGCGACAGCTTTGCCGCCGACCTCGGATTTCTTGATGCGATCGCCGTCGTACAGGTCGATGACACTGCCCTGGCCGCGCGCGCACACGCCGCCTTCGTTGATCGGATTGCCACCGTTGCCTTCAACCTTCACCGGGCGGCCGTCGCGGGCCTTCATCAGCAGACCGCAGCCGGCGTCGCACGAACCGCAAACCGTGGCGTACCAGGCGGCGACACCGGGCGTGACCTCTTCGGGCTTGTTGACGTACGGGATGACCTTTTCGACCGGGCGGCGAGCGCAGCCGGTGGTGACACTCGCGGCGGCGAACGTCGTGCCGACCAGCTTCATGAAGTCGCGGCGGCCGAGCTCGTCGCCCGCCGTGGGCACGCCAAACTCGACGTCGCGCACGGCCGCAGCCGACGTGTCACCGGTCAGCTCCTCGACGCTCTGGAAATACTTCCGAGCGGCGGGGTGGATGTTCTTGGGGTTGTTGTTGCCGTCCATCGCTCTTTTTCCCCCGGGCGCCCTCGTGTGGGGCGTCTATCCGGTGTCTCGTGCTGTCGCGCTGCCGTCTTCGGGCGCTGCCGTTGCGGCGTTTGCCGCTAGTAGTGGCAGGACGCGCAGTCGAGCTTGGCGTTGATATTCTTGCCCTGCATGTGCGGCGGCGGGTTGCGCGTGTACTCGCGGTGGCAATTGACACACCAGCCCATGGCCAGCGTGTTGTACTGCCGCACGACATCCATCTCGTGGATGGGGCCGTGGCACGTCTTGCAGTCGACACCCCGGTTCACATGCCGGCTGTGGTCGAAGTAGACGAAGTCAGGCAGCTTGTGAATGCGGATCCACTTGATCGACTCGCCGCTGTCATACGCCTTCTTGATCTTCTTGATCTCGGGCGAGTTGACCTTCACCGTCTTGTGGCAATTCATGCACACATTCACCGGTGGAATGCCGGCGTGGCGACTCTTTTCGGCGCCAAAGTGGCAATACTTGCAGTCGATGCCGAGCTCTCCGGCATGCAGACGGTGCGAGTAATTGATGGGCTGAGCAGGTTCGTAGCCCTTTTGGTAGCTCGGAAGCTGTCGTTCGGTGGCATCGCAGGCAGCGAGCATCGAAAGGCAGAGGAGCAGAAGGGCCGACCTCGTGAACGTCGATTGCGTCATGACGGTCCGACTCGCGAGACGGTTGGGCCGCGCGTCGAAAAAGCAGGACCGCAAACGGGTCCCCTGCGCGCGAACGGGCGTCTTATCTACCAAAAGGTGCCGGAAGTCCAGCCGATGCGGGCCTGCGATTCTTCGGCGGGCGACACAATCTTTAAATCGCGCGCGTGAGGCGCGCATACCCACATTCGCCGCGACGCCAGGCACGTCGCGAAGTGATCTCAGAACGCGCGCCTACTTGATCCAGACCTCGACATTATCGACGCCAAAGCTCTCGTCTGTCGGGCTCTGGTTCAGAGACGAGCAGGCGCTCACGCGGACCTTGCTGCCCGTGTGATTGCGCGTGGTGTCGAGCTTGTGCACCTGGTCTTCGTGGCAGCTGCCGCCGTTGCCGCAGTAGTTGGTCTTGAGGGTCCACGAGCAGTTGGAGAGGTTCTTGCTCCAAAAGTTGCTGCCGTCGATCTGAGCGCGCGCGTTTTCGCCGTCCCAGCTGTCGATCGCGATGTAGTCCATCTTCACCCGCAGCTGGGTGTGGGTCGCGAGAAGGTTGAAGTCCTTGCTGACACAGCCGTTGCCGAACTTGCCGTAGCCGCCGAGGATCTGACCGAGCGATCCGCAGGTGGTGCGCGCCGAGCTCGACCAGCCCTCGTGGTTGCTGGTGAACGTGTCGACATCGATTCGGGTCCAGCCGCCGTTTTTCATGTCGCAGCGGTACTTGGCGGCGTTGCTCTTGTTGCCGCCGTCGAGATCGAGCCAGTAGTCACCGTCGGCGAGGCCGGGGTAATCCTCGTGCAACTTGGCGCAACTCGACGCGGCGTCCGCCTGGCTGCTGCCGTCCGGAGCGCCGGTGAGCGGGGCCCAGGCCTTGCCGTTGCAGCCGAGGAACTTCTTGCCGTTGAACTGGATCGCGCCCGCGTTTGCCGCCGTGCACTTGGCCGCGTCCTTGCCGGCCCGCAGCGACCCGGTAGCGACGACGTTGCCCTTGACCCACAGGTTGCCCCAGACCTCGAAGTCCTTGGTGGCGGCGACCTTCTGCCCCGACAGCGTCTGGGTGGTGACCGACCACGCCACGATCCGCCCATCGGTCTTGTTGTTGAGGTAGGCCTGGTCGATGACGTGCAGGGTCCACTTGCCTTTGGCGTTCTTGCCGATCCACGCGCCGAGATCGCCGGACACCTGTTTGGCCGGTGGGAACGTGAGGTTGAGCTTGGTGCCCTTGTTCGCCCCGGCGTAGAGCGTGTGGGTCTTGCCCGCGGGGTCGATGAGGTTGACCTTTACCTTGTCGACTTTGCTGTTCTCGACGCTGAACGACACGGTCAGCTTCTGCGCCAGGCCGACATCGGGAAAGGTGATCGTGTCTTTCACGCCGAGCGGGCTGTTGTCGATGATCGGTACGGCCTTGGTGCTCTTGGCGGAGTCGTTGAACTGGTTGCTCAGCAGATCGTTGCTGATCTCGTTGAGACCGTCGGCGGGCAAAGCGCTCGGGTCCAGGGCCGGCACACAGACGAGCGACCCATCTTTATTAATGCCGCGCACGACGTGGCCCTTCTTGGCGCATGCGCCCGCCGGGATCTTCAGACCGGTGAGTTTGCTGCCATCGCCCACGAAGCTGTTCGCCGCGACGGTCTTGGCTTGCACGGTGTCGGAGACGAGCGCCTTGGTGGTGATCTTCGCGGCCTTGATGGCGCGCCCCCCGAGGTCGAGATCGCCGTCGAACTTGAGCGCCTTGACCGACACGCAGCCGGTACACGCAAGGTTGGCTGCCGTGGCGGCGACGAGCGCGGTGGGAACGCTGTGCAATCGGCTGCGGGCAAGCTCGGGTTCGCCGGCGACGGAAACGCCCAACCAGAGCATTTTTGCGCCGGCGACAAGGGCGGCGGAGACGGGTTTGGTCACGCCCAGCGCGTGCTTGAATGCGCCCTTGGACACCTTGAGGGTGGCGGCCTCGGACCACAGCGCTTTGCCGCCGCTGGCCGCCGCATAGATCGCGAAGTTGGCCTTGTAGTTGCCGTCGGTGACCGGCCCGCCCGCCTTGTTGTGCAGCGCGCCGCCGATCGCGATGGTTCCCGGAACTGCGGTCACCGTCACCGGCACCGCGAGGGCGCAAGCCAGCACCACCATCATGCTCAAGCGTTTCATCTCGCCCTCTCGCCTCGCCATCGCTGGCCAACCCGTCGCTTTCATCGCCGCTTTCATCACTTCGTCCAAGCCCGCAGCCAGCCGTACCAGCCGAGCTCGATCGCAACTTTGCCGCCCGTCTGCTGCCCGATCGCGACGTCACCGACGTTGCCATCGACCCCGATCGAGCCCTTGCCAACGCCGGTGTTCACGTGGCCCACCGTCACGCAGAGCGTCGCCCCGGCGACCTTGCATCCGCCGTCGGTGATGCCGTCGCAGTCGTCGTCTTTGCCGTCGCATTTCTCGGGTTTGACCGGCGTGACCTGACCGATGCACGGGCCGAGCTTGGCGGCCTTGTCGCACGCCCGCTTGCCGCTGACGCAGGTCCCCTTGCCGACCGTGTTCTTGGGCCCGCCGTAACAGGGCACGGTGTGACCGACCTTTGCGTTCGTCAGGCAGCCTTTCTTGGCGTCGCAGCTGTCGGCCGTGCACACGTTGCCGTCGTCGCATTTCTTCGGCGCGCCCGCGACGCACCCCCAGCCGGACTTGTTGGCCCCGCACACGTCGCCGACCGAACACGCGTCACCGTCGTCGCAGCTCTTGTCCTTGTTGGCGGCCACGAGCGCGCAGGTGCCGGTCTTGGGCTGGCAGGTGTTCGTGTGACAAGCGTCGGCTTTCTTCGCATCGCAGATAACCACCGTCTTCAGGTCGACCTTGCACTGGTAGGGCAGCTGTTGTTTGGCGCAGTGGAGGGTGCCGTTGCAGGGGTTGCCGTCCTCCTTGGCCTTGCAGTCGGCGTCCTGCTGACAGCCGCAGACGTTGTTGCCCGACTTGCATTTGCCGAGCACGCACGCGTCCTTGACGGTGCATGGGTTGGCGTCATCGCACGGCGACGTGTTGGCGACGGTCTGACAGCCCATCTTGGCGTGGCACGGGTTATCGGTGCAGGGGTTGCCGTCTTCACAAGCGCGCTTCTTGCCGGCTTTGCAGAACCCGGCGGCGCAGGTGTCGCCGAGTGTGCACACACTGCCGTCATCGCAGGGCGTGCCGTTCTTGGCGCCCGCGTTGTAGCCGCATTTGCCGGTCTTGGTGTCGCAGGCGTCGGCCGTACACGCGTTGCCGTCGTCGCACGTCTTCTTCTTGCCGGCGATGCACACCTTGTTGCTGCAGCCGTCGGCGACCGTACAGGCGTTGTCGTCGGCGTTGCAGGACGCGGTGTTCGCGGTGTGCTGACAGCCCTTCTTGGCGTCGCACGCGTCGTTGGTACACGGGTTGACGTCGTCGCACTTCGCGGTGGGTCCGGCCTTGCAGCTTCCCGCGACGCACGCGTCGTTGCTGGTACACACGCTGCCGTCGGCGTCACAGGGCTTGCCGTCTGCGACCGCGATGAGCCCGCATTTGCCCGTCGTCTTCCCGCAGCGATTGACCTGGCACACATCGCTCGAAGCCGCGCAGGTCACCACGGTCGTCTTGTCGATCTTGCACACCGGCTTGGCGCCGGATTTGTCGCAGACCAGGGTCCCGTTGCACGCGTCGCCGTCTTCTTTGGCCTTGCAGTCGGCCGTGGTCTTGCACGCGCAGGTGTATGTGCCGCCCTCGCAGGTCGCCTTGCCGGCAGTGACGGCGCAGGCGTCGTCGGAGGTGCAGATGTTGCCGTCGTCGCAGCCCGCCCCGGCCTTTCCGTCGTGCGTGCAGCCGGTCTTCTTGGCGCAGCCGTCGGTCGTGCACGGGTTGTTGTCATCGCACTGGGTCGCGGTCTTGGCGATCCCCACACACGCGCCGCCTTTGCAGCCGTCCTTGTCGGTGCAAAGGTTGTTGTCGGTACAAGGCGCGGCGTTGTCGGCATGCACACACCCCTTGCCCGGTTTGCCTTTCTTGCCGCCGTCGCACGAGTCGTCGGTGCAGGGGTTGGCGTCGTCGCAGCTGACGGCCTTGCCGGTGCAGAAGCCGCCGTCGCACGCGTCCTTGGCGGTGCAGGGGCTGGCGTCGTCGCAGGGCGCGGCCGTGTTCTTGTAGGCGCATTTGCCGGTCGCGAGATCGCACTTGGCGAGCACGCACGGGCCGCCGTCGGGACATGCTTTGGCGCCTCCGGTCTGACAGGCCCCAGCTTTGCAGGCGTCGCCGAGCGTGCACGGATTGCCGTCGTCGCACGCGCCGCCATCAGCGTTGGTGACGGTGCATCCGTTGGCCGGATCGCAGGCGTCCACGGTGCAGCCGTTGCCGTCATCGCAGTTCTTGGCCTTGCCGGGGGTACAGACGCCGACCTTGCACGCGTCCTTGACGGTGCACGCGCTGCCATCGGCGTCGCAGGGTCCGTCGATCGCGTTGTGGATGCAGCCCACCTTGCCGCCCGCAGCCGCGTTGCAGCCGTCAGCCGTGCAGGCGTTGTTGTCGTCGCACGTGTCTTCGTCGGTCTTGCCGTCGCAGTCGTCGTCGATCCCGTTGCATTTTTCGCCGGTCGGGTCGGGCCCGATGCACGCGGTCAGGCCGGTTGCGTCACACGAACGCGTGCCTTCGCATGAGCTCACGACCTCGCCCTTGGCGTTCTTCTTTTGGATCGAACACACGGTGGTCAGCTTGAGCGACTTGGCCCGTTCGCTGCAGGAGCACGCCGCCGCCTGGCCCTTGTCATCCACCGCGACGCATTGTTTGACCGCGGTGCCTTCGATCGACTTGACGGCCTGGCATGCGTAGTCGGTCGGGCACCCGGCATCATCGGCGCACGAAACACCGCAAAACGCGCCATTTGCGCCCCGGTCGACACACGCGTTGTTGGTAAAGCCGAGCGTCTGGCAAGCCGCCGACTTGGCGCACGGCTCGCACAGTCGATCGAAGCTGGGCACGCAGATCGTGACCGAATCGCCGCCGCCCGCGCTGATCGCGACGCAGGAAAACCCGCTGGGGCAGGAATCGACGCACTTGCGCGCGCATTGTTTGGCGGTCCCCACGTCGATGCAGTGACCGTTGTCGCAGTCGTTGTTGGACGTGCACACACAGCCGGGGTCGCCGGGGCAATCCGGACCGCTGTCCGCCGTCGCGATGTCTTCGCCGCCCGAATCGACCGGTTCGTCGCTGTCGACGTTGGTTGTCCCCGCGTCCTTCGCGCCCGAATCGTCGCCGATCGCGCCCAGGTCGTTGGCGATTGTCGAATCGACGCCAGCGGGGCCATCGACGCCGCCATCGGCGTCATCTCCGCACGCGGCCAACACCGTCAGCGCGACGAGAAGCGGCAAAACCGCGCAGGGATGGGTGCGAGCGTGTGTCATCAAGTCCGAGGAGGCGGCGCCATCGTAACAACGACCGAGGCCACGCTCAATGGACCGCTACCCGCGGGTGGAGAACAGCGTCTCGGGGCTGAACCCGCTCGCGCGGGCGTACCATTGGATCGGCGGGCCTGAATCGGCGTAGAGAAAGGCGGTCTCCGGACCGTAGGACGAGTTGGGCAGCTGCCATTGCACCTTGGCGACCGACCGGTTGATGCCGGGCAGCTTGCGGGCGTCGACCACCTTCGCGACCGACTTCTGACCGATGAGGTGCTGCAGCCACGCGATCACGTCCCGTGTGTCGTCGGCCTCGTTCATCAGCGCGCCGATCATCTCCGCGCCGGCCGGGTTTCCCGAAAACGCCTGGTGCGCGATCAGGTTGATGGCGATAACCGAATCCATGGCGTCGGCGTCTTTGTCGAGCGCGTCGAAATGCAGCAGCGCCGGCGCCTTGCCAGCGAGCCAGGCGGTGACATGGCCGGCGGATTCGGAGATCGCGGCTAGCTTCCAGTCGGCCCCGACGACGAGCGCGTGGACCGAGGTAACGACCTTGCCCTTGCGAACGAGGTCCAGCGGGACTGCGGCGCGACGGGGCGCGGCCTGAATGTCGCCTTCGCCGATCGCGAGCTGGTAGCCGAGGCGTGGATGTCCGGCGCGACTGAACAAGCGGCCGATGCCGTTGCCGTGGTCGATTTCCCAGCCGTCTTCGGTGACGACGGCGCGCGCGGCCTCGCTATCGAAGTTGTTGGTTGCGTCGACAAACGCCTGCACGGCGGCCTCGGGGCCGTTGACTCCGCTCACGGGTGCTCCTGTGTGGTTTGCGAACTTTTATACGCCCATCAACCCGCGGGCCTGGCCGTCCTGCTTGCCGTCGAGGGCCCACAGGATGTCGTCGGAATCGACGTGATCGAGCAGGTCGCTCATCGTGCCGGTCGCGGCGCAGTGGCGCAGGATGACGATGATGCGGTCCTCGTCGGCGTTGGTGCACGACCCGGACATCATGGTCTCGATCATCTTGGCCTGCTCTTTGACGCCAACGACCTTGTGGGCGTTCTTGTCGACCGCGTCGCGGACCCTGTTGTCGGCGCCGAGCCACTCCCAGAAGGAGTCCCACATCTCGATGCCCTTGCCGACGATCGCCTTGAGCTGTTCGGTCGCGTACTCCTTGAGCATGTCGGTCATCTCGCCGAGCACGATCAGCGCGAACTTCGGACCCTCGACGATGTCGACCGAGATCTTCACCTTGCCGCCGAGGCCGACGCCCCAGGTCACGTTCGCCTGGGTCATGAAGTCGAACTTGCCGCCGCGTAACCCGATCGACGCCTTGGCCGCGGCGCCAGCACCGGCGCTTCCTTCGACCATCGCCTCGATGCCAAACAGCGCGACCTTGCCTTGTTTGCCCCACTCGAACAGCCACTCCATGACCTGTTGGACCTGTTCGTCAGCGCCCATCTGGTTGAGCACCCAGCCAAGCCCCGGACACACGAGATCCGCCATCTTGATGATGGTCTGGATGCCGGTGTTGATCTTGCCCTTGTAGGCGGCGGGTTTTTGCTTGTCCCACTCGAGCGCGACACCGACTCCGAGCGTCAGCTTGGCGCCCGCGAAGACGTCGACACCGGCCATCACGGCCTGCTCGTCGATCTTGGGTTGGTCGGGCGACATCTTGCCGACGTTGGCCTTGAGCTGCGCCTTGCCCTCGACGCCGATCATGCCCTTGGCGGTCAGGAAGAGCGTGCCCATCATCTTCTCGCCCATGAAGTTGAAGGGGATACTCCACTCCCACTTCTCCTGGACATCGACGAGCGTGGCTTTGCCCTCGGCGGTGACATCGGCTTCGACGCCGGTGCTGCTGACGGTCGCTGTGGCCTTGACCTCGCCGCCTGCGTGCAGCGCGTTGGTTTCGCCCGAGTTCTTGGAGCCGAGAAAGCCCTCTTCATTCTCGTGTTTTTCGTGCAGGACGGCGGCGTCGCCCTTGGCCAACGATTTTTCGGCGAGCGTACCCTTGAGCTCAGTGGCGTCGGCGACCTTCTCCTTGAGGCTCTTGGGTGGCGCGTTCGGGTCGGCTTCGGGGCGCGTGGCGTGCGGGTTGGCCGATTTGGCGGTCTCGAGGTCTTTTTGCAGCGCTTGTAGCCGGTGCTTGAGCGGCGTGACCGGTCGTCCCTTACCGCCGGCGCGGCGCTTGGCGCGGATGCCCTCGATGCGTTCGTCGAGCGCCTTCATCTCGGTCTCGATCTCGGCGATGCGGGCCCGTTTTGCGCTGTTGCTGCTGACCTCGCGGATCTCGGTTTCGAGCGCGGTGAACGCCAGCTTGATCTCGCGCTCTTCCTTGTCCTTGGTCTCGCCCTCGGGCGCGGCCTTGTCGGCAACTTCGGAGACGGCGTTGGCGGTCTCTTCGTCGACGGTCGCGGGCTCGGATGTGCTGACAACGGTCTCGTCATCGAGCAGGTGGTAGGTGTGACCGGGGTCGTCGGGGTTGATCTGCGCGGACGGGAACGTGTCGACAACGCGGGCCTGCCACGAGCTCGGTGCTTCCCCGACCGCATGGGCCGAGAGGTCGCGGGTCGTCAGGTCCTCTTCGGGCTTGAACTTCTTGAGGCCGGCCTTGTCGTAGTTGCCGCCGTAGGGCGCGGGCGAGACCTGCTTTTTCTGCTCGCCGTAGGGCGAACGGCCGAGGTTGTCGGCGATGCGTTCGGCGCGGATGAGGTCGGCGGTCTTGCGCGGCTGCGTGCCGGCACTGGCGGATGGTCCAGCGGCGCCAGGTCCGGCGCTGCCTACCTCGGGGCCGCGTGATTGCTCTTCGGCTTGCGGCGCTTCAGCTTGCTCGGGCGCATTTTGCTCGGTCTCGTGAGCGGACATGGGCAACTCCGTTCGGTCGCGCGTGCGTGCGTGGCGTCAAACGTAGGATCGACCCGTGCAATCCACAACTACGAAGCCACTTTGCGCCGCACGGGCCGGGGACAGGATCCTCCGATCCGTCATCGGCGGGCCCATCCACGTCGATCGTGTGCTTGAAGTCGAGGCTCATGATTCTGAATCTCTCATTGTTCTGAATCTCTCATTGTTCTGAATCTCTCATTGTGTTGTCCGGGTGCGGGTCAGGCGTAGTTGGCGGCGGCCTTGCGGGCGTCTTCGGCGAGCTCGTCGCGCAGCGCTTGGGGCTGCATCACTTCGCACAAGTAGCCGTAGCTGCGCAGCCAAACGCGCAACTGGACGGTGTCATGGAGCGTCGCGCAGATCTGTACACGGCCGTCGTCGGCGACGCTGCTTGTCTGGTCGGCCGCGATCGGCGTCTCGAGCAAACGCACGGCGGCTCGTTCATCGAAACGCGCGACGAGGTGGATCGGATCGGCGCCGAGCTTGAACGCGAATTCACCGGCGTCGATGTAGGCGTCGAGATCGAAGTCTTCGGGCCCTGTCGCCACGTTGTCGGTCAGCTCCGCGGAGACAATGCGGTGAACGGCGAGCTGCTTGACGTCCTGGTAGTGCCAAAGCGTGCAGACCAGGTAGGCGATCGCGTCCCGGTAGACGAGGCCGAGCGGATTGACGACGTACGTGCGGTCGTCCTCTTCGCCACGGCGCCGGTACACGACGTCGAGCTGGCGATGAGCAGTGAGCGCATCGTGCACAGCCTCGAGCACCTCGCGGTCGATCGAAGGCGGCTGGGTTGGCAGCGTCGACGGGATGGCGCGAACGGCCCGATTCCAAGCCCCAACACCACAGTCCTGGGCCTTCTCGATCACGTTCTGACTGCGCGCGATATGAGGCTTGAGGTAGTCCACAGTCGCGTGCGGCAGCAGGTGCGCGAGGTGTTCGGAGGCGAGCACGAACGCCAGCGCTGTGTGCAGATCGATGCCCGGCACGTCAAAAAGGTTGGCGCCGCGCGCCCACGACCAACCGTTGGGCCGCTTGTTGTCGCAGATCAGCGGAAACTGCGTGCTGAGCTTGTGCAAGTCGCGCTGAACCGAGCGGATGTCGATATCAAATCCGCGCTCAGCGAGCTTGTCCCGGAGCCGCGCGGTCGACGCTTTGACGGGCGCACGAGGAACCAAGCGGAGCATCTGCCAGTGGCGCATCAAGGCATCGGACATGGCGGGAATCTCCACGAGAAGGCGAGGTTACAGACAGCGTGAAGCGGCTTGGCGACACAGGATGTCGCTTCGCAGCGCCGAATCTCACCTGAGAGCAAGCAAGACTGAACTTTCTTCCATAAAACGACAAGAATTGTCGCTCCGCAAGGTCATGGTGCCAACCGTTACGTGGGAGGGCACCATGGCGGTGACACGGTTCACAACACGCCGACAGCAACGCGCGGGCGCCAGCAAGGCCCTGTTCATTCGCAGGAGGAACAAGATGTTCAAGCGCAACAAGAAAGACCGCCACAAGCCGTATCGCGACGACCTGACGTACCTCGATGAGGAGCTGCACTGGATCGAGACGCACTGTCGCTGCCTGGTGACGCGCAAGAAGCTCGCGGCGGCCTCCAACAAGGTCGACGACTTCGATTTCGCCTCCGACCGCTACAACGAGGACGACCCGCGCCAGCTCAAGAAGCGCCTCAAGGTCTTGCAGGCCGACGCCGACGACCTCCGCGAGCATATCGACGGGCGGCTCGTGGCCCATCGTGAGGCGGGCAAGTCGCTTGCCCTGGACGCCATCTGCGAGGAATACGAGCTGGACGGTTTTGAGCGCACGGTGGTCCTGTTGGCGGCGGCGCCAGCGTTTTCGCGTCGCTTTGATGAGATCTACGGGGAGACGGACAGCAAGGGCTATTCGAGCGGTCTCACGGTCGAGGTGGTGTTCGAGTTCATGGAGCTGCCGTTCGCCGAGCGGATCGACCGGCGCGCGGCCTTTGCGCCGGGGGCCAAGCTGGTTGGCTGCGATCTCATCAAGGTCGAATGGGGACATCGCTACACGTCCCCCAAGGATCTGCTCGGCACCGACATCGACATCACCCCGCGCACCTTTGCGGCGATCCTGGGCGACAACCGTTTGCCGCACGAGTTCATGGAGTTTTCGAGCGTGGAGCCGCCGCGTTCGTCGCTCGTCAATGTGGTGCTCGATGAAGCGGACAAGCGGCGCATTCTGTCGGTGGTCGACCGCCATGCCGAGTGGCTGCAGAAGCGCGAAGAGTGGGGGTTTGATGACGTGATCGGCTACGGCCGTGGCGCGCTGATGCTTTTTTACGGCCCGCCCGGGACCGGCAAGACGATGACGGCGCACGGCGTGGCCGGACACCTGGGCAAGCGGGTGCTCAACGTCGATATCCCGACGTTCCTGGGCAACTCCGAAGCGGAGCGCTTCCTGCCGGCGCTTTTTCGCGAGGCGCGGTTGCAGGATGCGGTGCTGTTCTTTGACGAGTGCGAGGCGCTTTTCGGATCGCGGCGCAACGGCAACCTGCTGATGACATTGCTGTTGACCGAGATCGAGCGGTTCGAGGGCGTCGCGATCCTGGCCACCAACCTGCCCGACGCGCTGGACGAGGCGCTGGACCGCCGGATCCTGGTCAAGGTGCGCTTCCCCGAGCCCGATCGAGCCGCACGACGCGCCATCTGGGCCGGCCATCTGCCCGATTCCGCGCCGCTCGCGCCCGATGTCGACCTGGACATGCTCGCCGATCGCTACGAATTGTCGGGCGGCTACATCAAGAACGCGGTGCTGATGGCGGTCGCCGCGGCGGTCCATGGCGGTGGCGACGATCCGCACATCACGATGGAGCACTTGAGCGCGGCGGCCCGCGACCAGCTGGTGCGACCGACCAACGAGGAAGAGGACCTCATCTACCCGAAGGTGCAGCTGGCCGACGTGGTGCTGCACGACGACCTGCAGCAGACGGTGACCGAGCTTGTCGCCGCGGCCCGCAACTACCGAACCGTCCTGCATCGCTGGGGAATCGGGCGCCACCTGCAACGAACCGGGTGTCTCGCCGCGCTGCTTCACGGCCCGCCTGGAACCGGCAAGACGTTGACCGCCGAAGCCATCGCCAACGAGCTCGGACGTCCGTTGCGCGTGACCGGCGCCGCGGGGGTGGTGAGCAAGTGGGTCGGCCAGACCGAGCGCAACCTGGAGAAGCTCTTCGCCCGCTGCAAAGCCGACAGCGCCGTGCTGTTGATCGACGAGTGCGACAGCCTGTTGATGGCGCGCGGGGAAGGGCGGGCGAGCCGGCACGATGACGCGGCGGTGAACACGTTGCTGCGCCTGCTCGAGCGACACGATGGCGTGGTTCTGCTGGCGACCAACCGGCCCGACCACCTCGATCCGGCGTTGAAGCGGCGGCTGCTGTACGATCTGCCCTTCCGCGCCCCCGGGATGCAGCAGCGGGTGGCGATCTGGAGGGGATTGCTGCCCGAGTCAGTGCCCACTGAAGGCCGATTGTCGCTGCGGGAGTTGGGGCGCAAGTACCCGATCACCGGCGCGAGCATCCACAACGCGGTCACGCGCGCAGCGTTTCGTGCCGCTCACGAGGACCGATCGCTGTCGCAGGCGGACCTGGAGCTCTTTGCCGCCTCCGAGCAGTTCGTCAGCGACCGGGCCGAGATCGCGGTCCTCGAAGGCGTGGAAGCGTAGCTGCGGCTAACCCCGGCTAACCCAGGCTAAATCTCGTCTTGAAAGACAACGCGATCGACTTCACGGGCTGAAAACGGCATGTGCAGGCGGGGTTGGCGCGGGTGCTGTTCGGCGTAGACCGCGATGGGCTGCGGAAAGCGGGTGGGGTAGTAGTTGCGAGCCGAGACAGCGTACGCGGCTCGCCGGTAGAGCGGCTCGATCGCCTGCAGCTCGTCGCGGGCGCTGGCTGTGACACACGAGTTGATGAGCGCGTCGACCGCGGCGCTGTTGTAGGGCGAAGGCTCGAAGTCGGCCGCAGGTTTGGCGTTGTCCAAGAGCGCTTCTGCGGGCGCGGGGGTCGGCGTGCCGGTCAGCCACAGGCTGCCTTCGTCGGGGTCGTCGAGCGCTGCGAACGGATCGACCGGCTCGCCGTTGAGCCAGACGTTGAAGTGCACGTGCGGGATGCCCCACGGGAAGGTCGCAAAGCCGTCCAGGCCGCTGTAGCCGGAGATCGCGATGGGCTGACCGGCGGCGACAAGCTCACCCTCCTGCACGAAGCAGCGGGCAAGGTGCACGCACACGGTCATCACACCGGCGCCATGATCGGTGGCGATCTTGAGGCCACCGCGATTGAACTCCGACCACACGCGGCCGATTTGTCCGTCTGCGGGCGCCACGACGATGGACCCGCGCGGGATGCAAAAGTCGGTGCCGTTGTGGCTGTTGTAGGTCTGACCGCGGCCGCGAAAGTCGCGAACCTGGGTCCGGCGCGTCGACCAGCCCTCTTCGATCGGCGTCTGGGTGCGGTTGAAGAGGTTGGACAAGATGGCCGCGCGGTCGACCACGAAGCGACCGCGCCACAGCGGAATGCCGAGCTTGGGATCGAGCAAGCCGAGGCTGGAGAGGCCGATCTTCGAGCCAGGCACGTCCTCGGCCCCCAGCAAGGCGATGGCCGCCTGGCGCAAGCGTTCGGGCAACGGCAGCACGCCCCATGAATCCAGCAGGTTCGGCATCGAAAAGTCACGGCTCATGAAGGTCCCCCGCTCGGTCCGGCCGACCCTGCGGCGCGGCGAAGCTGTGCAAATCCGGGGTTTGTCAGTAGTTGGCGCCTGCCGGCGAAGCGTCTGTTCGCGGTCTGCTACGGGCACTTTCCGAGCACCTTGTCGAGCTGGAATCGGCGCTCGTGGATCCACGCTTTGATGTGCGTGATCTCGTTGAAGACCTCGGGCTTGGGGTCGTACATGCCGTGCGGGTCGTTGATCAGCTCGTTGGTGATGGGATAGGCGTACCTGGCGAAGAACGCCGACACCTTCTTGGGCAGCAGCAGGTCGCAGTGCAGCTTGCGGAGCTTCGCCTTGAGCTTGGGACCGAGCGTCTTGTGTTTCCAGGCGCGTGACCAGAACGGATCGACGTGGCTGCCGCAGAGCTTGTTGGGGTCGGGCCAGGGGGTCTCGAAGTCGACGATGTCGTTGAACGTGCTGTCGGCGCCGTGGCGGAAGACGTTGAGCAGGCCGTCGGTTTGGTTTTCGTACAGCTCGAAGTTGGCGCCGGTCGCCATGAACCCATCGACATCGGCGGCGGTCGCGTCGACGGCATAGACGATGAGCAACTGCTCCATGTTGACGACCTTGGACAGCTTGGCTTCCAGCTGCGCGTCGGGCGCGTTCTTGATGGCGTCGGCGGCCGCGATGAGCTTGGCGAAGCTGCCGTTGAGGGGCTCGATCTCGTACTTCTTGGCGATGTCGGCGCACCCCTTGGACGGGCAGCGCAGGCCGTAGCATGACGACGCCGGGTCGAACGCCAGGCCGTCTTTGTTGCCGAATCGGTGCTTGAAGAAGCGCTTATCGATGTGCTCGAGCACCTGGTACAGCCCGTAGAACTCGCCGTTGACGAAGACGCGCGCAAAGGAGAATCGCGGGGCGTAGCCGCCGAGGCCGCGCGTCAACTCGTAGGTGAACGGTTCGCGCAGGAAGCTATGGTCGCCGCCCGACGCCTTCAAGCGGATGTTGCGCAGCTTGGCGGGGCCGTAGTTCTTGTCGTCGAACTTGTTGAACTTGACGCGGATATTGGGTTTTTTCCACCAGCCCGATTGGCTTCCGTCGCCGAAATTCTTGAAGCCGACCCCCTTGTATTGGACGCCGTCGATGCGCACGTCGCCCTTGTGGTAGATGCGCTGCAGATCGACGTTTTCGGCGTTCTTGAGGATCGTCGTCCAGATCGCCTTGCTGACGGAGATTTCGACCTTGTGGGCGCCGAAGGGATCGAACGTTGTCTTGGCGTGGGGCAGCATCTCGGGGCCGCCGCCGCCGGCGTCGAAGGACAGGTCGATATCGGCCGCATGGATGTCCTTGGCTTCGGGGAGCGCGTCGTCGTCCGCCGGGTTTGAACAGGCGAACGCAACCATGGAAAGCAGGCCGGCGAGGAGTCGTCCGGAGCGTGGGGCAGCGACGGGCTCGTGCATCGCGGCAAGCTAGCAGTTTGTGCGTACGGAGCGCCACGGGGGGAAATTGAAAACGCGTGAGGTTTTGCCCCGGCGGTGCGGCGATGCAACACTGCCTCG
>CAZLMW010000118.1:0-24213 GCA_964560875.1 uncultured Enterobacteriaceae bacterium
GTCACGCGCCCGCGGAAGAAGAACAGCAGCACCAACATCACGCCCGCGATGGCGTATCCGCTCACCGGCGCCAGCGAGTTCTTGATGTCCATCGAGTCGTCGAAGTTGGTCTTGTACGAGCCCGACCAACCGTATTCGACCACCGTCGCGTCCTCGGGCAGCTTGGCCGGATCGACCGAACCGTCGGCGTTCTTCTTGCCGTTCGCCGCCTCGAGCTCGGGCGTGTAGTTGTGGTCGAGGATCAGCTTGCGGGCGCCTTCGCCGGCCTTGGTTGTGTGCTTGGTATCCTTGGTCCAGGTGCCAAATTTCGCGTTGAGTTCGTCAACCAGCTCGCCGGTCTTGCCGAGATCGTTGTTGTTCCACATCGGCTTGATGAGCAGCAGCACCATCTCGCGGTCGTCGCTGATATAGTAATCATCGGTGATGCTTTTTTGACCAATTTTCGTGTATTTATCGATGATATCCTGAACTTTTAGTTCATACGGTTTGGTCGGCTTGATCTCAAAGAAGAAGGGGTTGGCGCGCTTGATGGCGTCACGCAGTTTGGTCATCACGCGCTTTTTCAGCTCGACCAGGTCGGGCGTCTGCATGAACAACGCCGCGTTGCGCTGCAAGAACTCCACGGAGACGCGGTAGGTCACCTCGCGGATGCGCTTCTTGTCGGCCTTGAGGTACGCGTTGACCTGGTCGGCGGTGTCTTTGAGCGCGGCCTCGTCATTGCCTCGGAGCGCCAGGATCAGATGGCCGGTACCGCCGATCATGTCGTCGATACGCTTGACGTCTTTGACCTCTTGCAGCTCATCGCTGATGAGGTCGAGCTGATTGGTGTTGATCGAGAGGCCGCTGGCTGCGACGCCCGACAGCGCGGTGACGGTGGCGACGAGGGCCAACACGAGACCGGGTCGTCCGGTCACGAGCCCCGTCCATAGGCCGATGAGCTTGGTCAAGGGTCGTGCTCCGAAGGGTGTGCGCGTTATCGCTACGCAGGCGGGGTGATCAGCGCTTCTTCATCGACGCGACGCGCTTGCGCATCAGGCCAAGCAGGTGATCGGGGCCGCCTTCTTTGAGGATCGGTCCAACCTGCTCGACGCGGATGTTGGTCAACATCGACTTGTCGCCTTTGACCTGCACATCGACGACCTGCCAGGCCGTGCCGACGCGGGACAGGTCGAATGTGGCCTTGATCTCCTGCTTCTTCACCGGGTGCAAGATGACGATCGTGGTGCCGACCTTGGCCTTGCTGCCGCGGATCCTGGGCTCGTCGTAGAGGATTGTCTCGAGCTTCTGGAAGTCCTTTCTCACCTTCGGAAAGGCGATCGTGGCGAACATCTGGTGGAAGAGCTTGATGAACTCGGTGGTCTGGGCGTCGGTCAGCTTCTTGCCGTGTCCGGTCAACATGAAGCGCGCCTGGCCGGGGCCGTCGAACTGCTTGAGGGCCATCGCGTTCTTGCCGTAGCGAACCGCGCCGATGAGCCGCTTGATGGGCTTGATCACGTCGGCCTTGGACGCGCCGGATTTGGCTGGAGCGGCCTTGGCGGGAGCGGCTTTCTTGCCACGTTTGGCCTTCGATTTGGCGGTCGCGGGGGATGCGACGAGCAGCGCGGCGGCGGCGGTCAGCAAAAGGATGCGTTTCATGGGTGTCTCCGCAGCGGCTTGTGGGCAGACGGACAGGAAGACCGCGAGATTAGCCGCTGGCCGATCAAACGCAACACGCGCCTACGGATTCACATGCGCGAGGGGCTCTAGCAGACTGCGCCGTAAATCGTGTCGGTCATCGTGGGCGACCTAAGTGCAGTCTGCCGCGCGAAGCGCGAGTTTTCGGGGTGAGGCCGAAAAAATGACACTGTTTTCGGTCGAGGGGGCTGTTTCAGCCCCCTTGCAAACAACGAGCACCTGCGCCGAGGCGAAGCTTTGGCGCAGTCTGCTATGCCGCCCTACTTCTTCTGGCAGGCCGCGTACTCCTTTATCCAAGCGAGGAACGACTTGTAGTTCTTGTCGTTCTTGTTGGCGAGCTTGGTGTGGCCTTTGTGGGGCAATCCGCCGGCCGATTGGGCGAGCGGCATCAGCAGGAGCAGCGACTGATCGGGTGTTTCGACGTTGATGGCGCCGATGCCGATCACGTTGTACATCGAGTTGAGCGCGTCGATCGCGGGTTTGCCCGTGTTGGCGAAGAAGACCTTGCTGTTCCACTGCGTGCTGCCCGGCGGGACGTGACACGGCGAGCAGCGGCCCTTCTGTTTCCAGATCTTCTGTTGAAAGGACGCGGCGAGGTCTTTCTCGGAGCAATCGCCGAGCAATGCCTTGGCGCCACCGGTCTCGCCCTCCTTCTTGGAGGGGTTCTGGCAGGCCTTGTCGATCTTCCCGCACGTCTGGTCCATGCACGGTCCAAGGTGGCTGATCCACTCGAGCATCCCGTCGTATTCGGCCTGGATGACGTCCTTGGTGATCAGCGTCGACTGCGGCTTGGCGAGCAGGATCTGCTGCAGGATCTTGGATGCTTTCGGGTTCTTGAGGTCGACCATGCCGTTGGCGGCCATGCACGCCATCGTTTCACAGGGGTTTTTCTGGACGTACATCGCGAGGTCGACGCCCGCGAGGTGGCACTGGTTGCACGAAGACGGCTGGGAGCCATCGACGAGGGGCTTGATACGCTTCTTGTAGAGGTTGAGCTGCGCTTGGTCGCTGCAGTTCAGCGGCGCTGCATCAACAGTGGCAGCGATGTCCGTCGAAGCACCTGAGTCCGCCGCTGCGGCTATGTCAGCGGTCGAACCGGATGAGTCGACGGAGGAGCCGCCGCCCCCGTTGCCGTTGCTGGCTTCTTCCCCGCAGGCAGAGAACGTGAAAGTGACGGCGAGCGTTGCCGCCAAGACCGCAGCGTTTCTCATGGTGATCTCCTCAGATTCCGCCCAGCTCGCAGCGGGCGCGAACGGTACTACTCGGCCACCCAGAACCGAAACACGACCTTGTCGTCGATCGCGATACCGCTGGTCGCCTTGCCGCTGACGCCCAACGTGATTTCCCACAGCCCGGGCATGAATAGTTCGATGGGCGAGATTTCGTAGCGACCGCCGCCGAGCGCCTTGCTTTTGCCGATGATCGGGGAGCCGTGGTGATGATCGGGCATCCACGTGCCCGCCTCGATCGACAACCCGTCGAGCGCCTTGCCGTTGGGGTCGTGAAGCTTGACGGTCCACGTGTTCTTGCCCTCAGCGGGCGGGGCCGGGTCGGACTTCTCAAGGCGGACGGTGACCTGACCGTTCTTGGTCTTGAGCGACATGCCGGGGGTGTACGGGTCAGCTCCTGCCAGCGGGTCGTCAGCGCCCTCGACGAGCAGCTTGGGTACGCACAACGCCTTCCGGCCCGTGGGCGTTGTCTTCTCCTTGGCGCCAGCAGCGGTCCAGTTCAGCGCCCCGCCTGCGAGGTCGAACGTCGGATGGCTCTTGACGTGTTTGGGATCGAGATCGCCCGACTTGACCAGGCTGTTCAGCACATCGAGCCCGATCGGACGCAGGCGCAGCCGCATCTTGAGGCTGTCCGGTTTGGACGGCAGCACATAGGTTCGATACTTGCGCGTCTCCGCCGCCTCCGGGCCCGTCTTGGTGTCCTTGGGGGGCGCGGGCAGGAGCTGACTGTCCGTCTTCTCAGCCTCCCAAAACATGTGAACTTCCTTGTATTTCTTATCGCGCAAAGTGTCCCTCAGCAGCCACACAGATGGCCCCTTGTCCGCGACAGCCTCGTCGTCTTTGACCACGCCGGACGACCAGATCGTCTTGTCGCCTTTGCTCGCGATGAGTTCGACCCACAATCGGCGGTCCGCGGAAGCGCCTGACGGGAAGCTGTGTCCGGCCGACACGTTCTGCAGGAAGACCTCGACGCGCGTCTGGGTGGTCGCCGTCACCTCGACACAGAGCTGGGCCAGGACCGTCGGGTCGAGGTCTTCCTGCACGTGCTTGCGCTGGGTGGCGCGTTCGGGAAACTCGGTCACCGCCAGGTCGACGCCGGGGAAGTCATGGGCGTGAACCTTGCGGATCTCAGCGCCGCTGACATTGGCGGCCTTCCCGAAGTCGGTGTGCATGTGACACGAACTGCACGACGATGACTTGCCCAATTGCTCGCTGCTGAACAGCGAATCGCGCCACTCCTTGAACGTCCGCTCGATGTGCAGCCCCCTGGGCGTGACGATGTCGTGGCACGTGCCGCACATCTTGGACGAATCGAGGTGGCCGCCGTCGTGCAGCGCGCTGTACTCCATCTTGTGTGCGCCGGTTGCGAGCGGCTTGGCCAACCCGCCGCGCAGGATTGCATCGACCGAGATGTCGATCGCCGCGTTGTGGTCGTCTTTGATGTTGGTGACGCTGTGGCAATAGATGCAGGTGACGCCCTTGAGGTGCCGCGGCAGCTCGTCGACGTTCAGCCCGTCCGTCGTCGCCCCGAGCTTCACCGCCATCGGCGCGTGGCACTTGATGCAGAAGTCACCAAGCTCGCCCTTCGTCTCCCGCTGGCCGCGCTTGTTCATCGCGATGAAGACAGGGTCATCGGCGGCGTATGCGTGCATCGAACCGGACCACTCGCGGTAATGCTTGGGGTGGCAGTCCTTGCAGGCCTGTGGATCGGTGAGCTGCTCGCTTGTGAGTTTTGTGACGGAATCCGCGGTTTCATCGCTGCAACCGATCGCGCCGGCGAGGCTGACCACGATCGCAGCGACGATGAGAGGGCGGTGATTCATCGGTGGGCAAATCTAGCAGAACCCGTCAGCATGAATAGACGTGAAATCACCGACCACCGTGCTCCTTTTCGCAGTCCTGACTGGTGCGTGCGCCGCCGCGTCGCCAACACCGTCCACCATCGATGGTGGGCAAGACGGGGGCAGCCTCGACGGGACGGCCAAAGACGCCGGCTCGACGGGCCCGGACTCAATGGGCTCTGCGCACGATGTCGCCGGCAGTGACGGCAGCGCGTTGCAGACCCACATTGACGCCGGCGCGTCGCAACCTGACGCGGGCGGAGCACAGGTCGACGGGGGTTCTGCGGGCGGTGCGGGCGGCTCGACCAAGTGCGACAACGCCCACGGCCCGATGGTTCACGTCCCCGCGGGCGTCTTTCTATTCGGTCAGGCCGAGAAAAAGACCAAACTGCCTGCATTTTGCGCCGACAAGTACGAGGTGAGCGCGGCCGCCTTCAACGCGTGTGTGAAAGCGGGAGGCTGCGAGGGCTACAGCAAGTGGCCGCAATGCAAGGACGGCGGCAAAGGCGCCCCCAACCAATGCCTGTCCAAGCCGGGCGACCTGCCGGCCAACTTCATCGATTGGTACCGCGCCAACGCGTACTGCAAGTGGGCGAAAAAACGCCTGCCGACGGCCGAGGAGTGGGAAAAGGCAGCCCGCGGCACGGACGCGCGCATCTACCCTTGGGGCAGCGCCATCGGTTGTATGCACGCCCACTACGAACGCGGCCAGGGGTTCAACCTGTGCAAGGGATTTGGCGGCAAGGCTGATAAACCCGTCTCCGCCAAGGAGTACGCCAAGTGGGCGAGCCCGTGGGGCACCGTGCAAATGGCCGGCAACCTGCGTGAGTGGATCGACTACCGCAAAGACCGGACGAAGCCGCCGGACGAAAACGGCTACGGCATCAGCAAGGGCGGGGACTACCGGGAAGGCAAAGCCGGCGTCGCGATCATCGTCTCGTACGGCTTGCTCGGGCCCGGCGTGTCATCGGACGGCCACGGCTTCCGCTGCGTAGCTGACCCGCTCTAGCTCATGTGAATCGGGATCGGGAGCGGGAGCGGGAGCGGAAACGTCTCGCTGTTTGCGCCGCGCACATCGAGTGTCTCGTTGCGGAGGAAACGATCAGTTGACGGCAACGTGGAACAGCCGCGCAGCGGAGGTTGGGGTGAGGCACGAAAACGACGCTTTTCGGGCCGAGGGGCCTCCCCCGCGAGGCCCCTTGCAAATGACACCTACTAGTGGTCCGACGTCCGGCCGGCAACTCATCAGAGCTTCTGAAACGGACCACTAGTAATTGCTGAGCGTGTACTGACCGGCGTCGACGGTGCTGGCTGCGACCTGGCGCTTGAGGCCGACAACGTTGGCCGGGACGTGCGCTGCGAGCATTTCGACCTGCGCCTGCCACTTCTCAAGCTCGGCGCCTTCGAAGATGCTCTCGACCATGCGACGTGCACCGACAACGGCTCGATCGAGCGCCTCGTAGGCGGCGATTTTGCAGACAGCGGCGGCGTCTCCGCTGTTCGAGTCGCCGTGCTTGGCGATGCGCTGGTTGGTGCGCGCAATGGCGGAATCGACCGCGAACGTGTCGATGATCATGTTGCTCAAGCCGACGAGGAACTCCTGCTCCTTGTCCAGCGAGACGCCGAACTCACCGGTGGCCGCCTGGAACACCAACATAGACAGCCACTTGGCGCGCTGAACGGCGAACTCGGCGCGGGCGAGGCCTTCGTCATCGGGCATCGCGGCAACCTTGCCGGACGCGAGGATGCCGCCAAGCTCGCCCATCGCCCCCTGCACATCGAGGCGGCCCTGCATGACCCGCTTGATGAGCGTGCCGGGGATCAGCAATCGGTTGATCTCGTTGGTGCCTTCGAAGATGCGGTTGACGCGGGCGTCGCGGTACATCTTCTCGACGAAGTAGTCCTCGACGAAGGCGTAGCCGCCGTGCCACTGGAAGCAACGATCGAGGATGCGATCGAGCGCCTCGCTGCTGTAGACCTTCGAGATCGAACACTCGATGACGTACTCCTCGACGGCGGACATCGCCGAACGCGGATCCTTGGCGTCTCCCGCAGCGGCGCGTTCTTCGACCATGCCGGCGATGCGGTAGTTGAGCGCTTCACCGAGGTAGATCTGCACGATGCTGTCGGCGATCTGCTCGCGGATGGCGCCGAAGTCGACGATCCGAGTGCGGAACTGACGTCGCTCCGACGCGTACTGCAGCGCTTCCTTGAGCGCCCTCTTGGCCCCGCCGACCACCGATGCGCCGAGCTTGTAGCGGCCGAAGTTGAGCGTGTTGAACGCGACGTGATGGCCCTTGCCGACCTGGTGCAGCACGTTTTCGACCGGGACGGGGCTGTTTTCGAAGATCAGCTGGCAGGTCGACGAGCCGCGCAGGCCCATCTTGTGCTCCTCGCCGCCGATGGAGAACCCGTGCGTGTCTTTCTCGACGATGAAGGCGGTGAACTTGTCGCCGTCGACCTTCGCAAAGACAACGCCGACGTCCATCCAGGCCGCGTTGGAGATCCACTGCTTGGTGCCGTTGAGGATGTAGTGGGTGCCCTCTTCGTTGAGGACCGCTGTGGTGCGCGCCGCGAGGGCGTCCGATCCGCTGCCGGGCTCGCTCAGCGCGTAACAGCTGACGAATTCACCCATGCCGATCGGCTCGAGGAACTTCTTTTTCTGGTCGTGGTTGCCAAAGAGGATGATCGGCGTCAGGCCAATGCCCGAGTGCGCGCCAAACGTCACGGACCAGTCGCCGCTGGCGCCCATCTTCTCGGTCATCAGGAGCGCTGTGACCTTGTCGGCGGCCAGGCCGCCGTATTCTTCGGGGATGTCGAGCAAGCAGAAGCCGAGCTCACAGCCTTTGCGGAGCACGTCGACCATCTCACGCGCTGCCTTGCCTTCTTTGCTCTCGAGCCGCCGCTCGTTGGGCAGAACCTCGTTGTCGATGAACTTCTGGGCTTCGAAAGCGATCGCACGCTGCTCTTCGTTGAAGTCCTCGGGCGCAAAGACGGGCCGCGCGCCGCAGGTCTCAAGGAGGAATCCGCCGCCTGGTGCGGCCATTGTGTCGGTGCTCATCGATCGTCTCCGTTCGCCTGTGTGGTTGCCTGAGGACGCGCCATCGTGCGCGGGCGCGGGATAGTAGAGGTCGCCCCGATCGATCGCAAGGGCGCGAGGTCCTTGCAGTTGTGCGTTTTCATGCGTGAGGATGGGGCGTGTTTGGGCGCGCGCATGAAGCGTCAGCGGTCATGAGGATGGGACGATGAGAGCACCTTTCAACGCGACGACGGTCGCCCGACTTATCGCGATCGTTGCGGTGGGCGCTATCGCAGTGTCGGGGTGCCGAAAGCGGCCCGAATCCAACGCGCCGAAGAAGATTACTCCACAGAGTGTCAATAAAAAAACTCGACAACCTGTCGATAAACCGGCCGCAGCAACCGCGACGAACGCCGCCAAGGCCCCCGACGCGCCCGATCCCGACCGCCCGTTTATCACCTTCGAGCTGCCGACTGTCGCCAAGGGAACCCGAGGCGCTGTCGCGACTGCACACCCGCTCGCCACGCGCGCAGCAGCCAAGGCCCTGTTCGATGGCGGCAACGCGGTCGACGCCCTGGTGGCTGCGAGCATGATGCTCGCGGTCGTAACGCCCCAATCCACGGGGATCGGCGGCGGAGGGTTCGCCATCGTCGCGCCGGGGGATGACCGCCCTGCCCGCGCTTTCGACTTCCGGGAGACCGGGCCCCGCAACGGCAAACGCGAGCTGTACCTGGACAAAAACGGCGGCCACATCGCCAAGCGGAGCCAACGTCACGGTCTGGCGATCGGCGTGCCCGGGTATGTCAAAGGCCTCGCGCTGCTCCACGAGAAATACGGCGCGCGCCCGTGGAAAGACCTCGTCATGCCCGCGTCGGAAACGGCGCGCCGAGGGTTCAAAGTCGGCGACAAGCTGGCCCGGGCGGCGGCGTGGACCTGGAAACAACTCGGCCCCAACGCCAAGAAGCTGCTGACCCGCAAAGGGGGCGGCATCATCAAGATCGGCGATGTCCTCGTTCAGCCCGCCCTCGCCAAGACCCTCAAGACGATCGCGGAAAAAGGCGTGGCGGGCTTGTACGAAGGAGACGTCGCAGCGGACATCGTGACCACCGCGCAGGCGACCGGTGGCAAGCTCGACCACGAGGATATGCGCGTCTACAAGGTGCGTGAGAGCGAGCCGCTGCGCGGTGACTTCTTCGGCCGGCAAGCGCTGACGATGCCGCAGCCGTCCGCCGGTGGTGCCCAGCTGTTGGCGATGGCCGAGCTGATGGCGCAGACGTCCCGCAAGCTCATGAAGAAACCCGCGAAGAAGGGCGAAAAAACGACACTCCCCGGGTTGGATCAGCCGGTGATGATGCACCGACTGGTCGAGGCGATGCGCCGCTCCTTCCTGATGCGATTGGCGTTTTCGGGCGACCCGGACGTCAAGGCCAAGAAGCTCGACGACGTCTACCCGCGGGCTGTTCGACGCAAGCTCGCGGCCGGTTTCGATGCCAAGAAAGCCAGCGAATCAGCCCGGATCCGTCCACCTGGCAAGCTGGAAAACCACCAAAACACCAGCCACGTGTCCATCGTCGACAAAGACGGTATGGCCGTGGCGTCCACGCACACCATCAACCTGCTGTTCGGCAGCGGCATCCTCGCGTCCAACAGCGGCATCTTCCTCAACAACGAGCTCGACGACTTCAGCTACACACTCAAGGACAGCAACGCCTTTGGGCTCGCCGGCAGCAAGGCCAACATGTACCGGCCCGGGCGGCGACCGGTGTCATCGATGACGCCGACCATCGTGCTCGACAACGGCAAACCGCGGCTCGTGATCGGGGCGCCTGGGGGAACCCGCATTCCAACCGCCGTTTTCCAGGTCGCGTACCGGCATCTCGTCGACGGCGAGCCGCTCAAACAGGCCATCGACGCCCCGCGCCTGCATCACCAGGCCTATCCCGACGCGGCCTGGATCGAGGACCACACGGGTGTGCAAGCCAAGGAAGAAGCGCTCGCTGCTTTCCAGCACAAGACGACCAAGCGCGCGCCGTGGTGCGACGTGCAAGCGGTTGCGGTGACGCGGGACAAAGCCGGAAACGTGACCGAGCTGCTCGCCGCGTCCGACAAACGCTACGAGGGCGGCGCGATGGCGCTGAAATAGGGCGGGCTAGCCGCAATGCCGGTCACTTAGCGACCCCGGCTGAAGCCGGGGCCTCAGTTGAGCAAGCCCTCCTTCGAGGGCTCGGCGTTGCGGTCCGCATGGCGGATTCGGTGCGGCGCATGTGGGTGCACCAGATGCCGACAAACGTGGGTAGGCAGCCGCTGCTGGTGGAGTTCGCGGCGGAGCCCGCGGAGGCGGGCTTGCTCAACTGAGCCCGGGGCTTCGCCCGCTCGCATGAATTTGATTGGAAAATCAAACTTTTACATTGTAAGTGACCGGCGTTGGGGCTAGCCGTTGGCGGCGTCGCGCAACATCGCGACGGTGACGCTCTTCGGACGCTCGATCGGCATGCCGAGGGCGCGGTCCCAGACCAGTTGACTGGTGATGCCGAGGGCGCGAGAAACGCCGAACAGCACGGTGTAGAAGTCGGCCTCGGTGACGCCGTAGTAGACCTGCAGGGCGCCGGAGTGGGCGTCGACGTTGGGCCACGGGCTCTTGGCTTTGCCGTGTTCCTTGAGCACGCCGGGCACCACGTCGAAGAACGTGTGGACCGTCTTCACAACCGGGTGTTCGCCCATGCCGTGCGCCAGGCTGTATTCGCGCTGCGCGGTGTAGCGCGGATCGGTGTTGCGGAGCACCGCGTGACCGTAGCCGGGGATGACACGACCGGCACGCAACGTCTCCCACGCGTAGTCGCGGGCTTCATCGTGTGTCGGCGCGCGGCCGTCAAAGTGCTCCATCGCTTCGTTGATCCACTGCAGGCACATCTGGTTGGCGAGACCGTGCAGCGGGCCGGCGAGACCGTTGATGCCCGCGCTGACCGAATAGTAGACGTCCGACAGGGCCGACCCCACCACATGCGACGTGTGCGCGCTGACGTTGCCGCCTTCGTGGTCGGCGTGGATGAGCAGGTAGACCCGCATCAGGTTCTGATACGCCTTGTCGGGCACGCCCATCATGTGCGCGAAGTTGGCGCCCCAATCCAGGGTCGGATCCGCGGCGATGTGGATGTCGTTCTTGTACGTGCGCCGGTAGATGTACGAGGCGATCACGGGCAGACGGGCGACCAGGTTGAGCGCATCGTCGAGCGTCGGTTTCCAGTAGTCGAGCTTGCCGAGCCCTTCGTGGTATTGGCGGGCAAACTCGCTGGTGGGCTGCATCGAGAGGATCGCAGCGCTGAACTGCGTCATCGGGTGGGCCGAGACGGGCAACGCGCGGATGAGGTCGTAGGTGTAACCGGGCACTTCAGAGCGAGCGGTCAGGTCGTCTTCTAGCGCCTTTACCTCATCTGCGGTGGGCAGCTCGCCGGTGAGCAGCAGGTACCACAGGCCGGTGGGGTAGGCCTCGAGATCGGGACCGGGCTTGGGCAGGACCTTGCGAACCTGGGGGATCGTGTGACCGCGGAAGCGGATGCCTTCCATCGGATCGAGGTACGACGTGTCGCAAACAAGCGACTTCAGGCCGCGCATACCGCCGGTGACCTTGGCGATCGTTGTGTCGCCCAGCGAGACGCCACCGTGCTGCTTGGCGATGCCGCGCACTTCCTCGCGCCACTGCGGAATCTTGTCGGCAAGGCGCTGCTTGAGGCTGCTCATATTCATCTCCGTCGTTCGGCCGCGCCAGTGCGCGGTGGATGCTGTCCGCGGTTGATTCGGGGTCCACAATTGCGGATTCGGTGATCGGGTCGCGGGCCTTGCGCGCGATTGCGGGTCTGGCCAAACCGATCCAACTGCGTCGGAATCAAGGCGTGGCCGCTCGCGGTTCAAGGCGCGCTTGAAGGGTCTACAGCGGCACCCTTGCCAGCGTCAACAGCTACCCCCTTGCCCGTGGGGATCGCGACCGACCGGCGACCGCGCAACGACGCGTCAGTCACGCCGATCTCAAGGGCGCGCCGGCGACGCACGACTTCGAGTTTTCCGATGCGTTTTCGCAGGCGTTTGACCGAATCTTCCGTTGGCTTTGGCGACGTCCTGGCGAGCGCGGCGGCGAGCTGGGTCCGCGCTGTGTCGAGATCGCCCTGTTCTGTCAGGATTTCGGCGTGCCGCAGCGCGCCCGTGCCGACGACAAGGCTGCGTACGCCGGGCCGCACGGCTGGCCAATACCGAGTTGCGGGGCTGATCACGGCCACGTGACCGCGGTGGCGGGCGACGGGCTCGATGACGACGGCCTTACCGTTGCGGACACCGACCACACGCATTCCATCGGGCGCCCAGAGCACGTCGTTGTGGGCGAGATCCCCGCGAACGACGCTGACATCGGCTGGCAGCGACCACCTCGTCCAGCGACGTTGGCGGTACCACGCGACGCGCTGCGCTTCCGGCTGCCGAAACGACACAACTCCAAGCCGGTGTCGACATCCGTTTGCCGTGGTGCGCCGGTGCTTGACGATGACGCCACGCGAGTCGCGCATCCACCGAAAACCGATGCTTCGCGACGGCAGCGGCTTGCGGTTGAGCACACCGACCGAGCCACCGCCGATCTTGTTTGTCGCCTTGAGCTGTTTGCCGAGGAAGACCTCGTAGCGCGTGTTGGGAGACGTGCCTTTTCGGCGACGACGCAGGCGCAGATCGTGCATCCCTCTCTCGGTTATCACGGTCGCCTTGGGCCAGGTGGCTTTCTGCCGGATACGGAAACGCTTGATCCCGCTCCACGTGCCGCACGGCTGCCCGACGAGTGGACGCGGGCCTTTGCCGACGACCACGGTCACGAACCGGTGATTGCCCTTGCCGTGGCCGATGACCTCGACGACCTCGACGCCGTCGGGCAGCTTCACCGTCGCCATCCTCTTGGCCTTGCCGTTGCGGACGTTTACCGACGAAACGACGCCGGCGTCATGCACCACGTAGAGCCATGCCCCGTCGTTGTTGAACGCGTATCCACGCACGTCTTCCGCCGCGAAAACCCGCCACCGCTCAAGCGTGTATGCGTCGGTGATCACCACTTTCTTGCCGTCGGACGTGGCGACATGAATGCGGTATGGCGCGCTCTGGGCGAGGTCGCGGATCGGGTTGGGCGGCGGCCGCTCCTTCTTGATGGTGTGGCCCTTTTCGTTCATGCGGTACAGGCCCCGCCAGTCGACCTCGTCCTCGCCGGATTTGCCCGGTTTTCCGTCCTTCTTCCCCGGTTTTCCGTCCTTTTTCACGGCCTTGGCTGGTTTGTCAGTCGCCCAGGCCGGCGCGCACAGTCCGATCCAAATGGAGGACGCAATCATCGCTGCGACGAAGCCGGTTATCGGTAAACGAATCGCCATGTAAACGTGCATACACCCGCGATCGGCGGATGCAAGCAAACAGCCGATTACGGACGCGTTGGGGTGTGGGAGCCAGCAGACTGCGCCGCAAATCGTGTCGTTCATCATTGAGGACGTGGATGCAGTCTGCCGCGCAAAGCGCGAATGTGGGGTGAGGCCGAAAAATGACACTTTTTTCGGCCGAGGGGGCTGTTTCAGCCCCCTGACAAACAACGAGCACCTGCGCCGAAGCGGAGCGTTGGCGCAGGCTGCTAGAAACCGGGAGGCAGCTGCGGGATTCCCGGCGGAATCTGCGGGGGGAGCGTCGCGTCGATCGGGCCGACTGATTGGTTGGTCAGCATCCAGTTGTACGCGTACGAGACCCAGCGGTAGATGCTCAATTGCTTGTGGTTGAAGTGGTCGATGTCCAGACCCGGCGCATAGATTCGCCACAACCGAATACGAAGTTGGCCGCCTGGCAGCGGGCTTACCACGCCGAGCTTGGTGAAATCGGGCAGCTTGACGTCGGTCACATTCCCTTTGACGAAGAGCTCCCACATCGTGGCGTACCCGTAGTTGGTGATACGCACGAGGTTCAGCGTCGGCGTGACGCCGGGCCGCGCGTGCCACTGCATCCGGTTGCCGATGTCTTCGTGGGCCTTGGGCTTGTCGAAGTACGGCATCTCGACGTACGGGCCGATGACGACCACGGGCTGGCCGGCCGCGACCTTGCCTGCAGCCACCTCCGCGACACCACGAAGGTCGCTGGTCAGACCCTTGATCGAGCGGTCGTGCGTCTTGCCGTTGTTGTCGAGGTGAACCCAGGCGCCAAGGCCACCGACTGCGTCGACACCATTGCTGGTGCCCGCGATCGCGTACAGGGGCCGCGTGGTGTGCTGCTCGAACGACGTAAGCTTGCCCCCGACAAAGCGGCCGAAGAAGCCTCGATCACCGGCGACGAAAAAGTCATCGCCCTTGGGGCCCCAGAGCGCGCGCAACGTGTAATTGGTCGCGGTCGGCAACTTCGCCCAGTTCAGCGCGGCGCTGGTGTCGCTCGGTTTGGCGCGCCACAGCCCGCCGCGATGTCCGGCAGCAACCAGCCAACCGTCCGTGGTGTAGAGGATCGCGCCAACCTTGTCGGCGTCCTTCTCGTACCAGACCGACTTCGGCTTGGGCACCGGTAGCGGCCCGCCAACGTAGAGCCATTGCTCGCCCACCCGCCGCTGAAGCTGATTGTCCGAGGTGAGCAGCCACACCTTGTCCTTGCCGTTGCCGGCAATGTCCACGATGCGCAGGTTCGTCGGGCTGATCATCGCCTTCCAGCCGAGCTCGTAGCGTCGCAGCAAGACTCCGTCGTCACCGCCAGCCCACGCATCGCCGCCACCTGGCAACGCCCAGACCGCGTGCAGGTCCTTGGCGACGGGGCAAGCCTGCTGGGTAAATCCTGTCCCGCTCCACGCGCCGATGTAGCCGTTGTCGCCGACCGCGTACGTTTCACCGCCGCCGCTGCTGATGTCGTTGACCGCCTGGCTCATCGCCGTTGACTGCACCGGATTCTTGTCGCCCTTCTTCCACAGCGCGATGTGGTCGGCGCCGTCCACGACGACGTTTTCGGCCATCGCGATTGCGACAGGGGTGCCGCCCGTCAGCTGCCTCGCTCCGCCGTACATCGAGTAGTTCTTGCCGGCCAGGGGGCCAGTGAACGAGGACGGCTGATTTCCAAGCACCAGCATGTCGGTCATGTTGGTGGTTTCGACCTCGCCCATCGGGATATAGCCCTGGGCGTCGAGATCGATCGCGAACGTGAGCCCGCGTCGCATGTCCACCGCGTCCGGGCCCATCGGCAAGCGGTCGAGTCGAACGCGAATTCGCCGGTTCAGAGGCACGCTCAAGTGCACCTTCACGCCGCTTGTCAGCTTCCCGGTCGACACATGGACGTGTTCGGTCACGCCAAGCATCAGCACCTTGAACGCGCCCGATTTCTTCTCGATGTAACCCGCCCGACAGATGACAGCGAGGTCGCCGAGCCGCGAGTTGATGGTGAACTTGTAGTCCTTGTCGACGCTCGCGCCGGGGCCGGGTTTCGGGTTGCCGCCGAACATGGATGGACTTGACGTTTCGCAGCGAATTTCAGGCTTTCCGATCGAAGGCGTGCATCGGTACTTCGTGTTCCCTGGCGTCCAGGCGGTGGCGCGGCACTCGAATCCACTGGGGCAGTCCGCGTCCTCCAGGCAAGCTGACGTGCAGTACTTTTGCACCGGCAACCCGGTCAGCGTGGTCTCAGCCGGCGGATCCGGGGCTTTGCCGAGACCGGGGTCGCCGCCGACGTTGAAGCCGCTGAGAGGGTCGGTGAGCAGCTCGCACTTTGTCTTCTTGCCGGCGCAGTCCGCGTCTGTCTTGCACGTCTTGCAGTGGCCATCGGTGACCGGCGAGTCGCCACAATCGCCCATCGGTAGCTGCAGGTACTTGGCCGCGTTGACGACGGTGCCTGAGATCGTGCCGTCCTTGTACTTCTCGGGCGGCTGTCCGGCGCCCGCACCAGGCGATGGGGTCGGGTGTTTACGGAGGCGCAGCGTGACGTTTTCGGTGTTGACGGCGACGACCGATGCGGCGGTGTAGCCGGCTTTGGTGGCCGAGACCATGATCGGTCCCTTGAAGATCTTGTCCGAGAACGTCACCTGGCCGCGCGAATCGGTCAGGCCACGGTAGGGCGTGTGCGGATCGGTGCCGACCACGACCATCGCGCCTTCGAGCGGCTTGGCCCCCATGTTGGACTGCATGACGGTGACGTTGACGGCGCCATCGATGGGCGGGCCCCAGGTGCCGTAGTTGCCCGACATCGGGTCGTAGTAAACGAACGCGTGTTCCAGCTGCTGTTTGGGCAGATCGTCCTTGAACCACACCTCAAGATGGGCCGGCCCGGGGTCTCCCTGCGGCGTGTAGAGCTCGATCAGGCCCGGGTGGACCGCCTTCCACTTCTTGACCTCGTGGTCGCCGATGAACAGCCGTTTTGCGCGGTGCAGTCCGTTGCCGATCAATTGGGCGTAGGTGCCGCCAGCCTGGGAGCCGCGGGCCGGTGTCAGCGCACCGAGCTTGGGCACGAGGCCGGCGAAGACAACCGCCTTGGGTTTGAGGATCTCGCCGTTTTCGAACACGAGGCGCAGATCGGCAGGTCCCGGGCTCCCCTTCGGTGCCACCATCGTAATCGTCGCCGTGGGCGCGCCTTTTTTGTAGAGCCCGTTGATTCCGGTCGCCAGCAACGCACCGATTCGAGCGCCGACGATGTTGCCAAAGGCGGTCGGGTTGGGTCCGTAGGTCACCTCCATCTTGGTGCCGCCGTGCCAATCAAGAACGCTCGGATTTACCTTCACAATTCGCGGTATTGCCGGAAGATATGTGAATCTTTCCTTAGCCAGCGCGGCCAGCTCTCCGACCTTGACGTAGACGTCGACCTTCTTTGGCAGACCGCTCGCGCCGGTGGGTGGCGTCAGAACCTGCACGGTAGCCGCCGATTGACCGGGCGCGATGTCGTGATCGAGCACTTCGCACTTCGAGCCGTCGATGGTCACCTGGACCTTACCGGACGCAGCGCCAGCGATGGGGCCGGTCACGCTCACGGCGATCTTGGTCGGCACATTCGCGGGAGCTGCCGCCGGGTACACCGACGCGACCTGGTTGCCCGCGGGCGTCGCACCAACGTAGGTGATGGCATTTAGCGCCTCGGCGGTGCCGTTGCCGCTGCTGTAGCGGATGCCATAGATGCCGACTGTCTTGACGGGCGGAACGTCGACGTGGAGCCGCGCTCCTGCCGCTTCTGAACCCTTGATCTTGGCTTTGTACGACGTGCCGTCGGGCGCCAAGACCGACACAATTGCAGACGAGAGAAGGCCGCTGCCGTGCAGCGTCACCGTGCCCCCGCCATGCTTGGACGCCGTCGCGGGCGAAACGGTCGCGATCGTCGGAAACGCACGGTAGGTAAACGCCTTCTGCAGCTTCGCGCTGCCATCACTGTTGGCCACGATCAGGTTGACGCGTCCCGGCAGCCCAGGCGGCGTGTGCACTGCGGCCGTATGCTCGTCGACAATCAACGGATCGATGCCGAGTCGCTCACCGAAAACGAACTGGGTGTCCTTGGTGAAACCGGCGCCAGTCACGGTCACAAGGGTTCCACCATCGCTGGGCCCATGTTTCGGGGCGACGCCCGAGACCTTGACGTCGGCCACGTAGCGAAACGCTGAAGGGAAGGTGATCTCGGTCGCCTCGATGCCTTTTTCGGGCACCGCGTCGTCGAGCCGCACGATCACATCGACCATGCCGGGCGGGCGCGGCGGGGCGACAACATTCAGCGTGTGATCATCGACGATATCGACGGAAACTGCCGGAGATTCCGCGAAAAAGACCTGGTCGGTGATCGACAGTCCGAGGCCGCTGATTTCGACTTCGGTCAGGCCGGCGGTAGGGCCGCTGGCGGGCACAACGGCGAGAATCAGCGCCTTGGCGCCCTTGGGCAAAGCGACGTCATCGGGCACCGCCGATCCGGCATCAACGGCGGCACCCGCGTCGATCGGTCCGGCGTCGAAATCGCCGGCGTCGGGCGTTTCCGTGGGGTCTGCTTCGGCGGCCGGCTCGGGGTCGCCGCCGCAAGCCGGGCTCAACAACGTCGCGCATAACACGGCCATAACGGCCCCAAAACGCAAGCCATCCGCTTGGTTGAGGCGGTCTTGACTGGGGGGACGTCGCCGGAGTTCGCGGTGCATCGGCATCCTGGCAGTGAGCGGGACGAAGCGTAGCAGACCCCTCAACGTCGGCGGAAGGACGAGTCTGTAACAGAACGTTGCGAAAACGGGTTTGTGGCGGCGCCTTTACGATTCGCCGCGAAATCGCCAGAGCACAAACGGTGAACTGAAGCGGCATCAACCGGCCAAACGGCGTCGTGGGGGGCTTGGAACTGCGATGGCGCCTGCGGTACGGTTGGTCGCTCTCGCGGCTGCGTCGCCACGACGCCTGTCCGCACAGCCCTACATGCCCGCACGGCCCAGCAACAGAGCCGGCTCGGAGTTTGGATCCATGCGCAAGGTTGGCACCAAGACGGCGATACGCCGCGTGGCCTTCTCGATCGCGATGATCGCGATGTTGGCCGCCACTCCCGCGTTCGCTGCAGAACAGTGGCACCCCCGAATCGAGCTTGGCTTGACCCTTGGGTACACGATGTTCGACGAGGTGACCGGTCTGGGCGACGCGTTCTTCAAGCACGACGTCGCCGAAGATGCACCGACGATCGGCATTCGTGCCGGCTACCAACTCAGCGAATCGCTGTCGATCGAGGGCGACTTCGGGTTCTTGTCGTCCAAGCTGCCCGACGATGAGTTCAGCAAGGCGCCCCACTCCTCTGACGTGACCGTGCTCAACTGGCAGCTGCAGGCGCGCTACAAGTTCATGACCCGCCAGCGCGTGTCGCCGTTCCTGGGGATCGGCGCCGGTCAGTTCGTACAGGACGCCAACAAGAAGCACGTTCGCGACAACGACGCCGACCCGATGATGGCGATCACGGCGGGGGCAGAGGTGAAGCTCGGATTTCGGCTGCGCGGACGTCTCGATTTGCGCTGGCTGCCCGCTGCTGGTCGCCCAGACCGCGTCAACGCCGAGACGAAAAAGGTCGAGGAAGACGGCACGGCGGTCACCAACAACATGCAGGTCCTGGTCGGGCTCACGTACCTGATCGGCGGCCCGCCCGAAGACAGCGACCACGACGGCATCCCGAACGCCACGGACAAGTGCCCCAACAAGGCCGAGGACAAGGACGGTTGGCTGGACAAGGACGGGTGCCCCGAGCTCGATAACGACGACGACAAGATCCCCGACACCGCCGACAAGTGCCCCAACGAGGCCGAGGACAAGGACGGATACAAGGACGACGACGGCTGCCCCGAGCCCGACAACGATGGCGACGGCATCCCCGACGCGTCCGACAAATGCACCGACAAGGCCGAGGACAAGGACGGGTACAAGGACAACGACGGGTGCCCGGATCCGGATAACGACGGCGATAAGATCCTCGACGCCCGCGACAAGTGCCCCAACAAGGCCGAGGACAAGGACGGATTCAAAGACGGCGACGGCTGCCCCGACCCGGACAACGATGGCGACAGGATCCTCGACGCGGCCGACAAGTGCCCCAACAAGGCCGAAACGTACAACGGCGTCAGCGACAAGGACGGGTGCCCAGACAAGCTGCCTGATCACGTCGCCAAGCTCTTCGACGGACCGCTGCGGGGTGTGAAGTTCGGCCGCAAGAACAAGCTGAAGCGCAAATCGTCGGAGGTGCTCGAGAAGCTGCTCGAGCTGCTGCTCGAGAACGAGGCCGTGAAGATCGAGATCCACGCCCACGCCGACGGCAAGGGCAAGCCGGCCAAGCTCAAGGCCACGTCGATGGCTCGGGCCACGGCGATTCGCAAGTTCTACGAGGACGCAGGCATCGATTCGGGCCGCTTCGTCCTGTTTGCGCACGGCAACGCCAAGCCGCTGGTGGAAGGCAAGAGCCGCAAGGCGCGCAAGAAGAACAACCGCATCGAGTTGAAGATCCACCAGGGCAAGTAGCCGTCATCGGTGCAATGCCGCGCCGCGTCATCTGAACGCAAGAGGTGGGGTCCATCCGCGCCCATCTGCCACGCGAACGGCGAACTGCGCCCTTGACACAGTGCGTCAAAGCCGCGACAACCTGCGCCTCGAATTGACGGAGGCGACCATGGCTGGCGACGACAAGACCACCCCAAAGACGGCGGCGAAAAAGCCCACGCAGAAGGCTCCGGCCCGCAAGGCGGCCAAGAAAGCGCCAGCTACCAAGCGGGCGGCTCCCAAGAAAGCGGCTCCCAAGAAAGCGGCTCCCAAGAAAGCGGCTCCCAAGAAAGTGGCTCCCAAGAAGGCGGCTCCGAACAAGGCTGCAGCGACCAGAGCCGCGGGGACGAAGACGGCGGCGACAAAAACGGCAGCGACAAAGACGGCGGCGACAAAAACGGCGGCGACAAAAACGGCAGCGACAAAGCGAGCGTCCGCCAAGAAGAGCCCTGCCCGCAAGCCTGCCGCCAGGAAAGCGGCCGTCAGCAAAGTCGGGGCGGACACGACAGCCGCCGCCAAATCCACCGCGCCCAAAACCGCCGCGCCCAAGAACGGCAACGGCGCGCCCGCCACGATTCAAATCAAACGCGAGCGGGTCGCCATCGTCGGTGGTCTGCGCAGCCCGTTCACCAAGGCATGGACGACGCTAAACGACGTGGATCCGGTCGAGCTATCGACACAGGTCGCGCGGGAGACGTTGTTCGGCCTCGATCTCGACATCCACCAGGTCGACGAGGTCGTTTGGGGCACGGTTATCGCGGTCCCACGCGCGCCGAACATCGCCCGTGAAGTCGCGCTCAACCTCGGCATGTACCGGGTGCCCGGATTCAGCGTGACGCGAGCGTGCGCCACGGGGTTCCAAGCCGCGGCCAGCGCAGCGGAGATGATCGAGCTGGGTCGTGCCGAAATCGTGCTCGCTGGCGGGGTGGACGTTACCTCGCACGCGCCGGTGACCTACAAGAAGCGCGTCATCGACCAGCTTCAGAAAGCCCAACGCCAGTCCGGTGTGCAGCTCGTGCAAACGATCGCGCAGGTCAACCCGCTCGACCTGTTGCCGTCGCCGCCGGCGCTCACAGAGCGGTACACGGGCCTTACGATGGGGCAGCACGCCGAGCTGATGGCGCAGAACTTCGACATCTCGCGCGCCGACCAGGACGAGCTCGCGGTCGCCAGCCACAGCAACGCCCACGAAGCGAGGGAGAAGGGCTGGATCGCCGAAGGGCTGATGACCGTGATGGCGCCGAAAGGACCGGTGGCCGACGACAACCTCATCCGGTCGAAGATGGACCCGGAGAAGATCGCGCGGCTCCGGCCGGCTTTTGACCGCAAGAACGGCACGATCACGGCTGCGACGTCCAGCGCGCTGACCGACGGCGCGTCCTGCGTGGTGCTGATGAGCGAAAGCAAGGCCAAAGAGCTCGGCGTCAAGCCGCTTGGATTCATGCGCAGCTACGCATTCGCGGCGCTCGACCCGCGCGAGAACATGCTGCTCGGCAACGCCTACTCGGTGCCCACGGCGCTCGATCGGGCCGGCGCAAAACTCGGCGACATGGACGTCGTGGAGATCCACGAGGCGTTCGCGGCGCAGGTGCTGAGCAACATCAAGTGCATGGCGTCGGACAGCTTCAACCAGGACAAGCTTGGCCGTGACACAGCGGTCGGCGACGTCGACCGGTCCAAGCTGAACGTTTGGGGTGGGTCGATCGCCTACGGGCACCCATTCGCGGCCACGGGCGGACGCATGATTCGCCAGCTGCTCGACATCCTCGCCCAGCGCGACGGGGAAATCGGCATCGCCACGGCGTGCGCAGCCGGTGGTATGGGCGCCGCCATGGTGCTCGAGCGGAACTGACGCACGCGTGACAGACCACGCACACACGCCCGACAGACCAAGCAGACGACAGACGAATCGAATCGGAGGCCACCATGGTCGCAACCGCCAACGTGAACAACTCCCCCACCGCTGCGAATGACGCCGCCGCGAAAGACGCCGCTGCCAAAGACGCCGCTGCCAAAGACGCCCCCGACAACGCCAACACACGCGACGGCAAGTCAGGCGCCCCCGTCGAGCCCAAGGCGCTGCGCTACCGGCCCGCTGACGCCACCGGCGTAGGTGTGATTTGGTTCGACGTCCCGGGCGCGAAGGTCAACACGCTGCAGGTCGCCCTGCTCGACCAGTTCGAGTCGGTGTTCGAGCAGGCGCGCAAAGACGGCAAAGTTCGCGCGATCGTGCTTGCAAGCGGCAAAGATGGCAGCTTCATCGCCGGCGCCGATATCAACGACCTCAACGGTGTCACGTCGGTCAGCGATGGCGAGCGCCTCAGCCGCAATGGCCAGCAGGCAATGGACCACATCGAAGGCCTGCCCGTGCCCGTGGTTGCCGCGATCGATGGCGATTGCCTCGGCGGTGGCCTGGAGCTGGCCCTCGCTTGCCATGGCCGCGTTGCTTCAAGCAGCGTCAAGACGAAGCTGGCGTTTCCCGAAGTCATGCTCGGCTTGCTCCCCGGCGCCGGCGGAACGACGCGATTGCCGCCGCTTGTCGGGCTCGCAAATGCGCTCGACATGATGCTCACCGGCAAGAACATCCGCGCGACCAAGGCGCTGAAGATGGGCCTCGTCGACAAAGTTGTGCCGCCCAACCAGCTGATGGAGGCCGCCGGCGCGCTGGCCCTCAAGATCGCTGACGGCAAGTTCGATCGTGAGCGCAAGCAGGACATGCAGGCCGAGGTCCAGGAGTTGCTGCTCGAACGCAACGCGCTTGGCCGGGCGATCGTCCTGCGCGAGGCCCGCAAGAAGGTGATGGGGCAGACCAAGGGGCTCTACCCGGCGCCGCTGAAGATCCTTGACGTCATTGGCAAGGGCACACCGGAGGCGGAGGCGAAGGGCTTCGGCGAGCTGCTGATGACCGCCGAATCGCGCGGACTGCGCCGTGTCTTCGCATCGATCACCACGCTCAAGAAGATCGATGGCCCGGGCACCGAAGACCTGTCAGTAACCCCTTCTGCCCACGTTGGCATGCTCGGCGCGGGCCTGATGGGTGCCGGAATCGCCACGGTTCTCGCAGACAAGGGCGTCACGGTTCGGCTCAAGGACATCAGCTACGAGGCGGTCGGTAGCGGGCTGTCGTACGCCCGCAAGGTGTTCGGCAAGGCTCGCAAGCGCAAACGCTACAAGCAGGCGGGCGTCGACGAGCGCATGGCACGCATTTCGGGCGGGCTCACATGGGCCGGGCTTGGCCAGGCCGACATTGTCATCGAGGCCGTGCCTGAGATTGTCGGGCTCAAGCAGCAGATGGTCGCCGAGCTCGAGGCGTGCACGAAGAAGGAAGCCGTCTTCGCCACCAACACGTCGAGTCTGCCGATCGCCGACATCGCCGCGCAGGCCAAGCATCCCGAGCGCGTTGTCGGCATGCACTTCTTCAGCCCGGTCGAGAAGATGCCGCTCGTCGAGGTCATCGTGACCGACAAGACCGCGCCATCGGCCACAAAGCGCACCGTCGACCTCGCGCGCAAGATGGGCAAACACGTCATCGTGGTCCGCGACTGCGCCGGGTTCTACACGACCCGCGTGCTCGCGCCGTACATGATCGAGGCCACGTTCATGGCGATCGAGGGCTACCCGGTCGAGTCGATCGACGAGGCCGCGACGCGAATCGGATTCCCGGTCGGGCCGATCACGCTGATGGATGAGGTCGGGATCGACGTCGGTCAAAAGGTGCTCGGTGTCATGCGCGAGCACTACTGCGGCCACATGGAATTTCCGCCCGATTCGATCGACGGGTTCATCGAGGAAGGTCGGCTCGGACGTAAGGCGGGCAAGGGCTTCTACGTCTACGAAGACGGCGAGTCCAAGACAGTGCGCGGCCACAAGGTCGTCGACGAAGCCATCTACCGACACCTCCCCAACGGCAGCAACACCCGCAACCCGAACCTCGAAGAGATGGGCGAGCGTCTGCTGCTCGCGCTGGTCAACGAGGCGGTGCGTTGTCTCGAGGAAGGCATCCTCCTTCAGAGCGAAGCCGGCGACCTCGGGGCCGTCATGGGCATCGGGTTTCCGCCCTTCCTCGGCGGGCCCTTCCACTACGTCGATGAGCAGGGCGCCAAGAGCGTCGCGGCGCGTCTGCGGGCCCTCGAATTGCGCTACGGCCGGCGATTCGCGCCGACTCAGCTGCTGGTCGACAAAGCGGAAGCGGGCACGAAGTTCACGTCATGATTCGGCCGCAAGGCTTGTGAACGCCGGCTACGCCTGGGAGCGCCGGGCCAGGAGCAGTGAGCTCAGCAGCACAACGGACAGGCTCATCACGATCCAGGTCAGCCCGGACCGACGGGCTCGCTTGGGCGGATCGGCGGGCGCTTCGATGCGGGGTGCCGGCGTCGCGTAGTCGTTGAGATGGGCGCCGCGTCGCACAAGAACGGAACGCCAATGTCCGACGGCAACCTTATCGCGCAGCGCAGTTGCGGCGC
>CAZLMW010000119.1:0-23627 GCA_964560875.1 uncultured Enterobacteriaceae bacterium
GGGGGCAGCGTGTAGGGAAAGTGTGTGACCTGGAAGTTCAGGTAGCTGACATGCGGACCAGGATGGGCCTTTCGCCAGCGCTTCCACTCGTTGACGACGAACCTCTCGGGGACGGCGGTGTCGTGGCCGCGGCCCTTGGTGGGGGCGTTTGGCCAGTCCGGGGCGTGCTTGAAGAAGTCGACGCCGTCCGTTCGCATGAACCGCTCCATGCTGCCCCAACGCTCGTTGTGCGTGGACACGAATGAAGTCGCGTATCCGAGCGGCTTCAGGACATCCCAGATGGGAGTTCGCGGGTCGCCTCGGTCGAAAAAATCGTGGCCTCGGTACTTGCGCGGGTGAAGCCCGGCGACCAGCGATGTCTGCGCGTAGTCCGAGTGTGCTGAAGCGGTGTATGCCCGCGTGAAGACCACCGAACGCGCCGCGAGGGCGTCGATATTGGGTGTGACGCCGTCGGGCCCGCCTCCGATTCCCAGGTGTTGGTGGCGCACGCCGTCGATCATGATGATGACGACGTTCAACTTGTCAGCGATCGCGTCGGGTGCCGGCCAGCCGTGGATCTTCTCCCCGGCGAGTTTGTCGTCCGCCAGGTCGGGCCGCGGCCAGTGAACGAAGGCGTCGCGCGAAGGCATCGTGTCGGTGATCCAGACAACCTCTGGCAGATAGTTCTGGGCAAACACGGCGGTTCGCGGGCCGGCGATCAGCAGCGTGAAGAATGCGACGGCGGCGATGCCACCTGGGGCCAGGGTCGCGAGCCACGAACCCTCTTCCGTGTCCGATTCGCGTCGCCGCCCGCCCCCGTGCGTGCGCCAGGCGAGCAGCGCGATGAGACCAACGCTGCCAACAGCGACGACCGCGGCGATCGGGTCCTGCCACGGCCGGTAGCGAACGAAGTACGCGAGGTCGGTGCCGCGCAGGTGCTGACCGACGAGCGCGAGCTTGACGACGGAGAGGATCGGGATCAGCGGGACCGCCACCCACAGAAACGCCCGGCCCACGGCACCGATGCGCGACGTTGCGGGCAGCGCGGCCAGCAGCAGCTCAGTGACGACGGCTACAGCGGATGCCGCGAGGACAGCCCAGGCGAGCGTCGCAACGCAGCCGACGAACAGCTCGATGTGCGTGAAGGGCTTGCCGAACGTGACACGCGGGCACGTCAGCGCGACGGCACCGACGTAGATGAGCCACGGGATGAACGCTCCGGGGAGGACGCGACGGACACGCGTGAACGCTGGCATCGCCGCTGGCTAGTTCTTGGTCACGCCATCCCAGATGCGCAACAACACCTGCGATTTGCCCCAGTTCTTGGTGCCTTGTTGCAGCACCTGTACGCGCAGGTCGAGCCACTTGCCGCAGAACTGCCCCGCCATGCCGACAGTCGTGTTGGCGAAGATGGTCGGCAGGCCCGGCGCGAGCGTCGTCTTGTAGACGTATGTGTTGGGGAGCTTCGGATCCTGGGTCGCGTAGTACGTGGGCAGCGCGCCGAACGCCTTGGCCTCACAGTCCATGAGCCCCCGTGCGAGCACCTCGAGCTTGACCTGTTTGGATGTTGCGCCGGGCACCGTGACTCGAAAAGCGGTCCAGACGTGGAATCCCGGCTGCGCCCCCGGGCGAATCGGGATGAAATCGCCGTTCTTGTACGGCACGAACTCGTGCTTGTCATCGAGCACGCCCGGCTCGACCGTCAACGTCGGTTTGCCGTAATCGGTCCCGGGCAGCCCGATGAAGGGTTTGTCGAACGATGGGCACGTCGTCTTGCCCTTGGGAACGTCGAGGATCTTGGCACCTGGAGCCGGCGGGCCTCCGACAAAACACGCCGTGGCCTCGCCACCGGCATCGACGGACCCGGCGTCCGCGGCACCGGAATCGCCCTGCCCTGCGTCGCCGTTGGTGCCGCCATCGACATGCGTGTCGGCTGGCTGCGCATCGGAGGGGCCTGCGTCGGCCGTTGCCGTGTCGGTCGCTGTGGCGGTGTCGGCGTTGCTCGATGGGGCGGTGTCGGCGTTGCTCGATGGGGCGGTGTCGGCGTTGCGCGATGAGCCCGTGTCGCCGCTCGCCCCTGCGTCCACAGCCGATGACGTATCGTTGTCGCTACCCGAGTCCGCTTCCGTGTCGCTGACACCGGCGTCTTTCTTGATCGGATCGCGATGCGGCGACGCGCAGGCCGTCGCGCAGAGGAGCCCGAGCGCGAGCCACGTGATACGCACGGTTTTCAGAGCCTCGCCGCCGCGGTGATGAAGTCGCGCACGGCCGCGTCGTCCAGCTTGCCGCGGTGATGCCAACGGATCCGACCTTCGTTATCGGTGAGCAGGAAAAACGGCAGCCCCAGCCCCATCTTCTGAACCATCGAGCGCGGCAGCATCTGCATATGCCCGTCCTTGACGAACCAGAACGGATACAGCCACTTGCCGGCCTTCGGGCTCGCTTGGGCCTTCTTCAGGTCGTCGATGAGAACGCTGACGAGATCCACGTGGTACGGGCGCAGCTGTTTTTGAAGCACGCGCAGGTGGTGAAGCTCCTCTTTGGACGTGCACGGCTTGCACCAGGTCGCCCAGTAGCCGAACAGCCCGCCGCGAAAGCCTGCGATGTGTCTGCGGAGCGACGTTTTCTTGCCGCGCTCTCCGACGCCCACCACGCGAACACCGCTGGGAAGCTCGAGGTCGCCGCTCGACCGCTTCACGCGCCCACCCCGGAACGGCTTGGCAAAGGTCCGCTGTTCGAACGGTACGAGGCGTTTCTTGAGGCCGGCGATGTCCGACTTGAGCCGTTTCACCGTTGCCTGCAGCTTGGAGACACGGGCGCGCTCCTTGTTCAAATCCGCGCGCAGCCGGGCGAGATCGCGCTGATGCCGCTCGTTGGCGGAGGCATCCCCGCAACCGTGCATCGAAAGCGCTGTGACGGCCGCGACGATGATGACGCTGACGACGTCGGCGAGGAGGCGGGTCGACCGCTGCTTGGGGTGGGCCATGCGGACTACTTGGCCTTCTTATCGAAGCAGGGATACGCGAAGAGGAGCGCGCTACGGTTTGCCTGCTTGACCGACATCCTGCGCTTGGTCAGGCGTTCGGCGTCCAGTCCTGTCAGGTACATCTTCGCGTGACCGTACGTGATGTAGCCCACGCGGTTGGTGTCGATCCCGAGCTGGTCGACGATGTGCTTGCGGGTGTTCTCGGCGCGATCGAGCGCGAGCTTGAGGTTTTTGCGCCACGACCCGTCCTTGGAAGCGCGCCCGACGATGATGACGTAGCCGCCCTGGTCGGCGCCGATCGTCTCGACGAACTGCTGAATCTGGCGGCGGTCGCGGCGGTCGAGCTTGGTGCGGGACGCGCCGAACGTGACAAGGGAGTGCGGAAGGCGCTGCACCAGCGTCATGTACTGGGCGCGCGTGATGAGGTTGGCCTCATCGACCTGTTTGCACTGGCCCTGGTGGCACGCGTTGACGACGGCGTCGACGTGTTTGGTGAACTCGGCGTCGGCGCAGAACGCCTTGCGCGCGTATTCGGCGGCCGTTTGCGGCTGGCAGACGGTGTGATCGGCGTGGTCGGCGCAAATGACCTGGAGGCGGCGCCGCAGCTCGTCGACGTTGTTGCGCATCGCGCCGAGTTTCAGCGTGGCGTCCATCAGCTGCTGCGTCTTCTTCTCGTACTTGACCACCGAGATCATCCCGGGCGGCGGAGCCTCGGGTTTCTTTTCCTCGATGACGGTGCCGCTCGAGCAGCCACCCGCGAACAACGCGACGGTAGCCACCCAGAGCGCCGTGGTTGCGAAGGAGCGCGTGGGGTTCAGGGGCCGGGTCATGATCACCTCGTGAGCGGCGCCACGGTACCAGAGACAGGGCGGACGGTAAAAACGCTCCTCGACGCGATTCCGGGTCCTTGTAAAGGGGGGAATGCAGGCCGCTGCGTCCTGTGGCATCGTCGGCCCATGACGACGCGGACGCCGCCGATCTACATGTACGCGCTGCCCAATCTCATCACCCTCTCGGCGATGGGCTGTGGTCTGACCGCGGTGACGATCGCCAACGATGGTGGTCGCTTCGGAACGGCCGCGATCTTTGTGATGGTTGCCGCGTTCCTCGACCTCCTCGACGGTCGCATCGCGCGCATGACGGGCACGCAAAGCGAGTTCGGCGTCCAGCTCGATTCTCTGTCCGACGCGATCTCATTTGGCGCCGCGCCCGCGCTGATGATGTACACGTTCGCGCTCAGCGAGTTCGGCACCATCGGGCTTGTCGTCACGGCGACCTACACCGGTTGCGCGATTGTCCGGTTGGCGCGCTTCAACCTCAAGGCCGGCCAAAAAGAAGGCCCGGGCCGCTTCATGATGGGGCTGTCCGTTCCCGCGTCCGCGGCGATCCTGGTGGCTCTCGTCGGCATTGACGCCACGACGGACGTGCAGTTGTCGGGATCCGCGGCGCCTCATGCGCTCACGGCCACGATGCTCTGTCTCGGCGCGCTGATGGTGTCGACCGTACCTTTTCGATCCTACAAGGACCTCTCGATGAATGCGGCGACCATCGCCACCTTCGTGGTTCTGCTGGCGGTCTTCATCGGCGTCTCAGTCGTGTGGTCCCCGGCGATCGCCCTCGGCGGCGCCATGGCGATTTATGTGGCGCAGGGATTCGTCGAAGTTGGACGCCGTCTCCTGTCCAAGTCCTAAATGATTCTTACTATGTAGCGGCGACGAGCGCGATCTCCGTTGGCGGGCGGAACCGCACCGGTGAATCGCCTCGGAGGCCGTCGCGTTCGCACTGTCACGCGCCTTGTCGCCGCGTTCTCCCCTTGATCGCACGGGCCAAGTCCCTATATGTAGTGCCTCTTCGCTAGCCGAAACACCCAACCCATCATCATGATCACGACCAAAAAACCAGTCAGCTCCCTATTGTTGATGACCTTCGTTAGCGCCTGCTGCGTCACTGCCGGGGTCATCGGTTCCGCAGATGCGAACGTTCTCGAGCAGGCCCCTGAGGAGCAGAAGGCCCTCAAGCGTTGCATCCAACTGCAAAAACTCGGCGAGCTGCCGCCCAAGAAGATCGAACACCTCCAAAGCGACGGTGACGCTCGCGTCTGGCGCATCCAGGGCCAGCGGACCGAGTTCATCGCGTTCATCATGGGCCGCGGCGCGCGGGCTGCCTGCCAGGTCTACGCGACGGCCAAACCCGCCGCGAAGCTCACGACCGTCTTGATGCCCAACAAGGGCACGATTCAAGCGGTCATCCTTCACGGCGAGGTCTGCAACGCCGATGACGGCTGCGCGGCTGCCCTCGTCTACCGCGAACGCAACGGCAGCGTCATCTCCGCGATGCGCACCGACGGCTGCACCGTCGGCGAGAAGCTGTCGAAGATCCGCCTCTTCCCGGGCAACCACCGCAGCATGTTGCGACGTTGCCGCCACGCCTACGGCGAAAAGAACTACGAGTACGAAGAGGTGCAGCAGATCATCCACCACGACGGCAAACAGGCGGCGATCATCGGCGAATTCGACGTCGGTCAGTCGCGCATCGTGCGCACACCTCGCGGCAAGAAGATCCAGGTCTGCGTGACGCCGGCGCCAGGCTCTGTCAAGCCCGGTGGTTGGGGCCCTTCGCCAAAGATCAAGGTGCGCCTGCCGACCGACGACCCCAAGAAGGTCGAATTCTCGGTGTGGTCTTGGAGCATCAAGGAGCGCCAGTTCGTCAAGGGGACGGCGTCGGTCAAGCCCTTCAACATCAAGCCCAAGTGCCACCAAGAGGCGGCGCCCAAGCCTGCGCCAAAGCCGAAAAAGAAGTAGCGCGCCCCTCCTCGCGACGCACTTGCGGCAGTGGATAAAGGGCCTGACGCCCACGCGCCGCTGAACCTCCGCAACGCCTCCGGCCACCGCGACGCATCCCATTGATCGGGAGACGCGACGGCGATCTGTGCGTGCGGGTCGAGACTCCGTCTGCTAGCCTCCGGGCCTCGTCCCCACCATCGGTCCCCCGCTGTCGCCCACACGCCGCACCCGCTGAGGTTCGTCATGCATTGCACCGTTTCGTTGCGCGGTAGTCGCGCCCTATCCATCGCCCCGCTGCGCTGGACGATCCCGCTCATTGTCCTGCTGGCAATCGGTTGCGGAGACGACACCACAGACGACGGCAGCGGCGCCGCAGCCGACACGGGCACCGTCACGGGGGACACCGGGACCACAGCAAGCGACACGGGCGCTGGCGGGACGACCGATGCCGGGTCGACAGCCAACGACGCGGGAAGCGGCCAGCACGATACCGGCAGCACATCCCCGGACGCGGCCGGTGGCGGCTGCAAGACCAACAGCGAATGCGCCGGTGATCAGCACTGCAAGGCAGGAACGTGCACCAAGGACGTGTGCTCGGCGGCCGACAACAGCTGCGTCGATCTCGGCAAGGCGAAGCTCTGCAAGGCGGACGGATCCGGCTTCGACGAGACCCCGTGCAAGTCCGACGAGGTCTGTGACGCCGGAGCGTGCAAGAAGAAGATCTGCACCCCGGGCGCGACGGTCTGCAAGGACGGCGGCGTGGCGACCTGCGGCAAGCGCGGCGTCGATTTCAGCGACAAGGTTGACTGCAAGAAGGCCGAAAAGTGCGTCGGCGGCGTCTGCGTCAGCGACTCCTGCCAGGACGGTGACGCCAAGTGCGCGGACGGCGCGGCGTTCAACTGTGTCAAGGGCGGGTTCGAGAAGACCGAATGCAACAAGCCAGTTGGTGCCGATCTCGGCGAAGTATGCGCGGTCAACGCTGGCAAAGCGGCGTGCGAAAAGGTCGTCTGCGACAAGGGCAAGCTGTACTGCGATGGCAGCAAGCTGCTCAAGTGCGACGCGAAAGGTACCAAGTCGATCGAGCTCAAGGACTGCGGCAAGGGCAACATCTGCGCGAGCGGCAAGTGCGTTCCGGACGTTTGCTCGGCCGGCAAGTCCCAGTGCGTGGGCAACTCCGTCGCGACGTGCAAAGCCGATGGCAAGAGCTGGAATATCAGCCACTGCCTGCCCACCGAAAAGTGCAAGGAAGACAAGGGTGCCGCCAAGTGCGAGTCCATCGCGTGTGTGCCGCTGGAAAACTTCTGCGAAGGCGCGGTCATCCACAAGTGCAACGGAACGGGCGATGGCAGCGTCGCAGCGACCGATTGCGCGACGTTGGGCAAGGGCTGCAAGGCCGGAAAGTGCGTCGACAAGGCCTGCAAGCCCGGCACGAAGACCTGCAAAATCGACGGGACCGCGGTCCTCGTGTGCGCGGCCGATGGCTCGACCAAGGTGCCGATTCCGTGCGGTAAGGGGTTCGTCTGCAAGGGCGGCACGTGCGAGGCGGTGGTCTGCAACAAGGGCGAGCTGTCGTGCAAGGACAACAAGGCGTGGGGCTGCAACGCGAGCGGCACCGGCTTCAAGATGCTGCAGGACTGCGGCAAGGATAAGCTCTGCTTTGGCGGCGCGTGCCTCGATCCCGTCTGCAAGCCCGGCACAGCGCGGTGCGGCAAGTCCGGCCAGCGCGAGGTGTGCGTCAACAACGGCCTGAATTGGCAGCTTTCCCCCTGCGGCGGCGTCCTCGTCTGCAAAACGGGCGCCTGCGTCAACAAGGTGTGCACGCCCAAGAAGGTCGCTTGCAGCGGCGAAAACGTCGTCAAGTGCAACGACCAGGGCACGGCGAACATCGTGGTTACCGACTGCGCCAAGGGCGGCAAGACCTGCTTGGCGGGCGCGTGTGTTCCCAAGTCATGCAAAGCCGGAGCGACCACATGCAACGGCGACAAGCTCGCGGTCTGCAAGCCCGACGGCAGCGGCTGGGCGAGCAAGACTTGCCCCCTCGGCGCCATCTGCGAGAGCGGCACATGCAAACCCGTCGTGTGCACCAAGGGGCTCGATTACTGCAACAAAGGCCGCCACTTCCAGTGCAACGGCAAGGGCACGGCGGAGAAGCTCGTCGAAGACTGCGATAAGGCCGGCAAGGTCTGCCTCAAGGACAAGTGCGTCGCCAAGCTGTGCTCCGCCGGGCAGGTCAAGTGCCAGGGCGGCCAGGTCGCCACTTGCCATACCAGCGGCTTGAGCTGGACCTTGCAATCGTGCGTGCCCGGCAAGGCCTGTCACCTCGGCTACTGCGTGCCGCTGGTCTGTTCACCCGCGACGGTGGCTTGCGGCGGCGACAAGGTGCAGAAGTGCAACAACACGGGGACCGGCGGCACGATCCTCGAAGACTGCGGCAAGAAGGGCCTGTTTTGCATCGCGGGCAAGTGCGTCAAGGCCAAGTGCCAGCCAGGTCACCGCAAGTGCAACGGCGACAAGCTCTCGACCTGCGCGGCCAACGGCACCGGCTACGTCGACTCGGTGTGCGCCGACGGCAACGGCTGCACCACCGACTCGTGCTCGAAGGGCTCGTGCGTGTTCAGCAAGCCCAATCCCTGCGAAGACAACGAGCCCTGCACCAAGGACTCCTGCGACGCCAAGACCGGCAAATGTGGCCACCTGCCGCTGACCGGCAAGTGCGATGACGGCAGCAAGTGCACCGGAGATGGCGCGTGCGACGGCGGCAAATGCGTCCTGAGCAAGACCTGGCTGGCCGACCACGTCGCGGGCAGCGGTTCCTACGGCAGCACGGACGGCCCTGTGAAGAGCGCGCGCTTCAGCTCCCTGCGCGGCGCCGCCGAACACCAGGGCATCATGTACATCGCCGACGTCTACAACTACCGGATTCGCAGGATCGCCGGTGGCAAGGTCACAACGCTCGCCGGCAGCAGCAGCGGCTACGCCAACGGCAAGGGCCCGCTCGCGAAATTCCGCACACCCTGGGATCTCGCGGTCGCCTCGAACGGCACCTTGATCGTCGCTGACTCGAGCAATCACCGCCTGCGCCTTGTCGACTCGGCCGGCAACGTGTCCGATTTCGCGGGTAGCGGCAGCTATGGCTACACCGACGGGCCCGCCAAGACAGCGCGCATCGGCTATCCCTATGCCGTCGACGTGTTCGCCAACGGCACCGTCTACTGCTCGACCAACTACAGCAGCTACCGCCAGACCATCCGCAAAATCGTCGCCGGAAACGTCACCACGGTCGCAGGCGGCAGCCGCGGCTTCGCCGACGGCAAGGGGTCAGCGGCGCGCTTCTACTACATCTACGGCCTGACCCACGATCCGCAGGGCAACATCTACGTCGCTGACCGCAGCAACCACCGCATTCGCAAGGTCGCACCCGACGGTACGGTGACCACGCTCGCCGGCACGGGTTCGTATGGATTCAAGGACGGCCCCGGCAAGTCCGCGCAGTTCTACTACCCCTATGACGTGCAGTGGGTCGCCGGCAAAGTCTACGTCGCCGACTCCAACAACCACCGCATCCGCGCCATCGACGCGGCGGGCAATGTCTCGACCTTCGCTGGCGCCAAGCAATACGGCTACAAAGACGGCCCGGTCACCGGCGCGCTGTTCCGCTACCCGCGCGGCATCGACGTCGGCACCGGTGGCTCGCTCATCGTCACCGACACCGACAACCGCCGCGTGCGCCGCCTGCGCCCGCCGAAAGTGACCTGCAACGATGGACGCTTCTGCACCGACGACGCGTGCGACGCCAAGACGGGGCTGTGCGTCTACAAGCCCAAGGCGCCCGGCTCCAACTGCACCGACAACGACGCGTGCACCTCCAACGACAGGTGCTCGGCAGCGGGCTTCTGCACCGGTCAGACCACGATTTGCGACGACAACAACAACTGCACCATCGACTACTGCAACACAAAGACCGGCGGCTGCGAGACCAAACCCGAAACCGGAATATGTGACGACGGCGACGAGTGCTCGGTCGGCGACGCATGCATCAAGGGCAAGTGCATCGGCGGCGTGGGCCTCGTTTCCACGTACGCAGGCGGCACCTACGGGTTCGCGAACGGGCCCGCGAAATCGGCCAAGTTCGCGCGACCGCGTGGTCTCGACGTCAACGCCAAGGGCGAGCTGGTCATCGGCGATTACTACAACCGGCGCGTTCGCAAGGTCGACGCCGCCGGCAACGTGACGACCATGGCCGGCAGCGGTTCATCCGGCTACACAGATGGTCCCGCTGCGTCCGCGCGCTTTGGTTACATGTACGACGTTGAATGGGGCGCGGGTGACACGGTCTTCGTCGCCGACTACTCGTACCGCGTTATCCGCATGGTCGACGGCGCCAAGAAGGTCGTGTCGACGCTCGCCGGCAGCTCCAGCAGTTCGTGTTTGCCCGGCAAGGGCAAGGCCGCCCGCGTCGGCTACCCGTATTCGCTCGCGTACACCAATGGCGCCCTCTACGTCGGGTCGGGTTGTTACCGAATCCTCAAGATCCAGATGGACGGCACGATGACGTACTTCTCCGGGTCGGGCAGCTATGGCGACGCGGTCGGATCCGCCAACCAGGCCAAGTTCCGCCAGGTCTACGGGCTCGACGCTGACGCGGCCGGCAATCTCTGGGTCGCGGACTACGGCAACCGCAAGATCAAGCGCGTGGCGCCCGATGGGTCCGTCCAGGCCATCGCGGGCAACTACAGCGGCTACTCGTCGGAGAAAGACGGCGTCGGCACAGCGGCGACGTTCTATTTCCCGTACGACATCGCGGTTGGGCCAAGCGGGGACGCCTTTGTGGCGACCTATTACGGCAATCGCATCCGCAAAGTTCGCGCCGACGGAACGGTGACCACGATCGTCGGCAACAACGGCAAGACGGGCTCCAGCGGGGGTGGGTACCTCAACGGTCCCGCGATGAACGCCCTGCTGAGGCGCCCCATTTCGCTCGCCGTCGCGTCAACCGGTCACATCTACATCTCGACCATGTACAAGACGGGCTACTCGGGCAATGGCGAGATTCGTGTGTACGAGGGTGGCCAACGGTCCTGCAACGACAACAACCCGTGCACCACCGACAAGTGCGACAAGGGGGCCGGCGGCTGCCAGAACGCGATCGTCAAGCCGGGCACCAAGTGCGACGACAACAACCTCTGCACCAAGTCCGATGAGTGCAGCGAAGTTGGCAAATGCGCCGGCGAAAAGCTCCCGTGCAGCGATGGCAACCAGTGCACCGACGATCCCTGCGATCCCGGCACCGGCAAGTGCACCAAGCCCATTGCGAATAACAAGGCGTGCAACGACGGCAACAACTGCACGCTCAACGAGGTGTGCGACGGCGGCGCCTGCAAGCACGGACCCGGTGTCGCGACCGTCTACGCCGGCACAGGTTCAGCCGGGCACAAGGACGGGCCGTCGAAGATCTCCGACTTCAGCCAGCCGACCGGTATCGGGCAGGGACCGAAGGGCGACGTGTATGTCGCAGACTCCGGCAACCACCGAATTCGTCGCATCAGCGTGCTGGGGGCCGTGTCGACCATCGCAGGTGATGGCAAGTCCGGGTTCCTCGACGGAGCCGGCGTCAACGCGCGCTTCAACTTCCCCACCGGGGTCGCGGCACGGGCCAACGGGGACGTGCTGATCGCCGACGGCGGCAACCACAAGATGCGCCGTATCGGCAGCAAAAACATCGTGTCGAGCGTCGCTGGGGCGTCGCCTGGATTCCTCGATGGACCCGGACCCGCAGCTCGCTTCAACCAGCCGGTGGATGTGGCCGTGGACGCGCACGGCATGGCTTACATCGCAGACCGAAACAACAACCGAGTTCGCCGCATGCTGCCCAGCGGATTCGTCCTGACACACGCAGGCTCGGGCGGCACCGGCGACAAGGACGGCGCTGTCAAGGATGCGCAAATCTACCGGCCAAACGGCGTCGCCATCGCAGCCAATGGTGCCCTCTTCGTGTCCGACGGTAGACACCGCATTCGCCGCATCTTCAAGGGCCTTGTGACCACGATCGCGGGTAGCGGCACGGCGGCGTTCAAGGACGGAAAAGGCGTGCAGGCATCCTTCTCGAGCCCCGCACACCTGGCGGTCGACGCCCAGGGCTTTGTCTACGTCGCGGACACGGGCAACCACCGCATCCGGATGGTGCGCGACGACGGCCTGGTCTCGACGATCGCCGGCAGCGTGAAGGGCTTCAAGGACGGCATTGGAAGCGCGGCCGGGTTCGATAGCCCGGTCGGGCTGCTGATCGACCACCTCGGCAACACCCTCATCGGCGGCAACGCGGATCACCGCATTCGCCAGATCGCCTCGCTTCGCCCGCCCTGCAACGACGGCAGCGCGTGCACGACCGACAGCTGCGATCCGGCTACCGGCAAGTGCGAGTACAAGAAGAACGCCGGCGCGACGTGCGACGACGGAAGCGCTTGCACGCTGAAGGATTCCTGCAACCAGAAGGGCCAGTGCGTGGGCACGAAGCTCGACTGCGGCGGGGCCGGCAACAAGTGCGTGACCATGGAGTGCGACGCGGTGACGGGCAGCTGTCTGACCCGTTTCAACAGCGTCGCGTGTGACGACGGCAACCCCTGCACCGTGGGCGAACGCTGTTCATCGGGCGCCTGCATCGGCAAGGACGGTCTCGTCACGACCCTGGCTGGCAGCGATAAGAGCGGCTTCAGCGATGGCCAGGGACCGTACGCGCGGTTCTCGACGCTGTACGACGTCGCGGTCGATTCGGCCGGCAACGCGTTCGTGGGCGACCGCAACTACCACCGCGTGCGCAAGATCACGCCGCTGGGCATCGTCTCGACGTATGCAGGCACCGGCTCGTACGGCTACACCGATGGGCCCAAAGCGTCTGCGCGGCTGAGCTACGTGACCGCTCCCGCTGTCGCGGCGAGCAACGACCTGTACGTCGTCAGTGACTACCACCGAATTCGCAAGGTCGACGCCAACAGTGGCGTGGTTTCGACGTTCGCCGGCAGCAACATCGGCGGTTTCGTCGACGCCAAGGGTACCGACGCGCGGTTCAACCAACCCCAGGCCATGGCCATCGCCAAGTCTGGCGCCATCTATGTCGCGGACACCTACAACTATCGGGTGCGCATCGTGAAGCCCGACGGTTCGGTGTCCACGCTGGCCGGTGACGGCAAATCTGGATTCGCTGACGGACCTGGCGGAATCGCACGGTTCTCCCAGCCGCGCGACATCGCGCTCGACACGACCGGAAATGTGTACGTCGCCGACTACCTGAACCGGCGCGTGCGCCGCGTGTCTCCCGGTGGTGTCGTGTCGACATTCGCTGGCTCGGGCGTCTACGGTGACCAGGTTGGACCGGTCGCGTCCGCTCGGTTCGGCTGCCCGCAGGGCGTGGGCGTGGACAGCCTCGGCAACGTATTCGTTTCGGACGTGTGCACACGCAAGCTCTCGCTCATCCGCAACGGCGTCGTTTCCCACCTCGCCGGTAGCGGCGCCAACTCCCACAGCGACGGATTCGGCAAGAACGCCGCGTTCCGTCAGCCGCGCGGCCTCGCCGTGACGTCGAACGGTCGCATCTTGGTGGCGGGCGACTACAGCGTCCGCTTGATCTCCAACAACGCCAAGCAGTGCGGCGACGGCAACCCGTGCACGGCCGACACCTGCGACGCCAAGACCGGCAAGTGCCAGCACAAGTCGATCGCCGATGGCACACCGTGCGCCAATACATCGTCTCCGTGCAGCGTCGGTGCGAGCTGCAAAGCCGGGGCCTGCCAGGGCGGCATCTCCAACGAGTGCAACGACAACAACGTCTGCACCATCGATCTGTGCGACAACCAGACAGGCGCGTGCAACCACGTCGCCGACTCGCAGTGCATCCCGGTGCGACGCGTCTTCCTGACGTCCAAGCGGTATGCCGGAAGCCTCGGAGGTCTGGCCGGCGCGGACGCGATTTGCCAGCAGTTGGCGTCCAAGTCGTTGCTCGGTGGTTCGTGGAAAGCGTGGCTGAGCGACGCGCAGAAGTGGCCGGGTTCGCGATTCAACCAGGCGGCCGTGCCGTATCAGCGGCTCGACGGCAAGGTCGTGGCGAAGTCCTTCAACGACCTGAGCGATGGCGGGCTGGCGGCGCCGATCACGATCACCGAGAAGCTGACGACCGCCAAATCCGCGGCCACCAACTGCGGCGAAAAGGGTATCAAGGTGTGGACCAATACCCGCGCTTCCGGCGCGCGATTCACCACGTTCAGCCTGCAGATGTGCGACAACTGGACGAGCGCCAGCGGTTCGGGGCTCTACTACGGCGCTGTGGGTGACGCGAGCGCCACCGACAAGAAGTGGTCACAGGCCTGCACCTACAACAAGTGCGACGCCAACAACGCCGCCCACCTGTACTGCGTCGAGCAGACGGACTGGCAGGTGCCGCCCAAGAAGTAGTGGCTGCGTTGGCGCGGTTCAGTTGCCGCGGCGTGTGACGTCGTCGGCGGAGAACTGGACCGTCTCGTCCTCGAGCGATCCGGCGCCGAGATGCCCGTCTGCGACCTTGACCGTGTCCGACTTGTCGATCGCCCGGAACCCGCCCCACCGCTGCTTGATGCGATCGTCATATTGATCGGCGACGTGCATGACCGACCAGACCGACAAGCGCAGGTCGTCTTCGCTGCAGTTGGTTCCGAGAAGCGCGTGCTTGAACTCGACATCGCCGGCCCGCGTGATGCCAAAGGCGCCCATGTCGAACGTCGTGTTCTCGTGGAGCAGAAATTCCATCAGGTCGAAATCGAGGCGCGGCCGGCGAACAACGATCGAGCGAACAGTGACGAGGGCGTCGTCGCGCCACGCCGAAACGAGCACATCGATCCGCGCGGTTCCGACATCTACGGAGAACTCGGAGCGCTCCATCGACGCTTCGCAGTTGTCTCCGAACAACGAAATCATCAGCCGCGCGACGTTCTTGTACGCGACTCGGTGCGCTTCGGTCAGAAAACGGGCGCCCATGGTCCCTCCACGTCGATTGCCGCTCGCCAATGGTGAACCAACCAACGATTCCCGTCAGTTCCAACGATCGCCAAGCGTTGAGCAGTCCATGCACATTCGGTTTGTCCGCCCTGCCCTGTCAAGCCGATTGCGGCTGCTCGGCCAGTCCGGAACGCACCGGACCGCTGTCTCCAATCGTGTAGACGTGCACGGGTTCCTTGCGCCCACGGACGTCGTGAGTGCCCATGTCGCGCAGTCGATCGTCACCGCCGAGGCGCGATGCTGTAGCGTCGGTCAGCAAGATCCAGGTCGACAGGCGCTTGTTGAGCTGTTCGACGCGCGCTGCTGTGTTGACGGTGTCGCCGATCACCGCGTATTTGCTGCGTGTCTCGCTGCCCACGTTGCCGACGACGACCGTGCCTGAATGGATGCCGACGCGCATCCGGAACTCGTCGATTCCGAGCGCCTGCCAGGCCTCAGCCGTGCCATCGGCGTCGAATTCGCGGTTGAGAGCGTCGACCTCGTCGAGCATGGCGGTTGCAGCCCGAACAGCGCGTTGGGCGTGATCAGGTTGGGATAGCGGCGCCCCGAATACGGCAAGAATCGCGTCACCTTCGAACTCGATGATGGTGCCTCGTTCAACGTCGAGGTGCTTGCTCATGGCGCCGAAGTAGCGGTTGAGCAGCTCGATGATCTGCTGCGGATTCATCGCCTCGGACAGCGTCGAGTAGCCGCGGATGTCCGTGAACAGGATCGTGACCTCTCGGACCTCCCCGCCAAGCTCGAGTTGCGATGGTTCGTCGATGAGCTCTTGGACCACGTCGGGCGCGACGTAGCGGCCAAACATCGTCTTGAGGTTTTCGAACTGGGCTTGCTGGGCGCTGAGCAGCTGGCGCATGGAGCTCAGTTGGCGGCGGAGGTCGACGAGCTCGAACGCGCCGCGCTCGAAGATGCCCGCCTTGACGTTGTCGGGTGCGCGCCGCAGCTGCCACGTGATGTACAGCGCCATCGGAACCGCTACGGCGAATCCCGCTGTGAATTTGCTGGCGAAGTGCGCGTCGAGCTTGCCGATACGACCGAGCAGCCCGGCGTAGAGCACGCCATCGGTCAGCATCGCGGCCACCATCGCCGCCGTCAGGGCGACCACAGTCGGCATCGTGCGCGCCCGGTTGAGCAGCCACTGGTAGACGATGACAGTGACCAGCGCTGCGCCGAGGATCGCGACGGTCGATACGAACGATGACTGCAGACCGATACGGGTCCACGGGCCGCGGGCGAATTGATCGATCCGCGCCGGGTCGCTGGCGATACGGAGCGAAAGCAGCGATTTGAGCAGGTTGACGAGGACCTTCACGGCGACAAACGCCAGGACCATGCGACGCGCTTCCCGGGTGCCTTCTAGCGTGTACACCAGCGCGATGGTGCCGAGCATCAAGGGCAAATAACCGGCCGAGGCGTAGCGGACGTGTCCACCGCCGACGACCGGCACCGCGACCTGAAGCCGGGACCCGATGAGCGCAAAACCCATCAGCACGCCCACCGCCATGTAGATCGGCGCCAGACCGAGGCGACCGCGGGCGGCATAAAGCAGCACCAGGATTGCGCTGAGCGCGGCGATCTCAAGGTGAAAGACGAGCAGTTCCACGCGGCTACTCTATACGGATACGGGCACGCGCGCCGCTGGGGTCTTTCAGTTCGGCTTGATGCGGATCCACAGGCGCCCGAGCCACTCGCGCCATGAGCCGGTGGTGGTGCCGAGGGCCTCGCTCGCCGGAATCAGCGTCCAGGTCGGGCTCTCGGGGCTGATATGGCCGGTTGGGGCCGGGACGACATCGAGACCGTGTCGCTCAAAAAGCTCCCGGGCCCGCAGCATGTGGGTTGCGTGCGTGACGACGACGACTTTTCCGGTGGGTTTGGTGGCGGCGACGGCGATGGCTTCCTCTTCGGTGTCCTTGGCGCTCGGATGCAGGACCACGCGTGTTGGCGCCAGGCCCATGCCGACGGCGAGCTGGCACGCGGCGGCTGCATTCGAACCCGGCCAGGGACCGCCCCAACCCGAACAATGAACGCGCGTTTTTGGGTGCATTCGTGCGATTCGCAGCGCTTCGGCGACGCGGGTGACCGACCCGCTGGAGATGACGCCGGTCAAAGGACGGTTCGCGACGGGGTGATAGCCGGCTCCGAGCACCACGATGGCGGCTGGCGGTTCGTCGGGCGCTTGATACGCGACCATGCCGTCCTCGAGCGGCGCCAACATCATGAACGCGAAGGGTGGCAACGACGCGATGTAGAGGATCCCGGCCCCGGCCAGCGCGGTGCGGACGCCACGTGTTCGTGTTCGCTCCCTGCGCGCCCAAAACAGCCCCAATGCGATGAGAGCCAGGGCCACGGGCAGCGGCATGACCAGCGACGAGACCAGCTTTTTCAGCCAAAAACCCACGTCACGACAATGGCACAGAAAGGAATGCACATCAGGGGTTGACCTTCGATCGGGCGCAGGCATGATGGACCCACGGCGCCTTTGTGCCCGGAGGACTCGTTTGGTGAGCAATTACCGTTCCATTAGCGACCACGTGTCGTTGCGCTTTCCGAAGATGAAGACCCCTGTTTGGGGTTGCCGTCGGCAGCGCAAGGCCGACCCTCCGCGGTAAGAACCAGGCATCAGCCGTTCACGAGCCGCGGGGAAACCTGCGGCTCCCGTGTTTTTAGGGCCTTTTCGACCAGCGAAACGCCCAACCCACGACCCGCAGGACCCCGCGCAACAGCAGCAAGGAGCTGCATGCGAGGTGCGTCATGCACACGACAACAAGCGCCCTGAGACAGCGATTCAAGGTCGCGATGGGCGGCACAACCTTCGAAGTCGCGCATACAGCGTGGCCGATCGTCATTTCGATGCTCTCGTACACCGCGATGGGCGTGGTCGACACGCTCTTCGTCGGGCGTCTGGGCACATCGCAGTTGGCCGGTGTCGCGCTCGCCGTGACCAGCGTCATGCTCTTCAACTCCGTCGCTCTCGGCGGCCTGCGCGGCATCAAGGTCGTGGTCGCCCAGGCGACAGGGGCCGGCGATTCCGAGATGGCGCGTCGCAGCGGGTGGCAGGGCCTTTGGCTCGCGCTATTGCTCGGCGGCGTGGTCGTCTTGCTGTCGACGTGGGCGGACACGTGGGTCGGTCTGATCGGCGCGTCGGGCGCCAACTTCGAACACGCGCGCGTCTACTTCGTGCTGCGTTGCTTGTCGGCGCCCGGCTTGTTCGTGATGACCGCGCTCTGTCAGCACCTCGACGGTCTTGGCCAAACGAGGGTCTCGATGCGCTTCACGCTGCTCGCCAACGGCCTGAACATCGTGCTCGATCCGTTGCTCATCTTCGGCTTTGGGCCGATTCCGGCCATGGGCGTGTTTGGCGCGGGACTGGCAACGGCCATAGCGTTCGTCGTGGCAGCCGTCGCGGCGTTTGCTGCGTTCGTTTCGGCCGATAACCCGGTCGTCGGGCCGCTGCGGGAGGATCTCAGGCGTCTTGCGAAGGTTGGCGCGCCCATTGGCGTGAACTGGCTGCTCGACGTCGCCGGCTGGACGGTCATCGTCGCCACTTTGGCGCGCGTCAGTGAGCTGCAGGTGGCGGCCAACGTCGTCGCGATCCGCATCGTGTCGGTGAGCTTCTTGCCGGGCTACGGCATCGCGGAGGCCACGTCGATCCTCGTCGGCCAGTACGTCGGCGCGGGGCGCCTCGGCGGGACCAATGCGGTGTTGAAGTCGGCGACGGGGCTGTCCTGCGCGATCATGGGCGCGCTCGGTGTCGTCTTCCTGGTGACGCCGGAACCGATTGTCGGCGCGTTTTCAAGCGATCCTGACGTGGTTGCTGTCGGCGCGACGCTGCTGATGTACGGCGCGGCGTTTCAGCTGTTTGATGCGGTCGCGCTCTCGACGATGGGCGCGCTCAATGGGGCCGGCGATACGGCGTTCACGATGAAGGTCGGCATCACAGCGACGTGGCTGGTGTTGGTCCCGCTCGGCTGGTTCCTGGCTGTGCGCGCCGAGATGGGGGCCGCCGGTGTTTGGGTCGCGATCACAGCGGACGTGGCGACCCGTGCCGCGGCGTACCTGGTGCGTTGGCGCAGTGGCGGTTGGCGTTCGAAAGCCGTCGTGCAGACCGGGGCCTGAATGGGCGCGTCAGGCGGCGACTGACGTCAATGCGAGAGCCGGGGCGGGGCGTCCGTAGAGAAACCCCTGGGCGTACCCGCACCCGAGCTCTTGCAGCGCCGCGTGCTGTGCTTCGTTCTCGATGCCCTCTGCGACGACCTTCTTTCCGAGCTGATGGCCGAGTTCGATGATCGTGCGGACAATCTCGTGGTCTTCGCGGCTGTGGGGCAAACCGGCGACGAACGAGCGGTCGATCTTCAGCTTGTCGATCGGCAAGCGCTGCAGGTAGCGGAGCGAGCAGAAGCCCGTGCCGAAGTCGTCGAGGTGGATCTTCACGCCGAGCCGTCGCAGCTCTTCGAGCGTTGCGATCGCTTCATCGGTGTATTCGAGCAACACGGACTCGGTTATCTCGAGGACCAGGCGTTGTGGCGCCATCCGCGTTGCCGCGAGCACGTCGGCGATGTAGTCGACAAGGCCGTCGTCGTGGAACTGCTTGGGCGAAAGGTTGACGCTGACAGACAGCGATTCGTCGTCGCCATCGCGGCCCCACAAGGCTGCTGTACGGACGGCGGCGTCGATGACCCAGCGCCCGATCGGCAGGATCAAGCCGGTCTCTTCGGCGAGGGGCACGAACTCGCCGGGTGAGACAAGGCCGCGCGACGACGAATGCCACCGCAGCAAGGCCTCGGCGCCCATCACGCGCCGGTCGGACACGGCGACGATCGGCTGGAAATGCAGCGCGAGCTCGTTGCGTTCGATGGCGCGCCGCAGGTCGGTCTCGATGTCGAGGCGTTCGGCGCTGGTGCCGTGAAGCTCCCGGTCGAAGACGGTGTACGGTTCGTTGGCGGATGACTTGGTGCGGTACATGGCGACGTCCGCGTCGCGCAACATTCCGGCGGCGGTGCCGTGATCGCCGTTGTGCACGCAGATGCCGACGCTGGCGCTGACGAAGACCTCGCGGCCTTCCACATCAAACGGGGTCTTGAGCGCGCGGTGGATGCGTGCGGCGACCCGCTCGGCGTCGGCTGCGCTGCCCACATAGTCCAGAAGGACACAGAACTCGTCGCCGCCAAGTCGCGCGAAGGTATCTCCGGGCCGAATCAGACGGCTGCCACGACGTGCGAATGCGCACAACAGCGCGTCGCCGGCCGCGTGGCCGAGGTTGTCGTTGATAACTTTGAAGCGATCGAGGTCGATGAAGAGAACGGCGAATCGATGCTTGGGATCGCGCTGCACCCGCTGGATCGCGTGCGCCATGCGGTCGAGGCACAACGCGCGGTTGGGCAAACCCGTGAGGCTGTCGTGGAGCGCTTCGTGGCGCAGCCGCGCTTCGGCCTGCTTGCGCTGTGAGATGTCGGTCTGGGAACCCGCCATGCGGATCGCTTCGCCGGTCTCGTTGCGTACCGCGAGGCCGCGGGTGAGGACCCAGTGCCACTCCCCGTCGGCCGACTTGATGCGGTGTTCGCGTTCGAAGTGGGCCGTGCGGCCTTGCAGGTGGTTGTCCATCGCGGCGGTGAATGCGCCGATGTCGTCGGGGTGGATGATCGCGAACCAGGCGTCGGTGGTGCGCGGGTGGTTCTGGGTGACGTAGCCGAGCATTTCGCGCCATCGCGGCGACAGGTAGAGGCCGCCGTCGAGGCGCCAATCCCATAGCCCGTCGTTGGCTCCGTTGACCGCCAGCATGAACCGCTGCTCGCTCTCGCGCAGGGCGACCTCGGAGCGATGCCGGGCGATGGCGTGGCAGAGGGTGCGCGCGAGCAGGTCGGCCTGGATCGTCGCCTTGACCAGGTAGTCCTGGGCCCCCCGATGAACGGCTGCGAGTGCGGTGTCGCGGTCGTCGATGCCGCTGAGCACAACGACCGGAACGCCTGGCGCGGACTCCTGGATCGCCTCGAAGGTGGGCAGGCCCTTGCTGTCGAACACGCAAAGGTCGGACAGCACCACGTCCGGCGGCGCGGCCCGCAGCTGGAATTCCGCTTCGGCCACCGAACGGACGTGCGTGACGTCGAAATTGATGCCGTCGGACGCATCCAGCATGCGCATCGTCGCGAATCGGTCGTCTTCGTTGTCTTCGAGGAGCAGGACTTTCAGCACCTCGTCGCCGGCTGTCGTGAGAAAGCCTGACGACCACGCGCGCCGGGCTGCACGATTGTTTCGGCGGGATGTCGCGACCTGTCGTTGAAACGCGTTCTGGTGCGAAGTCGGGATGTTATAACGTCCGACGGACGGCTCGGGATCGGCGTCGTACAGCGCGTCGGGGATGTGGCCGGGCACAACAACGGGGGCGAGCGACTCCACATCGGGCCCGCCGCTCTCGATCAGGGGCAGGCGGTTGTTGGTTCGCTCGTTGTCTCCGAACATCGTGACCTCCGCAGCGCGGGGCGGTTCGAACTGCATGTGTGCGCTGCATAATCGACTGTCGCCCGCGGCGCACAACGGTCAAGAAAACGGCGCTTTTGCAGCGCTGGTAAGTCGCGGAGATGATCGGCGAATCGCGCGACTTTGAGGCGACGCGGAATGGATGGAGGTCGGCTTCAACCGACGGCGCGGCGGTCCGGTAGGGTAAAGTGCACGGTCGTTCCGCCCCCAGCGTTGGCGCGGGCGCCGATGCGGCCGCCCAATTGATCGACCAGGTCTCGGCAGATCGCGAGCCCGAGCCCGTGGCCCTCGTGCTCGGATGGTCCGCGGACCCCGGGCTGGAACAACTGAACGCCTTCGGGTAGCCCCGGGCCGTCGTCGTCGACCAGGAACTCCCAGCCGTCCTCGCGCGAGATCGCGCTGACCTGAACCCGGGGTGCGTCGCCGCCGTGCACGACGGCGTTGCTGATGAGGTTTTGCAGGACCCGGCACAGCGAGTCGCGGTCGCAAACGACCGTTGGCAGCGCGTCGAATTCCACAGAAGCGTCGTGCGCATCGAGCAGCGCGCTGAGATCAGCGATGACGTCCAGCAGCAGATCGCCGACGTGAATCTCCTCGCCGCCGGTCTCGGGCGGGCCGAGCACGGTGGCGACCCGTTTCTGCATCCGAGACGCCGCGGCATGAGCGCGTTCGAGCAGCTCGCTGGCGTCCGGATCGAGCGCCCCGCCGTGGTCTTGCACCACCGCTTCGATGTACCGCGCGACGGCACGAGCAGGTGCGGAGAGGTCATGGGCGATAGCGGCGGCGCGGGTTGCGATGGGGCCGGGCGCGGCGATCGGCACAGGTCCGGTGGCGCGCAATGCGTCGGCTGCCATCGCCATGGTGTTGCGCACTGTCTTGTCCGTGACGCGGCCTGGCTCGGGCACCAGCTGCAACACGCCGCGGTCGGCGCCCCCGCGGGCGATAAGGCCATCATGCCGCGCGCGGAGAGCGGCGAGGGAGTCGGCGAGCTTGGGATCGTGTGCGGCAAGCGCGATGACGTCGGCGATGGTGGCCGCTGCACCGGCGACGTCGTTGAGGCGATGTTCGAAGACGTCGGCGAGCTGCAGCAACCACTGCGCGCGATCCTTGCGGTCGGCGCGCCGGGCGATGTCGCCGAGCACGTCTCGCAGCGCGGGCCACCGGTCCAAGCGCGTCAGCATGTCGATCAGGATGCGGCGCAGATCATCGTTGTCGGGATCGCGGTCCAGCCACGCCAGGCATACCTGGAGGGCGCGCTCGCCATCGCGGAGGCTGTCGATACACACGGCGAGCAGTTGCTTGCTGAGCCGCCGCATTTCTTCGGTGTCCCCGATGTGCGGGATGCGGGCGGTGAGCGTGTCTGCAAGTCGTTGTTCGTCGCCGATCGAGCGATCGAGCGCGATCAAGCGGTCCCACGCCGCATCATCTGCGGGGTCCACGGACAACAGCGCCACCAGCGCGGCGCGCTCGCCCGTCTCGTCACCTTTCTCGCGCGCCTGGCGCACCTCGGAGCGCCGACGTTGGGCCGCCGCCATGACATCGTCCTCGGCGTTTGACGCTGGGATGGCGTCGCTTCTCGTCGATGGCGCGCGCTGATGTTTTGTGCCGTCCGCTGCGCGCAACCACCCGTCGAGTACCCGCTGCAGGTCCGCGAATCCCGCGACCGAGTTGCCCACGACGCGGTCAACGCCTGACGCCATCGCCCTGCCCGCATCGTCGGCCGATTCGGCGACGACTGCGATGAGACGCCCGGGCCGATGTTTGCGAACCAGGGTTACAGCTTGGGCGGAGTCCCCCCAGCCCAGCGGCCACTGCAGGACAACGGCGTCGCACGGTCCCGCGGCAAGATGGTCCGCGAATCCCATCGCTCCGATGGCTTCGACAACGGCGCCAGCGCCACCAGCCAGCGCGCTGGCACGGGCGACCAAACGCGTATCCGCGTCGTCGATCACCAGCAATACCGTCCCTTCGGACATCATCTGGACAGCCCCTGTGCGCGCGATGACCGATCTGCCCAAGGTCGCTTCGCGCACGCATGTCTCAACGACCCCAGCCTACGTCGCCGAGGCTGGCCAGTCACGAATCCAGCCGGCGAAAGGGAGCTCCCCGTCGGCGTCGAATGACCCGGCGTTTGTACGGTGGGCAGCGGCGATGCCACGATAGGTCATGGCTGCTCAGCGCTACGTGTTGTGTCTGGTGTCGGCGCTCTTCGTGCTGTGCGCGCCCGCATGCGGCGAAGACAACGGCGACGCTGCGAACAAAGACGCCAACAGTGATCCCGGCTGCGAGTCCGCCCGGGTGAGGGAAGACGGCGCCTGCTGCCCGGCTGGCACGTTCTATCGATTCGAGAGCGACGCTTGTCTGCCCGTCGGCCCGACCGG
>CAZLMW010000120.1:0-7799 GCA_964560875.1 uncultured Enterobacteriaceae bacterium
GATCTCCACCAGCCCACTTGAATCGGGCGGTTGGAGACGCAGATGGCGCACCGACTCCCAGCTCGCTCAGCGCGAAAACCACGCCGCATCGCAGCCATGACCGCGGCCATCGCGATGTTGCTGTCGTCCGTGCCCGCGTATGCCGGTGTCGCGGTGGCCATCGCCATTGGCCGCAATGCCAAGGCCAAAGCGAGCACCAAGGTCTACCGCCCCCGCACCAGCGTCGTCCGCGCCCGCGTCGTACCCAAACGGGTCGTACAACCTCGTCGCGTCCGCCGCATCAAGCGCAGCGCTCGCCGGGCACGTAAACGCGTCGCGCTGGGTCGTCGGTCGATTTTCGCGTGGCACTGGGTCCCCGGCGTCGGTTTCCATGGCAAAGGCATGCCGCGCGTCACCGGCATCTCGTACGGACACCTCGGCACCGCGAACCACAGCGTCAGCGGCGTTGACGTCGGGCTGTTCACGTACACCCACACGACCATGTCCGGCCTGCAGGTCGCGCAAACCGGCAACTGGGTCGGTGGACGAGTCGGCGGCGTGCAGCTGGCCGGGGCGTTGAACAAGGCCGGGGCGCTGCACGGCATCCAGGTCGCGGGCGGTCTCAACTACGCCGGCGTCATGAAAGGCTGGCAGGTCGCGGGCGGCGCGAACATCGGTGGCCGCGTCTCCGGCGTGCAGATGGCTCCGCTGAACGTCGCCGGAAAGCTTCGCGGCGTGCAGCTCGGGGTCGTCAACGTGGTCGGCACCATCGAAGGCGGCGACGCGTTCGGGCTCTTCACGTTCGCGGGCAACGGCTACAACCACCTCTCGCTGTATTCGGGCGGCGCCGACAACCTGAACCTCGCGCTGACATTCGGCGGCCGCCACCTCTACACCATCCTCCGAGCCGGGGTCGCAGCGCCCGAGCAGTCCGGCGATCATGGTCACGACGACCCACACATCGCGTTTCGCGTCGGCATGGGCTGGGGCTGGCACCAGTCGTTCGGCTCGAGGTGGTACGTCGATGTCGACAACACCGTCGGCGTCCGCGGCGAAGAGGACTGCAAGTGCAAAGACCGCGTGCACGTCCAGTTCAGCAACGAGGCGCGCGTTCTGCTCGGTTTCGCGCCCTGGAAGCGTCTCTCGCTGTTCACCGGCCTCGCGGTCGAAACCACCTGGGGCTCGGCGACCGTTGAAACAACCAAGAACGGCAAGCACGCTGGCGACTGGCGCTGGGACGACCGCGACATCGACGACGTGAACGTCTCACCCCGCTGGGTCCTTGGCGTTCGGCTCTAGCCCGGGCCAGCGATAATGCCGGTCGCTTAACGACCCCGGCTGAAGGCGGGGCCTCAGTTGAGCAAGCCCTCCTATGGCACCTGGCGGCCTCCTGGCGGCATTTTGCCTCGACGGAACACCCGTTTTCGGTCCCCGCGCGCGCGATCTGTCCCCCCCGGGGGCTTTCATCAGAACTCACCGTCGCGAACAGCATCGGGCGTCGGTTTGCTCAACGGTACGACCACGTCGGCGTCCACGCTCTGGTTTTCGGGCAGCGGCTTTTCGCCCTTCGCCGCGCCGAAACCGACGATGCTCTTGACCTTGTCGAGCAGGGTGGGACCGGACTTCGCGCTCGCCCCGCCGTCCTTGTAGTCAAACCAGGGCAACCCGGCCGCCTCGTATTGCGCGGCGGTTGGCGCAACGGTCGGTGGCGGCGCGCCGGTGATGTGCTGCCAGACCATCGCGTTGCACAGGTGGACGAAACACCGGCTCTTGGCGTCGAGGTCATAGGCATCGAGCGGGAATTCGTCGTCGAAGATCTCCTGCTTCATCGAGCCACCGGCGGCCAGGCCCATGTCCGGCGCGAAGGAGTCGGCCGGCGCACACGGCATCGGCGCGGACATCGACATCGGCGCCACCATGCGGGAACGACGTGCCGGTTGCGGTGGCAGCTTTGGGAAGCGGCGCACAAACTCCTCCTTCTTCATCGGGTAGGCAACAAGCTGCAACCCGCCGTGTTCAGCGCTGCCGGTCAGCTGTTCTTCGACCGTGTAGCCGCGCCCCATCTGCATCGCCACGAACTGCCGGATCTTGCCCTTGCCGGCGAAGAAGCCGTCCAGCCACGGCTGCAGCGGGATCGCCACGTAGTCCTGCTTGCGCCCGCCGATGAGCTTTTCATTCCACGCCTCGCCATCGACCGCGTTGCGTTTTCCGGCGGCGATCTTCAGCGCGAACGGCCATTGCACGCCGTGTCCGGGAACGTAGTGGCCGCTGAAGTTGAGCCACAGCGCCTCGGTCTCGAACATCGGCAGCATCACGCCGCCATGTTTGCGCCACAACGCCGGCACCTTCTCAGCATGGTCATCGACGTGGCGGATCGGAAACCGCCCCAACCCCGGCGGCAACGGGTAGCTCTTGCCGTCATCGGGAATGCGCAGCGTGCGCTGAAACTCGACCGACATCTTGCAGTGCGGATGTACCTCCGGGAACGAAAGCTCGAGCACGTCTCCTTTCAATTCGATCATCGTTTTTTCCTCCTACCAATCCCCATCGCGCACCTCGCGCACCACGCGCAAGACAGCACAATCGGGGGCCTCTGCGAGCTGCCGAAGCAGGTCTCCGAAGAGCTGCGGTCGCTTGACGATAACCGCGCGAAGCTCCTCGGAAACCTTGCCAGCCAGGGCGAGCAGCACGTCCTCGTTTTCGTCGAGTTCGGCCGCGAGCGCCTTGATGGTGGCTTCACTCGGCGGCGCCACGTCGCTTGTCTCGATACGGCTCAGGTAGCCGGGCTGCACGCCGATCCGCGTCGCCACCTGGCGTAGCGAAAAGCGTTTGTCAGCCCGCCGGAGCTCCTCTCGTCGTCGTCGAACATGGTCGCCAAAGCTCGTGTCCATGTTTAGTGTTTAGTAAACAGTAAACGGCTTGTCAATGGCGGACCTGCAAGCCGTACCCGTGATCCCGGGCCTCCGTTCCTTCGCGGGAACCAATTGGTGTAGGGTCCACGCCCTCGCCTGACCGCGAGTGGAGAGGCGCCCGTGAAGTACGCTGCAATCGCCGGACTCGCTGTCGCCGCGCTGATCGTTGGGGCGCTGGTGCTGCGTTCCCAGGACGCCTCAGAGCCCGCCAAGAAGCCGGTCGCCGCCGCCGATTCGGGCGAAAAACCACAAGACAAGGCGTCCAAGCCAAGCCCCGCAGAGCAACCTGTGGCCGCAACAGCCACAGCCGAAGATGTGGCGAAAGCCGCCGGTGAACGAAGCGATCCCGGCGCGTCCACCGCCGGAAAGGCCAACGCGTTGCCCGACGAGGCCTCAGCCGCCCAGGCCTCCGATGACCCCGAGATCGCGCTCGCAGCCAAGTACGGCGACGCGAACATGACGCTGTACCTGCTGATCCGGGACTCGACGGGCAAGGAGCCTCCCGCTGCGGTGCTCAAGCTGCTCGACAAGAAGCTGGCGGGCGTTGAGTTGCCCGACCTGGTGGCCTTCGCGACCTCCGAGCTCGACGTCGACATGGCCGTGAAGATGCAAGTCGTCCAGTGGCTCGAGGCCCAGCAGGGCATTTTGCGCAGCGGCAACGAAGAGATGGGCGACGACGAGCGCAACGAACAAGCCGCCGAAAAGGAACAACGCCATGACTGAAAAATGCGTCATCACATGCGCCCTGACAGGCGTCCTGACCGATCCCAAGCGCCACCATGTCCCGGTCACGCCCGAGCAGATGGCCGATGAAGCTGAGCGCGCCTGGAACGCTGGCGCGACCGTGGTTCACCTGCATTTTCGCCGCCAGCAAGAGGGCATGGGCCACCTGCCGTCGTGGGATCCGAAGGTCGCCAAGGCGATCAGCGACGCGATTCGCGACCGCTGTCCGGACCTGCTGCAGAACTTCTCCACCGGCGTCATGGGCCCCGACATCAGCGGCCCGCTCGCGTGCCTGGAGACCTGCAAGCCGGAGATCGCCGCGCTCAACGCCGGCACGCTCAACTACCTCAAGCAGCGCCGCAATGGGCAGTGGGCCTGGCCGCCGATGGTCTTCGATAACCCGGTCGGCAAGATCGAGAAGTTCTGCGCGACGATGGTCGAAAACGGCATCGTCCCCGAGTGCGAGTGCTTCGATACCGGCATCGTCCGGTCCGTCGGCATGTTCCGCGCCAACGGATTTCTGCCCGAACCCGTGCACGTCTCCCTGGTGATGGGGGTCGCATCCGGCATGCCGGCCAAGGCTTCGTGGTTGCCGCTGTTGGTCGAAGAGCTCCCCGAAGGCGCCCACTGGCAAACGATCGTTATCGGCCGGCAGGAAGTCTGGGATGTTCACCGCGCCACCGCTGAAAAAGGCGGCCACGTGCGCACCGGGCTGGAAGACACCTTCTACTTACCCGACGGCAGCAAAGCGACGAGCAACGGTCCGCTCGTCAAGGCCCTCGCCGATGTCGTCCGAGCGTCTGGCCGTGAGGTCGCCGATGCGGCGTACGCCCGCTCGATCTACACCGTGAGCTGATTATCGGCGTCGGCGTTTGCGTCGCTTTCGGCGTTTGCGGCGCTTGCGGCGCTTGCGTTTGCGGGCGCGTTTGCCCTTGGTGGCGTCGGCCAATCGCGACATGGCGGCGCGTACGGTCGCTCGGCGCAGGTCGCACCACGTCGCGTCCTGGCACTTCTTGAGCAGCTCTTCGAGCCCCGCCCGATCCGCGCCGTTGATGCGGATCGCTTCGTCGAACGCGTGGGGCACGCTCGGACAACCGGCGAGCTTTTCGGCGGCGTCGCTGTTGAGGTCTTCGCCCCGCGATTCGAGGAACCGTCCGATCACCTCATTGCTCGGCGCACCACCGAGGGCGGCCCACGCGCTGTGACCGTCGAGCGCGGCTTGCAGCTGCTTGCGTTTGTCGGCGGCGGCGGCGTCCTTGGCCCAATAGCTGATGAACCCTTCGTAGGCGTCGCGCGTGCCTTTGCCGAGGGCGCGCTGCCACATGCGGTGCATCAGGTCGCGCTTGACCAACGCGTGTCGCAGCCCCAGCCAGCTGGTCAGGTCGCTGAAACGGCTGGCAAAGCGGGGCTTTTTTGTGACGGCGATGAATTGCAGCAAGCCTTTGACCGAACCCGTGCGGCGCAGCTCGGCAACTTCGGTGTCCACCGCGGTCCGCAGCGCCGACTCGGCACGCAGGAGGGTCTCGTCGCTCGCGTAGCGACCGTAGCGCCGGATGAAGATGACGAGGGCGCCGACCGATGGTGACTGCTTGGCGGTCAAGCGCGCCAATTCGGCCTGTGCGGTTCGCTTCCAGACCGACCAGATGGCGTCGTGGGCGAACTTGAGCTTGCCGTACATGCGCGCAAACGCCGCGGCCTTCTTGTAGTTGGGCAGGTCCTCGGCTTGGGCGGCGGCGAGGTCGACCTCGCGTTTGAGCGCCTTGTTTCGGTAACGCGACCGCGGGTAGCGGGTGCGGTGCTCGCGAAACGAAGCGAGCGTCCCGCGCGGCACAGCGACCTTGAAGTAGTGAACGGTCGCCTCGGCCCCCATCGTGTAGGTGTGGTTGCGCTTCTGGGCGGCCTGGGCAAACGCGCGATGGCGGGGGTCGATGTCGCCAACCAGCCGCCCGGCGATCTTTCGGTAGCCCTGCAGCGCCGCGATGCTGTTCTGTTCGACGGCAAGGCAGGCGAGCGCGTCGAGCATCCCCGCGACCACCTTGGCGTGTTCCTTACCGAGCCGCTCCGTTTTGCCGAGATCTCCGCGGGCGGAGCGACGTCGCTTCGGGAGGTCCTTTTCGAGCCACTCCTTGCCGATCTGCGCCGCCGCCGTGCAGCGCTTGTCCGCTTGCGCCTCGCGAATCTCCTCATAGGCCGCGGAACAACCGGGCACCACTACGGCGAGACCGATCGCAACGGCGACGAGCACAGCAGCACGCGATCTGCTGGGCGCTCTTGCCGTGGGCGGGGTCGAGCAACGGCGGGTTGCGGTCATCGTGTCGGGCTCCGGCGGCTGGCACGCACGCATAATGGAAAAGTGGCCAAAATGGCAACCGAATGCTCGCGTTGGCGTGGCGGCACGGGTCGGCAACCGCCGCCCAACCGATGTAGCATGGGCGCGATGATGAATCTCACTCGGTCGCGGTCAGCTTCGTGTGTTCTGTCCTTGTCGCGTCCCGTGGCGCTTTCGGCGTTGATGGCGCTGGCGGTGATCGGGTGGGTCGCGCCTTCGTCTGCGTATTCGCAGGACCGCGCTGGCGGGAGCGTCACCTCGAATTTGGCCGAGACAGCCCAGGACGTGGTCGCGGTCTTCAAGCGGGAGGGGCCTGTCGGGGTCGCCACAACCATGCCCATCAAACCCGGCGTCGTTGAGGCGGTGCGCGGGCAACTCGCCCTCTATCGGCGCGCTGTCCACGCCAGGGCCTTCGCCGTCCTCGTGCCCGGCGATAGGTCGTTGGCCCCGTTCGCGGACGTCTACAAGCAGGCGGGACTCGCCGGAACGGATCTGCTCATCGTCTCCAACGGCGACAAGTGGCAGATCCAATGCGCCGCCATCGGCGCTGAGCAGCTCGCGAGCTTGACACGTCAGATCAGCGAAAACACCGCGGGTAAACCACAGGACAGGCTCAAAACCGCCATCCGCAGCCTCGTGAGCCTGCATGGGGCAACCGAGCAGGAACCCATCGGCAAGCAGGATGCGCCGGCACCCGAGCAGAAGTCCGATCCCGTCGCCGCGAAGGCGCCTGTCGCGAAAGCGCCCGCCCCCGAGTCTCAAGAGCCCGGCAAGACATCCGATCCCGCCGCCGCAAAGGCGCCCGTCGCGAAGGAACCAGCGCCGACATCACCGCTCCCCGCGACCGGAGAAAACGGCCTGGTGCTCTTCATGCTCGGCGTGCTTGTGGGGGCCGCGCTCGTCGGCGGAGGCGTCTGGCTCGGCGCCCGGACCGGCCCGCCGTGAAGTCGCCGAACCGGTCTGTAGTGCTGTAAGAGGCTGCGATTCACGGACACGCCTTACTTCGCCGGCGCCAGCCCGGCCAGCGTCTTCGGGTCGTCGGTGAACATGCCGTCCACGCCGATCGCGATGAGCTGTTTCATCGCCGCCGGGTCATTGACCGTCCACGGATGCACCTTGAGCCCGAGGCGATGGGCGCGCTCCACCAGCTCCTTGTCGGTGTTGGCTTGCGGGCCCTGGATGAAGGCGCCGGGGGCCTTGTAGGTCTTCTCTTCCTCGTCGCTTAGCGCCGCGAAGACACCCATTTCGACAAGCGCCAAGGCCGTCCGAGCCTTCGGGTTGCGCTTGCGAACCGCGTGGATTGTCGGGTCGAGGAAGGACGCAATAACGGTGCGTTGCACGGCGCCCGCGCCTTCGAGTTGGGTCATCACGGCGTCGACGATGGGCGGGCTGTGTTGCTTGATCTCGATCGACAGCGGCTTGTCGCCATACCGCTTGAGCAGCTCTTTGAGCCGGGGGATCCGCAGCCCTTTGCCGCGGTACGGAAATGTCTTGCCCTGGTCGGTCGTAAACCGGAACCCGGCGTCGAGTTTTTGCAGCTCGGCCCAGGTCATGTCGCTGATCTTGCCCTTGCCGTCGGTCGTGCGGTCCACCGTGTTGTCGTGGATCGACACGATGACGCCGTCTTTGGTCGCGTGCAGGTCGAATTCGATTACGTCCGCGCCGACGGCGAGCGCGTGGTCGTACGCCTCCGTCGTGTGTTCTGGGCGGAGATTGCGGCCGCCGCGGTGGGCGATGTTGACGAAGCCCGCGAACGGATCAGGACCCGGCTGCCCGACGTCAGGATGCGTGGCGGTGTCCCCCGTCGCCGTGGCACTGTCCGTTGGCGAGGCACTGTCCGTTGGCGAGGCACTGTC
>CAZLMW010000120.1:7899-23388 GCA_964560875.1 uncultured Enterobacteriaceae bacterium
GGCACTGTCCGTTGGCGAGGCACTGTCCGTTGGCGAGGCACTGTCTGTTGCCGTGGCACTGTCCGTTGCCGTGGCACTATCCGACTCCGGACCGTCGCTGGCGGCCGGCTCGGAACAAGAAACGATCACCAGGCAAGCCAGCGCACCTACGACTGCAGAAACGATTCGCATGAACCGAAACCTGCGCGCACCAAACGGACAAAGCAAGCGCATGGAAAAAGCAACCGAACCCGCCGTTGCGGCGCGCCCCCTCCTTTCCGGATGGCGCAAGATCGTGGCGGCCATCGGCTTTCCGCTGATTCTCGGACTGGCTGTCACGGCGACCCACTTTGGGCTCGCCGACGGCGCCTCGGTGACCATCGCGTCCGGCGTGCCGATCCTCGCGGTGTTTTTCACGGTCGCCATTCTCGAGCGCGTCATGCCCTACCGCCGCGACTGGCGCACGCAACCCAAGATCGCCGCGATCGACATCGTGCACTCATTGGTCGCCGCCAACGGGGTCCTGCCGCTGATGCGTGTCACCGTTTTCGCGGGCATCGCGACGGTCAGCGCCAGCCTCGCCGAGTCCACCGGCTCTGTGATGTGGCCATCGAGCCTGCCGTTCGTCGTGCAAATGGCGCTCGCGGTCCTGATCGCCGATCTCGGGGCCTACACGGTGCACCGCCTCATGCACATCTATCGCGTCGGCTGGCGGCTCCATGCGGTCCACCACAGCGTCGACCGCCTCGATGTCTTCGCCGCCGGCCGCGCCCATCCGTTTAATGCCGCCGCCACTCTGTCGTTCGAAAACGGCCTGCTCATCTTGCTCGGCGTTCCAGCTGACGTGCTCGTCGTGTTCAGCGTCTACAAGGGTACAAACGGCCTGCTCCAACACAGCAACGTCGACTTCCGCCCCGGCGCGCTGGTGTACGTGTTCGCCACCACCGACGCGCATCGATGGCATCACTCATCCGTGCTTGGCGAGTCCAACACCAACTTTGGCAACACGACGATGGTCTGGGACCACATCTTCGGCTCTTTTTCGTTGCCTGGGGGACGTCACGGACCGGCGCTGGTCGGCATCGACAACGCCAGAGTGCCCGAAAATTACCTGGTCCACCTCGCCATCCCCTGGTCGCTACAGCGCTACGAACGTCCCGTGGCGGACACGTCGGCCGACGGCTCTGGGCTCAACGAACCGGCGCCAAGTAGCCCGGAGGCGTAGCGGGGCGGCAACGGTTGGTACATGTAGCCCCGGCACCCCAGCGTTGTCGGCCCCGGCGCAGTCGATCGTTTACTCCGCGCGCCGTGGCCCTACGATGGCTGCGGCGGTACCGGTCTGATCTTTGGGGTGACGCATGTCGATGAAGCACAAATCACCGCCGGCTCAAGCGCCAGGCGTTCAGCTCAAGCCCGCCGCCTCTCCCGTGCAGCGGCGCGGCGCCAATGTGCAACGCAACGCGCTTCGATCGATGAATTACGCCGAAGGAGCGGCGGCTGTCTCCCCCGAATCGGGTGGCGGCGTCGGCAAGGAAGGCGACAGCTACGAACAGCACGCGGACGCGGTCGCCGATCTCGTGGTCAGCGGTCAGTCGGCCGAGGGCAAGCTCAACGAGATGACGGGCGGCCATTCCGGCGGCGCTGGCGGGCTCGAAGGCGGGCCGACGCAGAGAAAAGGCGTGCAGATGAAGTTCACGGCCGGGCAGGCGGTGACGGAGCTCGACGCCGAGACGCTCAAGGGCATGATCGGCCACATCCGCCCGACGCAGGGCTGGAAAGACCTCGTCGCCCTGTACCGCGATATGTCCAAGGGCGGCACCGAACCGCTCGATGGCGGCGCCAAGGACGAGCTCACCCTCGAAGCGCTCATCCTCATCGAGTCGGGCTTCAAGTTCGACGGTGAAGCGAACATCGACAAGCTGTGGGACGACGCCAAGCTCATGGGCATCCTGCTCGGCGCCGTGGAAAAGGACGCCAAACCCGCCGAAGAAGAGCCCGTCGAAGAACCCGCCGAGGAACCCGAGCCCATCGTCCTGCCGCGGTCGGGCACGTACGGCATGGTCACCGAAGACACCAAGATCATGCTCGAGGACGGGTCGGCCATCGACATCGCGGCCGGCGAGTCGATCGAGGCGCTGCGCGGCAACGACAGCGGCGACGGCAGCGTCCAGTTGGTCGTCAAAGCGCACACCGGTCCCGCCGGCAAGATCGGCTCCATCGACCCGTCTTTGTTCAAGCCCCAGCCCAAGCTCACGGTCGACGAAGACACCGACAAGACCGACGACTACAGCTACGAAAAATACGTCGGCGAGCTCTTCCTGGCGCGCGACGGCGTCAAGGCACCCAGCGTCATGGATGTCGACCAGGGCAGCATCGGCGACTGCTACCTCATCGCTGCGATGGGCGCGGTGGCGGCGTCCAACCCCGGCGTGATCGAGGACATGATCGACTTCGACGCGTCCACCGGCATGTTCACCGTGACGTTCCAGGAGATGCAGCGCGACCGGACGTTCAAGCCGCACAAGGAGACCGTCGACAGCTTCCTGCCCACCCGCGCGGGCGGCGGCAAGAACCGCACCGCGTTCGCGATGAGCGACCAGGCCTTCGACCCCAGCAACCAGGCGCTGTGGCCGGCCATCATCGAAAAGGCGTACGCGCAGTGGCAGGGCGGCTACCACGTGCTCGACGAAGGCGGCAGCTCATCCAAGGCCATGCAGCTCTTCACCGGCGTCCGCTCGATCCGCGAGTCGATGCCCAGCGCCGACGACGTCGTGCCGATGTTCGAGAAGTTCCAGACCGAAAACAAAGCGGTCGTCTGCGGTTCGCGCGACGAGATCGCGCAACGGAACATGAAGGGCCTGCTCGATGGCAGCGGCGACGGTGCGTACACCGGCCAGCTCAAGGATCACGATGGTGGCGGCGCCGAAGTCACGAAGGGCACCGTGCGCATCCGCGACGTCGAGGGGGAAGCAGGGTCCGCACGCGACGACCGCAAGGGCAAGCTCACCGGTTCCAACGTCGACAACGGCAGCGTTTCGTACGACCACGGCACCGTCGAGCTGAACTACAAGGACGGCAAGGGGCCGGAGTCCGCCGAACATCTCGAGGCCAGCTACGAGTTCGAGGGCACGCTCTCATCGTCGCTCAATATTCACAGCAACCACGCGTACATCTTCCGCGAGGTCAAAGACGGGATGCTGTACTTCCACAACCCGTGGGGGCCGGCCGCGCACAAACATCCCAAGCCCGTGTCCGGCGAACAGTTCCGCACCTACTTCGAGACGATCGGCGTCAACGCGACAATCCCCCAACAAGAACGATAAGGTCGGGCCATGGCTGACCTTGAAATCGACATCGAAGTCGGCAACGGGCAAGAGCTCGCCGACGTCCTCCGCAACAACAAAGACGCCGCTGTCATCGGGCTGCGGGACGGCATCTATCGCGGTTCATGGCGGCTCTCTCGGTCGATCACGCTCGTCGGCACAGGTGGCGTGCACGGCGCCGATCTCCGGTCCACATCCGGGCCCGTTGTCGCGGTCGACGTCGATGATCTCGAGGTCACGGTTCGCAACCTCGCGCTGAGCGGTGGCCGAGCTGAGGTCGGTGGCGGGGTTTCGCTGACCGGCTTTTCGACTTTGCTTGTCGACGGCTGCGCCATCCATCGAAACCGCGCCACTCAGGGCCCTGGCGGCGGTGCCCATGCCGAAGCTGGCACCTTGACCCTGCGCGACTGCGATCTGCGCTTCAATACGGCGGCGGGGGGTGAAGCTGTCGCATCGATGGCCATCGCCACGGTCAACCTGGTCCGCTGTCACGTCGAAGCCGCGCCCGATGCAAACCGAGCTGCGGTCGTCGTGCGCGCCGGAGCGGCCCTCAACGTCGAGGACAGCACCCTCGTCGGAGGCAATGGCGCCGCACTTCGTGTGGCCGGAACCTCGTCGCAGCGCCCCGAAGTCAAGGTCAAGTCCAGCGTGCTTCGCGGCACCCCAAGCGTCGACCTCGCCGCGACCTTTCCCGGCAAGACCGTCATCGAAAACAGCGAGCTCAGCAGCCCGGCGACCGGCGTTTATCGACCCGTCGGTGAGGTCGTCGTGCACGGCGCTGACGGCGAGGGTTGAGCCTGCGTTCACAGCGCTTGGGCAGACAACGCTTCTTCGAGCTACTTCGGCTTGACCGTGTTCGTGGGCGTGCCGACGTGTTCGACCGTCACGCTCACCTTGTCGCCGTTGTTCATCGCGTAGGTGCTCCCCGGCGTGCCCGTGAAGATCACATCGCCCGGAAAGAGCGTCATGTGATGGCTCACGAACGACACGATCTTGTCGATCTTGTGGATCACGGCAAGACGGGCGCCAGGAGCTTGGCCTTGCTCATCGCGACAGTGGCGCCGGTCGGCTTGGCGTCGCCGAGGAAGTTGCCGTCGAGCTCGTACAGTGAACAAACAAAAAGCGATCAAGAACGCGCTGTGGACGCGAAGAGTGGTTGGGTTCATCTTTCCTCGGATGGACGCAGTCCTTGGGGGGATTGCTCGCCGATCTTGCCATTGCCCGCGCTGCTTCGCATCGATGTCGACCGCCGCCTACCTCGCGCTGACCGTGATTCCGGCCCTGGCGTCGCTGCTGACGCTCGTCACGACCGGCCTGGGGATCGCCCGATTGCGGCGCCTCGTGGACGTGCAGACCGAGGATCGCGAAACGTGGCCATCGGTCGCGCTGATCACCCCTGCCTGCAACGAGCAAGAGCGCGCCGAAGCCGCCATCGGGTCCATGCTCGCAGTCGATTACCCCAATCTCGACATCATCGCCGTGGATGACCGCAGCACCGATGCCACGGGCGCGATCCTCGATCGCCTCGCTGCCGAATCCGACCGCATGCAGGTCCTTCACATCGACACGCTGCCCGATGGTTGGCTCGGCAAGGTCCACGCGCTCGACCGGGGAGTGGAAGCTGCTTCGGCCGACTGGCTGCTGTTTATGGATGCGGACAGTCACCTCGCACCCGGCGCACTGCGGCGCGCGGTTTCTTATGCCGAAGAGGGGCGCTTCGACTTCCTCACGGCGATTCCGACCGTGCTGTCCGCCGGGCCCGTCGCCGACGCCGTGTTCGCTGCCGCGCTCGCCGCGATGAGCCTCGGTTCGCGCATGTGGTCGGTGGAGACAAGCGATGAAAAGGGCTGCATCGGCGGTGGCGCGTTCAACCTCGTGCGACGCAGCGCCTACGACAAGAGCGAAGGCTTGCAGTGGTTGCGCCTCGAGGTCGCGGATGACTTTGGGATGTGCCTGCTCATCAAGCGCGCTGGTGGCAAAGCGGGGGTGGTCAACGGCGCCGGCGACCTGACGATCCAGTGGTATTCGTCTTTTGGCGAGATGAAACGGCTGCTGCAGAAGAATTTCTTCGCCATCACGTCGCGCTTTTCCGTCGCGCGGAGCGTTTTGCAGGCGACGGTGCTGGCTTGGATCGGGTTGCTCCCGGTCGCGCTTCTTCTGCCAGTCGACGATCCTGCGCTGTATGCCATCCCGCTGGTTGGGACCCTGCTGCATATCGCGTCGACATTGTGGGTCAGTTCGTTAACCAAGCGCCCCGGGATCGGCGGTTGGCTGCCCCATATCGGGCTGCTCGCGACGGCGTTCATGATCCTGCGCGCGTCGTGGATCGGTGTTCGAATCGGCGGCGTTTCGTGGCGCGGGGTGGTCTATCGCCGCGAAGAGCTCGCCAGGATGCAGCGCGTGAAGCTCTGAGTCACGGTTGGGACGGAAGGGCAGGTTAGAGCGGGATTGGCTGTCCGCGCTTTGCCTGCCGTACGCGTTTGATGTGGGCCCGATTTGGCCATTGGCGGAAAAGCACCGGCCAAGCACTCGCAGAAAGCGCCGGGCTCGTGACACTCTGCGCCCGATGCCGACAGAAACACGAACCGTCAGCTCGACACGCGACAAGAGACTCGTTCGTGGCGAGTATGGCGAAGACCTGCGGGTGCCGAACGACTGGGCGCTGTTGCCACCCGGTGACGCCGGTCTGACGCGCCGCGTGAAGGCCGCCGGCCCCAGCTGGACGGTGAAGGAGAAGCGAGGCAAGCGAACCTTCTCACGCGGTGTGTGGGCCCCAGCAGCGACGATTGAGCGCGCAAGGAAGGTGCTGGAGCAGGAGCGCGCGGATCCTGCCTATCAACGCAGACTGGAAGCTGGACGGAAGCGGCGCGAGGCAGAGCAGCGGTCTTATGTGGGCGAGTTTCGTGAGGCGATCGTCGCGTACCTCGGCTTCGCGGACCGCTACGAGTCGCTGGCCTACGCCCTGGCCGAGCAGGTCGCCGCGCACGCCACACCGGTCGGCAGCGGCACGGTGGCGCGGACCAAACGCATCCCGATCAACGAACGCGCGCGGGCCGCTGTGTTGGCCTGGATGCGGCACAAGACCTCGGACTACGACCGCCGCTACATCGCGCGCCAAAAAGGCCGCCGTCGAGAGGTGCGCAGAGAGATCGCCCAGCAGTCCCGGCGGATCCTCGCAGGCTACCGGTCGGGACGAGATCCGGCCGCGGACTGTCCTCTTCAAGCCGCCTTGAGCACATCCGAGAAACCCCCTCCGGTCGCTCGCAAGCCGGCCAAGCCTCGCGTCGCGACGGCTGCGACCGACGCCCGCCAACGGATCGCTCGGCTTCCTTCAAAGCGCGACTGAGAGGCTGACCCCGTTGGTGTGGTGGTCGTCTTCGACGCGTTCTCGGATTTGGGCTCGCAGCATCGCGGCTGGCGCCACGATGCGCTCAGATTCCGTGGCCGAGGGCGATCCCGATGCCGATGCCGATGCTGATGCCGTGGCCGTGGCCGACGTCGAAGCGCGGTCTGAACGCCGTCCCCCGATCGCTTCACACACACCGTCGGGCGCGTGCAACTCCATGATGACTCTGTGGCAAAAAGTTACGCATCGCGTTACTTTCTGCGAGAGGTTAAGCAATGGCTAGTCCGGGCACCCTATACGAGTGGATCGAGACGCTGCCCGAAGACGGGCGCTACGTTTTCTCGCGCGCGGAAGCCGAGGATGTGACCGACGCTTCCGACGCGGCGATCAAGATGACGCTCTACCGCCTGAAGAAGAGTGGTGCGATCGTAAGTCCACGTCGCGACTTCTTCGTGGTGGTGCCTCGCGAGTACCGCTCGGCCGGGAGTCCCCCGGCGAGCTGGTTCATCGACGACCTCATGCTGCACCGGGGACGACGGTACTACGTGGCGCTGCTCAGCGCGGCCGCGCTCAACGGTGCCGGGCATCAGCAGCCGATCGCGTTCCAGGTCATCACCGACACGGTCGAGCGCGCCGTCGAGGTCGGGCGGGTCCGGGTCGAATTCCACGTCAGCAACCTGGTCGAGGGTGCGGCGACGGAACGCGTGCAGACCGAGACGGGAAACTTGGTGGTCTCGACGCCGGAGACGACGGCGTTCGACCTGGTCCGCTTCCCGTCCTCGTGCGGCTACTGGAACAACATCGCGACGGTGCTCTCCGAGCTCGCCGAGAAGATGGTTCCGGACAAGCTTGCGGCCGGTGCGGAGCGAGTCGCGCGCAGCGACGTCCAGCGACTCGGCTGGCTGCTCGACCTCGTGGAAGAAACCGCGCTCGCCGATGCTCTGGCCAAGAAGCTGGAGGGTGAGCGCCTCCTGCCCACGCCTCTGACCAGCGCGCGCGAGAGCGCTGACGCCTCCCTCGACCCACGATGGCGGGTTCTGGTCAACGACGAAGTGGAGCCCGACCTGTGATCCCGAAGGCAGCCATCACTGCGTGGCGGAAGGCCGCGCCGTGGGGCGAGGACTGGCAGGTCGAGCAGGACCTCATCCTCTCGCGGGCGTTGGTCGACATGTTCAGCCGGCCGACCGTCGCGCAGCAGGCGGTGTTCCGTGGTGGCACCGCACTCCACAAGCTCTTCTTCGACCCGCCCGGTCGCTACTCCGAGGACATCGATCTGGTGCAGCGCGACGCCGGGCGCATCGGTCCGCTCATCGATGAGATCCGAGACGCCCTCGACCCGTGGTTCGGTCAGCCGAAGTGGAAGGCCGGAAAGGGGCGCTTCACCCTCTACTACCGCTTCGAGACTACGATGGCGCCCGTGGTCCGGTCCCGCGTAAAGCTGGAGATCAACACGCGGGAGCACTTCGCCGTCCACGGCCTTGCGACGCGCGGGTTCGAAGTCGAGAACCGCTGGTCGATGAAGGGCAGTGGCGCGAACACACGCGCTTCGGCAAGAGCGTCAGCGTTCTCACGTGAGCGTTCTCAGGTACGTCCTTATTCCTTTTACTCTCACAACTAACTGAAATTGTTTGCGCGTGGCACTTGGTATCCCCCGAATCGGGAAAAGGAACGTACCTGAGACGTCACCCCGGGTCGCGCAGCCCTTGCAGGTTGGCGGCAGGTGGGGTCTTTGCGAGTGTCTCAAGCATCGGAGGGCACGTACCGAGGATGTGTCCCGGTCGCCGGGGTTCAAGCGCCCGCGGCCCGGGGACCACGGTTGCGAGCGGAGTTGGTGGCGCCGCTGGGTGATCGCGGGCGACGTCAACCGTTTCGGCACGGGGATGCAAGGTTGGTTGGCGGATTGGAGAGCTCGATGGAGCTATGCAAGGGGTTCGCGGATCTCCTCGCGGCGCTCGACGGCACGGCATTGGCCTGCACTTCGGCCCAAGGCGCGCGAGCGCACTGACAGGCTGGATATAGCCCGAGCCTCGCTGCCATGTACTATCCGACGGATATGAGTCCAGATACACTGGTCGGCGGCAAGATCGACGGTCGCTATCGCGTTGAGCAGCTGCTCGACAGCGGCGCGTTCGGGCATGTCTACATCGCGACACAGCTCTCTGTCGGCCGCAAAGTCGCCATCAAGGTCCTGCAAGCGCAGCACTTGGACCGTCCGGAGATCGTCGAGCGTTTCAAGTTGGAGATGCGGGCGACGGTCCGCGTGGAGCACCGAAACACAGCGCGGGTGCACGACTTTGGCCAGCTGCCGGACGGCCGCCTGTACCTGGTGATGGAGTTCTTGCGCGGTCGGACTGTTCGCGATGACTTGCGCGACAACGGACCAATGTCCGTCGCCCGTGTAGTCCGCATCGGACAGCAAGTAGCGCGCGCGCTCGCGGCCGTGCATCACCACGGCATTGTTCATCGCGATCTGAAGGCGGAGAACGTGATGCTGGTCGAGCGCTACAGCGAGCAGGACGTCGTCAAGCTGCTCGACCTCGGCATCGCATTCGTGCCAACCACCGGGGAAGGGCCACGGCTGACGGGCGCTGACGCGTGGCTGGGCACCCCGGAATACATGGCGCCGGAACTCGTGCGGGCCCTGGAGTGCACGTCGCAGTCAGACCTGTACGCGCTCGGCGTGCTGCTCTACGAGATGCTAATTGGTGAGGTGCCGTACCGGGCGACCAACCCGCTGTCGACGGTCTACCAGCACGTCAACGATCCGGTGAAGGACCCGAGCGAAAGAGCCGACCTGCCGGTCGCTTTGGCAGACCTCTGCCTGTCACTGATGGCGAAGTTGCCCAAAGACCGTCCTCATAGCGCTGGGGCGGTCGCGAATCGGCTGGCTGAGATCCTCCAAGTCGACGCCGCCGCAGAGCCCCACCGACGCGCGCCTGTGGCCGCCGGCGCGGCAGGGCAACCGAGTCCGGCGACGCGCACCGACGTCCGCCCCGGTGGCGTGCCGGTGTCTTGTGCGCCCGGCCCCGGCGACCGGCCACCTGGAGGGCCCGCCGTGGCGGCGACGGGACCCATCGGAGGTGCCGCGGTCGACGATGACGCGCGAAACGCGATGGCCATTGTGGTCAACGGGAACGCCGACGCCAGCAGTCAACCGCCCCCCGGAGCGCACCGTGACGCCGGCGAGATGGCGCTCGACGCGACTCTCGTGCCCGACGCGGCCACGGGCGGCGTCAAACCAGGCCCGCTCGTCGCGAGCCTCGCCGTCTTGCTCGCCGGCGCGGGTGCATATTTGGCGCTCACAGCCAACGACGCTGCAAAGACGCCGGGCGAGATCGGCAATCCAGCCGCAAGTGGGGCGCCCGGGCGCGACGCGTCCACTGCGGTCGCCCGGCCACACAGCTCCGCGAACGCGCCGATTCCGGTCGCGCCGGCGCCGACTCCAGCACCGCCGAGACGACCGCCAGGTAGCACGAGGAGCGAGGCGCGAGCCGCCTGGGACAAGGCCCTTCGCCGCTGTGGGCTGGGGCCGTGGCCGTCGAGCTGTGCAGCGCCTCGTCGCGCGACAGCGAAGGCCGTGGTGTTGCTCAGAGACGCGTGCCGCGGCAAACGTTCACGACGCTCGAGGCGCAAGCGAGCCAACAAGTCCGCGTCAGCCGTGTCGCTGCTCGCGGGCGCGTACGTTTCAGCGGTGGTCCAGAAGAAGTACGGGGCGGCGCTCGCAGACGCTGTGGCGGCAAGCCGAAAGTGCGACGCGGCGGCGGGCCCACACTTCATCGCCGGCAAAGCAGCGCTGCGGCTCGGCCGCGGGACCGAAGCGCTTGCCTATCTCCGTCGCACGACCGTCCTGGCACCCACGCTCCCCGCGCCGTGGTATGAGCTCGCTGTCGCCCAGGTCGCCGCGGGCCAGACGACGGCGGCTATCGCGTCGCTCGCGAAGTTGCGAAGACTGCAACCGGCACACCGCCGCGTCGACCGCTTGTTGGGCCACGCGCTGCTACAAGCCGGCGATCACGCTCGGGCAACGAAGGCGCTGAAGCGAGCCATCGCACGAGCACCGAATGACGCGCTCAGTCACTTCCTACTCGGGGCGGCGCAAGAAGCCAGCGGTGCCAATGACCGAGCGGCGAGCAGCTACTGCCGGGCAGCCGAGCTGGGCCACGCGGCTGCGCGCAGCAGATGTGGTGACAAACGCGGATCGGAGAATCCATAGCGCCGGCGCAGGTCACACGCCCGCGACTGTCACCGTCCGCAGCACGCCCGGGGCGGGTCACCCCCTGGCGTGCAGCCTCGTTTCAACCGAGCGACAACTGGATGATCCGCCGGAACCGCGACGATCTCAGCAGATCGATTGATGCGCCGCCCCCACTCAGTCGTGTTGGCAGCCTTGGGACGACCGTCGCCGAAGCCGCCGCACCAAACCACTGAGCCGCGCTTGCCGAGGGATCTGAGGAGGGCCGTGACCGTCTCGGCCCGCCTATTTGAGAGCAGCATGTTCGCGCGTTGATGACGCTTGTCGTCCCGCTCACGGCTGGCATAGCCGCTCACTGCGTAGACGAACGCTTGCTTGTGGCGGCCACGCGTCTTCTTCACGAAACGCTTATGCAGCGAGGCAAGGAATGACGCGAACTCACTGCGGGCCTGCAGCGGCACGTGCTCACCGGGACGGAACCGGGCAACGAGCGTGGGGAACTCCTCAATGCTATGCGGAGCGCACTGGGGCTGCCAGGTGTCTACCGATTGGATATGCACTCGCGATTGCGGCCGCCCTCGTCGGTCCTTCCATACCGCGCGAACGACGAGATCATGCGTGCCACAGGCTTGCCTGAGTCGAATCTCGCCGGTGTAGACAGTCGTAGCGCCCTGCCGGCGAAGGGAAACAGGCGGCCCGACTTTGCCACGGAACCTCTCGCGCACCGTTACCACAGGCACCTTGCGAGCGTGGGCCGCGACGACCTCCAGGGAGAGCGGCAGCGGCTTGTGCCAGTCCTTGTGCACATGGGCCGACGGTGGGTAGTGGACCAGCACACCGTTGTGGGCGGCGGCAAACACTTCGATCACTCGACTTGCCCCCCTTGCGCGGTCTCCAAGCGCTTGCACGGTCGTTGACCCGAGCTTGATTCCGGCGAGCTCGACCACCAGCCGCCCCGGATAACGAGCGACCCTGCAGCTCGCGAGGGCTTTGCGCGGCAGCCGACCGCGGCGCGTGACCCGGCATTTGGTCGCTCCGGTGTCCACAACCACGCGCGCCTTGTAATCGTTCAGCGTGATCACGACGCCGTCTGACGAAGGCGCTGCTGCCGAGACCGACACCGCGCTGGCCCGCTTTTCCGCGGCGCCCGCTCCTCGCGCAGCGCAAGCGACCACAGCGACGACGACGACGGTCACGAACGCCGGCACAGTTGCCGCCACGGCACGGTAGTGGGCGCGGCCGTGCATCATTGCAGGTGGTCCAACACGCTGATGGTGCGAAGCGGGTTGATTGGCGGGGGCTCGCCCGCACCCTTGCCCTTGTCAGCAGCGCCTGAGGTGCCAACGCCGCCCGGGCGTGGGGCAAGCGTCGAGATGGAGATAACGGCTCGGTCACTGTCAATCGTCACAGGCAGCCGATGCCCCACCTCCACTCGCCTGTCCAGCAGCTTCACACGCCGCTCGATATCCCGCTGGTGCAGGCCGAACAGCAGCTCGGTGAACCGCTCGCCGACTCTGCCCGGCGTCAGCCGCTGAATCGACGTCGTCCCGCCGAGCGACAGCGCGATCTGGCGGAGCGTGCGCGACCGCGGCTCCAACCCGAGCCCGATCACGTAGCCGGAAACAGGCCGATACGTCTTCTTCAGCACGTGCCCAATCTGCCGGTAGGTGTGGCGAGGAGGTCCCGCCGTGTGGTTGCCATCCGTCAACACCACCACAACGAGCGGGCGGTGCAACTTGCCCTTCGCCAAGTGCGCGAGGACCGGCCCAAACGGCTTGTCGAGGTTGGTCTCGCCGCTCGCAAAGACGTGTTGTAGCCCGTCCTCCAACCTGTCCACGTTCGCTTGCTTGGCCAGGGAGACCGGCTTGTCGATCGAGTACCAGCGGTTCTTGTCCGAGAAGAACACGACGCCCATCGTGTAGTTTGCGCTCTTGTTGGCGCGCTGTGCCTCCGCCAGCTCGGCGAGCAGGAACCGCACCGCAGAGAGTCGCATCCCAGCCGGATCGTTGGACCTCATACTCGCCGACACGTCGACGAGCAGCATCACGTCGGCGCCGGTTGGAATGGCCTCGGAGAGCGAGACCGGGAACCGCCCGTTCGCGACCACCTGCGGGTCTTTACCGAGCCGCAACAGCTTGAAATGAACGAACAGCCTACGGCCGCCAGCCCCGAGCATCACGCGGGTCGTCAAAACCGCGTTGACCGGCATCTTCCCGCGGCGCAACAACGTGCGGTTGATGTCGCGCCAGCGTTCAGTGTTCTCCAGCTCCTCGGGCCGCATGGAGAACAGTGTGTCGATAATGGTCTTGTGAGGCGTCAGCCTGGCGCTGGTCAGTCGCCCGGCGGTCAGAGGCAACGTCTTGAACCCGGCTGCCCGAGCGCGGGCGTCGAACCGTTCGAGCAGCCACAAGGAGAACGCCGTCTGACGCAGCCGTCCGCCCTGATCTCGAGGGCTCGCGATCGCCAACACCGACCCCGTAGTGGCCGTCTCCTTCGCGAGCGCCCGCTGCACGTGAGCGAGCGCTTCGTCGACGCTCGCGAGCACAGCCGGCTCGTCCGTGGGTTCGGAGCGATCGTTGAACAAGACGCGGGTGGCGAAGGGGCTGAGCGGCTTGGCGGTGCCGTAGGGGCTCAGTTGGCTGCTGCTACAGCCTGTAACGAGTATGAGCAAAGGAAGTATGTAGCGACGCATGGGCAGACAGTAGCACGGCGTGTGAAGGGGCGTTTGGGGGGCGGCACATTGTCGGAGGGGCGCTTTGTCAGGGCGGAGACCGATGGCGGTGGGGGCGGGTTGCGGCATGCTGCGCGTCTTCGTGATACCCGGGGTCAATCAGCGAGTCGGCGTCGGCGTCGGAGGCGGAGTCGGTGCCGTGTATTGCTAAAGGTGAGCTCTTCGGGCGAGTCCCCGGGGGCCTGCAACGACGATGTCGCTGCAAAATAGAAATGTCCGGTTTGTTGTTCTCCCTTCACCCAAGTAACCGCGAACCCCGTCCCGTCCTACTACATTGACTTGGTCATATAAGTTGGCTAACTTCAGGACATGATCGACGTGAACATCCACGAAGCCAAGACTCAACTCTCCCGCCTCATCAGCGCCGCCCTCGATGGCGAGGAGGTCGTGATCTCCAAGCGGAACAAGCCGGTGGCGCGGCTTGTGGCCATCGAGCCCCGAAGAGTGGTTCGCAAGCTCGGATGGGGAGGACCGGAGAATATGTGGATGGCCGACGACTTCGATGCGCCCCTCGACGACTTCGCAGACTACATGTGAGGCCAGCGTGCGCTACTTGCTCGATACGCACACCTTCCTCTGGATGCGGCACGCCCCGGACCGGCTCGGTGACAATGCGCGCGTGATTTGCGGCGATGTCGACAGCTCCCTGGCGCTGAGCCTGGTGAGCTCCTGGGAGATGGCGATCAAGCTCTCTATCGGCAAGCTGACCTTGCGTGAGCGCCTCCGCGAGATCCTCGCCGAAGCCCGAACCGTTGTCGGGCTCACAACGCTGCCCATCGAAGAGTCCCACGTGCTTCGCGTGCAACATCTGCCGTTGCACCACCGCGACCCCTTCGACCGGCTCCTCGTGGCCCAGGCCCTGGAAGAAGGACTGACTCTGTTGAGCAAGGACCCAACGCTCGACGCCTACGGAGTAGCACGTGTCTGGTAGGGGGGCGGGGCGTTGGCCTTCCGCAATCGCCAGCGGCACGCGAGCGACGGCTGGGACCGCCTGATCCTGCTGGGAGCGCAGCGCTGGCGGTATGTCCTGCACGAGCGAGCAAACCAGCTGCGCGGCGGAGAGGTACTGTCTGACTTCTGGCGCTTGCTGCGCGTGACCGGAACAACAACCAACTGCTGCACATGACGCTCGAGAATCTCGTGAAGCCAGGCGCTCTGCGTGCCCTCCTCCAAGACGAGGTGGCGTCTCCCCGGCACGAGTCGGATCGCCTCGACGAGCGCCTCCCGATGCGTCTCGACCACCAACTCCTTGACCTTCTCGCCGGCTGCTGTGAGTACGACCAGCGGGCTTGTGCGCAGAAAGCGGAAAGTGCGAGCCGGAGGCTCTCCGTACTCAGCGCCGGAGGAAGGAGGCGTCTCGCGACGCCGCACTCGTTGGGTTCGGGTCGCAGCACCGCGGCTGACGCCGCGATGCGCTCCGTTTCCGTGACGGTGGCCGGCGCCGAAGCCGTGTCCGTCGCCGTCGCCATGTGTGCACGAGGCGCGCCGCTGGAAGAACCGGGCGCGGAGACGGTTTTCGGCTTCGGGGACGGGTTCGGCCACCGCCACGGAAACCAAACAGACCGACGCGCCAGCGGCGGGCTTGTGCGCAGAGAGCGGAAGGTGCGAGCCGCAGGCTCTCCGTACTCAGCACCGTAGTAGCGACAGAAACAGCCATCGAGGCGCCAGCGGTGTGCTGCGCCCCCAGGCAAGCCACCGAGGCGGCCATCCGGCTACCTCGGGCCGGTCCAACGCGGCCAGGTGGCGCAGCCCGCGGTCGAGCAGGTCCACCGCCTCGCGCCCGCGGGCGTGGTCGACAGCGTTGAGCCGCACCGCGCGCCTCCAAACCGCTTGCGCTCCCTGCCGCGCCGTCCGCTGCCCTCTGCGACATTCAGCGCCACGGACGCCGCTGCCCGTACCGCCTGGTCCTGGAAACACC
>CAZLMW010000121.1:0-23183 GCA_964560875.1 uncultured Enterobacteriaceae bacterium
GGCCAGCGTTCTTGTTGCCCCATTTGGCCATGGCGTTGGCAGCAGCGTTGACGGGACCGCAGCGCTAAACGCGACACCTGAAAAGTACACTTTCATACCTTTAGATGACGCGTTTGGCGTCATCTGCCACGTCGACGCTCCGCGCTGAAATGATTCGAAGGGTGGCCGAACGTCCGATTGCACGCTATCCGGACTTGCGTCGCGCCCCTGCGATTCGGCTTGGCATGAACGCCTCGCAGTGCGACTGTCTGCGCATGTTCAACCCGACCAACGCCGCGCGAATTCTGCCTTGGCTTTGCCTCTGGTTTGCCGGGCTTGGCGGCATGGTTGCGGTGCTTGGACGGAGCGCCGTGTTTGCGATGTGGAACGACGCAGCGGCCGCCACGCTGTACAGCACGCCACATGTGCCCGATGAGCTGACGCGCTTCGCTGCGTTTGGCGACGGCGTGCTCGGCGGCACGATCATCGGGAAATGGGTTGCAGCGTGGTGGTTGGCGGCGGGCCCGGCGCGGCGGCGGGTGCGGTGGGCGGTCGACGCGCTGCTCGCCGGGTTGGTGGTGTGGTTCGTCGTCGACTCAGCGGCGTCGATCCGGGCTGGTGCAATCTTCAACGTGTGGATGATCAACGTGGTGCCCCTCGTTGGCGTGGGGCCGCTCCTGCTGCTGGTTCGGAGCGATTGCCAACCCTCGCCGACCGGCGCAACAGCGAAGGCATGGAAGCCTTTGGAGGTCTCGTGCTGGGCGATCGCAGTCGCAGGCGCGGCGATTGCGGCGCTTGGCACGAGCGAGGTGTTGCTGCCGTTCTACGCGCCGATCGAAGCAGCGTTCGGGGGCGATGGCGGTGTGTCGCGAGCAGTCTGGCTGCCGTGGCTCGGCTTCGTCTTCGGTCCGGTCGGCGGCACCATTGCGGGGCATTTCGTGATGCTGGCGCTGCTATGCCGACGCGCCGCTCCGCCGACACACAGCGAAGCGGACTGGGCTCGTTGGGCGCTGCGCGTCGTCTGGACGTCCGTGGCTGCGTGGTTCGTGGTCAACTCGGCGATGTCGCTCGTGCACGGCGCGGCGTTCAACGTCTGGATGATCAACGTACCGGCAGTCGTCGCGCTCGCGATCCCGACGTGGTGGGCGCTGCGCCGCTGACGGAGGCGTTCTCTGTTCCCCGCAGTCTGCTAGCTCAGAATTCCCCGGAAGAACCCGCGCATCTTACCGGCGATGGCGCTCGCGAGGCTGGCCATGCACCCTCGCCGCCGTGCACCATCGCCATCGTTGTAATGCTCGACTCTCGGCTGCACAGTCCGCCGTTTGGGCGCAGGGATGCGCGCGCGCCAACGAGCCGACGATGATCTTCAGTTTCTTGTTGCCAGGTTGAGTCGCATCGCTCATGGGCCGCTCCGTGCCGTTCGGCCGGCTGCTAGGTCAGTTTGGCGACGCCCTCGACGTGGTAGACATCGGCGGCTGCGAGCACGAACGTATCTTCCATCGACTGCATCGATGCGATCGCTTCAAGCTGCATTTCCATCTCGTCGAAGAGGTCGCCTTCGGTCTCGGTCCGCAGGTGACGCAGATCGAGGCGCCAATACGAGCCGTCGGCGGGGTTGATCAACACCGTGCACGCGCGCGGATTTGCCTGCAGATTGCGGCCGGTCTTGTTGAAGAACTGCCGGCTGGTGGCGACGTGCTCGTCGTCGACCTGAAAGACCTGCGAGATGTACGTCACGTTGGGCATGCCGTCGGCGTCGGCGGTCGCAAGACCGGACGGGATGATGCCTTGCAGCGCGGGGATGAGGTCAGCGGGGATGGTCGCCATCTTATGCCTCCCGTTTTTCGACGGCATGGCCAGTACCCGGCCGCGGCGACTGGGCGTAGGCCTCGTCGACCTTGAATGTGACCACCGTACATGGCGAGGTCGGGTGGTATTGCCAGAAGGGCACCAGGTGCACGGCGGTCTCCTGCGCGGCGTTGACGCAAAGCGCCCGCAGCTCCTCTTGTTCGGCGGCAACGGCCTCATCGCCGTCGGTGACCGAGATCACGCGACCCTTGAACTGGTAGCTCTCGAAGGTTTGAGTGTGCGCGACGTTGACGGCGATTCGCGGGTTGGCCGCGACGTTGTCGGCCAGCCCTTGGGTGAAGGGCGCCGGTATGAAGGCTGTGAACGTGCCGGCCGCCTTGTCGGTTCGCCAACCGAAAACACGATGCACCTGCGGGGTACCGTCGGCCGATGACGTGCCGGCATACATCAAGGTCTGGTGTGACAAGAAGTCGTTGAGACTGGCGTCCAGCATCGGGGCTCCGTTGTTGTTCGGCGTTAGACCGTGTCAGCATTATCCCGAGGGCGGCGCTTGGCAAGCGATGAGCAGCAGCAAAACGGAGGCCCAAATGACGGCGAAAGAGCCGAATGGCAGCACCGAACTCGCACGGATTCGTTCCGAGCTGCGCACGATACAATCGGTCGCTCAGCGGGTGAACACGACGCTCGATTTGGACGAGCTGCTCGACGTGGTCCTCGATTCGCTGCACGACGAGCTCCAGTTCGACCACACGATGCTCTTCTTACACAGCCGCGACGCCGACCACGTCGTCCTGCGCGCCAGCCGTGGCTACCCCGGTAAAGGCATCGGCGCGACGGTCAAGATCGGCAAAGGCCCCATCGGGGTCGCAGCACGTCGCCACAAAGTGCTGCGCATGAACAACATCCGCGCCAAGTCGCTGTACGCCCGCAACGTCGGCCGCGCGATGGGCGCCAAGAACCGAGCGGCGGCCGTCGCCTTACCCGGCCTCGAACAGGTCGACAGCCAGATCGCCATCCCGCTGCTCGTCAAAGACCGCCAATCTGGCGGCGATCGGCTGATCGGCGTTGTCGCGGTCGAGTCCGCCCAGCCCATGGCCTTCAACGCGATCGATGAAGACCTCGTCGCCACGATCGCCAACCTCGCCGCAGCCGCGCTCGACAACGCCCGCCTGTACACCGAACAAGCCGCGCTGATGAATGCTTACGAGCGATTCGTGCCCAAGCAGTTCCTCAACTTCCTCGAGCGCGAACGCATCACTGAAGTCCAGCTCGGCGACCAGATCGAGATGTCGATGAGCGTGCTGTTCTCGGACATCCGCTCGTTCACGACGCTGTCCGAGCAGATGACCCCCGAGGAGAACTTCGCCTTCCTCAACGCGTACCTCGGCCATGTCGCGCCAGCGATCCGCGAGCACGGCGGCTTCATCGACAAGTACATCGGCGACGCGATCATGGCGCTGTTTCCCGCCAGCGCCGACGACGCGGTCAAAGGCGCAGTCGGGATGCTCGAGCGAGTCCACGCTTACAACGCTCGGCGGGTGGCCGACGGGCGCGATCCCATCGCCATCGGCATCGGCATCCACACCGGCACCTTGATGCTCGGTACTGTCGGCTTCGCGGACCGGATGGAAGGCACCGTCATCTCGGATGCCGTCAACCTCGCGGCGCGCATCGAGGGCCTCACCAAGCGCTACGGAGCGACGCTGATGGTCACCGAAGATACCGTCGCCAAGCTGGCCGATGCGAACGCCTACAGCCTGCGCTTCCTCGACCGCGTGAAGGTCAAAGGCAAGACTGAACCCGTGAAAGTCTACGAGGCGTTCGATGGCGACCCGGCCGATGTTCGGGCGCGAAAGTCCGCCCGGCTCCCCGACCACGATGCGGCGATGACCGCCTACTACCAGCGCGACTTCGAGTCCGCAGTGGTTCGCTTCACAGCGCTGCTGGACAGTGACCCCGATGACAAGGCCGCCGCGATCTTCCAGGCCCGAGCCGAAGCGCTCATCGGCGTCGAGTTGCCCGCCGACTGGGACGGCGTCGAGAAGCTCGATACGAAATAGCGCTGCTCGTTCGCCGTCAACGCGAAAGTAGTGGCCGAACAGAGCCGGTAGAAGGAAAGAGGACGCCTTCGGCGGCTGTTCGGATCAACCCCCTCTGAGCCTTCGGCCCATCTCCCCCTGCGTTGGCAGGTGGAGAGTGTGGTGATGCGCCATTGCATCATGTTTTCATTATGTTACAGCCTAAACGATCGGCATTGGAGTTAGCGTCGACTAAGGACGGCGCGCGGTCATCAAGAAGATTGGGTATGGGCGCCCGTCGCGGTCGATCTCGCACGCCGTCACAAACGCGACGTCGGTGAACCCCACCAGCTCAGCTATCGCCGCGAGCGCGTCGCGTTTGAACCCGCTGTGGTGCACCCCGTGAATACCCGGCGGGTGGAAGTGACCGTCTTCCCTGTCGAGGTCGGCCAACGCAACCTGCCCGCCTGGCACGACGTGTTTGAAGAGCGCTCCAAGCAACCCGGCAGTGTCGTCGACATGGTGCATCGCCATCGCGCTGACGACGAGGTCGACCTGCGTGTCCAGGGGCTGCTTGGTGATGTCCTGACAGACCGCTGTGACCTTGTCGGCGAGCCCGGGCTTGGACGTGAGCTTGTCGAGCATCGCGGCGGAGACGTCGACGGCGAGGATGTGCTTGACCAGCGGCGCGAGGCGGACGCTCACCAGGCCGGTGCCCGATCGAAACAACGCCCCCGGGTGTGATCGGCCCGGACAGCGACAGCTGACCGGGTAAAAGATCACACCCCCCTTGCCGCTGTGCACCAACGCCGCCGTGCGCCATCGCCGCCGCGCACCATGGCCGCCGTCTTCCGTTGCACAGCGTCTTCCGTTGCACAGCGTCTTCCGTTGCACACCGTCTTCCGTTGCAAACCGGCCCCCGCTACCATCGCGCCGCTCGGAGCCCCGATGGATCCGCGAATGACGGCAAACTTGCTCGCGCTGCACGCAGACGCCTGTAGCAAGCAGCAACGGACCTACAAAGATCCGGCCACCGGGTTCGCGGTTCTTACCGAATACGCTCACCGCGTCCGTGGCCAATGCTGCGGCAACGCGTGTCGGCACTGCCCGTGGGATTGGCAGAACGTCGACGAAGAGCGCTTCGATGGGGTCGCCGAGGCGCGCGAGCAACGTCGCCAACGCCGCAATGACGGCGGGCTGTGAGGAGAGAGGATGGATACCAAGCAAATCGTCGAGCTCTGCAAGAAACACACGATGTACACCTGGGCCAAGGGCGACGCGGTCGATCCACTGCCGGTCGAGCGGGCCGAAGGCATCCACTTCTGGACCACGGACGGCAAGCGTTTCGTCGACTTCAACAGCCAGCTGATGAGCGTGCACATCGGCCACGGACACCCCGACGTCCGCGCCGCGATGAAAGCGCAGATCGACAAGCTGCTGTTCATTTTCCCAGCCACCGCCACCGAAATCCGCGCCCGCGTCGGCAAGCTGCTCGCCGACATGGTTCCCGGTGACATCAACCGCTTCTTCTTTACGCTCGGTGGCGCCGAAGCCAACGAAAACGCCATCCGGGCCGCGCGCCTGTACACCGGCCGCCAGAAGATCCTCAGCCGCTACCGCAGCTACCACGGCGCCACGAACCTCTGCATGCAGCTGACCGGCGATCCCCGCCGCTGGGCCAACGAACCAGGAACGCCCGGCATCGTCCGCGTCATGGATCCGTGGCCGTACGACTACAGCTTCGGCAACACCGAGGAAGAGATCACCGCCAACAACCTGCGCTACCTCGAAGAAGTCATCATGTACGAGGGCCCGCACACCATCGCGGCCATGATCATCGAGACCGTGACCGGCACCAACGGCATCCTGCCGCCGCCGAAGGGGTACCTCGCCGGCCTCCGCAAGCTGCTCGACAAGCACGGCATTTTGCTCATCTGCGACGAGGTGATGGCCGGATGGGGACGCACCGGTAGGCTGTTCGCGTTCGAGCACGGCGACATCATCCCCGACATCGTGACCATGGCGAAGGGCATGACGAGCTCCTACGCTCCCCTCGGATGCGTCGGGCTGCGGGACCACGTGGCCGAACACTTCGACAAGAACGTGTTTTGGGGCGGGTTGACCTACAACAGCCACTGCCTCGGGCTCGCCACCGCCGAAGCGGTCATCAAGGTCATCCGCGACGAGGGCCTGGTCGAAAACGCCGCCCGCCTCGAGTCCGTGATGCGCGAAGAGATGGACCGGTTGACCGCCAAACACCCGACCGTCAAAGAGGGCCGCTGCATCGGCCTTTTCGGCATGATGGACCTGCAGCGCAACAGCAACGGCGACCGACTCGCGCCCTACAACGGCACGTCCGAAGCGATGGCGGCGCTCGGCAAGAGGTTCCGCGAGCTTGGCCTGTTTACGTTCGTGCGTTGGGGCAGCTTCATGTGCAACCCGCCGCTGTCGATTACCGAAGAGCAGCTGCGTGAGGCCTACGCGCTGGTCGACGAGGCCCTCGAGGTCACCCACCCATTCTTCGAAGGCTGATCCGGATTCGTAGCGATGGGATTGTTTCGCGTCATCTTCTTGTTCGCGCTCGTGTTGGGCGGCTTCATGCTCGCCCGGCGCCTTTTCGGTAAGGGACGCAAGGAGCAGGAAATTCCCACGGATCGCAGCGGTGTCTTGCGCAAGGTGACGTACCACGACAACGGTCGCATGGCCTCGGAGCGCTACCTGATGGATGGCGTCATGCACGGGCCGTACATGCTCTGGGACACGCAGGGCAACAAGATCGCGGAAGGCGAGTACCGAAACGGCATGTTGCACGGCACCGAGCAACGGTTTGGCGACGACGGCCGCCTCATCGCTTCGGTTCAATGGGTCGAAGGCCGCCGCACCGAGAGCCGCAAGAAAGGCGCCGACGGGGAGCTGATCGAGCTGCGCCTCGTCGATGAGGTCGCCGTCGCCGAACCTGTCGACGAAAACGAGCACGATCCCACGTCAACTTGAACCCGTCATTGTCAACGCCCCGTCATTCTCCAGTAACTGAACGGCCTGTGAGCGCATCCAAACCCGTTGTTGGGCGACTTGCCCCGAGCCCGACCGGCGTGCTTCATATCGGCAACGCACGCTCGATCCTTGCGGCCTGGCTGTCCGCGCGTGCGTCGGGCGGCCGGGTCTACCTGCGGATCGAAGACCTGCTGCCCGGGCAAGCAGAACGGGTTACGTCCGTCTTGGACGACCTGGCTTTTCTCGGCCTCGACTGGGACGAGCCGCCGCCCGACAAATCGCGCTGTGATACATCCGATTTTGATTCTGATCTCAATGTAAATGCAGGGTTTTGGCTCCAGAGTCAAAGGGCAGTCGCGCATGCCAACTTGCTTGGGGACCTGATCGTCGCAGGCCGTGTCTACCCCTGCGTTTGCACCCGCAAGGACATCGAACGCGCGCTGCGAGCCCCGCACGCCGAGGACAAAGGGTCGGCGTATCCCGGCACCTGTCGCGGACGATTCGCCGACATCCCAGCGGCAGTGCGTCACGAAGCCGCAGAGTCTTTGCGCCAGGGACGTCGACCGGTCGGGGTCGCGCTGCGGTTGCGTGTCGGGGCGGTCTGTGGCGGCGGCGTGGTGCGGTTTCATGACGAATTTGCTGGCGAGCGTTCGGTCGACCTGACCCGTGATTCGGGGGACCTCGTGGTGCGACGTAAGGATGGCACGCACGCCTACATGTTCGCTGTGGTGGCCGACGACATCGCGATGGGTGTGACCGAGGTCGTTCGTGGCGACGATCTGCTCGACTGCACCGCGCAACAAATCGCCGTGGCGGACGCTCTCGCCAAACACGTCACCGACGAGGCGATCAGCAAGCTCGCGCGCGGCAACCAGCCGCGGTTTGTTCATGTGCCGCTGGTATACGGCGACGACGGGCGCCGACTAGCCAAGCGCAACAAGTCACTCCACCTCGGCACGATTCGAGAACAAGGCATCGCGGCCGAGCGCGTCTTGAGGTGGTTGGCGGCGTCGCTCGGCGTTGGTGACTGCGCGGATCTGCGCCAGATGGCCGAGAACTTCCGCTGGGACAAGGTATCGCGGCGCAGTGTTGCGTTCGGAGACGTCGAAATGGCGGCGATGATCGCGGGTGGGGAATATTCCCCGATTGTTCGGTTCTTGAGTTGATTTAGCGGGTTATCGAGCGTTTGTTGCAGTCGCGATCACCTTTTTGCGTGGCGACACCCAGCGGCCTCTTCCTCAACGCCACACCTGGGGCCCGTTTGCCCCACCGCTCCACTACCCCCAAAAACGGCTTGATCCGCCACTCGCAGATCTTTAGCTTCCCCCCCGACCCTCGCAGGGCACGCTCGGAGATCTCTATGCGCATGTTCGAAAACGTCTGGCGCCTCGCGCGCCGAGACGCCGGTGCCGTTTTGCGTTTGCAGGCGGTGGTTTCAATCGCCGCAATCGCCGCAACCGCCGCTTGCAGCTCGTCCAACCCGGGCAACCAGCAGTTTGTTGGCGCGGATGTGATCTTCGGCGTCGACAGCGGCCCGACGGATGTCGCGGTGGATACCAATAAGGGCGGCACCGACACCGGCTCGTCCAGCGGCGGCACCGACGGCAGCTCCGGCGACAAGGACGGCGGCCCCACGACGTTCGACGCCGGCCCGGGATGCACCGCTTCCTGCCAGCCCGAAGGCTCCAAGAAGTGCAGCGGCCTCGGCTTCCAGGTCTGCGAAGATCTCGAGGACAACGGCTGCTTCACCTGGAGCAAGGTCAACACCTGCGGCAAAGGCACCATCTGCAGCGCCGGCGAATGCGTGAAGAAGTGCCCCGACGAACCGTGCACCACCGCGGGCGCCAAGAAGTGCTCGGCCAAGGGCGAGATCATCGAGTGCTTCGACTTCGACGGAAACGGCTGCCTCGAGTGGGGCAACGCCAAGCCATGTCCGTCAGGCCAGGTCTGCAGCGGCGGTTTCTGCGCGCTCGGTTGCAAGGACGAATGCAACGTCGTCGGCGCCAAGAAGTGCGACGGCAACAAGATCGCCGAGTGCGGTGATTCCGACAAAAACGGCTGCCTCGACTGGGGCAAGACGCTCGACTGCGGCGCCAAGGTTTGCTCGGCCGGCTTCTGCGCCGACAAGTGCAAGTCCGAATGCACCACCAAGGGCGCGACCAAGTGCGACACGGGCGGCGTGGCGACGTGCGACGACTACAACAAGGACACCTGCCTCGAGTGGGGCACCCCCAAGCAGTGCGCCAAGGGCCAGGTCTGCTCGGGCGGCCAGTGCGCCGACTCCTGCAAGAACGAGTGCACCGCCATCGGCGCGAAGAAATGCGACGCCGCCGGCAAGATCACCAAGTGCGGCGACTTCAACAAGGACGGCTGCCTCGAGTGGGGCACCGGAACCGCCTGCGCGAAGGGCCTGGTCTGTGATTCGGGCTTCTGCGCCAACAAGTGCTCCAACGCCTGCACCGCGGTCGGCGCCAAGAAGTGCGACGTGGCTGGCAAGGTCACCGTCTGCGGCGATTACAACAAGGACGGCTGCCTCGAGTGGGGCTCGGGAACGCCCTGCGGGGCCGGGACCGTGTGCTCCAACGGCCAGTGCGCCCAGTCCTGCAGCAACGCGTGCAACGTCAAGAACGGCAAACAGTGCGTGGCCGGCCAGAAGGCCAAGTACCAGGTCTGCGACGACTACAACAAAGACGGCTGCCTCGAGTGGGGTACCGCCCAGGGGTGCGGTTCGGGCCAGGTGTGCAGCCTCGGCCAATGTGCGGCCACCTGCCAAAACGCGTGCGACGCCAAGAACGCCAAGCAGTGCAAAGACAACGCCACGCAGGTCTGTGGCGACTACAACAACGACGGCTGCCTCGAATGGGGAACGCCCAAACAATGCGAGGCCTACGAGCTGTGCGTCAGCGGCGCGTGCAAGCACAAGCCCAACGACAAGAAGGTCGTCATCAACGAGGTGATGTACGACTCCGCCGGCCCGGACACGGACACCTTCGTCGAGCTGCATGGCCCCGCGGGCACGTCCCTCAAGGGCTGGTCGCTCGTAGGCGTCAACGGCAACAAGGGCATCAACTACAAGGTCGTCGAGCTGTCCGGCGTCATCGGCAGCGACGGCTTCTTCGTCATCGCCCACACCAAGGCCAAGGACTGGATCAGCAAGGAAGCCGACCTCAAGCACGACAACGTCGACTACGAAAACGGCCCCGACAGCATCGAGCTGCGCTTTGGCGCCAAGAAGGCGGACGCGGTCGGCTACGGCAAGTTCACGTCGAGCCACAAGTTCGGCGGCGAAGGCCAACCGGCCCCCGACGCGGCGGGTGGTCAGTCGATCGGTCGTGACGCCAAGCAGACCGACACCGGCGACAACTCCAAGGACTTCAAAATCTTCAACGCGCCCACCCCCGGTAGCGCAAACAGCGTCGGCAACAAGGCGCCCAAGGCCAACATCATCTGCCCGCAGCCCGGCAACCCCGGCCAGAAGCTCACGTTCGACGCCAGCGGCAGCACCGACCCCGACGGCAGCATCAAGCTGTACACCTTCGAATGGGGCGACAAGACGACGCCGACCAACAGCCCGACCGCCAAGGTCCAGCACGCCTACGCCAAGGCCGGCAGCTACACCGTCAAGCTCACGGTGTCCGACGACAAGGGCGAAAAGGACTCGTCCACCTGCATCGCCACCGTGGTCGCCGTGAACAAGCCGCCGGTCGCCAAGATCAGCTGCCCGGGCCAGGCAGGCGTCAACAAGACCGTCACCATCGACGGCAGCGCCAGCAGCGACCCGGACGGAAAAATCGCGGTCTGGAGCTTCAACTTCGGCGACGGCACCAACCCGACAAGCGGCCCGCAGGCCAAGGTCACCAAGGCCTGGAACAAGGCCGGCCAGTACAAGGTCACGCTGACCGTCACCGACGACAAGAACGGCAAACACAGCGCCAGCTGCACGGTCAACGTCTCGGACGCAACGCCGCCGCAGGTGAGCCTCATCAAGCCCAACGCCGATAAGCAGGTCACGCAGGGCGACAAGCTGCCGATCATCGTCGACGCGTCGGTTTCCGCCGGAAAGAAGGTCGCCAGCGTGTGGGTCGAGGCCGATGGCAAGTCGCTGGGCACCGATACAAGCGCGCCGTACAGCTTCTCCTACACCGTTCCCGCCAACGCCAAGACCGGCTCAGCCATCCAGCTCGTGGCCAAAGCCAAGGACACCAGCGGCTCGGTCGGCAGCAGCAAGGTCATCAAGCTCAACGTCAAGAATGACAAGCCGGTCGCCAAGTTCACCGCGGTTGTCAGCGGCAAGCTGAAGGTCGTCATGGACGCCTCGGCCAGCAGCGATACCGAAACCGCCAAGGCCGCTCTGCAGGTCCGCTGGGACTTCACCGGCGACGGCACCTGGGACACCCCGTGGAGCAAAGCCAAGGTCTACGAGCACACCTACGGCAAGGACGGCAAGTACACCATCAAGGTGCAGGTGAAGGACGCGGTCGGCCAGGTTAGCGAGTCGACGCGCACCGTGACGCTCAGCTCGATCCAGTACCTGTCGGGCACCATCAAGACCACGACGTGGACGGGCACGGTCGTCATCACCGGCGACACCACGGTCCCATCGGGCAACACGCTCACCATCGGCAAGGGCACCCAGGTCCTGTTCACCAACATCGACCAGAACAAGGACAAGGTCGGTGACTACGACCTGCGCATCTCCGGCAAGGTCATCGTCAACGGCACCGCCGACGATCCCGTCGTGTTCACCGTCTACGGCAAGAGTAAGGTCAAGAACGGCTGGAACCGCATCGTCCTGCAGGGGCAGGGCAGCACCATCAAGTACGCGATCATCGAGTACGCGCAGACCGGCATCGAGGTCCGCGACGCCAGCACGATTCAGGACACCACGCTGCGCTTCAACGGCCACGGCATCCAGGCGCGCTCCTCCGCCAAACCCAAGCTGATCAACAACACCGTCAAGGACAACACCCACGACGGCCTGTGGATCAATGAAAGCGCCCAGGTTTCGGTCACCGGCGGTCACTACAGCAGCAATGGCAAGAACGGCATCGGAACGTACTCCCAGTCGACCAACGCGTCGCTCAACGTCACCGGCGCGCGGCTCGAGTCCAACAAGCAAAACGGCCTGTTCGTGCAGGGCCGCATGAAGGGCCTGGTCACCAAGAGTCACATCCACCACAACGCCTACGAGGGTGTCCGGGCACAGGCCTACGACACGCTCGACCCGACCATCGCGGTGCGCGTCAACAACATCAGCGAGAACAGCTCGGTCGGCGCGCGCATCGTCCAGAGCGTCACGCTGACCGCCAAGAGCAGCAACAAGTCGTCGTCGAACAGTTCTTCATCGGTCTGGAAGACGCCCGGCGGCGAGATCATCGACATGGTGCGCGCGTCGTACAGCGAGTCGGACTACTACAAGTACAACTACATTCGCGGCGCCGTGCTCGGTACCGGCGGCAAGCAGATGACGTCGTGGTCCTCGACCACGTCGGCCCGTTGGCGCCCGGTCGATACCTACAAGTCGACGACGATGCAGGCCTACGTCTACGACAAGAACTACTCGTACTTCGGCACGACCAGCATCCACGGCGTCGCCTACACGAAGAAAGGCGTGTCCAAGGAGATCTCGGTCATCACCAACGGCACGAAGCTCGACTTCCGCCACAACTACCTCGGCACATTCCCCAACGTGCTTTCGGTCGTCACCCTATACCCGAAAAACGCAGCGAACCTCGACGGTTTCGTCGGCAAGTCGTTCGGCAGCACCTGGAACCGCGCCCCCTACTACGGCGGCGAGACGCTCACCAAGGACACGACCTGGAACTACGAGGTGTGGATCACCGGCGACCTGACCGTCGCTGCGGCCAAGACGCTCAACATCACCGCCGGTACAAAGGTCAATGTCGTCCGCTACGACCAGCTGGGCGACGGCAAGGGCGACTTCTCGGTGCGCGTGTACGGCACGCTCAAGGCGCACGGCGTCACGGGCAAACCGGTCTTGTTCACCGAAAACGGCAACATCAAGAAGGCGTCGGCTTGGAACCTCATCCAGGTCAGCGGCAACAGCAAGTCCAAGGCCGACCTCAAGCACGTCATCTTCGAGTACGCCCGCACCGGGTTGCAGCTCGGCAGCGGCGCCCACGTCCTGGACAACGTCACGTTCCGCCACAACGCCGGGCTCGGCCTTGAGATCACGTCCGCGAGCAACGTCAAGGCGACCAAGCTAACGGCCGTCAACAACGGCGAAGACGGCGTCTTCATCTACGCGAGCAAGGGCGTGTCAATCGACGGCCTAAAGTCCGAGGCAAACAAGCGCCACGGCCTGCACGGCTATCACTCCTACACGGTCGCCACCATCAAGAACGCGACGATTCAGAAGAACGCGGGCGACGGGGTGCGCGTCCAGGAAGGCGTCTTGAATGTAAGCAACGCTAACATCAAGAGCAACGGCGCCGGTGTGAAGTACATCCAGCGCGGTCGCGGCGCGCTGTCGAAGAGCAACATCCTCTACAACCAGCACGAAGGCATCGTCCTGCAAGGTCACGGCGGCCAGTCGCCGAGCCCGGTCATCACCGGCAACAACATCTTCGGCAACTCGGTCACCGCTGGCGGCGTCTTCGCCAACGCCAACATCACCGCCAAGAGCAGCAACAAGTCCTCGTCGGGCGCGACAAGCCCGGTCTGGTCAACCCCCAAGGGCGAGCAGGTCAGCGCGGTTCGCTTCCAGTACAGCGAGTCGGACTACTACAAGTACAACTACATCAGCGGTGGCGTGCGCGGCACATCGCCCAAGTCGGTGACGCTGTGGTCGGTCTCGAGCAACTACAGCAGCCGTTGGATGGACGTCTCGCAGCACAAGTCGACCAAGATCCAGTGCTACGTCAACGACAAGAACTACTCGTACTGGGGCCAGGCGTCTGTCTCGCAGGTGTTTTACCGGTCGCCCAAGGTGCTCAAAGAGCTCGCTGCCATCACCGACTCGGGCACCGTCAACTGCAAGGACAACTACTGGGGCGTGTTCCCCGATGTCGCCAAGATGCTGGTGTTGTCGCGGACCAACGCGGTCGACTACCAGGGCTTTGTCGGCGCCGAGAAGAACGGCACTGGTCCGAACTAGAGCGGCGCCTCGACCCGGTTTTGTGCGCTACACTGCGAGCGCGATGAGGCAAGGGGTTTTCACAGTCGGCGCGTCTCTGCTTTGCGTGTCTGTACTCGCAGCTGCCGCCTGCACCCGTCCAGCCGGTCCGGAGGGCGCGTGGCCCGATGCCGAGGGTGGTTCGAGCGGTTCGAGCGGCTCATCGGGCGGCGTGGTCGATAGCGGTGCCGCGGCGCTCGACGTATCAGACACCGGCTCAACCTCTGCAAACGTCGACACAGGGGCCGAACCCGTCCTGGACATCGGTCCCAAGCCCGATGGTGCGGCGTGCGGCGCGTCTTCGCTGTGCCAGAAGGACCATCCCGCGACGCCTTATTGCCATTCGGGCCACCAGGTCTGCGTGCAGTGCCTCGTCGACTTCCACTGCCAACAAGCGCACCCGCAAAAACCGGCGTGCATCGGCGGAACTTGCCAGCAGATCGCCTGCAAACCGGGCGCGAAGTCGTGCAAAGGCAACTGGCTGCAAACCTGCAACGCGGACGGCGACGGGTACGATCTCGACGCGTGTCCCGACGCCAAACCGGTCTGCCACCAAGCCGCGTGCCGCGTTTGCAAGCCTGGCACCGTGTACTGCAAAGCGCCCGATATCGACGGCAAATCGACGTCGGTCATGCAGTGCAACGCCGCCGGATCCGCCGCCACTGTCGCGAAGAAATGCCCCGGCAAACAGGTGTGCAATGCCGGCCAGTGTTCAGCGTGCACACCCGGCGCACGCCGTTGTTCGGTCGCCATCGCCCAGGTCTGCAAGCCCGACGGCACCGGGTGGATCACATCGCAGGATTGCGACGCCAAGGGCCTCGCGTGCCTGGGCGGGCTTTGCGTCACCCCATGTAGCGGCGATTTCAAGAGCAATACGCACGTCGGCTGCGACTACTGGGCGGTCGACCTCGACAACGTGAAGGCCACGTTTGGCGCCAACCATTTCGACGCGCAGAACAAACAGTTCGCCGTCGTGATCACCAACACCAGCGACCAGCCCGCGCAGGTGACGGTGAAGTTGATGTCCACCACCCCGCCCAAGTCCAAGACACTCACGGTGCCGGCCAAGGCGCTCAGATCCATCAAGCTGCCCAACGTGGTCGGCGCCAAGACAGCGATGAGCAACCAGGACGGCAGCGGCATCAACGCCCGCGTCTACAACATCAAGGCGACCCAGCCCATCGTCGCGTACCAGTTCAACCCGCTCGACAACGTGGGGGTGTTCAGCAACGACGCATCGCTGCTCCTGCCCGTCAGCGCGCTCGGCAAGAGCTACTACGTCATGAGCGGCCAACAGATGGGCCCCAATCAACGCAGCTACCTGACCGCCATCGCCGTCGACCCCGGCACGACCAAGATCACCGTCACGGTCGCCGCGGACACCATCGCCGGCGACCAGGTGCCCGCCATGAAAGCTGGCCAGACCAAGACGTTTTCGCTCAAGCAGGGCCAGGTCCTCAACATCGAGACCAAGAACAACCAAACGGATCTGACCGGATCCCGGGTCGATGCCGACAAGCGCATCGCGGTTTTCGGCGGCAGCGAGGCCAGCGCCAGTCCGAAGAGCGGCAACTGCGTCCCCAATCCCAAGACAAAACAGAACGTCTGCGCCGGCACGAGCAACTTCGGCAGCGGGGTTTCGTGCAAGTCCGCGACGGAATGCCCGAACTCCTGTTGCACCGACCACCTCGAAGAGCAGCTCTTCCCGACCAAGATCTGGGGCACAACCTACGTCGCGGCACACCTGTTCCGGCGCGGTATCGAGATGGACACCTGGCGCATCATCGCCAAGGACGCCAACACCAAGCTCACCTTCGAACCCGATATCGGCGTCACCCCACCCACACTTGGCGCCGGCAAATGGTTTGAATTCAAGTCGAATATGGACTTCGTCATCAAGGCGACTGGGCCGGTGATGGTCGCGCAGTACATGGCCACTTCGCACTCCACGATCACGGCTGAAGCCCCGCTTTGTTACAGCGACGACGACTGCAAGACGAAACACGGCTTCCTTGCGCGCTGTCTCCAGTGGGGCCTGGACAAGACGTGCCGGCCGATCGGCGACCCGGCGTTGCTGCTGGGGATCGCGACGAGCCAATACCTCGACGATTCGATCTTCCTGGTGCCCGATAAGTACAAGCTCAACTACGTGACGATCATCGCGCCAACAGCGACCCAGGTGAAGCTCGATGGGACCGCGATCCCGACGTCCACGTTCAAGCCGATCACCACGACCGGCTACATGGTCGCGCGCCTTGCCATCAAGGCCGGCTCCCACCGGGTGACCGCCAACAAGAAGGTCGGCGTTTGGGTCTATGGTTTCGACCTCGACGTGTCGTACGGATATGTGGCCGGCGCCAAACTGTAGCTGGCACCTGTGTTGTCCGCGATCTGGGGGATGCGCCCTTTTTTCTTCGCGTCGACCTCCTAAAAGACCGATCCTGCGATGCGTTATCTGTCAATTGGCGGATGTTCCGACACGCGGCCGCGCGCAACCCTACAGCGGCGAGTAGTGTCACAGGTCGCGGTCTGAGTTCATCGTGGAGAGCGTCACGTTCCGTTGGGGAACTCCGTGCGAACGTAAGGGTTATGACGACAGGCCGTAGGGGATTTGTCCAGGTGACGGCCGGCTCATCCGAGGGTAGGATCGTGAACCCACCGAAGAACCCCACGGCGAACGGAACTTGTCCGACCCAACCGATCAAGCCGAAAACGCGCTTCAGCGGTTCTGTGTCCGGTGCGGGCGTGGATCTTCGAACTCCCGTTGTGAATTTGACCGCGCGCCGACCATCGTCACCGAACCCCGCCATCGCGAGACCCTTCCCGTCGGCACACTGCTCGACGATCGCTACGAGATCCTGAGCTCGCTGGCCACCGGCGCTTACGGCACGGTCTATCGCGGCAGGCACGTGACGACGGGCCATCTCATCGGCGTCAAGGTGCTCCATCCCCTGCCGGGCGACGACCACGTCACGACCGCGCGTCGCTTCTTTCGGGAAGCCGCCGCGACCGCCCGGCTCGGCCATCCCAACACGGTGCGCGTCTTCGACTTCGGGCAAAGCGACCACGGTGAGCTGTTCCTCGCGATGGAGCTGCTGCGCGGGACCTCGGTCGCACGACGGCTCCGGCGCTACCATCGCCAGGGTCGGGTCATGACGCCGCGTCTCGCTGCCATGATCGGAGTCGGCGTCCTGCGGAGTCTCGGCGAAGCGCACTCGTGCGGGATCATTCACCGCGACCTCAAGCCGTCCAACGTGATCTTGCATGAGGCGGGCCCCAACGATCTCGCCATCAAGGTCGTGGATTTTGGCGTGGCACGCGACGCGACGGCGCCCATGACCGCGCCCGGTACGCGTATCGGGACGGCGTCGCACATGAGCCCCGAACAGGTCGCAGGCGGCGACATCGACCACCGCGCAGACCTCTATTCGGTCGGCGTGCTGCTCTACCAGTGCCTCACGGGGACGCTGCCTTTCGAGCACGCCAACGCCATGAAGCTCGCCGCCATGCATGTCACCGAACCCGCTGAACCGCTCGGCAACCGTGTCCAGGCGCTGGCTGGGACATCGATCGAACGCGTCGTCATGTGCGCGCTCGAAAAAGACCCGGCGTTGCGTTGGCAGTCCGCCTACGACATGCGCCGCGCGCTGCTGGACTCGGTGCAAAAAGAAGACCTGTTCATGATCGACGACGCCTTCCGCTCGTCGATCCGGCCGGTGAAGAGCCCGGTGCAAACGCCCGAACCCGCGGCGCTCGACGAATCGCCGTCCCGCTACGAGCTGCCGACAGTCGACCACGACACCTTGCTCGAGGTTGGCCAGCAAGGCGACGAGCTCATCACCGACACCCAGATCCCCGCGGATTTGCCCGATCCCAGCCAGGCCGAAGCCGTCCTGAAACGTCGTCACTCCGGCAAGGCGCGCGAAACAGCGCCCAATCGCGACCATCCCCAGTTCAAGCCGCGCAACAAGGACTGACCGGCCCTTTCCATCACCGCGCGATCCCGCCCCGACCCGCTCTGGCCGTGGATTGCCCCCGAGCCGTGCATCGGGCTACCGTTCGCCGGTCCAATGCTGAGCTTCGTCTACCAGTACGCCGTGATGTGGGTGATCTTCGCCATCGGCGTCGGCATCGGCGTGCGCAACGGTGAGCTCGGGTTGTCGGGCCGTCGTGGCTTCCGCTTGGCGATCCTCGTAGCCGGAATGCTGTTCTACATGGGGCTGCAGGGCGCGTTTACCCAGTGGGGCACCCCGTGAGCGGCCCCGATATCGTCGTCCTGCTGCTGTATCTCGGCGCCGTCGTCCTCGCCGGTTCGCTCGTCGGTGGCGCGGCCCGGTCGACCCGTGACTTCTTCTTTGGCGGCCAGCGTTTCTCGTGGTGGATCATCGCGGCGTCGTGCATCGCGACGCTGGTCGGCAGCTACTCGTTTATGAAGTACAGCGAGGTCGGTTTCCGCTACGGCCTCGCCTCGTCGTCGACCTACCTCAACGACTGGTTTTGGATGCCGCTGTGGATGTTCGGTTGGCTGCCGATCATCTACTACTCGCGCGTCGGCTCGATCCCCGAGTATTTCGTGCGCCGCTTCGGCCCCAGCGTCAGGCATATCGCGACCGGCCTCATCCTGCTCTATCTGCTCGCCGGCGTGAGCTACAACTTCTTCACCCTCGGCGTCGTTATCGAGCAGCTGTTCGGCATACCGCTCATGGTCGGGGCCGTCGTGGTCGGCGTGGTCGTGGGGGCCTATGTGACCTTCGGCGGGCAAGCTTCGGTCATCATGACCGACCTGGTGCAAGGGGTCTTTCTGCTCGGAGTCGGTCTCGCTATCGTTGTGCTCGGCGCCCTGGCGGCAGGCGGTTTTGGCGACCTCTGGGCGGCGCTTCCCGACACACACAAGACGGCGTTACCCGCGTTCAATGAGCCGGCTGGGTACAACTTCATCGGCATCTTCTGGAACGACGCGATGGTCGGCGGCGTCGCGTTTTACTTCTTCAACCAGGGGATGATGCTGCGTTTTCTCTCGGCGCGCTCCGTCGACGAAGGCCGCAAAGCCATCTCCGCTGTCATCCTCGTGCTCATGCCGCTGACCGCGATCGCCGTTGCGTCGGCCGGTTGGGTCGGCCAGTCCCTCGCGCACATCCCGGGCCCTGACGGTGTTCCGCTTGTCGATCCGGGCATCAATCCCAAGGAGGTCTTCGTCGCCGTCACGCGGATGCTCTTCACCATCCCCGGCACCTTTGGCCTCGTCATCGCCGCGCTGATGGCCGCGCTCATGTCGACGGTCGACACCCTTATCAACGCGTCCGCCGCGATCGTCGTCAACGACGTGCTCATGCCGCTACGTCCCAAGGCGGGCCGCGAAGAGCTCCTGCGCATGTCCCGCTACGCATCGGTCATCGTGACGGTGCTCGGCCTGATGCTGACCCCGGCATACGCGAGTTTTGACAGCCTCTACACCGCCAACGCGTTCCTGAAAGCCGCGATCCCGCCCCCCGTGGCGGTTGCCGTGTTGCTCGGCGCGTTCTGGCGACGTTCGACGACCACCGGCGTCGTCGTGGCGATGCTTACCGCGGTCCTCGTCACGTCGTTGAGCTTCGGCTTTCCGCAGCTCGTCGCGCCATTTGCGCACGGCACGCCCTGGGATCCCGATGGCGATCCGGCCAAACAGCTCGTCTACATGCGCGCCTTCTTGAGCTTCGCCGTGGCCATGGTCGTCGGCATCGTCGTCAGCCTCGCCACCCGCCCAGGCGAACCTTCCAAGCTGCGGGGACTCGTCGCCGAGGGTTTTGGTCTCGCGCAGTACGCCTTCAAACACGACCGCCAGGCGGCTGAACTCCCCGAGGGCGGCGCTATCGCCAATCCCAGCATCGGCAACGAAGTCAAAGACCGCAGCCCTGAGCCTCTGCGGGTCGAGTGCGCGGCGGTCCCGGGTGATTTCGGCGTGGATTCGGGCGGTCGTGGCTTGATCCACCTGAGCATCGGCCTCCGCGCCCGTCTCGATGTGCAACCGGGTGACCTCGTCTTCGCCGAGCGCGTCAATCCTCTCTGGGGCGGACTCCGCAGCGGTTGTTTCCGCGTTTCCGACGTCGACGCGCCCGACACCGAAGCGGCGATGGACGAACACGGGTCCAAGTTGCTCGGCCTCGCCGGGACCACATCGATCAAGATGTGGCGCTGGATGTGATCGATGACCGCGCCGTCCAGCCCAAAGCCGACGCGCCCCATCCAGCTCGAGAAGGGCTGGCTCGACGTCATGCGCCCCGAATTCGAGCAGCCGTACATGGTGCAATTGCGCGCTTTTCTCGTTGACGAGATGCGCCGCAACAAGGTCTTTCCGCCCGGCAAAGAGATCTTCAGCGCCTTCAACACGACGCCGTTTCAATCCGTTCGCGTCGTCATCCTCGGCCAGGACCCGTACCACGGCCCCGGTCAGGCGCACGGCCTCTGCTTTTCGGTCCGCCACGGCGTGAAGACCCCGCCGTCGCTGCAAAACATCTACCGCGAGCTGAACGACGACCTCGGCATCCCGCCGGCCGACCATGGCAACTTGATGCGATGGGCCGAGCAGGGCGTGTTGCTGCTCAACACCGTGCTGACCGTGCGCTCGCGGCAGGCATTCTCCCATCGCGGCAAGGGCTGGGAGACGTTCACCGACCGCGTTATCGAACAGCTCAACGCACGCCGCGAAGGTCTTGTATTCGTCCTGTGGGGATCCGCCGCCGGTCGCAAGGCGTCGATGATCGACAGCCGACGTCACGGCATCGTCCGCTCACCGCACCCCAGTCCGTTGTCCGCTCATCGCGGCTTCTTCGGCAGCCGACCGTTTTCCAAGATCAACGCGATGTTGGAGCAACGCGGTACCGAGCCGATCGACTGGCGCGTAGGCGACTGACGGCCGCGCCCGTTGCGGACCGCGTCGATGCACATATACTTGCGCGTATACGTGGAGGAGCCATGGGACAAGTCACGCTATACCTCGACGACGAAACAAAGGCTCGGATGCGCGCCGCTGCAAAGGCCGCGGGGATGTCGATGAGCGCCTGGTTGACGCAGCTCGTCGTGGAGAAGACGCGGGACGAATGGCCTGCGGAGGTGACAAAGCTGGCTGGTGCTTGGAAAGATCTACCGACCGCCGAAGCGCTGCGCGCCGATCAACCGGCTGATCTCCAGCGAGAGTCCCTGTGAAGTATGTCCTCGACACGAACACGCTGGTCTACTTCTTCCGCGGCGACGGAGATGTCAGCCGCCGGCTTCTGGCCACGTCTCCGACCGACATCGCGATCCCGACCGTGGTCGTCTACGAGTTGGAGACCGGCATCGCCAAGTGCGGTGATAGCGCTAAGAGACGGGCGCAGCTGGATGCGCTGTTGCGAGTCGTCACCGTACTGTCATTTGGGGTTGCCGAAGCGAAAGCGGCGGCGCGAGTGCGGGCGGAGTTGGAGCGGGCAGGCACGCCCATTGGGCCTATCGACACGCTCATCGCGGGCACAGCGCTGGCAGCTGGCGGCACCCTCGTGACGCGGAATCAACGCGAGTTTGGCCGTGTGCCGGGGCTGGAGTTGGACGATTGGTACGGTAGCTAACGAATTTCGGCTCAGCCCTGTTGCCCTTTGTCATGGGACGGCGGCTACACGATCACCGCTGCTCCGCGCGTGGTGGTCGATAGCGAAGATCCTTGCGACGCCCAGCGGCACATGGCTGAGCGGCGTGCTGACGTCCACGCGCGGGCTCGTGCTGCGCCTCTCGGACAAGGGAAAGACCGCCGACGACCGCCTCATCGCGGCCAACCACTTCGGTCAAACAGCCTGCGATCCAAAGAACAAATACGTCAGCGCCCGGCCCGCCAGCAGGTTGATACCAGATCGCCGCAGCGGGCCCACCAACAACCCAACCCACACCCAACCTGCACCCAAACCGCACCCAAATTGCATCCATGCCATGCACACGCTACCCTCAGTCGAGGAGCTGCCGTGAAAACGCTACAAATCCGCGACCTGGACGAGACGACCTACAACGCCCTCGCGGCCGCCGCTGACCGCGAGCGACGCAGCCTCTCGGGACAGGCGGGCCACGTCCTTGCCGAGGTCCTTACCGACGGCACCGACAACAGGGCGCGCCGCTCACAACTGCTCGCTCAGCTCCGCGCAGCACCGCCGTTCACTCTCAGCGAGGATTGCGACACGCCCGAAGACATCATTCGGTCGGACCGCAACCGATGAAGCTTGTCCTGGACGCCAGCGCTGCGATCCGGCTCGTAACCGGCGCCGCGTCCAACGAGATCGCAGCCGCGGTCCAGCGTGCGGACGAGGTCCTGGCACCGGACCTATTCGTGTCTGAGGTAGCGAACGCGCTGTGGCGGATCGCCAAGCAGCAGTCATTGTCGACGGAAGAAGCAGTCGCTGCGCTCGACCTCGCCTGCAGCCTTCCCGACACCCTCGTGCCGGTCGCGACGATTCGGCGGGAGGTGCTGGCAGAGGCGATGCGGCTGGCGCACCCGGCGTATGACCTGGCGTATCTGGTCCTGGCGCGACGTGAGGTGGCTTCACTGGCTACCGTGGACAAACGCTTGGCAGCCTTGGCGGATGAGGTCGGGTTGGAGACGGCGATGTAACTGTCGGGTGCGCTACCCGGGTTCACCGGAATCAACCACCCAAACGGACAACCCAGGTTCCCGGAGCGTAGCGTTCTCAGGTACGTCCTTATTCCTTTTACTCTCGCAACTAACTGAAATCATTTGCGCGTGGCACATGGTTTCGCCCGAAAGGGGAAAAGGGACGTACCTGCGACGTCCCCGTCCACACGTCCACCTCGGCTACCGAGGCGGAGGGTGGTGGAAGTTCACAGTCGTGGGCGGCATCCGCTTGCCGGTTGGTGCGTCGATCGGGCCAAACGACGTGCAGACATCATGCGGACCGCCAGAAACGCACCCAGTGGGTCCGACTTGCGCCGACCACTTTCCACGGAAGCAGTTTGTAGACCTGACAAGTTTGGGCCCATATGTTGAGATCGGCGTCCAGCTGTTTCCGTTTTGAGTCCCGTTTCAGCGCCGTGCTCGTCCTAAACGGGACGGGGTCAGGTGCTGGCACTTTCCTTTTACGGCACTGTGGTGCGCGTAAGTACTTGCAATATGGATCGCGAAACGCGCTAAAAGGAAAAAGGCAGTACCTGACCCCGGTCCGGTCACGTCCCCCGGGTCCTTGTACGGTGGGTGGACCAGGGAGGACTTGTGTGTGGGCATCGGCGGACTCCAG
>CAZLMW010000122.1:0-22943 GCA_964560875.1 uncultured Enterobacteriaceae bacterium
CATTGCCGATGAGTGCGGCGACGCTCACGTCCGAACAACTCCGATCCGATCTGCGCCACAGACCCTGCGCCTTGCCGCACAGAACGGCTCTGTTATGGTGCCGCGCCCGCGCGAAGGGCCCGCTTTTTTGCGGGGCTCCGGAGCGGGCTGCCAAGACGCTGACAAAGGGCGACCAAACGTATGACCAAGACGCCTTCCAAGACGCCGCCGACGTTCCAGGACGTGATCCGTCGCCTGGGCAACTACTGGGCGGACTACGGCTGCATCCTCGCGCAGCCCTACGACATCGAGACGGGCGCGGGCACGTTCAACCCTGCGACGTTTCTGCGGTCGCTGGGTCCCGAGCCGTGGTCGGTCGCGTACGTCGAGCCGTGCCGACGCCCCACCGACGGGCGCTACGGCGATAACCCCAATCGCCTGCAGCACTACTTCCAGTACCAGGTGGTGCTCAAGCCGATCCCCGAAGACATCCAGGCGCTCTACCTCGGGTCGCTCGAGGCGATCGGGATCGACATCAACGGCCATGACATCCGCTTTGTCGAAGACGACTGGGAGTCGCCGACCCTGGGCGCATGGGGGCTGGGCTGGGAGGTCTGGTGCGACGGGATGGAGGTCACACAGTACACGTACTTCCAGCAGTGCGGGGGCATCGAGTTGGATGTGCCCTGCGTCGAGCTGACCTACGGCCTCGAGCGGCTGTGCATGTACCTGCAGCGCAAGGCGAGCGTTTACGACCTGGTATGGACGCGTGGACCGGACGGGCGCGATATCACCTACGGCGAGATCAAGCATCGCGACGAGGTCGAGTTTTCGCACTACAACTTCAGCGTCGCCAATGTGCAGCGCTTCCTCGACGAGTTCGCGGCGTGTGAAGACGCCGTGGCGCGTTTGCTGGCCCATGACCCGCCGCTGGTGCTGCCGGCCTATGACCAGGTGATGAAGGGCAGTCACGCGTTCAACTTGCTGGATGCGCGCGGCGCGATCTCGGTCAGCGAGCGGCAGAAATACATCGGTCGGGTGCGCGGCATGGCTCGCAAGTGCGCCGAGCGTTACGTCGAGCTGCGCTACGAGCTCGGTTTGCCAATGTGCAGCGAGAAGGAGCGCGACGCGGCGCTCAAGGCGCGGGCGGCGAAGCTGGCGGCCGAAGAGAAGCGGCGGCTGAAGAAGCAGAAGGCCGAGGAGAAGCGGCGCAAGAAAGAGGCGGCGAAGAAGGCAGCGGCTGACAAGGCTGCGGCTGACAAGGCTGCGGCTGAAAGAGCCGCTGGCAGCGCGCAGGCGGGAGCGGCTTCATGAGCGCGAAGAGTGACACAGCGAACCTGCTGATCGAGCTGGGCACCGAAGAGCTGCCCGCTGGACCGGCACCCAGGATGATGGCGGCGCTCGGCGAGGCGGTCGCCGGATTGTTGGACGAAGAAGGGCTCGCCCACGGTGCCGTAACAGGACTCGGAACCCCGCGGCGCATCACCGTGCACGTGGCCGATGTCCAAAGCCGGCAGCCAGACCGCGTCGATGAGATTACGGGCCCGCCCGCCAAGGTTGCGTTTCAGTCCGGTGGCGCCGCGACACGCGCCGGCGAGGGGTTTGCCCGCGGGCAGGGCATGAAGGCTGAGGACCTCTACACGGTCACGACAGCCAAGGGCGACTACGCGGCGCTGAAGAAGACGGTCATCGGGCGCACCGCGGCGGCGATTATCGGTGATGCGCTGCCCGGGATCCTGCGCGGGTTGCCCCAGCCCAAGCGCATGAGGTGGCTGCAAGGCGTTGACGGGTTCATCCGCCCGGTTCGGTGGCTGGTTGCCCTGCTTGGCGACGATGTCCTCGATGTGTCGTTTGTCGGCAAGAAAGCGAGCAAAGCCAGCCGTGGCCACCGGTTCTTCGCCGACCGCGCGATCGACGTGACGAGTGAATTGGACGGTTACGTGGCGGCCCTCGCCGATGCGAAGGTGATGGTTCGACCCGAACAGCGCCGTGACGCCATCCTCGAAGGCGCGCGCCAAATCGCGGCTGATGCTGGCGGTGAGCTCGTCGCCGATGAAGAGACGCTCGCGACCGTCTCGTGGCTGGTCGAGTGGCCGTTGCCGTTGCTCGGGCGCTTCGACGACGCGTTCCTGCAGATTCCGGCCGAGGTTGTGCTGACCACGCTCAAGTCGCACCAGAAGCTGTTTTGCGTGCGTGCAGTCGCACAAGACGGTGCGGATGCGCAATCCGCCGCGCTGTTGCCGTGCTTTGTCGCTGTGGCCAACACGCTCACCGACGCCAGCACAGAGACCGTCGCGGAAGGTAACGCCAAGGTCGTCGCTGCGCGCCTTGCCGACGCTCGGTTCTTCTATACCGAGGACCTGAAGGCGGAGCTCGGCAGCTATGTCGCCAAGCTCGACCGAAGGATCTGGCTGCAGGGGCTGGGAACGGTCGCCGACAAGGTCGCCCGCATCCAACGGCTCGCCATCGCGATCGCAAAACGCATCCAGACGGCCGATATGACCGCGGTTGAGCGGGGCGCCTGGCTGTGCAAAGCGGACCTCGAGACGCGCATGGTCGGCGAGTTTCCGTCCCTCCAGGGCATCATCGGCGAACACTACGCGGGCAAGAACGGTGAACCCGCGTCCGTTCGGGCCACGATCGCCGAGCACTACCTGCCGCGCTTCGCCGGTGACAAGCTGCCTCAAAGCGAAGCAGGCGCAATCGTCGCGATCGCCGACCGGCTGGACTCCATCGTCGGCTGCTTTGGAATCGGTCTCGTCCCGACCGGCGCCCAGGACCCCTACGCACTGCGCAGAGCTGCTCTCGGCGTGCTGCACATCCTGGCGGATCGTCGCTGGTCCATCGGCCTGGCAGAGCTGGTCAAGATCGCGCGCCAGGGTTTGCCGTCCGCGGCGTTCAAGGCCGAACCCGCTGAGCTCGACGCGCAGCTCGCGACGTTCTTCCGAGGTCGTCTCAAGGCGTCTCACCAGGGCGATTACGCGACCGACCTGGTCGATGCGGTGCTCGACGCCGGGTTTGACGACGTCGCTTCGGTGCTGGCGCGCTTGGACGCCCTCGCGACGATGCAGTCCACTGACGCCTTTGAGCCGCTCGCCGTGACGTTCAAGCGCGTCGGCAATATCGTCGCCAAGTCGGGCCAAAGCGATGACAGCGCGGCAAGTTCACCCGTGGCCGAGCTCTTCGAAAGCGACGCTGAACGCGATCTCTTCGCCAAACTCAACGACGTCGCCAACGCTGTCGCGGGCTCGCTCGAAGACGGCAGCTACGACGCCGCACTCGGTCACTTGTCGAGCCTTCGCCCAACGGTCGATCGCTTCTTCGACGACGTGATGGTGATGGCCGAAGACCCCGAGGTACGCCGCAACAGGCTCGCGCTCATGCAGCAAACCGGGTCGATGTTCGCGTCGATCGCCGACTTCACCCGCATCCAGTCGCGGCGGGGCTGAACCGTGAAAGGAATCGTGGTCCGCCTCGCGCTGATCGGCCTCGCTGGCCTGGTCGTTGCCGCGTGCACCGATGAGCCGCCGCTGCCCGCCTACCAGGGCGAAGGCGTCTGTTATCCCGTCGGCCTGACCCCCGATCCGGCCGGACGCTACCTGTACGTCGCGGGCGCCAACTTCAACCGCGCCTTTCGCGGGGGCGTCGTCCGGGTCTACGACACCAAGACCGACTCGTTCACCGACGCGTCAACCGTGCAGATCCCAAGCTTCGCGTCGACCCTGACCCCGCAGGTGCTACCCGACGACGGCAAGACCCAGCGCCTCCGCATGTACGTCGCCGCGCGGGACGACGATTCGGTCACCGCGGTCCAGGCGCGCCGCACCGGCACAGCGGCCCCCACCATCGGCTGCAACGGCAAGAAGCAGGCCGGGTGCCCTGAAAAGTGCGACAAGAAAGCGACTTTCGGCGGTGAAAAAGAGTCGGACCTCAACATCGGTGTCGACCCGATCGAGCTGTCCCTGGCCAAACATCCCAACGGCGCCGACAAGCTGCTGCATGTGGCGGCGACCGGCGACGGGCGCATGACCGTGCTGCAGGTCGCTGAAGGGGCCAACGGGGAAGCCGATATCACCGGGATCGGGCACATCACGCTGCCATTTGGGCTCGCCGATACCGTGACCTCGCCGCTGACCGGCCGCACGTACGTCAGCAACTCCCGGGCGCCTCGGCTGTACACCTATTCGGTCGATTACAGCAGCGCGGGACCGGCGTCTTCGAGCGACGACGAAAAGTCCGCTCGCGGCGTGCGCAGCCACAGGTCGGTTGTGTTGCCGTCCGCTGGCGCCGGCGAATATGGGCGCGGAATGGCGCTCTCGGCCGACGGATCACGGCTGTACCTGGCGTACCGAAATCCCAACGCGTTGGTCGTCGTCGACATCGCCCCTGACATCACCGGCGAGCCCGCTGACCGCGTGCTTGGCGTGATCGGCCTCGGCGGCAGTCCGGCCCGTGTGCTCGTTGCCCCGACCGGACCCAAAGGGCGCGAGCTCGTGTACGTCAGCTGCTATGGCAGCGACGACATCTGGGTGGTCGACCCATCCGTGCGTTCGGTGCTCGGCGTCGCGCGCTTGCCGCATTCGCCTTACGCGATGGCCGCCGTGCTCCAGGACGGAGGCGGCTGGGCCCTCTACGCCGCGCTTTTCACTCGCCACAGCATCGCTCGAATACCCCTCACCGACGGCTTGCCACCAAGCGGCGACTACGCGACCTGGCTCAAGGAACTCAAGACCTCCGACTGCGAGAACCTCGCCACGCCCGAGGAGGTCAAAGCATGCGAGTGACCCTGCAAGCACCAAGTCCGGCGCGCAGTTGGGTCGGGACTCTCATCGCCGTTGTCCTCCTGGTGCTGACCGGCTGCGACCAGACGGTGCCGCTGCTGACCAACGCCCTGCGCAACCCGCGTGACGTGGCCCTGGCCTGCGTCGCCGATGGCAAGGTAGCGGACCTCAATGGATGCGACCTCAACGACGTCCGCGCTTACGTAACCGCTGGCAGCACCGGCACCATCGCGGTCGGCAAGCCGCACGTCCCCGACTGGATCGACAACGACGGGTCCATTCCCGGTTTCACGCCGCTGCTTGTCGACGGGTTGCCGCAGAAGGTGCTCACGACATCGCTCGACCCGAGCCACCTGTTCACGACGCTGCCGGTCCGGCGCGAGATCGCGCGCATCGACCTGCTGACCGGCAAGCGCGATGCAGGGGTGACGCTGCCGTTTTCGCCCGGCGCGGTCGCGGTCGTCGAAAAACGCAAGGCGATGTACGTCGTGGACACGGTTGGCGGCGGCCTGTGGAAAGTCCCGATGACCGCGTTCGAAGGCAAAGGCGCCCCCCAGCAGCTGCTGTTTTCCGGCAAGCCGCTCGGTGGTTCGCCGCACAGCCTCGCGTGGGTGGACTACGACTTCATCGACGGGCTCGGAGCTAGCAAGACGCGTAACGACCTGTTCGTCGGCCACCTTGAGCACGGTCACATCAGCATCGTCGACCTGGCCACGGAAAAGCTCGTCAAGCGCGCGCCGATCGACGCGCAATGTCGCGATGGGGTCGACAACGATGGCGATGGGACGACCGACAGCGCCGATAGCGGGTGCGACGACGCGGACGACCCATTCGAAGGCGATCCGGAAGTGGGCGCGGCGGCCTGTGGCGACACGATCGACAACGACGGTGACGGCAAGATCGATAGCGCCGACCTCGGATGCACCGCGACCCCGACCCACGATTCATGTCGCGACGGGATCGACAACGACGGCGACGGCAAGACCGATTACCCGGCAGATCCTGGATGCAGCGGTTTTGCTGGCAACAACGAGGCACGCGACGGGGCCAGCTGCGGCGATGGGGTCGACAACGACGGTGATGGCAAGACCGACACCGATGACAGCAAATGCAGCGCTGTGACCGACGACAAGGAAGCCGCCGCTGTCGCCAAAGACGTCAATTCCGCCTGCAACGACAAGATCGACAACGATGGCGATGGCAAGACGGACACCGACGACAGCGACTGTTCCGATGCCGGCAGTGGCGGCGAGATCCGAGCGCCGTGCGACGACGGGATCGACAACGATGGCGACGGGCTGACCGATACCGCCGACGGCGATTGCTACAACCGCGCGAGCCCGGCCGAGGTGTCCATCGCGCTGGCGCCTTCCACCACGCTGGCGGCGAGTTTCTCGGGCCGGTACCTGCTCGTCGGGCACCATCGTCGCGGGCAATTGCTCGTGTTCGATACGCAAGCGCGGCTGTTCCTCGTGCCCAAGCCCGGCGAAACGACGCCGTTCAAGCGAGCCAGTGCAGTCGGGTCCAAGCTGAGTCCGGCAGGCATCGACGTCGGCAACGCACCGCTCGCCATCGCGCCGATTCTCGATGAAGGCAAAGAGGCTTTCGCGGTGACGTTGCAGCTACGCGGCCTCATCGCTGTGCGGCTGTTCGACACCGAAGGCAAACTGAGCATCGGCGTCGTGACCACCGATACCGAGACAAAGACCGCCGCAGCAAGGCCCAGGCTGTCGGTGGGCGGCAATCTCATCGACCTCGCGACAACCGCGCCGCCGCGATTTGCGTCGTTTGGCCCCGTCGTGCCGCAGCCGACCGAAGGCGACAAGACGAACTGGTACGGGCTCACGATGACGGACACCGAACCCGAGCATCGCACCGAGACCTGGCGGTTCGCGTACGAAGGCCTGCTGCCCGGCGGTGAACGCAAGACTGGACGATTCGTGGCGAGTGATACGTTCGTCGATCATCACGCGGATTTTTGCCAGCTTGGAGTCGTGCCGGGCGATTCGCTGATCGTCCGCCGCGGCGCCGACGCGAAGGATTGCGAGGGCCTCAAGGGCGACGCGGTCCGGTACCGAATCGTCGATGTGGGGAGCGACCAACTCAAGCTCGACAAGGACGGCGTTACCGATGTGCCCGTGACCGCGAGCAACCAATTGAACGTCACGGCGGCGGACGCGGTTTCCGTCCCGCTGCCCAAGCTGTCTTGCGTGCCAAGGGGCGGCATTCACTACGAAGTGCGCGCGTCTGATTGGTTGGTTACGGGGTCGGTCACCGGGATGACGACGTCGCGCCGCCGCGCTGATGTCGGATGTGTGGCGTGGGACAAGGCTTCGGTTGCCCAGGCCGCCCGGCTCGTGATGCCACGCCTGAAATCGGGCGAGGAGTTGGCCGCTTGTCCGATATCGGCCGAATCGTTGGCGGCGTCGTTCGAGAACCGCGACTACGCGACGGGCGCCTCCAAACCGTTTGCGGCGTTTGCCAACGCAGTGTTCACCGCGACGCTCACGCCCGGCTGCACCGGGGGCGATGACGCTGCCGACGCTGCCCGCCTGTTGCCGGGTGTGCGGGACATGACGTGGTCGTTTGGTGTTGCTATCGGATTCAGTCCGCGTGTCTCCGCCGTCGGCGCGCTCGCCGTCGCATTGGCCAGCCATCCAGCGCTGCCGTCGGTATACGTCGTCGACCAGGGCAAGGGCACACTGCACGCGGTGACCATCGCCGACGGTGATCCGTCGAAATCGCTCGAATAGCGCCGTTTTTCGAGACGTAGATCGACGCAGGGGTGCCAAGCGGGCCGCTGGGTGCGGTTTGATGCCTCGGTGCTACTAACCATGCTTCGCGAGTCGATCGCCTGTCCTGGAGCCCTACAACGCCCAGGGGCGCCAGGGGCGTCAGGTGGTTTGGGCGGAGATCTCGGGGCCCGGCGGGGTCACGGTGCGATCGATTGGGCCGGTTGAAGCCAGGTTGATGACGAAATGCGCGCCTCGGTCGCTGGGGATGACGCGGATCGAACCGCCATGTGCTCGGAGAAGGGCGCGTGTGGTCGCGAGGCCAAGTCCGTGGCCGCCGCTGCTCGATGCCGTCGTCGCGAACGGTTGGAAGAGCCTGTCGCTGACTTCTGCGTCGATGCCGGGCCCGTCGTCGCGCACGTCGATTCGCACGCCGTGGCTGCTGCCGGACACGCCAATGCCGACGTGTGCATCGACGCCCGCGTGCTGTCTTGCGTTCTCGAGCAGGTTGTCGAGCGCCGCGGTCAGGGCGTCGGGGGCGATGTTGGCGATGGCGGTACCCTCCGCGTGTACCTCGACGGCCAGCCCTGTCTGACGCGCTGACGTGGCGCAGCGCTGTGCGATTGTGGCGGCATCTGCGGTGACGTGGTCAGCGGTCAGGGTGTCGGCGCGGGCGAGGACGAGAAGTCGCTGAACGAGCGATTGGAGGCGATCCGCGTCGGCGGCGAGGTTGGCGAGAAAACGGTCGCGCACCGCCGGTCGCATGGCGTCGAGGTGGTCCTGGAGCAGTTCGACCGTGCCGCGGATGGAGGTCAGTGGCGTCTTGAACGCATGGGAGACGTGCGCCGCGAACGCCTCGAGGTAGTCGGCGCGGGCTTGCAGGGCGCTTGCCATGGCGTCGAGCGCGGCTGCGAGTTCGGCCATCTCGCGCGTCCCCGGAGAGGAGAGTGCGACGTCGGAGGTCTTGCGGCCCGATGCGACCTCGTTGGCGATCGCGACCAGCTCGCCCAGCGGCCGGCTGATGCGGCGCGTGGTGATCATGCCAACTGCAAAGACCACGAAGACAAGGACTACCGCGCCGCCTGCGAGGTGCCATCGGTTGATGTACAGCGCCTTGGCAACGTCGAGCGGTGTGCGGGAAAGGACGACGGCGCCCCAGACCTTGCCGTCTTGGACCACTGGGAGGGCGACGAACACGCGGACCCGGTTGCCGCGGCTCAGAGACTGCAGCGGTGGCTGGGTGTTGGACGTGGCACGTTCCCGCAGCAGGCTGATGGATTCGCCGCGAAGGGCGCGTTTGACCTCGGGACGGTGGCCGATCCAGTCGCCGAGGCCCGCGCGGCTCGTGGCTACGACATATCCGTTCGGGCCGATTACGCGCACGCCCGAGAGGGTCACCTTGGTGGCGGCTTGGAGTTGGCGGCCGAAGGTGCTGCCAGCGGCGACGGCGAGGGCGTTTGGCGGCACGTCATGGGCACGCGCGGGGGCTGCGCGCGGGAGGATCGGGCTGAGCGCCCGGTCGAGGATCGGCACGCGCGGCTGGCCTTGGCGGACGGATACGCCCATGCCGTCGGTCGTTTGGCCGGAGGCGGCGGTTTCGGCGGTTTCGTGAAACGCCCGGTACTTCACATCGGGTCCGCTGTTTCGCTCGGCGATTTGCGCCGACTCGAGCTGGGCACGCAGGAACGCGCGGTACGCCTCGGCGACGAACGCACCCTGGCCAATGAGCTCCGCTTCGGTCCGCCGGATGAGCTCGGTGTCGTACAAGCGCAGGGCGCCGATGCCTCCCAATGGAAGCAACAGGATCGCCACGAGAACCGCGAACAGGACGGTGCGCAGCCGAGGCAGACGGCGGTTCGACGACTTGAGGTGAGGTGCCGGGCATTTCACGGTGGGCGTTTCACGGCGGGTGGCTATTTCATTGTTGGGGGCACAACAGGCGACCACCCTACTGGCAGTCGGCGAGCCGATACCCGACACCACGGACTGTTTCAATTGGATCCACACCGCAACACGCAAACGATTTGCGCACGCTTCGGATGTGGCTGTCGACCGTGCGGTCTGAAACGATGCGGCTCTCGATGTGTCGGCCTTGGCGGTACATCCGGTCCATGAGCTCGTCGCGCGTGAACACCCGGCCCGGTCGCGCAGCGAGGACAAGGAGAACCCCGAACTCGGTCGCGGTCATTGCCACCGGTTCGCCGGCCCAGGTTGCCTCGTGCCGTTCAACATTGATGCGCAGTTGACCGACCACGAGGGTGGAATTGTCGCTGGAAATGGCCGAAGTCGTGTCGGCCGGTTCAGCACGTATTGGACGATACCGACGGAGGACGGCCCGGATGCGTGACACCAGCTCGCGTGGGGAAAATGGCTTCGTCACATAGTCGTCTGCCCCCAATTCGAGGCCAACGACCAAGTCGATCTCCGTGTCGTTGCTGGACAAGAAAATGATCGGCACGTCCGAGGTCCGACGAATCTCGCGGCAAACGTCCGTGCCGAGCACATGCGGCATTTTCACGTCGAGAATGACAAGATCCGCTCCGTCTTCGGCGAACAGCTGTAGCGCCTCCTGGCCGTCGGACGCCTCGATGCAGACGAATCCGGCGTTCTCGACGGCGAAGCGAACGACGTCGCGAATATGAGATTCATCGTCGGCGACGAGGATTTTCCGGATCACGGCGGTCAAAGCGCTGCGACCGCGTCAACTCGTCGACCAAACGGCCAGACGATTACCTGATGGATCCGTGAACTCAAATCGCCTGCCACCCGGGAACTCGAACGCAGCCTTGACGATCGTCCCGCCGTTGTCAGCGATGGATTTCTCGGTCGCGTCGAGATTGTCGGAAAACAGGACGATGAGTGGGCCGCCAGGGGTCACTTCGCCCAGCGCGAAGCCGCCAAGTTCCCCGTCTCCATCACGGATACCGACATAGCCGGGCCCGTAGTCATTGAAAGTCCAACCGAACACCGATCCGTAAAACGCCTTGGTCGCCGCCATGTCGGATACAGTGAACTCGATGTAGTCGATGCGATGGTGGGTCAACTTCATGTCGCACACTCTAACCGCGACTCCAGCGGTCCGCCACTCGCACCAGGTTCGATCGGAGTTCGCGGGGCGCGAGGGTCCGCGGGTGCTGGGCGTTCGGGTTCGGGTTCGGGTGGCCCGGACCCGGCCTATCGCTCAGTCAGCGACTTCAATCGGGCCTGCCACTCGCACTCGCACTCGAACTCGCACTCCCACCCAGCGAAAAGCGTTGCGACGAGTCTGCGCGGCTCCTTGTCAAGTCAGGGACACGCCCTGGGTCGCGGGCGCGCCGATTGGCGGGCCCATCGCCGGTTGGGCTTTGCGACGGCCGAGGACCTCGGACCATTTCACGCGCCCGGTCATCTGCATCAGGAGAAACAGCGTTGCGATCGACAACACAGTGACGGTGAGCCCCGTGAATCCATCCCAGAAGTGGGCGACAGAGAACCCGACGAGGTAGACCAGCTGCCCGAGCGCGGCTTCGACAAGGGCAAACCGCGCGCTGACCACCAGTCGCAGGTAGGACACCACGAGTACCATCGACGTCACCGCCGCGACTGCGAACGCTGTTTTCACGTCGAGGTGGTCCGCGCTGTAGGCGAACAACAGGTGGAACGCGAAGAATGCCGCCGCGATAAAAACGTAGTTGATCGGATGGATGTCGATGCCACGCAGCGTGGCGAGGACGAAGACCAGAAGGAAGAAGAACAGCAGTGACACCGGCGCCGACCAGGACAGGGCAGCGGCTAGTTCTCCCGGTTGAATCAACGCCGGCATCGCCATTCCGATGTCATGCCCGGTGACGACTTGCGCGAACGCCCAGGTGAGTTCCCAACCCTCGCCATTTCGCTGCCGCGCCGACGGCGACAGTGAGCGCGAGGGAAAATCAATCTCGCTGAAGTCCGTTCGCATCTTGAGCGTGAATTTCTCGATATTGCCGAGGCCCTGCGCGGGGTCGTAGCGCCAAGTCTCCATTCCGCGTGACTTGTAGGCGATGGCGATGGTCACCTCGTCGCCGGGTTTGACCTCCACGGTGGCCTGGACTTTGCCGTTCTCAGGCTTGAGCTCGCGCGCCAGGTCACGCTTGTTGACCCGAAACACAAAGCCGTCATAGAGCGCCTCGGAGTCGGGGAATGCGAAGCCGATGCGCAAGGTGCCGACGTGGTCGAGGTCGTGTTTGTACCGCCAGGCTCCGTCGAACATGACGTCGTAGAGCGGGTACCACATCAGCCCCTTGCGCCGCTGGTCGAGCCGCAGGTCGACTTCGATGTTGGTGCTCGCCGCCATGCGCGGCGTCGTCTCGGTCTCCCAGACTCGTTGGGTTACCTCGCGCGTCTTGTCGCCGTCTTTCTCCGTGCGCTTGATGGTTTTTTCGATCGGCCTTTCGAACGTGAAGGACGGCGCGCTCTGGTTGTGCGGCCGACCCCAAAGCTCGACGACCTGGCCGCGAAGGCCGTGCTTTTGATCGGTTGTCCGTCCGTGTGTAACGCCGCCAAGGATGGCCCATGCGATGGATGATGCGATGAAGACGCAGGCGATGGCGAAGATGCGTGCCATGGTGTGCTCCCCGTGAAGTAGCGTGGTGTGGTGACCCGGCGACGAGACGTTCGTGCCGTGCAAGATCACCATGACCAGCCCGTATGCAGACCGAATCCAAGGAACGTGGAGATTCGGCGGAGATCGTGTGCAGACTCTGTGCAGACGCCGCGATCTCTGCGCTGATGTGAAGTGCCGGGCGTTTCACGTATCCGTATCAGCGATACGCCGTTAGCCAGGCTGCTCGCTCACCGCGGACCTTCCAGATAAAACCGTCGAGCACGTAGTGCGTCAGCTGCGGGACGGCGAGCAGCGGAACGATCCACGCTTTCTCCTCGGCCCGCACCAAGCGCGGAATGAACGCGAGCCAACCAAAGAACTCGTCGTACTTCTGCCAGGCAAGTCGATCCCATAGCGCCTCTTCCACGAAGGCCAGCGCGACCAGCAGCGCGACGAACATAGCGACGGACTTGCGCGTAACCCTCAGCAACGGCCCCTCGGCGCTCGACTTGCGGTGATCGATCCACACCAGCGCGATGTAGGGGATGCCGTGCGCGACGACGTTGGTGATCGTGAACACGAGGTCGCCGTCGAAAACCACAATCCCCAGCCACCACGAAAGCGCGGTCCCAGCGAGCACCAGGTTGGCGGGAACGTTGAACGTCCGCTCGCGCCGCCATTTGCCCCATTCCTGCCACGCGTGACCCGCAAGTGCTGCGAGGTAGACGACCAGCACAGCATCGGACAGCCACGGCGCGTCGAGCATCACGAAATCGCCGGCCATGAACCATGCGAAGTCGCGTGGATGCGTGTGCCAGTAGACGAGCGGCCAGAGCGTCGCGAGGTAGATGGCGATCGCACGCACACGCCGCTGCCGAGGCGTTTCTGCGTCGTGTCGGTAGTAGAGGCGGAAGAATCCATATTGCTGCCGCACGAAATGAAACACCGCCACGTAGGCAAGCGTCCGCCAAAATGCGGCGGCGGACATGCTGTGGACGACCGACCCGGCGACCCATCCGAGCAGCGGAATGGCCAGCAGCAGGCGGCGGTTCGCGCGGCGTTCTCGGTCGCGCAAGTACGTGCGATAGAGCGTTGAATACACATGCGCGACGTCGATACCGACGACCAGCAGCAGCCAAAGGATCGGCGTGACGACGAGGTTGTCCGGGTCAAGGCTCGCCCAAACAACGGCGACCGCGGTGGCGAGAAGCGGCGGGCCGAGCACGAATGGACCTTCGACCCGCGGATCGTGCAGCCACGGTGATCGTCCGGTCGCGCAAGCAGATGTCGTCATGCCGCAAGCACCTCACGGGCTGCGCGGTCGCCGTGAAACTGCGCCTCTTCAAACGTGCTGATACCGGTCAGGTCCGCGTGGGCGAAGTGCACCCGGCCCAGCGGCCTGGCGCGTGCGGGTCCATCCGTCCACAGGTAGCCGGGCCGCGCAACCGCCATGCCATGTCCCCAGCGCCAGACGTCGATGCGTTCGATCTGTCGGCGCACGCCCGGGTGTGCAAGCTCCAGCTCTGCGATGATGGCATCCACCCACTCCGCGTGCGTTCGTTGCATCAGCAATCGGCGGCCCGTCGCCGGATCCGGGCGATCCATCGGCCAGTAGAGGGTCAGGTTGTGGTCGGTCCGCGCGACCCCCAGGCGCTGGTGGTTACCGTTGACGTATCCGAGCGATTCGCCGGCCTGGATCACGTTGTCCCACGCAAGCGGCGCGTGCTTGCGGGGCTGATTCGGGCTGCCGATGGGCGAGCGGAGATCCACCTTGACCCGCACATTGGCGACCATCCATGCCGCATAGTCTGGCAACTTGTGGGTCGCCGCCCGCGCCGCAAGTCCGCTGACGACGCGTTGACCGACGAACTGCGGGGCGGCCCAGATGACGCGCGCGGCCTCGATCCGAAGCGGCTGGTTGACCGAAAAATCGAAAGCATCGACCTCGACATGTCCGCCGCGATCCGAGACGCGATGCGCCATGACGCCCGTACGGATGGTCCTGCTGACCTTGTCTCGCAGCTTCTCAGCCAGCCAGGTGTTGCCTTCGGGCCAGGTCAGCACGTGGTCTTCATCGCCCTCTGACGTCACGCCGTCGCGACTGGCGAAGTAGTGCAAACCCGCCCACGCCGAAACGCGCGTTGTGTCCGCGCCGTAGTCGTCCCGGCAGCAGTAGTCGAGGTACCAGCGCAGGTCGTGGTGCACGAAGCCCTGCTTGTCGAGCCACGTCGCGAAAGTGATGTCGTCCAAGGCGCGTTGAACGCTCGTCGACGACAGCGCGACGGGGATCGCGAAGACCCGGCGTCCATCTGGCCCGCGTTTTCGGGCCAAATCGGCGGTCATTTTGCGAAAACGTCGGATCTGCGCCATGCCAGCCTGGTCGACGCCTGCGGAAGGGACGAGTCCAAGCTGCCATCGGCCGTTGCGAAACAGCCGCTCGTGAGGCGCGTGGCATAGGATCGCCGGATCGAACCGCGGTCGGCCGTCTTCGTATCCCTGGATGACACCAAGCTCGTCGAGCAGCCCGCGCACCAGGTGCGATTCGGTCGACGGAACCGGCAGGTAGTGGGCGCCCCAGGGCCAGCGCCCCGCGTCGTTTTCGCCGCCGACCGACTTGCCGCCCACGCGATCTTCCAGCTCGATGAGCAACACATCCTTGCGGCCCGATGCCAGCAACTTGCGCGCTGCGGACAACCCGGCGATGCCACCACCGATAATCAACACACCCGTCGTGATTCGCTGCGGTTTGCCCCCCGTCGCGATGGTGCCGTCCCGCAGCGCATGACCCCGCCGATGTGAAGTGCCAAGCGTTTCACCAGGGATGCCCCCACCGACCGCGTCGCCGATCGCCGTCGCTCCTTCTCGCAGGTACTTGGACCCCAACAACGCGCCGGCCCCAACAGCGCCCAGTGTCAACAGGAGCGAGCGTCGCGAAATGGCGTCGCCGCTGGTGGTTTCGTCGTTCTCACTTTTGGCAACCTGCCGCGCGGACTCATCGCCATCGGTCGCCCCTGCGCGTCCGGACGGCTCATGGACGAAGCTGTCGCCGTTATTCGTTGGCGGCATACCGGCCCCATTCGGCCTCGTACAGCTGCACGAGCGCCTGGTTGTCGAGCCGATTGACCGCGGTGTCGACCGGTCCCATATCGGCGGGGAATCGATACAGCTCGGCGATCATCGCCGGGTCGAGATAGCGCAGCCCAGGGACCGTGCGCGTGGGCCGTTGCCAGTCGCCATGATGGCCCACCACGAATCCCCATTCGCCAAAGGACGGCACGTTGACGTGGAACGCGTCGGCCGAAAACCCGGCGGCGCGCATGGTCCGATGCACGCACCAAAACGCCTTGCGGGCGATGAACGGGCTTGTCGACTGGATGACGGCCGCGCCACCGGGGGCCACGACGCGATGCAGACGCTTGTAGAAGCGCTCCGTAAACAGCTTGCCGACCGAGTAGTTCGACGGGTCTGGAAAGTCTACAACCACGTAATCAAAACGTTTTTGAACGTCTTTGAGGTGTTCGAAGGCGTCGGCGTTGATCACCTTCACGCGCCGATCCAACAGCGCCCCGCCGTTGAGTTGCACGAGCTCATCGCGTTTGGTGAACAGCCTTGTGACCGCCGGATCGAGGTCGACGAGCGTGACCGACTCGATGCCCTTGTGTTTGAGCAATTCCCGCACCGCCATGCCGTCGCCGCCGCCCAGGACGAGCGCGTGTTTGACATGGTCGCCGGGCCACGCCGCGTGCACGAGCGCCTCGTGATACCGGTATTCGTCGCGGGTATCGAACTGCAGGTTGCCGTTGAGGAAGAGGCGCAGCGAGTCGCTTGACCGGGTCAGGACGATGCGTTGATAGGGCGTCGATTCGGCGTACACGATGGCGCCGGGGTAGTGCCAATCCTCTGCGTAGTGGACGAGCTTGTCGCTGTACACAAACCCAAAGGTCAGCCCGGCGAGCACGATGGCGGCGGTGAGTTGGCGCGCCCGAACCCAGCGCATCCGGTCGTTGAGCAGCTGCAATGTTGCCAGCGCGACGGCGGCGTTGAGGATGCCAAAAAGGAAGCTGCTACGGACCAGTCCGAGGCGTGGAACCAGCACCAGTGGAAAGGCCAGCGAGGCGGCAAGTGCGCCGATGTAGTCGAAGGTGAAGACCTTGCTGACCAGGTCGCGCAGGTCGAGGTCGTCGCCGAGGATGCGCATCAAGATGGGGATCTCCAGGCCGACGAGGGTTCCGATGATGAACACGTCGCCGTAGAGCAGCGAGCGGAACGAGCTGACGCGGTCAAACAATATGAACAACACCGCCGCCGAACAGCCCCCGATTACGGCGATCAGCAACTCGACCGTGACGAACAGCGATACGAGGTTGCGCTCGAAATAGCGCGACAGCCACGAGCCCACGCCCATGGCGAACAGGTAGGTGCCAATGACAGTCGAGAACTGGGTGACCGAGTCGCCCAGGAGGTAGCTGGCGAGCGTGCCGGCGATCAGCTCGTAGACAAGCCCGCACGTCGCGATCACGAAGACCGAGAGCAGCAGGACGACGCGCATCGCGTCCATGTTTTATCCGCGGATGGCGGCGGCGATGATCAGCGAGATGCCGATAACGACCGAGCCGATGACGATGGCCAGCGCCGTATTGTGCTCCTCGAGCAGCTCCTTGGTCATCTTGGCGGGGGTCAGCTTCTCCATCAGGAAGTAGCTGACCGCCAGGATCAAGATGCCGATGAGCGAGAAAACCACCGAAGCGAGCAGGTGATCGACGCTGAGTACGGGTTCCATGTGAGTCTCCGGTCGGCGGAAGATCCCGCCGCTTCCGCCAGCTATTTGCCGCTGAACAGCGCGAACGTGATCGCGCCGTCCAAGTAGCCGAAATCAAGATATAAGTACAGGATGAAGCCGCCGATAAGAAGCGCGCTGTGCCACCAGGGCGACGAGTCGGGTTGGAGCGAGCGCATCAGGCACCGGACCGTCGGCTACCACCCCTGCACCTCGCGCATGTTCTTGAGCTTGAGCTTCTTGAACGGCAGGTAGTTGCCCTCGTACAGCCAGGCGCGGTTATCGGACCACTCCAGCGTGCCGAAGCCATGGTTCTTGGACACGAGGTCGACGGTGATGGCCTCGCGACCCAACGGCGCGGGGAACGGCAGCTCGCCTTCCGCGACGGCGCACGATACCCGCTTGACGTCGTTGACCACGTACTTGCGGCCGCTCAGCGTCAACGCGTCACCAGCAGCGACCTTCTCTTCGAAGAACGCGCGGTCGGGCAGGTTGTTGTGGGGAGTCTCGGTCGAGAACGCGTACATGCCCTGCGCGTCGGTGAGCCAGCCGCTGCTGCCGTCCGCAAACCAGGCGTGCCATTCGTTCCACCAGCCGCGATCCCAGCGCTGCTGAATGCGCCCGATAAGCTCAAAATCTGCGCCGTGATAGTCGCCATGCGTGCCGATTTGAAGCGGCGACGGGTCGTCCATCAGCCGCGCCATCTTCCCGCTGGCCACCGCGCTGTCGTCGGTCAAGACGAGCGTCGAATCGCAGTACGAGCAGACCGCCCACACCGACCCGGGGTTGTTGACCTGCACCGGTGCGCCGCAGCTGGGGCACTCGAAGTTGCGCATGGTGTCTCTTTCCGGCGGCCCGAAGGCGGCGATGGTGACGCCTTGAGGTCTAGATGTCCGCGAGGAGTTCGGCCTTTTTTCGGTCGAAGTCTTCCTGCGTGATGATGCCCTTCTCAACGAGGCTGTGCAGCTTCTCAAGCTTCGCGAACGCGTCCTCGGACGAGTCGCCGCCGCCGCCACCGCCACCGATACCGCCGAGCGCCTGGCCCATCACGTTGCCCATCGCCATTCCGGCCCCGAGCCCAGCGCCGGCTCCAGCGAGTCCACCGTCGGCCTTGGCGGCTTCAGGGAGGGCCTCAGCGGCCTGGTATTTCGCGTACTTGTTGAGGTTGCCGACCATGCGCATCTTGGACGCCTTGTCGAGCGCCTCTTCGAGCTCCTTGGGCAGCGAGACGTTTTGCACGAGGAAGCTCTCGAGCTTCAGGCCGTAACCGGCGAACACCGGCTGGATGGCTTGCTGGAGGTTGGCGGAAAACGCCCCGAGGTTGGCGGCCATGTCGAGGAAGGGCACACCCGAAGACGCCAGGAAGCTGGTCATGGTGGTGATGATGTTGGCGCGAATCTGGCCTTCGAGGTCGCCGACACGGTAGGGCGAGCGGGTGCCGCTGACTTTGACGTGGAAGGTGCGCGGATCTTCGATGCGGAAGCTGTAGGTGCCGAACGCGCGCATCCGAATCGGGCCGTATTCCTTGTCGCGGAACGTGATGGGTTGGGGAGTGCCCCAGCGCAGGTCGAGCTGGTCGCGTGTCGAGAAGAAGTAGACGTCCGACTTGAACGGCGCCTCGAAGCCCTTGTCCCAGTGCTTGAGGTTGGTCAGGATCGGCAGAATCGACGTGTCGAGCGTGTACCGGCCGGGCGCGAACGTGTCGGCGACCTGGCCTTCGTCGACGAAGAGCGCCAGCTGGCTCTCTCGCACGGTCAACGACGCACCGGTCTGGATCTCGTTGTCCTGCATCGGGTAGCGCCACGCGAGCACCCCGTCGTCTTGTTCAAGCCACTCGAGGACGTCGATGAATTGCTTGCGGATAGCGTCGAAAAGGCCCATGGCACGGCTCCCGGATGCGTCAGTGAGACGACGTTACCCCGCCGGGAAGGCGGGAACAACAGGGCGGTTGTCGGGGTGCTCTCGCCGCGCCTTCTCGACGTAGAAGGGGCCTACTTGCCGTAGTAGCTGCGGCCGGACGAATAGCCCGAGCTGCTTGAATCGTAGCTTTGGGGCGCGACTGCCAAGACGCTGTACAGCCCGAAATAGACTGCGCAAAACGCGCCCATTGCCACGGTCGCGATGGTGCGAATCGCCCTGTATCCGGCGCTTGGCTCGTCCTCGTCGCCGTTGGCCGTCGCTCCAATCACGACGCCGAAGATGGCCGTGCCGATCGCATACAGGAGCATGAAGAGGAGCGCGCCGCCGATGATGCCAAATAGCGTCGAGTAGTCGGCGGTCACGTAGACCAGGACCATCAACAACAGCGTGAGATTGCGCATCAAGGACGCCGCGTAGTGCTTCGTCGAGCCGTCATCGTCGTCGCTTTCGCCCGAAGCGCCGCCGCTCCCCTCGACCGCCGATTCGTCCAAGCCAGCGAAGGCCGCCTTCATCCGTCCGGCCGAGATACGGGTGCCGACCGACCAGTTGATTTCGTCTTCGGTGCCTTCGAAGTACAGCGTGCTCGACCCGAACGACTCGTAGTCAGCGGTCTGCACCGTGTCACCGGCTTTGACGCGCCAATAGAATTCGCCGCGAACGTGGTCGACGCGCGCGTATCCGGTTGCCGTTCTTCGGTATTCGGTCCCGTCGACCTGGACGTGCTTGTCCGGCGCTCTTTGCGGCAGGCGCGCCGGCTCAACGAAGGTCCAGTCGCCCTCGCTCAGTACCAGCCACACGAATCCGCGCCACGGGTTGAACAGCAGGTACTCCTGCCACGACCACCGGTCTTCGGAGTCGCTGCGAACCAGCATCCCGACGACTTCCCATTGCGCGCCGCTGAGCTCGCCGCGGGTGCCAAGTTCGATCGCCGGTCGGATCTCCCGATGCTCGTCTGCGAGGTCGAGAATGCGGGCGCGGTCGTCGGTCGGATCGATCAGCGCGCCGCAATGGCTGCAGGCGACTTCCAGCGTGTTGGCGCCGGCACGCACCTGCACCGTGCCGCCACAGTTGGGGCAATCAAGGCTTCGCGCGAGACGGACGGGCCCCTGGGTCACAGCCTGAGCCTCTCAGTTCACCGACATGGGTTCGGCGAGCGAAAAGATGCCGATCTCCGCGTCGAACTCATCGCCGCCCGCGGTCACCATCTGGTAGCTGCCCTGCATCGTCCCGACCGGGGTATCGAGCGGGCATGCGGACACGTACTGAAAGCTCTCACCGGGCCGCATCGTCGGTTGTTCGCCGACCACGCCGGGGCCGCGGACCACCTGTTCGCTGCCATTGGCGTTGGTGATGATCCACTCGCGGCTGATCAGCGTTACGGTCGCGGTCGAATCGTTGTGGATGGTCACCTGGTAGGCGAAGAACCAGCGCATCGGCGGGCGGCTACGTTCGGGCACGTATTGGGAGCGCACGTCGATGCGGATGCCACGGGTCGTCGCGGTGGACATGGCTTCATCCCGGCCTGAGAGTCGACGCGAGGGTCGCCCGGCCGGCCCTTTTCGCGCAAGGGTCGCGCGTCGTTGAGGCGTTGGCGCGATGGTTGTTGTCGTTCAGCCCGCGTTGGGTCCGTCGTCGATGAAGCCCTTGGACGCTCGCAAGATGCCGGCGAGGTGGGTCAGGATGCCGAGGTGGCCTGCCTCGAACCAATGGATTGAGGGTTGTCCCCAGCGCTCCCAGAGGTCGACCGTTCGCTCGGTTGTCATGATCCGGTCGTAGCGGCCGACCACGAACAGCATCCGGTCGCGATCGATGGATGGCGGCAGCTCGTTGAGGCCCAGCGACCGCGTGTAGGCGTCCACTTCCGCGGGTCCCCAGCCGTGACGGGCCAGCTCTTTGCGCATCGGTACGAGGAGCGCGGCGTCGGCGAGCACACCGGCCAGGTCGAGGTGAGCGGCCACGGGGATGGCGAAATCGAGCGTCGGTTCAAAGCTCGCGAGGCCCAACGCGACCATGCCGCCCAAGCTGACGCCCATGACGCCGACCGGTCCCGGATGTGGATGTTGGCCGCGGATCCACGCGATGAGCGCGCGGGCGTCGCTGATCGATTGGCGCAGGGCCTCGAACGTGCGGACCAGGTCTGCGGTCCAGTAATATTCGCCGTGAAACGCGGACTCGTCGGGTTTTCGACGGCCGTGGTAGGGCAGGTGCAAGCCGACTACGTTCGCGTCGAGCTTGCGGGCGATCCATGGCAGCAAGAAGGCATCTTCGGCGCGCGAAACCGGCGCCATCCAGCTGTGCAAAAAGAGGACCGTGCAACGCTGTCGACCATCTTTGCGCGGCCAACGGTGACGGACCCATCGCGCATGAGCGACGCCGTTACACGCGTGAGCGCCTTTTCGGAGGTTTTGGCCGCGTGGCGTGAGCGGTTCGTGGCTGGAATCGAACGCGACATCGGCCAGCATGAAGCGCCGCGTGGTCCGCTGCTGGGTGAGGCGCACGTCGGGCATCGGCGGATCGACCCCAAGCAGGCCCGTGATGCCGCGTTCCTGGTACAGCGCCAACTCGGCGAGGGTGTTGGACGACGGCAGGCTGCGGCTGAACATCAGCGAACGGGCCAGCGCCGTGGCTGTGCCGTCGATCGCGCGCGCCATGGATCGGTTCAATACCCGCATGGAGCGCCGAGAATCCGGCCCCCCCCGCCCGGGGTCAAGTGCAGCAAGATGTGGCACCCTCCCGGCCATGAAACGCCACGCTGCTCTCGCCCACCTGTCAGATGACCATCACCGTGCGCTGCGCCTCGCCCGCGACCTGGAAGAGGCCGGCCGCGATGGAGAAAGCGCCGCTCGCCGCGCCATCGCCAAGCTGGAAGAAGCGTGGCGAATCGAACTCCGCGGTCACTTCGCGTGGGAAGAGCGCTGGTTTGAGCGGCTGCTCGCCGATACGCCTGAACTTGCCCAATTGCTCGCCGAACACTGGTCGCTGAAGCAACACGTCGAGCCGCTGGTGAACGGCGCCGCGGCCACGGAACTTGCTCCCCGCGTGGGCCACATCGGCTCGCTGCTTCGGGCTCACGTGCGCTGGGAAGAGCGGGTTTTGCTCCCGCTGGTTGAACGGGTCGCCGACGAAGCAGACCTCAGCCAGATGAAAGAAAGCGCCGACCACCCGCCTTCCGGCTTCTGAACGAACGACCCCAAGAGCTCCGCTGTATTCGAGCTACTTGGCCGGGTAGACGCAGCGGAAGCCGATGTCGAGCTCGGCAGCCGCGGGGTTTTCCTTGGACCGGTACGACGTCCGCAGGTACGTGTCGCTCCAAAATGCGCTGCCACCTCGCAGAACGCGTTTGTCGCCAACTTCGGGGCCCGGCGGATCGTTGGTCTTGGCTTTGGCGTAGTGGTCGGCCTTGTACCAATCGGCGACCCATTCCCACACGTTGCCCGCCATGTCGTGAGCGCCGTACGGGCTCTTGCCGAGCGGCTTGGAGCCCACAGCCCATGTCGTCTTCTTGCCGCAACCGTCGCCACCGTCTGCGAGGACCGCGCGCTGGCAGCTGGCCGCGTCATCGCCCCACGGATAGATGAACGCGCTTCCGTTGCACGACTTCGGCGCGATGGTCTTGCAGCTTCCGCGCGCCGCTTTTTCCCACTCCGCTTCGGTGGGCAACCTGCCCCCTGCCCACTTGCAGAACGCCACCGCATCCGCCCACGAGACGCCGCTGACCGGGTGCTGCTCGCGTCCCTTTTCGCCATAGGTGAAGCCAGCGCCGCTGGTCTTGAACGTCTTGGTCGGTTGCTTGCAGCCACCGCCGCCGATGCACGCCTTCCAGCGCGCGACTGTGACCTCGAACGTGTCGATGCGAAACGGCTTGAGGTAGAGGATGCGCTGCGGTTTCTCGTCCGCCTTGCAGTCGGTGTCGGTGAACTCGTTACAGCCGCGCGCGAACGAGCCGTCGGCGACCAGCACCGTCGCATTCTTGCCGCCGCTTGATGACGACGCGCCCGACGATGATGCGTCCGCCGATCCGCCGGATGACGATGCCCCGGATGACGATGCCCCGGATGACGGGGCGCCCGACGATGATGCGTCCGCCGATCCCCCGGATGACGATGCCCCGGATGACGATGCCCCGGACGACGATGCTCCGGACGACGATGCTCCGGACGACGATGCTCCGGACGACGATGCTCCGGACGACG
>CAZLMW010000123.1:0-13776 GCA_964560875.1 uncultured Enterobacteriaceae bacterium
CATTGCCGATGAGTGCGGCGACGCTCACGTCCGAACAACTCCGATCCGATCTGGTTGACCTGGGTGTCGGCTTGCACCGCGCGTGAATCCTGCCCAGCCGCGTCGTCATGCGCCGAATCTGCCCCTGCCGCGTCGCTGATGTTGGCGCCGTCGGTCGCTGGGTTGCCGCCGCCGTCGTTCGTGCTTTGAATCCCGGTCAACGGCGCGCTCGATTGGCTGCACCCCGCCACAGCAAGCGCGACCAGCACCCCGCACGCGTTCGTCCAAAGCGTTGCAGCTGCGCTCGCAGTCCGCATCGGTCCACCGTCCAGTTGCGATTCCGTCGCGGTCACAATAGCGGGGCCCTGCCTGCGGCTCAAACCCTACCAGGGCAAGTGCGCCCCGGTTGCCAAGGCCTGCTCCAACGGCGCGAAGTGCGTCAAAGGTACGTGTGTCGGCGGGCCCGATATCGTCGCAGCCGGCTTCTCGGTGACGCCCAAGACAGTCGTGGCCGGCGGCGCCGAAGATCCCCTGCAAATAAACGGCGCTCGTTACATGCGGGGGCGCGGCTGTTACCGTGTTCGAAGCCAACGCATTGGAGCTGTGATGAAGCACGCCACGCCAGCAGCGGACGTTCAACACAACCTGAACACGGCATTTCCGACCAAGTAGCCGGACGCTCAACGACGGGACCGCATGGCTTCCACCACATCCGATCAGCCGCCCCCGCTCGCGGCCGTCTTGCGCCTTGCCGACACCCTGGGCGCCGCGACCGACGCCGACGCACTCGCGCGATTCAACGACAAGATCGCCTTTGACGACCTCGACGATCCGGCCATGGTGCCGCTCTGGCTACCCGACGCGCTCGATGCCCTGGTGACCGGCCGCGACGTCCCGCCGTGGCGAAAGCTGGACACCACGGGCGACATGACCGAGCCTCTCGATTTCTTCCGCACGCTCGACCAGATCCTGCCCGTCGAGATCATCGACGTCGGCGACAACTACACCGCTATCGCCCGACAATCTGGCTACGAGGCCGTCGTTGCGCTCGTCGGCCACGGGTATTGCGTGCGCCCCATCCAGCCTGAAAATGCCTGATCGCCGCTGCACCAAGCTGTCGGGCGGGCATCCCTCGCCGTGGACTCTGCGCGCTTCAGCGGCGGTCGTAACCGTGTTGGTTGGCGCGTTCCTGGGCGCGTCCGTGGCCAGCGCCCAGCCGCTGCGACGCGATCGCGCTATCTACAAGGAGCTGCAGAAGAAGAGGGCGAAGCAAAACCGCGACCGCAACAACAACCGTCGGTCGATGGGCGTGCACCAGCGGCGCGGATGGAACTACAAACCCAGCGGCTCGTTTGGCCAGTTCAAGTGGGTTCCGCCGGCGAGTCGACCCTCCAAACCTCCCAAATCGGCTCAGCAATACACCCGCGAACGCTGCCAGGCGGTGCGGAGCTGGACGAAGAAGGGCGGCGACGCGTCGGGCATGAAATTCGCGCTGGGCATGGCCGTCGCCTACCGAGAGGTAAATAACTTCAACAAGATGGACGATCTCGCGCGGCTGCGTCGTTATCACAGCTATTGTCGTTTTACGCGCTTCGAACAGTGGGCGCTGCTCGCGATGTTGCATCACGGGGCCGGCAAGAAGGCACCAGCACCGCCGGCTGGGCTGCGGTTGCCGCCGACCCACTTGTATTTGCGTGCGTCGCCGAAGGAGCGCAGGCGCCTGTTTATGACCCAGGCCGAACACCAGCGACACGGCGGCAAGGGCATCCCGATCCCGCCGCCGCCCAAATACGAGGCTCCCAAACCGAACCGAGACTTCCGCAATCGTGTGCGGATTCCGCGCGGTCAACGCCAGCGTATCGACGCCTACCAGCAGAGCAGCCTGCTCATCGTTCAGTGCTACACGTGGGGCTGGCAGACGATCGTGCCGGGCAAAAAACACCGCAAAGTGAAGGTCCGCCAGCGCTGTCGGAAACGGACCTTGCGCGACGGCGGCGGTACCTTTGACCCGATTCGGCTGCCTGGTCCGCTGCAAGCGTTTCGTGGGCCGACGCCCCGTGGCGCGACGATGTTCGAGGAGATCCGCACCGGATTGCCGCGTGAAAAGCCGCTGACGCGCTGGACCCACCACCGCGGACCACGCTGGATCAAGAAGCTGGCCCGCGACCAAAAACGCCTCCGCCAACGGCCGCCGCGCAGCCTCACCCGGCGTCCGACAGCGCCGGTCAAGATGTGCAAGGAAGTCCAGGTCAACCAGGTCAACGGCAAACAAACCGTCACGGTGCGCGAAGTGCCGTGCAAGCCAGGTACCTGATCCGCAGCATGTCAGCAGACCCGTCCCGATGGCGCGCGCACGTGTCTCTTGCCGCGGCGGGGATGGCGGTAATCGCGGCGGTGACGGCCTGCTCCGAGGACGCCGGCTCGAGCGACGACGCGACCGAGCAGAGCGACGCCACGGCAAGCTGCGAGAAGCTGCGATTGCGACTCGATGGCAGCTGCTGCCCGCTCGGTTCGGCGTACCTGTTCGCGGCGGATGAATGCATCCCTATCGGGCCTCGTAGCTGCGCCGACAAAGAGGCCAGCGACACATCGAGCTGCGAGCCGCGTTGGTGTGGCGACTGGCGAGATGAGGCTGACAAAGGCTGCAAGGCAGGCGCCGCCGGGTGCTGGTTGAAAGGCAGGCTGTGCACCGATGCGGAGCTGAAGGCAGGTAACGGCTGTCGGGCCGGTCAGTGGCCGGCTCCCCATGCTGGAGGCAAGTGCGTGCCGGTCGGCTCGAGTCCGACGCTTGTCGGGACGGCAAAGAGCGACGACAAGCCGGAATTCGGTCTCGACGCCGTGCCATCCTTGCCCGCTCTCGAGCCGCCGCGCTGGTGCTGGGATGGTCAGCCGGTCGCGACGTGCTTTCTCGATAGCGCCGGGTGCGGTTTGACGCCTCGCGCCTGTTCCCTTGCCGAGATCGCCGCCAAGAAGGGCTGCGTCGCCGGCAGCTATCCGCGGGTCGACGAAAAGGGTGAGGTCACCTGCCGGGCAGCTGGCGTGCCGTGGCTCTGCCCTGATGGGTTTATCGAAGGTCCCGAGCCCACAGATCCCACCCAACTGCGCGGCTGCGTGCCCGATCCGAAGCGCTGCCCAACCGATAAGTGGGGACCATCGAGCGCGCCCGACGTCCTGCACGTCGACGCCGCCGCCGGGCTTGGCAACGGCGATGGGTCGGCGGCCAAGCCTTTCCCCTCGATCGGTCACGCGTGGTCCAAGGTCAAACCCGGCAGCACCATTCTGCTCGCCGAGGGCACCTACTCGTTGCAGGCCTTCACGGAGGGCATCAACCTGCACGGGGTCTGCGCCGCGAAGGTCAAGATCGTCGAGCCGACCTCGTCACCCGCCGTCGATGTGGCCAAGGCCGGCAAGCTGCGCAAGCTCGGGTTGCGCGATCTCACCATCTCCGGGGCGCATACGGGCATCGTCGCGCGCGACGGCTGGCAAATCACCGGTCGGCGTCTGTACCTGCACAAGCTGAAAGCCGCCGGTGGTGCGGCGTTACACAAGGGCAGCAGCCTCACCCTCGAAGACAGCGTCATCGCCGACGTTCGCGCCGTACCGGGCCATGTCGACGGCGGCGGGATCCTGGCGACCAACTCGGGGACCGTCGTTCTTCGCCGCGTGCGCATCACATCGGTCAACTCCTACGGTGTTGCCTGCGTCGCCGAAGCGCGATGCGTGCTCGAAGACGTCGTGGTCGATGGCCTGATCCCGATCGGCAAGTCGGGGCTCGGTGTCACGTTGACCAGCAAGTCGCACGCGGTTTTGCGCGGCGTGCGCGTGCACCGCAGCTACACGGTCGGTGTCCAGGTCGCCACCGAGAATTCATCGGTGCACATCCAAGGGTTGCACGTCGATCACCCGCAGACCCTGCCCACGGTCTCGTATGCCCACGGCGTGGCGGTGAGGGAAGGCTCCAAAGCCTGGCTGGCCGGCTCCCACGTCGACGGCTGCGTGAGTACCGGCGTCCTTGTGTATGAAAAAGGCAGCACGTTGCACGCCGCGGGGCTGCGGGTCTCGGACACGTTTGTTGAACCGGTCACGCATACCTTGGGGATCGGCCTCATTTTGCGCGAAGACACCGAGACGGACGTTGTCGGTTTGTGGGTGCAGCGCGCCGCCAAACAGGGCCTGGTCGTGCAGGGCAAGACGACCAGCTTGAAGGCAACCGACGTGCTGGTTTCCGACATTCGTGGCACACCGAGCGGTACCCACGGGTGGGGTATCGCCGTGCTGCACGGGACCCTGGACCTGCGTCGGGTTCGCATCGACAAGAGCCGGCAATACGGCCTGTATGTCGCCGAGGAGGGGGCCGTCGCGCGCGTCCGCGGTCTGCTCGTCACCAACAACCAGCAGGCGCTGCCCGAAAAAGCGCAGCCTTTCGCGATCGTGACGGTCGGCCAGGCGGCGCTGCACGCCAACGACGTACGGCTTTCGAACAACGACGGCGGCGGCATCAAGGCTGAGGTGTACGTTGACGTCGCGATCGCCGGGCTGTTGGTCGACGGTTCCCGGCCCCGCGAGACCATCGACGGGACGACCGGCGAGCTCTACCCGTTCAAGCACGCGGTGCACCTGGGCGTCAGCCACAACAGCACGCTCCATCTCAGCGGGGCGCGGCTAACCGAAGGGCAACTCGCTGCGGTGGCCTTGGCGGGCGCGAAGGTGCATCTCGTCGCGGACGGACTGGTGGTTGATCGGTGCCGGCCGGAGCCCAAGAAAAAAGCCGGTGGGCTCGGCATCGACGTCTACCAGCGGGCGAAGGCCACGTTGCGCAGCACCGTCTTCGTGGGCAACCACACCGGCGCCGTGTTCGTCGACGACGGCGACCTGCTGCTCGAGGAGAGCGTGGTGCGCAACACACGACCCGCTGTGAGTGACGTCAAGGGTCAACCGGAGCAGGTCTTCGCCGACGGAATCGTTGTGCTCGCCGGCGGTTCTGTGACGTTGCGTCGTTCCGTCGTCCATGCCCATAAGCGCGCCGGCGTCCTCGTCGACGGCAAGAGCAAGGGCCAGCCGAGTCGCGCCGTGCTCGATCGGACGATGATCCACGGCTGCGGGTTCGGGTTGGTTACGCAGTCCGGCGCAACAGCCGCCTACAGCAAGGCCGTGATCGACGGCAGCTCCAGCGCCAATATCACCACCGACGGCAGCTTGCCGGTCCCATCGTCGCCAGCCGTCGTATCCGCGGCCCCGTAGCGAATCCTCGCTGGCCGGACTCGGGCTAAATCCAATGCTGGTCACTTAGCGTCCCCGGCTGAAGGCCCGGGGCTCTGCTTTGCTCGCTGGGCTTAGCTTAGAAATCAATACCTTAGCCCCAAACGACCGGCATTGCGGCTAAATCGGGCTAAATCATGCCATCGCCGGTGTCGAGCTGCGTCGTGTCGCGCGGTTGGTTGTCTCGTGCCACCACTGCCCGAGCCTTTCGATGATCTCGGGGCGCAATGACTCAGGCGAGATAACCGCATCGAGGGAGCCGACCTCGACCGCGCGTTGCACCGTGTGAATCGCGTCGAACTCGCGGGCCACGTCGCCCTGTTTTTCCAGCGTCACTTCGGCCAGCAATCCCTGCAGAGCTTCCCGAGCACGCGGCTTGTCGGCGGGAGCGGCGCTGCTGACGGCCGCCCTTGCTTGCTTGATCCGTGGATCGGCTTCAGCACGTCGCCGGACAACGCGTGGGAAGACGACAGCGGCGGCCGGGGCGCCACCGATGACCGACGCATAGGTGCCGGTCAACGCGAGCGCGGTCAGCCCGGAGTTGAGGGCCTTGCTGAACACGACGTACGCGCCGCCGTGGTAGCGACCGACCACGACAAAGACGATGGGACCGTTGAAGTTGACGACCGCGCGACCGATCTCCGCGCCGTACTCGAGCTGCAGCGCACGCAGGGATTCGGGCGACCCGTCAAAGCCGGAGAGGTTGGCCAGGACGACGACCGGTCGGTTGCCGGACGCGGCGTTGATGGCGCGCGCCACCTTCTTGGATGACCGCGGAAAGAGCGTGCCGCCCGTCCAGGTGTCAGGTCCGTCGGTCGGGATGCGGCCGCGCCGCGGCTGGGGCTTGGACTGAAACCCGATCATGCACACCGGGTAGCCGCCCAGGTGCGCGTCCCAAATCACCGCCGTTTCGCCTTCGGGCATGCCGGCAAAGCGCTCGAGGCAGCCGCCGTCCTGGTCGATCACGGCCCCCATCACCGCGCGCACGTCGAACGGGCGTTTCCGACCCGGGTTGGCGGCGTCGTCGAAGATCTCGCCAACCGTCGCGAACCCGTCGTCGTTGTTGGTGGCGGGACAACCGTTGACCGCGTAGGGGCTGAGCATCACGTTGCGGCTCGCCGGATCGGCCGTGGGCAGCCGGCGCGGCGCGTTTTCCCCGCGGCGCCGGTAGCTGAATCGATAATGCTCCATCAGCACGGCGTAGGCCTCGCCGAGATCCCGCGCGAAGTGTTGCGCTTGACCGTTGGGGCCCATGACGCGCTCGAAGCCACCGATGCCACGTTCGTCTTCGGCGGCGACGGAGCCGGAGTATTCGAGCGCCTTCTTGCCGGTCAGCACCATCGAGCCGTCTGCGGTCATGATCAGCAGCCCGCGGGTGTGCATGAGCATGGTCGCTTCGGCATTCCAGTAGCTCTGCGCGCCGACATTGACGCCGCAGACGATGACGTGAACGGCGCCGCCGGCCTGCGTGAATTCGACAAGCGACTTGAGGACGCGCGCGGTCCAGTCGAGGTTTTCGGTGCCGCTGTCCATCGCGATCTTGGCGCCGGCGGAGATCGAAACCCACTCGATCGGCACGTCCATCCGCGTGGCGAGATCGATGGCCGCGATGATGCGCCGACACTCCGGTTCGGCCAGCGCGCACATCGCCTTGGTCGGATCCGCGGCGATGAAGACGCGCTGCATGCCTTCGGGATGTTTGGCGGTGACGTTTTCCATCACACCGACGACGACAGCGGCTGTGTTGCCCCCGTACGGCCGGTCGACCGGGATGAGCGTATCGCCGGCGTGGTCGAGGTCGTGCTCGACGAACTGCCCGTGCGCGAGGTCGGGGTGCGGGGCTGGCGAGTCGGGGGACCGCTGACCGGTGAGGATGCGAGCGAGCTCGTACGGGTAGACCAGGCCGAGGCGACGGGCGCGCACCACCTTGATTGCGTAGTCGCTCATGGCGCGGACGGAGCGCTCGGTCGGTTCGTGCACCGTAACCTGCAGCCGATGCTTGCCGGGGCGGGCGATGACGATGGCGCGGTCGATCGGGCGGCCGTTGCTGCCGGGCTCAACGACGCGGCAACGGACGATGACCTTCTCCAAGCCGAGGCCTCGCGTCGGGCCTTCGAGCCGCCCGGCGATGCGGGCGATGGCAGCGTTGTCCATGCGCACCGGATGGCGCACATAGATGGTCAGGCGGTTCCAGTGGAAGCGGTCGCGACGGCTGCGGCCGACCTGCACCTCACGCAGCACCCGCAGACCCTCGAAATAGGCGCGCTCGAGCTCCCACAAGGCGTCGGGGTCCCGATCGAGGTCGATCTCCGTGATGTCGGGGATGGCGCGGACGCCGGTGTAGACTAAGATGCGTTCGTCGCGGGGATTGTCGCGCGCCTGGCCACGGAAAGCGTGCACGGGCTCGGGCGTGTCGATGCGCGTGAGTTGAAACGCGGAGAGCCGCGCGAGCTCGAAACGACGGGCGTATTCGGGATGGATGTCGCGCAAGAGGACGTCTTCGGCGAGCTCGGTGGGAGCGACGCCGATGTCGTCGGTGGTTGGGTCGTCGTCGGTCGCTGTGAAGGTCCGCAATCGCAGGCCGTTGCCGTTGTGCCAGGTGACGGTGATGCGTTCGGCTGAGATGGCGCCGAGGCACGCGGGAACGCCGCCCTCAACGGTCTCGCAGACGGCGTCGCCGTGGCGGCCGGGCACGATGACCTCGAATTCCCGCTCCTGCCAGCCGGCGGCCTCGATGGCGGTCGCGGCCTGTGACAGCGCGCGATTCACGTCGCCTTCGTTGCAAAGAACGGCGGCGATACGACGGGTGCTGTCGGCGTCGTCGATCAGAAAACGCGCGAGCACTGCCCCCTCGTGCCGGAACACGCCGGCGAGCGCGCAGCTGCTGTTGTTGAAGGTGCGACGAACGACGACCTCGAGCGCGGCGGCTCCGGTCGCGAGCTTGTTGTCCGCGCCGATGACCAGCAGGGGCACAAGCGAATCGGGGGCCGCGACGAGCCGCTGGATGACCTCGCGTCCGGCTTCGGACTCAGGCGCACCGGCGATGATGGCGAGGTCGGCGCGCAGGGCGGCTTGGACCTCGAGCTGGCGGCGCATGAAGCGGGGCTGGCCGTACAGGACGTATTCGCACTGCCGGGCGTTGTCGGCGACGTAGCGGTGGCGCGGGTTGGCGCAGCGGGTGATGCGGTCGAGCTCGTGGCGCAGCCCGGGCATGGCGGCGACGTCGACACCGACTTCGTGCAGGCGGATCGCGGTTCGGAGCAGCAGCGAGCATAGTTGGTGACGGAGCGTGCTGTGCGTGTGGGCCACGTGCAGGCGCCAAAGCGCGTCGCGAAGGTCTTGCCAGTGCTTGGCTTGATTGGCTCCCTGCGGGCCGGCGTCGAAGGAGTGCACGCCGTACCACGACAGCGCCTTGCTCAGCTGCGTTTCGATCGCGGGCGGCACCGCCTTGTCGCCCTCGGTATGCGCCCGGCAAACGTCGTAAAAGAGCGAGTGCGGGCTGGTCGGGGCGCCACCGACGGTCACTGGAAGGGTGCGGTCAAAGAGCGCCTCCACATCGCCGAAGCAGCGCAGCAGATCGATGACGGGCAACCATCGTTCGGGGCGACCGACCTTGGAGAAGTCGAGCCCATCGCCGAGCAGTTGCGCGATCCCGGCAGCAAAACGATCGCTCACGTCGTGGCCGAGCAGCACGGACCGCATCGCGGCGACGAGATCACCGATGGCCTCACCGGCCTTGTCGTCGTCGAGCGCGTCCAGCCCCACGAAATCGGGCCCACCTGTCACGAACAGGCGCTCGAGCGGCGTCTTCTTTGGCGTCTCCCAGACGTCGACGGCGATGTTGCTGCTTTCGGCGCCGTCCTCTTCCAGAACGATGAGCACCTGTCCGGCCGAAACCTGCTGGTTGGCGATGCAAAGCACGGCGCGAACGTTGCCGGCCTCCGACGCGTACAACGGCATCTCGAGCTTCATCGCTTCGAGGGTCACGAGACGGTCGCCGGCTTCGACGCGCTGGCCTTCTTCGACCGCGACGTGCACGACCATGGCGGGAGCGGGGGCCTTGAGCGCGCCGCCGCTGGCCGGCTCGACGGTGTGCATGGCGCCATCGACGTCGACCGCGATGCCCTTGCGCCCGTAGGCGAAGCGCACGTCGAACTTCTCGCCGCGGATCTCCAGTCGGCCGGCGTTGTCCCCGTCAAACCACGCGCCCACGACGTGCAACCGATCAGCGGGGCCCACCAAGAAGCGGTCGTTGCCGAGGTCGTGGACAAGCACGCTGGTCTTGCGGTCACCGATCGCCAGCTCGATCTCGAGCGCTTCGGGTTTGGGCGGGTTCTGCGGAATGCCGTCTTGCGCGGCGGCGAGGAACGCGTGGACGTCGGCGAGACGCTGACGGCGGTATTCGACGATGGCGGCGAACGCGATGGCTTCGAATGCGCGGCGCTGTTTGGCGACGGTGCCGGCGGCCAGCTCGCGGTCCAACCAGCCGGTGTCGGCGCTGCCGTCGCGCACCTCCTCGCGGTCCAGCAGCTCGAGCAGCAGCGCCTTGTTTGTTGCGCCGTCTTCGACCACGACCTCCATCTCGCGCAAGGCCCGGCTGAGTCGCGCGATGGCCTGTTCGCGGTTGGCGCCGGTGGCGATGACCTTGGCGATCATCGAGTCGAACTCGGCGGCGATCTCGTTGCCTTCAACCACGCCGCTGTCGACGCGGATGCCGGGACCGGTGGGGGCGCGGAAGACACGGAGCAGTCCGGGGCTCGGGGCGAATCCGCGGGCGGCGTCCTCGGCGCAGAGGCGGGCTTCGATCGACCAGCCGCGCGACTTGGGAGCGCGACCGTGGCCCTGGTCGACACCGGAGAGGGCGAGCGGCAACCCCCGGGCGACGTCGATCTGCGCGTGCACGAGGTCAACGCCGGTGATGCACTCGGTGACCGTGTGTTCGACCTGCAGGCGCGAGTTGACCTCGAGGAAGAAGGCCTTGTCGCGGGCCACGTCGTAGAGAAACTCGGCGGTCCCGGCGCTGCGGTATCCGGCCATCTCGGCAAGGCGCACGGAGGCGTCGCACAGCAGGTCCACCGTGGCTTCGGGGAGCACGGACGACGGCGCCTCTTCGAGGATCTTCTGGTTGCGGCGCTGGATCGAGCAGTCGCGCACGCCGAGGGCGAACGCTTTGCCGTCTGCGCCCGCCATGAGCTGCACTTCGACGTGGCGCGCGCCGGTGACGCAGGCCTCGATGAAGAGGCCGCCCGCGCCAAACACCTTGGCGACTTCGGATCGCGCGGCGTGGATCGCGTCGATGAGCGCCGACGCCTCGTTGACCTTGCGGATACCCCTGCCGCCACCACCGGCGGACGCTTTGACCATCAGCGGGTAGCCGATCGCCTCGGCGTGGGCGAGCACGTCTTCATCGGACGCGTCGAGGGTCACTTCCCACCAGTCGGCCATCGGTACGCCGCAGCGCTCGGCGAGGTGCTTGGAGGTGATCTTGTCGCCGAGTCGGCGCATGGCTTCGGCGGACGGGCCGATAAAGACGATGCCGCGCGCCTCGAGGCGCGAGACGAACGAGGCGTCCTCCGCGATGAATCCCCAACCGGGCCAAACGGCGTCGCAGCCAGCCTCGACGAGGGCGTCGATGAGCTCTTCGTGGCGCAGGTACGCGCTGATGAGACCGCCTTCGGGGCCGGCCTGGAGCGCAGGGCCGATCTGCAGCACGTCGTCGGCGAGCCGGGTGAACGGCGCGTCGAGGTCGGGTTCGGTGGCGAGGGCGACCGACGTGATGTTGGTGCCGCGTTCGGCGTTGTAGTCGTGCAGCGCGCGGATGAAGCGCACGGCCGGCTCACCGCGGTTGACGACAGCGACGCGGGTGATTGTCACGGGCGCGTGTTGTTGCTTGGTCACGGTGCCGTGGGGCGTTGTGTAGGACATTGCGTAGGACATATCTTGATGCTCCTTGTTGCCGCGAGTGTCTCGAACCGGGGTGCCTATCGGGCGGCTCAGCGTTGCACCTGTTCGACGACGACGAAGGCGGCTGCGGTCGGACCGTCATGCGAAAGGGAGACGTGGATGCGGTAGGGGCCCGATGCTTGCAGCGCGTCGGCGACGTCCCCGTGAAGGCGAAGGGCGGGGCGACCATGGCGGTCGGATGCGACCTCGATCTCGCGCATATCGACGTGAGAAAGCGTGGGTTGGCAGCCGTAGTTGCCCGATGACCACGCCTTCACAAACGCCTCCTTGGCGGCGAATCGGGCGGCCAGGTGGGGGACCTCGTCAGTGCCCGGTCGGCTTGCTGCTGCTTGCCGTTCTGCATTGGTAAACGTGCCGCTCGCGAACACCGAGGCCGGGTCAGCGACCTGCTGGCGAAACGCGTCGACGTCGACGATATCCGTGCCGATTCCCGCGATCATGACCACACCCCCGCGCTGTCCGCCGCGCTCAAGCGCGCGTTGCCATCGAGCAACATGGCCAGCTCGTCGTCGCCGGTGAAACGTTTGTCGCCGCGCCGCGTGAACAGCTTGCTGCGTCCCATCAAGACGTCCCACCGGGCGCGATGGGCCCGCGCCTCACGTCGATCGACCTGCGCCTGCCAGCGGGTGCGCTGCTCGTCGGTCAGCATCGCGACAAAAGCGGCCGGGTGGACCAGGAGCGCGATCGCGCCGACGTGACCAAAACCAAGGCTCGTCACGAGGCCCGCCTTGAGGCCTTCGGGCCCGCAGTCGACGCTTCGATCGGTGAAATGCACGTGGCTGTAGGCCTGCATCGCCCCGTCGACGCTGTCGAGGTTGGGGTTGCCGGGAACGACGCCGGTCGCGAGCGCTTGCAGGCAGCCGATGGACTGCCACGCCGCCGCGCCGCCCTTGCTGTGGCCGGTGAGCGCCTTTTGCGAGACGGCGAAGAGCGGGTTGCCTTCGGTCCGACCGAGCGCGGTCTGGATGTGGTGGTGAACGGCGTTTTCGTTGACGTCGTTGGCGTTGGTCGAGGTGTCGTGCTTGTAGACGAGCCCGATGTCGTCGGCGACGAGCCCAAAGCGCGACAGGGCCCTGCCGAGCGCCGAATCTTTGCCGTCTCCTTCGGTGCCCATGGCCGCCGCGACCACGCCAAGGCCGGGCGCTGGGACCGACTTGTGGATACCGTCGGAGAACGAGCCGGCGTACGCCAGGACACCGCGCACAGGCAGGCCGAGCTTAAGCGCCACATCACCGCGAGCGACCAACAGCGTTCCGCCGCCTTGACCTTCGACGAACCCGCGACGGCGCACATCGTTGGGGCGCGACATCTGGTCGGGCGCAAGGCCCATCTCGGTCATCTTGCCGGTGTCGCACGTGGCCGCCATGTCCTGGAAGCCGACCGCGCCTTCGTAGCCGACGTCATCGAACGCGCCGGCGACGACGAACTCGGCCCGATCGGTGAGGATCTTGTCGATGGCCTGTTCGAGCGAAACAGCCGCGGTTGCGCAGGCACCGACCGGCTGGCTCATCGCGCCGTAGCTGCCGACATACCCCTGCACGACGTGCGCGGCGACGACGTTGATCAGCGTCTCTTGCAGCGCGTCGGGTTGCCTTTCGCGGTCGAGCAGCAGGTCGGTGTACAGGCGGGTCAGCGCGTCCATGCCGCCGATGCCGCTGCCCTGGGTGTTGGCGACGCGCGCCGGGTGGACGTGGGCGAGCAGCTCTTCGGGGGTCATGCCGGCCGCGAGGAAGGCGTCGGCGGTGGCCACGAGGTTGAACAGCGCGATACGGCTCGCGGAGTCGAGCAGGTCGGCGGGGATGCCAAAGCGCGCGAGGTCAAACCCGGCCGGCAAGGTGCCGAGCACGCGTCGGTCGAGCTTGGCGATGCGCGGCACGCGGATTTCGGCGCCGGCCTGGCGGGTGACGAGCCACTGGTCGGCGTCGCTGTCGAAGCGGACGATGGTGTGCTCGGGGTCGGCGGCTTCGAAGCTGCGGGCTTCGTCTTCGTTGGCGACCTGGAAGGTGAAGTCGCGGTCGAGGTAGGCCACGGCGAGCACTGGCAGGGCGCTGGGATCGAAGCCCGCGCTGTCGGGTTCGGTCCAGCGGATGCCGCTGAGCGCCATGACCTGGTCGCGGTAGCGGGCGCCAAGCTCGTGTTCAGCGACGGGCTCATCGGTCTCGGCGTCGATCCAGCCGCCGCCCTTGTCGGACGTTTCAAAGCGGACCAGGCCGCAGGTCCAGGCCATCTCGAGCACACCGGGGTCGGACAGCTGCGCGCCGGCTTCGACCTGCCAACGCGTGCGGGAGCTGCCGAGCGGGCCGACTTCGGCGGCGCTGACGATGACCACCGTGTTTTCGAGTTGTGCTGTAACGGCCGGCCACGCGCGGTCGGTATGCACAACCGGCCATTCGCGCGGGATACCGGGCAGCGGCGTGACAGTGTCCGATTCGTTTGTCGCCCCAGCGTTGAATGTCTCAGGGGAGTTGAATGTCTTAGCGAAGGTCGCCGTGTCGAAGGTCGCCGTGTCGAAGGTCTCAGTGTCGAAGGTCTCAGTGTCGAAGGTCTCAGTGTCGAAGGTCTCAGTGTCGAAGG
>CAZLMW010000123.1:13876-22899 GCA_964560875.1 uncultured Enterobacteriaceae bacterium
TCTCAGAGACGTTCAAATAACCAACTGTTTCAGCAAGTTGACTGCGCAGGCTGTTGAGGCGGCGGGCGTCGGTGGCGGCTTGTTCGAGGTCGGCGCGGATGGTGCCGACGACCGTCTTGACGTCGTCGATGGCGGCGAAACCACCGGTCAGGTCGGCCCACAGCGGCGCTCTCCTGGCGTGCTCGGCGACGGACTCTTCGCACAAGCCCGCGAGCAACCAGCCCATCTCGGCGTTGGCGAACGTGCGGCAACCGGTGCGCGTCTCGAGCTCGGCGGCGACCGGGTCGTTGGCGTCCATCAGGCCGGTGCCACGAACCCAACCGATGCGGGCGGCGACGAGCGTCATGGCGTGTCCCCAGGCGTCGTTTTCGGACACCCACTTGTTGCACAGCACCTCGAGCGCGGCCTTGGTCTCGGCATAGGCGCCATCGCCGCCAAACGCGCCGTGATTGGGCGACATCGGCAAGACGACATGGCATCGACGCGCCGGCAACCCGTTGTCGCGGTAGCGCGTCGCGATGCCGGCCACGAGGCGTTCGACGGAAAGGAGCATGGCGCGCACGGCGAGCTCGGCGCGGGGGCCCAGTTGGTCGAGGGTCGCGATATCGCCGATGGCAGCGAACGGAACGACGAGGTCGGGCGCGAATGCGGGCTTGAGCACGCGCACGGTGGCGCCGTTGGGCTCGGTCACCTCGTCGAAGAGCCACCGGATCAGCGCGTCGACATCGCCGTTGGACGCGGCGTTGAAGGGCACGATGTGGAGCTCGGCACCCGGCGCGGCGTGCTGCTGGTAGAAGCGGCGGTACCAGGCCATGCGCTCGCGGCGTGGCGAGCTGGTGGTGACGACGACGCGCGCACCGCCTCGGAGCAAGTGACGGACGACCTCGATGGCGATGGAACCGGGACTTGCGCCGGTCACGAGCGCCGTCCGACCCGCGAAAGCAAGCGGTGACCGCGTGTGGTTTTCCAACGTCGTTCGCCAGGTCTCGTTGGCGTCGTTGGCGTCGTTGGCGTCGTTGTCGATCAGCGAGACATGCGGATCGTCGCCGTCGAACATCGCGTCGATGAGCTCGGTGACCGCGTTTTCACCGTGATCCGGCAGCTCGGCGTAGTGGCCATGGCCGTTGGCGTCGACGGTGTAGCTCGGTCGGCTCGGAACCAGAGCGGGACAGCCCTGCGAATCGCCCGAGAGGACGCCGCGAAAAGCAGCGGCCACGTCGTTTCGGCCGGCGTTTTCGGCCTTTTGCGCATAGAACGCCGCTGTTTTGGCGAATCGACGGTCTTTGGCGTGCACGGCCAAGCGGGCGAGCTCGGCCTGGGCGGCGGCAAAACCGAGCTTGCCGGTGACGATCCCGTGGTAGAGCAGGGCCACGTCGCGCGGCGCCCACGCCCACTGCGACAGGAACGCGACGTGCTGATCGGCGGAAAAACGCGGCGCGATGGCTTCGGTCCAACCGTCCCCATGTTCAGCGGTCACAATGGCCATGTCTGCGGCGGCTGAGCTCTCGTCGGTCGTTTGTATGGTGTGCCGGTCGCTGTGGCCGAGCCGTTCGGCGACGTCGCGCAAGCTGTTCATCAACACGCCGTCGGCGCCGAGGATGCGATCTTCGAGTTCGGCAACAACGGCAGCGTCCACGGCAGCCCCACCCCCGGTCGAACCGGTCGCGAGCGGCGCGATGGTGAGCCCCAGCTGCTTGCCGGCGTCGGCGCAAACCGTATCGAGAAGGGCGTCGGCGTCGGACTTGCCCGTGACAGGCTGCACCGAACCGAGGTCGCCGCCGCGCACCGAATCGCCGTCCCGGGCGAGGAGCACGAGGCTGTTCAAGGCGTGCCCGACCAGGCCTGAACCCAGCCCGTAGCGTTTCTCGAGGCGACCCGCGACGTCCTTGCGGCTCATCTTGGCGCGACCGAGCGCGTGACGGATGCCTTCGTCCCACGCTTTGCCGAGGTAGCCGCCGGGACAGGACCACGCGGGGGCACGCTTGGCGATCTCGGTGGCGAGGTCGGCGATGGGCCGCTCGTGTGCGCCGTCGATGGCGCCGATGCAAAACTCCGCGCCGATGTCGAGCAGCACCTGGTTGCGCCGCGAAGAGACGCCGCCGAAGAGCTCGTCGATCGTCTCTGAACCGCGCACCTGGTCGACGCGAACGCGGGCTTGCAGGGCGAGCAGCGTGCGCAGGGCGTGGCCGTGGGAAACGGGCTGATCTTTGGGTGCGTCAACGGCGACCTGGCGCGCTGCGGCGACGGCGGCGACCTCCTGGACCCGGACGATGGCGTCTTCGCTGGTGCCGGTCTCTTCGGTCCCAGTCTTTTCGGTTGCGGGCTCTTCGGTCGCGCTGTCGTGGGCAGCGGACACAGCCACTTCGGCCGCGTCTTCGTCGGTCATGAACACCAGCGGCGCGTTCGCTTCGGCGTTGAGGATGGTCACCTTCGTCTGGCCGCGACCGAGGGTCTGCTTGGCCATGTTGGCGACCGTCGGCTGGTAGCCCACTCCGATTTCGATGAGCTGCTGCACGCCAAGGCCGCCTTCGGAGCGCGCCGCGAAGAGCACGTCCTGGGTCTCGATCCAGCGCACCGGGCTCGCGAACTGGTAGGCCAGCAGCTCGATGACGAGGGTGCGCGCCATGGTCGCTGGTGTGGCGGTGGCGGCGTCGAAATCGGCGAGGATCGCGGCGATGGCTTCGGACGCGTGCCCGTTGCGGTCGGTCGCGGCGTGGGTCGCCTCCACGAAGCTTCGGTCGAGCGAAAACGGCAGCGCCACGACGTTGGGCACGTACCGGTCGACCAGCGCGAGGTAGCTGTCGTCGCGCGGCAGGCGGTCATCCAGCGTCATTCGAAACGCGGCCACGCCATCGAGCAGCTGGCTGCTGTGAAACGGCACATCGATGCCGGGAACGGGGACCCACGGCGTCTTGCCACCGGCCTTGGCACGGTCGGCGAGGCGGGCGGCGAGCACATCGAGGGTCGCGCTATCGCCAACAGTCGCGTATTGGCGCCCCTTGACGTTGTAGTTGACGATCTCGACGAAGCCGCCGGTCTCTTCGGCCACGGACTGCACGAGCGCACGGGCGTCGGCGTCGGTCATCGACGCGTTGTGGGGCCGAATCACGCCCATCGCAAAGCCGCTATGCCCGTTTTCGTCCCGCGGGACGCACGTGTGCATGGTCATGCCGCGCATCCAGACGATCTCGATGACGGCCTCGAGCGGCAGGACCTCGGCGACGGCAGACAACGCGTTGTATTCGCCGACGCTGTGTCCGCAGGTGATGGAGCCTTCGATGAACACGCCGGCTTCGCGCAGCTGGGCGACCTGGGCGCGGGCGAGCACGGCCATCGCAACCTGCGTGAACTGGGTCAGGTGCAGCACACCCTTGGCGTGGCGGACGGTCCGGCCGTTGATGATGAGAGACTTGGGGTTGTCCCGAACCACGCGGAGCAACGAGTACCCGAGAGTCGAGCGCGTAAACGCATCGGCGCGATCCCAGACATCGCGGGCGGCTTTCGATTCGCCATAACCCTGCATGCCCATGCCCGGCTGCTGGATGCCCTGGCCGGGAAACACGTACGCGGTGACGGGGGCGGCGAGGGTGGCCGTGGCGCGGAGAACGGGAACCTGCACGCCATTTCGCTGCACGGAAACCGCGACGCTGATGTGCTGGGCGCCGCTGATGGCGGACTCGCGACGGGCTTGCAGGGTGATCGGCTCGCCGGCGAACAGGGGCGCGACGAAGGCGGCTTCAAACGACGTGACGCGGGACGCATTCCCGCCAGCGCACTCGTTGACGACAAACGCGTGGGCCCGAGCAGCGGTCCACATCCCATGCACGATGGGGCCGGGCAGTCCGGCGAGGCGAGCGATGGATGTGCCGCGGTGAATCGGGTTGAGGTCGCCGCTGATCTCCGCCCACGTCGCGGGATCCGAGATGGCGGCGGTGGTCTCGGTGGCGAGGGTCTTGGCGGTGACCGGGCGGCCGGTGTCGGCGGTCGCAAGCAGGTCGGCGACGACCATTACCGGGTGCTTCTTGGCGTGGGTCGCGGGCAGGTCGATGCGTCCGATGGTGGCCCGGTCACGCAGCAACTGACCGGTCGCGGTGAAGGTCGCGGGTCCGTCGGTCGGCGCTTTCTCGGTGACGTTGCCGGTCAGGACGAGCGAGTCGCCGGGCTGCAGGGCTACATCGAGTGTGAGCCAGCGCTGATCGGCCAGGAACGTGCACGCGGCGGCGTCGGTGAGCACGATCTCGCGGTGCAGGTTCTCATCGGCCGCAACGGTGAAGCCCGGCAGGTCCACACCGCGGAGCAGAAAGCGCGACGTCATGGCCGCCAGCGGCGCGCCCGAATCGCTCGCCACCTTGGTCTGAGCGGCGACGACAACGCCGTCCGGGGTGTTTTCGACCCGGTCGATGCAGCAGCGGACCGAGACAGTGTCGTGCGCAGCCGGCGGCCATGCGGCGGCGGTTTCGATGCGGTTGTCGAGGTGAACGAGGCGCAGCAACCCACCGGACAGTTCGTCGCAGCTCAGCGTCGACATCAGCGGCTTGAAGGCGAGCGAGAACACCATCGAGGCGGCGATCCCGGTGTCATTGGCGTGGCTCAGCGCAGCGTAGGCGCGGGCCTGTGTGGCGTCGATTTCGACCTTGGCGTCGATCGCGTCGAGCAGCGGAACGACCGCGATGGGCCGGCCAAAGAGGTTGTGGTGGTAGAAGCCGCGCACGGCGTCGGCCGGGCAGTCTTGCACGTGGCAGCGGCCCTGCACGTCGACGTTCACGGTCCAGGTCCAGGCGGTCGCGTCGGCGCCTGGGCACTCGGGCACGGCGATGGCGACGGACAGCGAACGGTCGGCTTGCATCACGACGCGCACAGACTCGCCGCTTGCTGCTGGAGTTCGCCACGTGAGCGCCTGGACGGTCTTGTCGCGGGCTTCGATCCACAGCGTCGCGCCGGGTTCGGACGGGCAGAGGTCGCGCAGGACATTGGGCTGGTTTCCGGCCGCGCCGTGTACGCGCTTTGCTGCGAAATACGTGGCGATCGGGCCGTCGAATCGCGCCGCGAACGGTGCAAACCACGCGTCGTGGGCCATCTCCCCGGCGACACGCCAGGTCTGAACACCTTCACCGTGCTCGATAACGATGGCGCCGGGCAGCGTGGGCGTCGTCTCCGGGCGCTTGCGGGCGGCAATGGCGACCGGCTTGTCGGTTTGCAGCGCTTTGAGCAGGGCGTTGTCGAAGCGGCGGAGGAGGTCGGCAACCGGCTCGTTTTCGATGATGCCGGCGACGGCGTCGGGGCCGGGGATGATCAGGACCGCGTCGGCGTCGTAGCGATCGTCCTGCGCCTGCCAGAGCGAGTCGGACTTGTACCAGCGGCGGACATCCGCATCGATGACCGGCACGAAGTTGACCGGTTTGCCCGGCATGCGGCAGATGCTGGCGGTGAAGAAGTCGGCATCGACCGGCGTCGGGCGCATGGTTGCGGCGTTTTCAAATCGCGCAGCGACGGCTTCGATGAGCGCGCCTGGATCGGCGAGGGCGGCGTCGGTGACCAGCGAACGCAGTGAACCTGCCCCGTCATGCAGGCGCGCTTCGGCCCGCTGAACCAGGACTGCGAAACGCTTGCGGTAGCTGACATCGGGCCAGACACCGTCCTCGTAACGCCCCCCGCGACCGACAGCGGTCAACTCGGCCATGCGCACCAGCACCTCGCGCCAGCTCATCGCCTCGAAGTCGCCGAAGTAGGGTTTCGCGGTGGCGTTGAGCGCCTCGATGATGGCGTCGCGTTGGGCGGCAACCTTGTCGGCTGAACCGGCGACCGCGTCGAGCAGGCGTCCGCAGCGGGCCGCAGCGTTGTCGATGTAGTGGATGTCGGCGTTGAGCTGGCTCTTGCCGCTCGTCACCCCGCCGTCGGCCTGGCCGGCGTAGACCCAGCGGTCGGTTCCGGCGGCGTCGGCCAATGCGCGCTTGACCTGCGGCGACGCGGTGGCCTCTTTGCACGCCATCGCGAGGGTGCCCAGGAAGACGGCGTCCACCGGCATCGCGATGAGACCGTGCGCGTGTGCCCAGGTGCCGGTCAAGAGCTCCGTTGAGCGCTCCTCGTTGGCGATCCCGCCGCCCACGCACAATACGACGTTGGTCGCCGCCCGGATGCGGTGGTAGCGCGCGAGCAACAACGCTTCGAGGTCTTCCCAGCTGTGGTGGCCACCGGCCTTACCGCCCTCGAGATGCATGAAGATGGTGTGGTGGCGCGCTGCCTTGGCGATGGCGAGCACCGCGTCGATTTGCTGCACGGTGCCGGGCTTGAACGCGTTGAGGTACATGCCGAGCGCGGCGAACTCGTCGAGCAGTGCGACCGCCTCGTCCTTGTCCGGAATGCCCGCGCTGATGGTCACGCCGCAGATCGGCGCCCCGGCCTTGCGCGCCTTCTGAACCAGCTTGCGACCGCCGCAGTGCAGGTCCCACAGGTAGCGGTCCAGGTACAGGGCGTTGAAGACGACCTCGGCACCCGGCTGCAGCGACTCCTTCAGTTCTTCGACGCGCAGATCCCAGGTAGCGTCGGTCACCTGCCCACCACCGGCGATTTCGGCGGTGAACCCGGCGTTGGCGGCGGCCGCGACGATAGGCACGTCGACGGTGGTCGGCGTCATGCCCGGCAGGATGATCGGCGACTGGCCAGTGGCGCGTGTGTAACGGTTGTCGACCACGACGCGGCCGTCGGCGAGGGTGGCGCGGCGGGGCGCGTAATCGGCGTAGCAAACGGGCTTGGGGCCACGCCGGAAGTCCTTGCGCCACAGCCCGTCGCGTCCAGAAGGCTCGGCGAGCGCGAATGTACGAGCGCCGGTCCCTCGCAGGCCGACGGCGAGCAGGCGCGCAACGCCCACACCCGGACCGAAATCGATGGCGACGTCCGTGTTGTAGGTCGCGAGCTTGGCCACCACGGTCGACCACTTCACGGCGCCGCAAAACTGCATGCGCACGAGGCGGTCGACGAGGTCCGGTGCGTCGTTGAGGCGTTTGCCCGTGTTGGGGCAGATGACGTCGATGGTGAGGTCGGATGCGTCGACGCTGAAGCCGGATTCGCGCGTCCACGCGAGCATCGGGTCCACGCCCGCCGCCATGAACGGGCTGTGAAATGACGTATCGATGGGCAGCTCGTCCCACTGAAACTGCAGCGGCGAGCCGCCGAAACGACCGGCCTTGCGCGCCTTCTTTTCGCGCGTGGCGATCGCGTCGAGCTTTGTGCGCAGGGAAACGATGTCGGCCGGGTGACCGCTGACGACGTGGCGCGTGCGCGTGTTGTGAAGGGCGATGGTGACCGGATGACCCGCGCCGTTGTGCGCGACGGCCGCGTTGAGCTCGTCGACGACGCTTTGCAGGACAGCGGTGGTCGGTCCGGCGATGGCCACCATGGCGACTGTGCCCGGGCGGGTGTCGCGGCGACCGGTCTGGCGCCACGAGTCGGCCATGAACAGGCCCTGCCACGCCATGTACCGGGCGTAGGTGGCGATCCGGCTCGGATCCACCAGGTTGGCGCCGGCTTCGGAGACCGCGACTGCGGCCATCACGCCTTGCGAGTGACCACTGACGGCCCGGACGCAACCTTGCCGCACCGCCGCGCCCAGCCCCCGTTCGAACGCGTGCGTGTAGCGCGCCACCTGTGCAAGGAAGATGCCGGGCTGCGAGATGGTCGTGCTGCCGAGGTAGTCCGCATCGGGCCGACCGTCGGGCTGGTCGATCCACGAAAGCACATCCAAGCCGTCGGCGAACAGCCCGCTCCACCGGAACTCCCGCGTCGAGGCCGCCTCCTTCAGCGCCGTGGACGCGCAGGCAACGATGGTGCGGACCGACCGGTTTTCGGCACAGAGCACCGCCAATTCATCCAGCCACGGCGCGCCTTGACCGGCGAACGTAACGACGGCTGTCGCGCGACCGGCCTTGAGCTCACGCGCCCAGGTTGGTGCGCTTCGTTCAGCCGCAAGGGCGTCTTGAGCCTCGTGAAGGGAGATTCGCGTGCTCGAAGTGCGCTTGATACCCGTCATCGTGTCCTCGCAGGATCATGAACCGACTGGTCGGTCTAGTTGACCGCGAGCTTCTATGTCTGCCGATCGCGCATGTCAAGCATAAGCACGCGTTATCGAACGGGTGCTGTTTGTGCACCAACTAGACTGTACGGTCTAGTCGAGCGTTTTCGGCGATCAGCGGCGCGAAAACAGCTAGTTCGGCGCGTCGTTTGGCGCCAGTGCGGCGACGACAGCCGCCGGGTCTTCGAACATCGTGGCGAAGAAGCCGCCGAAAACGCTGAAGAAACTCTGCACGGAAACGCTGGCATCCGCGCGATCCGGGTCGCTCATGTCCTGGATGATGAGCCCCGCATAGGCGCCAAAGATGCACGCGGCGATGCCACGAATCTCGGCCTCGGAGCACCGATCCTCGAGCCCGGGCCGAATCATCTCCGCGATCGCTGTGCGCGCGCGTCGGTAGAATTTTGCGAGCGCTTCGCGGATGACGGGGTCGCGGGTCGCCTGCGCCGTGAACTCCAGCCAGAGCGGCACAATCTTGCGACCGCGGTGGATCTCGCGGGTCAACGCAGCGGTCAGCGCGGTGGTGTAGTCGGTGGCCCCAACGGCGTCCTCAAACTGCTCGTACAGCTCGTCCATGACCTGGCGCGTCCAGACCTCGAGGATGTCGACAAAGACGTCCTGCTTGGTCGGGTAGTGCCAGTAGAAGCTGCCCTTGGAGATGCCGGCAGCCTCGCAAATCGCATCGACCGTCGTGTCGTGGTAGCCGCGATCCCGAAAGCAGGCATAGGCCGCGTGACGAATCGCCTCGCGCTTCTGTGAGCCTCGGGTGGTCTTGGCCATGGGGCATTCCCTGAAACTAAACCGACTGGTCGGTCCAGGCGCGCGGGTTGTAGCGCACATCCGCCCCGAATACCAAGCCCAAAGGGATTGCCTCGGTTTTGTCTTGGCAGACGGCGCCCCGATCAAGGGGGAAGGACCCAACAGGGGAAGGCATTTTATGATCCGCCGACGGGGC
>CAZLMW010000124.1:0-22736 GCA_964560875.1 uncultured Enterobacteriaceae bacterium
CCCTGTTGGGTCCTTCCCCCTTGATCGGGGCGCCGTCTGCCAAGACAAAACCCCAGATCATCAAGTCGATGCCTCGCAGAGAAAAAAGGGGGTATCCCTTGGGGGCAGGCCCCCTTGGGCCCCTGACATTTTTGCCACCTTGTCCCCTCCGGGAGGATCACCTAGGTTGGCATCGAGAGCAGGGCACAAAGCGACAGACAGTTCCGACACCGAACCGTCCGCAGGGCAATCCCATGCGCGCGCCACTTCCCCGTCTCATCCCCACCATCATCGCCATCGCCGCCCTCGCCTTCGCAAACGGTTGCGGAAGCGACGCCGCTGTTGACGGCGGCGGGACGACCACCTCGTCCGCGTCGCAATCGGCCAGCTCAGGCGGCTCTTCGTCCGGCGGCTCGTCTTCGGGCGGTTTCAGCGACGACAAGTCTTCGGCAGACGCCGGCAGCACCGGCAACGAGCAGGGCGGCGGCAGCCCTGCGTCGTCTGGCAGCGGCTCGTCGTCGGGCGGATCGTCCAGCGGCGGGTCATCCAGCGGCGGGTCATCCAGCGGCGGGTCATCCAGCGGCGCCGGCTCGTCGAGCGGCTCCAACACCAACCCGGGCAGCGGTGGCACGTCCGGGCAGAGCAACGGCGGCTCTTCCGGCAAGAAGACCGGCGACAAGCCCGGTGAAAAGGACGGCAAACCGACGCCGGGTGACAAGGACAAAACCAACGGCAAGCCGCCGGTCTGCAACAAGAAAGACGACGTCGTGCTCTACCTGTCGGCGGACGACAGCAACTCGATGGCCGGCGCCCAGGTCGCGCGTGGTCTGATCGCGCAGGGCCAACACGTCTACAAGGGGCTGCGCACCTACGAGTTCCTCAACTACTACAACTTTGATTACCCGGCGGCCAAGAAGGGGCACGTCGCCGTTTCCGCCCAGATGCGCGCCGAAAAAGACGGCGCCTACCATCTCCAGTTGGCGGTCGCGGCGCCGCAAATCACCGCCAAGGAGCGACGCAAAGCGCACATCGTGCTGGCGGTCGACACATCTTCCTCGATGAGCTGGGGCCCGATCGACGACACCGGCATCGACCGCGCCCGCGCCGCTTGCATGGCGTTGGTTGGTTCGCTCGACAAGGGCGATCTCTTCTCCATGGTCACCTGGGGCGGGCTGTCCAAGGTCGTGATCGCCGCGCACAAGGTCGCATCCAGCAATGAGGGCAAACTCAACGCGGCGTGCCAGGGGCTCAAGACCGACGGCGTCACCAACCTTGGCGGCGGCCTGAAAGAGGCCTACGCGCTGGCCAGCAAGCACTTCGACAAGGCGCTCATCAACCGCGTTGTGCTCGTCAGCGACGGCGGCACGAACGTCGGCGAAAAAGACAAGGACGTCATCGCCAAGGCGGCAAAGGCGGCGGATGGCAAGGCGATCTACCTGATGGGCGTGGGTGTCGGCGATCCGTGGAACTACAACGACGAGTTGATGAACACAGTGACCGACGCCGGCAAGGGCGCGTATGTCTTCATCGACGCGCCCAAAGAGGCCCAGGCCATCTTCGGCAGCGGCTTGCTGCGCCATGTCGAGCTCGCCGCTCGCGATGTCCAGGTCGAGCTGACCTTGCCGCCCACGTTCGCCATGAAGGCGTTTCACGGCGAACAGGTGTCGACGAACAAGGACGAGGTCGAGCCGCAGCATCTCGGTGCCAACGACGCCATGATCTTCCACCAGGTCGTGCAGTCCTGCGATCCCAAGGCGATCGGCGCCGACGCGAAGGTCAAGGTCAAGGCCACATGGAAGCACCCGAGCACCGGCAAGGAGCACGTTGACACGTTCGAAGCGAAGATCACCGATCTGCTCAAGACCGACGGCAAGGAGCTGCGAAAAGGCGACGCCGTCGTGGCGTACGTCGAGGCGCTCAAGGCGCTGCGCGCGCTCAAGGGCAAAGAGGCATTGGTGCGCATCGACAAGGCGATCGCCGCCATCGATGCGGGCATGAAGCTGCTGCCCAGCGACAAAGAGCTGAGCGATCTCAAAGACCTGCTGCTGGCCCACAAGGCCGTCTACGCCAAGGGGCAGGTCAACATGTATCCAACCGGCGGTACCGGCGCCAAGAAGATCGGCAAGGCGTGTGCGTGCACGGCAAGCGGCTCCAAGCTCCAGCAGATGAGCTGCGCATTGGGCGTGTGCGACAAGGCGGTCGTGCTCGGCCAGAGCTACTCATCCCCCACCGGCTCCACGACGACCGGCACCGCGGCCGTTTCCAAGCACTTTGGCAACAAATCCAACCACCTCGCCCCGCGCGAAGGCGGCTCCTACGTGCTCATGGCGACCGGGCCGGCCGAAGGCACATCGCACAGCAAGAACATGGGCGGCACGTCGATGAAGGATCCCTTCGCGGGCGGCTCTGGCGTGTTCAACGCGATGGAATGGAAGCTGGAGCTGAAGGCCCCCGAGGGCGCGCAAGGGTTCCGCCTCAACCACATCTTCTTCAGCCAGGAATACGACGAGTACGTGGGCAGCCAGTTCAACGACAAGTTCTACATGGTGCTCGAGGCCGGCAGCACCAACGGCGGCAAGAAGACCGTCATCAACTACACCAAGTGCCGCAACCCCGATAAGCACTACGACTTCATCTGCAGCCCCGGCATGCAGTTCTGCAACCCGCGCCAGCGCTACTGCTACATCGCGATCAACACCGCCGCGTCCGAGTGCTGTTGGCTCGGCGGCTGCCCCAATGGCGAGGCCAAGACCGACATCAGCGGCACCGGGTTCTCGTGCGCTGCCAGCAAGTCGCAGGACAGCAGCTCCAAGGGTTCGTCGACCGGTTGGATGACGACCGAATGGCCGATCGAGCCCGGTGAGAAGTTCACGTTGACCTTCCACGTGCACGATACCGGCGACGGCGTCTTCGACAGCGAGGTCATCCTCGACAACTTCCAGTTCGTGGGCTCCGTGACGCCGGGCACCTGGCCGGGCGTGATGTAGGCAGGGATCGCTGGCCGCAACCTCACGCAAAAACATCATCGACGTGTAAGGTGGCTCGGTGACGTCAAATTGGTAGCGCCGCCATGAACACATCGTTGACCGCCGGCAACACGGTTCGCAGCGCCTCCGCGAGCTACCTGCTCGGTGACGAGATCGGCCGTGGCGGGTTCGGAGTGACAGTTCGGGCGCGGCGCGAGGAGGATGGGGCCGACGTCGTCATCAAGTTCCTGCGTTGGGACAAGCTGGATGATTGGAAAGCGCTTGAGCTGTTCCAGCGCGAAGCACAGGTGCTCCAGGGACTCGACCATCCCGGGATCCCGCGCTACCAGGACGACTTTACACTCGGGCCTCGGGATGCCCCCGACGGCTATGCTCTCGTCCAGGAATACATCCCGGGCCGCACCCTCGAGCAAGTCCGTGCGACCGGCGGCCTGAGCGAGGCAGAAATGGTCGCGTGGTTCGTCCAGATCCTGGACGTCCTCCACTACATCCACCGAAGGCAACCACCGATCATCCATCGCGACATCGCGCCCAAGAACATCATCATCGAAGAAGGGGGCCGCGCGCATCTCATCGACTTTGGCGCCGTTCAAAACCGCGTTCGAAACGCCGACAGCGCGTTGGGCACGTCGGTCGGCACTTTTGGCTACGCCCCAACCGAGCAGTTCATGGGACGGGCGTCACCGGCGAGCGATATGTACAGCCTCGCCGTGTCGTACTTGGCGATGGCTACGGGCCGAGACCCCGAGGACCTCCCCCACGACGGCGCCAACCTGGACGTCCGCACGGCGCTGGCCCCATTGCGGCTTGACGCGCGCCTTTCGCTCCTCCTTGAACGCATGACAGAGCCCGACCCGACACGTCGGCTTGGCGACGCTTTTGAGGCCGTTGAGACAGCCAGGAAGGTGCTTCGTGATCTGCAGCCCGCCGCTCCCGTGGCCGTTCAGCCGCCCGCCCCAGCAGCGCCGCCGCGTCGGTCGACAGCAAGGCAGCCCAGCCCCAGCACGGTGTCACAGCCACGCGCCGTCGAGCCCGGCGTCGCCCCGTCAGACCGCAAGCGGCGGCCGACACGCGAACGCCGCGATAGACGTCCGCCACCGTTGCAATCCTCCGCGCAGCTGCACGATGCCAAAGCGCGCGTCGACGCGATCGCGCAGGCGGGGTTTTGGTCGCTGCCGGACACGGGCGGTCGTGCGGAGCTCGAGCGCGCGGCGATCAGCGCTGACGGAAGCCACGCCGCGCTGATCGCGTATTGGGGCTGCTATGTGCTTCGCCTGCGCGACTTCCGGTTGACCCCTGTGGTCTTCGATTCGATCGCGTGTCGGCAGGGCGCTTGGTCGTCAAATGGCCGCCACCTCGCGATCTCGGACTCATACGGCGGGATTGTCACGCTCGTGACGGTCGCGGCCGGCGACGAACCGCCGACGGTTCGCAAGCTCGAGGTCGCCGGACTCCGCGACATGGACAACGACCATCGTGTCGCGGTGAGCCCCGATGGCGAGATGTTTGCCTTGAGCTCGGATGGCATCGTCATCGTACATGCTTGGTCCACTGGTGACGTAGTCACGACCATCTCACGAGGGGACGCTGACCCACTCGGCCTGTTCTGGACGCCGGGCGGCGAGACGTTGGTGGCGACCGACGACCACGGCTCGCTGTTCTTGGATCGCGATGGCCGACGCAGCATCCGCGGGCCGGGCGTGGTGGACGTCAGTCCGGACGGGCGCCTCTTGGCGATCCAACAAAAGGACATCCCGCACGGGAAAATTGTCGTCTCGGTCGGCGCCTTCGGGCGATTGGTTCCACGCATCGAGTGGACGCCAAGGCACCTCGAATACGCCGGCCCCCATTGGGTGGGCTTCCCGCACGTGTTCTCGATCCGCTTCAGCCCTGACGGCCGATTGCTCGCGGTGAACGTGTTGGCCCAGACGCATCACCCCGAGAAGCGGGCGACCGACGGATGCTGGGTGGTCGTGCTCGAAGTGGCCACCGGCCAGACGTTGGCTCGCATCGGCCAGCCTCTCGATCGGCGAGAGTTCGAGCTGGTTCACGATGTGGGATTTTCAGCCGACAGCAAGCGCGTCCTTATCAAGGCAAACGCGGTCAGTGCGCGCTCCGCGGACGAGGCGAGCGACGAGCTGTTCGTGTTCGACATCGCGCGACGGCGCTACGTGGGCGCGGTTGCGTTCACAGCGCAGGGCGTTCCGATCGGCCACACAAGGCATGGATTCCACGCGTGGCTGGCCGGAACCGAGCATGCACAAGCGCCCGACGACGATCCCATGCTTCGGGACGGTCTCGTGCAGCAGGTCCTCGCGGGCGGCCGGACGGCTCGTTGTCTTTCTGCGACTGAGCGGCACCAGCTCGCCGATCTGAATGCACGCTGGGCGTTCTGCCGTCATGCCGCCGCCAACAAGCGCTTGGCGGACGACAAGGGTCTGGCCGGGCTCGCGAACCTCGCCGCGGGGCTGACCCACCTGCTGCCGTACGCGGTCGAACAAGCAGGGCGCGACGGCGCAATGCCGCGTTTCGGACAACGCGCGCAGCAGCCTGCGAAGGTCACGGCAACGGCGCTCACCAAGGCCATCGATGTCCTGCGCTCGCGCTCCGAGGCCGAGCGGGCGGTGCTGTTCGAAGAATTCGTCAGGCGCGTGACTGCACGGGAAGAGCAGCAGGAGAGGGATCGTGTTGCCGCCGCCGCGCGACGCGCCGAAGAGCAACGCCAAGCGGCCGCTGAGCGGGAAATGGCTGCCGCTCAAAAGGCGGAAGCGGCCCACCAGCAAGACGAAAGACTGCGCGTGTTGGAGGCTCGGGCGGCGGAACGCAAGCGTCGAGAACACGCACGGCGCCGCGAAGAGCAGCGCGCGCGTCACGAGAAGGCGTCGCATTTGCTGGCGCGGGCGCTCGCAGCCGAACAAGCGGAGGACAGCAAGTGGTTGTTCAAGAAGTACGACGAGGCGCTCGTGCTCTGTAAGCAAGCGGCGGCACTTGGGGCCGATGGTGCCCCGGAGGCGGTCGCGCGCATCATCGCCAAGATGGACTAGGAGCGGTCTGGGGGAGGTCCTTTCTCCGTTGATCCAGACATTCATGCCTGGTCTTTGGGGCATGAAAGCGACGAAATCACGCCCCGGGCCCGGGCGGCGACATGGCCCTGCGCAAATTGCCGCGCTCCTTGCTGGGCTCGCGGCGCTTGTGGGCGGTTGCAGCGACGACTCCCAAGTCACTGACCAGGCGACGCAAACGACAGACACGGTTGGAGCGGTCGACACGGCTCTTCTCGCTGACACCGCCCTTGCCGCCGACACAACCCTTGTTGCCGACACTGTTCAGACGCACACGCCGCCTTGTGGTTTGCCGTGGTGCGCAAAATGCCCCGACCGATACGCGCGAAAACCCGCATTCAACGCACCCCTGCGCCGTCTATCCATGTTCTTGGACACGCGTGGAGGCGGCAATGCACAAGGCAACAGCTTTTTGGGGAGTGCTCGCCGCCACCTTGCTCGTGCTGGGCTGCGAGAGCGAGACAAGCAGCCCGGCCCAGACGCTCAACAACATCGGCAAAGGCCAGTGGCAGGTCTCCGGCAAGATCTACGACACCGGCGGCACCGCGTTGTCGGGCGTCAAAGTGGAGTTGGTCCGTGCGGTCGACAAGCTCGCCAATCTCACCAATGACAAGGGCGAGTACACGTTCCTGAAGGTCGAAAACGACACCTACAACGTCAAACCGTCGCGGTCCGGCTACACGTTCACGCCGGACTTCCGTGACGTGACGGTCAACGGGGCGGACCTCAAGGTCGCGGATTTCACCGGCAAAGGCAGCAGCTCGGGCGGATCGAGCAGCTCAGGTGGCGCGGATGCAAGCAGCAGTGGAGCGTCGAGCTCGGGCGGCAGCAGTGGCGGCGGGCATTTTTCGTCCGGGCAGACCCTGATCGGCGAAGTGGTCTTCTACAACCCGCGCTACAAGACCGAGGGCGGCGGCCTGCACGGGATGAAAGTCACGATTTCCAATGGCACCGACAGCGCATCCACCTACACGATGTCCGGCACGTTCCGCTTCGACAAGATGGTGCCGCCGGGCAAGTACACCATTACCGGTTCGCGGGAGGGCTGGTTCTTCATCCGTGACAAGGTCGACATCGTCGTCGGCGACTCGCAGTACGTGCTGAAGAAGCCGGAGTTCTTGACCGCCCACTCGACGTTCATTCTGCCGTCGGAGGCAGCCAAGGAAGGCAAAGGCGGAACGCTGGCGATTGAGTTCACCGGCGAAAACGGTAAGAAAAACATCTACCCGGCCAACGTTATGCTGACACGGCCCGACTACAAGCAGCGCCATACAAGCGGCGGCGGCGAGTACATGCGCAAGATGCTCGGCACCATCATGTTCGGCAAATACCGCATCCACCCGACCACGGACGGGCTGAAATTCTCGCCGCCATACATCGACTACGACTTCGCGGCGATGCAGCGAAAGGACCGCCACTTCAACATCGTGAAGCCGAAGTTCGTCGTCACCAAGGACCCGACCGCCAAGTACTTCACGTACACGCTCTCGGGCCGCGTGCTCGACAGCGACGGTAAGGGCCTGGAGAAAGCCCAGGTGACCGTCCAGAGCAACGGCGCAAGCTACAACGGGATGGCGCTTACCAAGGCAGACGGGACCTGGAAGGTCGACGAGTTCGTCGCGTACACAGAGGAAGCGTTCCTCGTTCACGTCAGGCCCTACGAGCTCGACGTCAAGCTCAAGCAGCCGTTCACGTTCGTCGAACACCCCAGCCCGACCATTGTGGTGCCCGACATCCAGTGACGCGTCGGCGTCGGGTTTGGTGCCGGCGTCGGGTGTGGGATCGGCGCCGAGTGTGGGATCGGCGTCGGGTGTGGGATCGGCGTCGGGTGTGGGATCGGCTCCGGGATCAGCGCCGGGGCATTCGCAACGATGCACGCTTGGGTCGCATGGGCTTCGATTTGGTAGCGTACGGCCATGACGGCGCCCGACACGCTCAGCACCCGCAACGTGACCATCACGTTGGTGGCGACACCGTTCATCGTGGCGGCGGCGTTGCTGCCGGTGGTGGGCTATCTGCTCGTCGCACGCGGGGTCGAGCCCGATGCGCTCGAAAAAACCTTGCAGCCTCTTATCGCGTGGCCGGTGGCGATCGGCTTCATGATCGCGTTGGGGTTGTGCTGGAAGATGGCCGGCGGCGATGGCTACCGGCTCCGGGACCTGGGTTGGCAGCCCCCAACCGTCGCTGATATCGCGCTTGGGCTTGGGTTGGGTGGTCTCGTTGGGTGGCTGAATAGCGGCTGGGTTTTCCCCCTGATCGAGGCGGTCAAGCCGGGTTTCGATCCGACCTTGAGCGCCATTGATGCGCCGACACTGATGGCGATGATGGCTGTTTCCATCGTCGCTGAAGACACATTGTACAGGGGCTACGCGCTGGTCCACCTCGAGCGACGCTACGGGACTCTCGCGGCCGTGGGGTTGACCAGCTTTTCGTACGCGTTGCTCGCGCCTGGACAGGGCCTGTGGTTGATCGGCTGGGCGGCTTGTTTCGGCACGGCTTTGTGCGGGCTGAGGTTGTGGCGCGGCAACCTATGGCCGGTTGTGATTGTGCATTGGCTTGTCGCGCTCGCGCCGCGCTTGTTGCGGTAGGCAGACGCAGGGAGAAGGATGCTCCGCAGCAGCACCACGCGCCGTTGGTTCAATCGGCTTCGACGGCGGGCTCGGGGGCGGAGATTGCCCACCTGGTACGCGCCCGAATACCGACCTCCGCTCGCGGCAACGGCTCACACGTCTGGTTTTGAACCGCGCCGCGCCGACCTCGCGCTGTGGTACCTGCTCGACGCGGGCATTGTCGACGCTGACGACCTGCACACCCCGAGACCCGCCGATTGGAGCGACCTGCGACGGGTTCATGCGCCGCGTTTGCTCGAATCGCTGACCCGCGGCAACACCCTGGCGCGGATCTACGTCACCCAGGAAGGCGAGATGCCGGTCGACGCGATGCTCGACACGCTGCGGCTGGCTTGCGGCGGCACCGTCGCGGCGACCCGACACGCCCTCGAACACGGCGGACCCACGCTCAACTTGCTGGGCGGATTCCATCACGCCGGCCCCGACCGCGCGGGGGCGTTGTGCGCGATCAACGACGTCGCCATCGCCATCGCCCTCGCGCGTGACGCTGGTTTTGAAGGCCTCGTCGGCATCATCGACCTCGACGCCCACCCGCCCGACGGCATCGCGCTGTGCCTGGTCGACGATCCGAGCTGCTGGATCGGCTCGCTCTCCGGCGCTGATTGGGGGCCGTTGGGCGACGTCGATGAGGTCCTTTTGCCCGAAAACACCGGCGACGATAGCTACCTTGCGGCGCTCGACGCGCTGCTCGACCGGATGCCACGGCCCGACCTGGCGTTTGTCCTCGCGGGCGGTGATGTGTTGGCTGACGACCGCCTTGGCGCGCTTGAGCTCAGCATCGACGGCGCTGCAAGGCGCGACGCCCGGGTCGCCGACCACCTCGGTGACATACCGGCCGTCTGGCTGCCCGCGGGCGGTTATACCGAGCAGGCGTGGCGCGTTCTCGCCGGGACGGCCACGGTCTTGGCCCTCGACGGCGTTGTTTCCGTGCCCGCAGCGGCCGATCCATTGACCACCCGTTACAGCCGCGTCGCCGCCGAGCTCGCCCACCTCGACGGCGACGACGACGACGACCTGCTGTTCACCGAAGCCGACCTCGTGAGCGCGCTCGGATTGCCCGGCCCGGAAGCCACGCCACGTCTTCTCGGCTACTACACCGCCAATGGCATCGAGCTTGCGTTGTCGAGCTACGGCCTGCTCGACCACGTGCGGCGGCTGGGTTACGACGACCTGCGCGTGCACCTTCACAAGGACCCCGCCGGAGACGTCTTCCGCCTGCAGGGCATGGCCGATGGCAAGGAACACCACCTGGTCGAAGCGTCGTTGTCGCGCGAACACATCGGCGACGAGATCGTGCTCTACGTCAACTGGTTGACGCTGCGTCATCCCCGCGCGCACTTTTCGGACCGCCGGCCCAAGCTGCCTGGCCAGCAGGTCCCTGGGTTGGGCCTGGCGCGCGAGGCGACCGTGCTGCTCGGCAACATGGCACAGCGGCTCGGGCTGGTCGGGGTCGCGTTCCGCCCGGCGAGCTTCCACGTGGCGTTCTCAGGCCGGCACTTGTGCTCTTTCGCTGACGCCGAACGCCAAGGCGAGTTCCTGGCGTTGTGCGATGCCCTCGAGGACGTCCCTCTTGTCGATGCCACGCGGCTTGTCGACGGCGGCGACGTCTCGCTCAACGGCAGCGTCTACACGTGGCAGGCCGATCTCATGGTGCACTGGCTGCAACCTCATGAGCGGCGCGACCGTGAGGCGGTGCAACGAGCCCGGCAAGCCGCGCAGTTCGAGGTGCGACGGGCGGTGTAATCGGCGTCAAAAGCTCGTACTACCGCGTCAGCTCCGCGACACCGCTTGTTTGGCGCCGCCGTTTTGCCGACGATGGCGTCATGACGGTCCGAACCGATGCAATCGCGCTTGCCCTGACTCTCTTCTTCGTCGCATTCACCGCGCTGGCTTGCGGTTCGTCCGCGTCCAACCCACCTCCCACGGGCGGCGGCGGAACGGTGGATGGCGGCGCAACGGTGGATGGCGGCGGATCAGCGGACAGCACGGCCGGCGGCGATACGGTCGGCAACGACTCGGACAGCAACGATACGAGCGGCTCAGCTTCGCCCGGTAGCGACGCCGGTGGCAGCTCGGATGTATCCAGCGGACCCAACGTCAGCGGCGCCCTGGTCCACGCGCCATTCAAGCCAGCTGCACCGGGCGGGAAGGCCACGCGCTGGGTCTCTCCGAGTGGCAAAGACAGCAACCCCGGCACCAAGGACAAGCCGTGGCGCGAGATCCACCATGCTGCCCAGGCCGCCAAACCCGGTGACGTCGTCGCCATCCTCGATGGACAATACAAGTCGCCGATCATCGTCGCCGGCAAGGTCGCCTCGGCCGCCAAACCGCTCGTCTTTCGCGCGGAAGGAGACGCCGTGTTCATCGATGGCAGCGGCGCGGACGGCAGCAAGTGGGACAAACGCGACGCCATCTACATCTACGACAGCGCGCACGTCATCGTTCACGGGCTCCATGCCAGCAAGGCCAACCGCGCCGGTTTGCGGGTCAGCAAGAGCGACCACGTGACCGTCCAGGCATGCGTGTTCAATGAAAACGGCGTGTGGGGGATCTTCACCGACTTCTCCGACCACACCGCGCTGCTCGGCAACGTCTGCAACAAGAACGCCAAGGAGCACGGCATCTACGTAAGCAACGCGTCGGACAACGCGCGCATCATCGGCAACCGCTGCTCCGCCAACCGCGCCTCGGGCATCCAGATCAACGCCGATCCGGCGACCAGCAAGGCCGAAAAGGAAGACGGCATCTCGAGCGGCTGCGTCATCGAGCGCAACTTGCTCACGGGCAACGGCAAGATCGGCGGCGCGGCGATCAACCTCGCATCGGTGCGCAAGTCGACGGTGCGCAACAACCTGCTGGTCAACAACCGCGGCACCGGCATCGGCATGTGGGACGACGGCCAGGGCAGCCAGTGGGGCAGCAAAAACAACATCGTCGAGCACAACACCGTGGTCATGGCGACGGGCGCGGGGCGATTCGCGATGACGATCTGGAACGGCAGCACCGGCAACACCGTCCGCAACAACGTCTTGGTCGGTGCGGCGCGGGGCTCGATCAGCTACACGACCGACTCGCTGTCCGGCCTCAAGAGCGACCACAACATCTTCTTCAGCTACTCGGGCTGGCACCTGTTCGAGGATGAAAAGGCCGCCAAGAAGCGCAATGTGGACCAGTGGAAGAAGATCAGCGGCGGTGACAAGTCGTCCAAGAAGGCCAAACCTGTGTTCATCAACCCCACCAGCTTCGATATGCGGCTCAAGGCCGGATCTGCGGGTGTTGATGGCGGCGCGGATGCCGGGGTGAAGACCACCTACGACGGGAGCAAGCGCCCCTTCGGCAAGGCCCCCGATTGCGGAGCGTTCGAGCGATGAAGGATGATTGCCGCCGATGATGCCAACGACACGAGGAGCACGGATTGCGGCTTGGGGGATTGCGGCTTTGGCGGTCGCATTGCCCGTGCAAGTGGACGCGCAGGAGCTTTCGCCCGAGGTTGACCGAGACCCGATCGGCGTTGCGTCCGCGCAGCAGTGGTTGGCTCATGACTGGCGGCGTTGTCGGCTCGCGAACTATCCGCGCGATCCCGTGCAGGGCGTGGAGAAGGTCAGCACGACCCTCCGCTTTGGTCGGACACGCCGCAAGAACCGCAAGGTCAAGGCGCGTCTGCAGATCACCTTTCACAAGCGCGACGGCAAGAAGGTGAAGATGACGCGGCCGCAGAAGCGATTTGTGCGCTGCGTGAAGAAGGCGTTTGGCAAGCGCAAGTTCATCCAAAGCGGCGCGCCGAAGGGCCCGATTGTGGTCGCCAATCCCCATCCGGGACGTCGCTTCTCCCGCGGCGGACGGCTCAGTCATGTGCTCGCCCAGCGGCAGGCGTCCGTGCAGCTCCACAAGGCTCGCCGGGCGTGTCGGATGCGGCGGGTGAAGACGCCGATGCGGCTGACATTGCGGGTGAAAAGGGACGGTTCGGCGACCGATATCCAGGTCTTTGGCCCGTCCAAGCGGCAGCGCAAGTGCATCAAGCGCCGGCTCCGAAGGACTTTGCGGTTTCCACCCATCAAGGCGCCGGTCGCGCTCGAGGTCCCGTGATGCGAGGCAGTTTGGTCGCGTGCGCGGCGGTAGTTTTAAGCGCGGGATGCGTCGCAGAACCCGGAAACGGCGGGTTAATAGCGCCGGACGTGATCCACGGGGCCGATTCTTCGCCCTATTTTGAGGTCCATCTTCCCGGGGACGCCGGATCTTCGGGCGATTCGGAGGCTGATGTAGCTGACGGCGAGACGCGTGACGCGGCCGTTTCCGACGTTCTGGACGCGTCGGCTCAGGACACTTCGGTTCCAGACACTTCAGTTCCAGACAAATCGGTTCCAGACACGTCGGTTCCAGACACGTCGGTTCCAGACGCTGCGGCCCCTGACAGCGCGCCCCAAGACACCGAAGCGGACGCTGGCTCCTCGGGCGATTCCGGTTCTGCTGCCGATGCCGGTACAAGCCCGGATGCCGGTGCGCCGCCCAAACCCAAACCCAAATCGCTCAAACCGTGCAGCGGCGGCAAGTGCTGGCTGACCCCGACGCTCTCCGGACTGTGCGGGTCGGTAACGATCAACGAGGACTACAGCACCGGCAAATACAATGTTCACCGCTACGCATTTGCGCCCAAACCCGCCGTCGACGTCGATATCACCGTCGCGCCCGTCGCCGGCGGCTTCAAACCTGCGGTGATCCTTCACGATGGCGGTGGAAAGACGCTGTTCGACGGGGTCACAGCCCTCGCTGGCTCCGGTGTCGTCATCAAGCCGCTCGCCAACGGCAAGAACGGCAAAGCGGCGCGGCTGCGGCTCAAGGCCAGCAAAGCCGCCAACCTCCGGGTTCACCTGACCGACTGGTCCGTCGTCGCAGGAGGCTTCAAGACGTCCGTTTCCAAGGCGGCCAAGTACAAGCTGACCGTGTCGAGCAAGTGCCCGCCCCCAAGCCGGGAGAGCTGCTGACGCCTCCGTGTTTCGACCCCAACAACGTCAAGAAGGGCTTCGTGCTGATGCCCAAGTCGTGCCCGACCGGCCTGTACACGCGCAAAGCCGACGACTGTTCGCGCGGCACCAAGCTGCTGATCGACGTGCTCTACACCGTCGCTGTTAACGCCAAGAAGCTGCAGCCGAAGTACTCGCCGTTGAAGTTGCTCGACCTCAACCAGGGCAGCTGTAGCTCGGTCAACCACGCGACCCACAAGGACGGCACCCACGTCGACATCACCGCCGGATGCGCGACCACGGTGTCATGCAAGGACAACACGGCCGCGATCAACCTCGCCAAGCTCTTCGTCGACACCGGGCAGGCGTGCGGGATCATCTTCAACGACACGGCGGTGCAGAAGACCGTGAACGCCTATTTCAAGTCCAAGTACAGCTACAAACCCTGGCACGGCACGTTCATGCGCACCGTCAGCGGTCATACACACCACTTCCATGTGCGCGTGAAGAGGCCCAACGGCGCGTGCAACTGATCGCGAATCTCCAACGCGTCTGCAGCGAACTTGCCACCATCGGCGCACGGTCGCGCGGTCGTTGGTTGCGGTGGCGGACGGAGCGCCTTTCTTAACAGGGTGATGCCTACCCGACCCGCATCGCCGTCATCGCGCCGCGCGAACCGTTCTGCCTTGCTCGTTTTTGCATTGGTGGGGTGCTTTGCCATCGGCATGCCGGCCATCGCCGAGGCGGCGCGTCCCAAACCGATCAAGGTCGCGGGCGTCAAATTCCCGGCGTATGTGCGCCCGGGCTCCAAACCACTTCCGCTGCTCGGAGCCGGGCTGCGGACCAAGTGGCTGTTCAAGCTCTACGCGCTGGCGGTCTACCAGGTCACCCGCAAGTACACGGCGCATCACGTCATCCGGGCGAACGAACAGAAGTTCATCTGGCTGCACATGCTCCGTCCGGTCAAAGCGGCCGACCTCGCCGAAGCGGTCAATGAAGGTCTGCGCGACAACATGCCGCCCAAGATCCGGCGCCAAATCGCCCCGCAGGTTGCGCTGTTCGTCAAAGCGCTGCCGCCCACAATCCCCAAGGGCGCCGCGATCGGGTTCTGGTATCGGCCCGGCAAGGGCGTGCTCGTCAACATCCAGCACGGCGCGAAGCTCGACCTCGAGGGCTACGACGTGATGGTCGCCATCTGGTCCATCTGGTTTGGCAAAAAGCCGTCCGACTCCGGTCTCAAGCGGGACGTCCTGACACGTAGGTAGTCGGCGCCTTGCCTGGGTCGGGCCGCAGGTCGCAAGCTACGGCGGACCGCAGGTCGCAAGCTACGGCGGCCCGCAACCCGGCAGTCGCCATCGATGACAAAAGCGCTTGGCCCCAATCCGTCTTCGCCCGGCCGCGATGTCGTCGCGATCGACACCGGCGGCACGTTCACAGACCTGAGCGCGGTGCTCGGGGACGGGACGCAGGTGCGCTTGAAGGTGCCGTCGACACCCGATGATCCGGGCCGCGCGGTGCTCGATGCATTCGACGCGCTACGCGTCCAAATCAAGCGCCCATTGGGCCTCGCCGAGCTCCGACACGGCACAACAGTCGCCACCAATGCGTTGCTGGAGCGTCGCGGCGCGCGGGTTGTGTTGCTGACCACCGCGGGGTTCGAAGACCTGCTCCGGTTGCGCCGCCAGGACCGGCCCGACTTGTACGCGCTGCACCCGGTCGTCCCCAGTCCCCTTGTCGCGGCCAGCGATTGCCTTGGTGTGCGCGAGCGGATTGGGCCCGATGGTGTGGTCGTCACCGAGCTCGAAGACGTCGCCGCCTTCATTCAACGCAACCATGAGCTGCTGCGCGCCGCCGACGCCATCGCCATTTGCTTGCTGCACAGCTACGCCGACGGGACCCATGAACGCTTGCTTGGTGACGCCCTGACGGCCGCGTTCCCCCAGACCCCGATCACCCTTTCGCATGCCGTCGCGCCGGTCTTTCGCGAGTACGAGCGGGCGAGCACGGCTGCGGTCAACGCCTACGTCGCGCCCGTGATGTCGGGCTATTTGCGTCGTCTTGGTGAGGCCGTCGCGCCGGCACCACTGCGCGTCCAGGCGTCGGCCGGTGGGCTCGTTGTCGCGGAGGTGGCGCGGCGCGAACCGGTCTTGACCGTGCTGTCGGGCCCCGCAGGTGGTGCCGCCGGAGCGTGGCAAGTCGGCGTACGCACCGGCCGGTCACGCTTGCTCGCGGTCGATATGGGCGGCACATCAACCGACGTCTCGGTGCTCGATGGTGGGCTCGTGGCCGAGGACGACGGCCGGCTCGATGAACACCCGCTGCGCATCCCGCTGTTGCCCATCGACACGGTCGGCGCCGGTGGTGGATCCATCGCCTTTGTCGACGCCGGCGGCATGTTGCGGGTTGGACCCCGAAGCGCTGGAGCCGTGCCTGGGCCCGCCTGCTACGGCAAGGCCGGACCGTCCGCTGAACCCGCGGTCACCGACGCGCACGTTGTCTTGGGGCGGATCTCTTCGCTGCTCGGCGGGGCGATGGCGCTGCATCCCGAGCTTGCCCAAGAGGCTGTCGGAAGGCTCGCTGATCAACTCGGCCGCTCGGTGCACGATACGGCCGCTGCCATCGTCGCCATCGCGTCCGCCAACATGGCCCGGGCCTGCAAGCGCGTGAGCATGAATCGCGGCATCGATCCCCGCGGCCTCACCCTCGTCGCGTTCGGTGGTGCCGGTGGCCTGCACGCCTGTGAACTCGCCGACGCGCTTGATTGCCCCGATGTCGTCTTCGCCGGTCACGGCGGCGTTCTCAGCGCGGAAGGAATCGTCTTCGCGGCGCCCCAGGCCGACCATCGGCGCGCTGTCTTCGAGACCCTGGTGCCCGGATCGTCCGCAGCCGAGCTGTATCGCGTCGACGCCCTCCTGCACGACCACCTCGCCGAGACCCGCCGCAAGCTCGCCGTTGAGTGGCCCGGGATCGACGCGTCGAACGCGGAGGTCGTTGGCTGGGCCGATTGCCGCTACGTCGGACAGACCTATACGCTCGCGGTGCCGATCGAAGCCGGCATCAGCCTCCCCGTCGCCTTCGCCGAACATCACCAACGCCGCTACGGGTACGCGTTGCCCGACCGGAGGCTCGAGCTCGTCTCGGTCCGCGCTTCCGCCCGCCTGCGAACCGGGTCACAGAGCACTGTGGTGGAGACCGACGGCACGCAGCACAACGGACCCGTGGCGATCTCGTCCTACGGCGCGACGCTCTGGCTGCCCGATGGTTGGCAAGCGACCGGAAACGAGCACGGCGACTTCATCTGCACCCGCCGACATCACGTCGACGCCGCCCGGCCAGCGACCGTTGACGCGCTCCATCTCGCCATCCACCGCAACCGCGTCGCAGCCATCGCCGAACAGATGGGCGCGGTGCTCATGAGCGCCGCGTTTTCGGCCAATATCAAGGAGCGCCGCGACTTCTCCTGCGCCATCTTCGACCGCGACGGGCGCATGGTCGTGCACGCCGCGCACATTCCCGTCCACCTTGGCAGCACGCCCGCGTCCGTCGCCGCAGCCATCGCCGCCGTACCCATGAAGCCCGGCGTCCACGTGGTCCTCAATGACCCGTACGCGGGCGGGACGCACCTGCCCGACGTGACCGTGGTTAGCCCCGTTTTTATCGACGCCGCCGGCCCCGGACCCGCGTTCTACGTCGCCAATCGCGCCCATCACGCTGACGTCGGCGGCATCTCACCCGGGTCGATGCCTGCGCCCTTCGACAGCGCTGGAAAACCGCGCGAGCTGACTATTCACGATGAAGGCATCCGACTGCCCCCGACCGTGCTCGATGACGACGTCTTGCAGCGCTTTGCCGATGCGTCGCGGACGCCCGATGAACGTCACGGGGATCTTCGCGCCCAGGTCGCCGCCAACACCGCCGCACAAGGTTGGCTCCGACAACTCTGCGACGAGCTCGGATACGACGCCGTTCGCGGCAACAATGACGCGTTGATCAGGTACGCCGAGGCGCGTATGCGAGCCGTGATTGCCGGGATCGATGACGGCATCTATCGCTTCGAAGACGCGCTCGACGACGACGGCACAAGCGACGTGCCTGTCCCGATCCCGGTGACCCTCGAGATCGCTGGCGACGAGGCGATTGTTGACCTCCGCGCCGCGCCCGACAGCGGGCCTGGACCTCTCAATGCCGTGCGCGCCATCGCCGATTCCGCCGTCTTCTACGTGTTTCGCGCGGTGGCTGGCGCGGTTTCGGGCGAAGGTGGTGGCGCCATGCCCGCCAATGCCGGTTTGATGCGGCCGATTTCCGTGTGCACGCGGGCCGGCTCTGTGCTCGATGCGCGTTATCCAGCCGCCGTTTCGTCCGGCAACGTCGAGACCTCGCAGCGATTGGTGGATGCCTTGTTCGGCGCGATGGCACAGGCCGTCCCCGATGCCGTGCCCGCCGCTTCGTGTGGCTCGATGAACAACGTCTTGCTCGGCGGTCAACAGCCGGCGCCCTGGGTGCACTACGAGACGCTCGCTGGCGGTGCGGGTGCCGGTCCACTCGGCGGCGGAGCCGATGCGATTCACTGCCACATGACCAACACCCTCAATACGCCCGTCGAAGCCATGGAGCGCGCGTTTCCCCTCCGCATCGACAGCTACGCTGTGCGCGCCAAGAGCGATCTCGACCACGACGAAGCGGCCGACCATCGCGGTGGTAGCGGCGTTGTGCGTGCGTATCGATTCCTCGCTCCCGCCGAGGTGACGCTTGTTACGGAACGGCGCCGGCTCGCGCCCTGGTCTCGTGGTTGCGAGGTCGGCGGTCAGCGCGGCATGAACCGGCTGGTGCGGGCAGATGGGACCGTCGTCGACCTCCCCGGCAAGTGCACGGTGGCGGTCGGGATCGGCGACGTGCTCGAGATCTGCACCCCCGGCGGCGGCCATTTTCGCCATGACAACAAGCCGTTACCGGAGAGCTGAAAAAACCTGCGTCCGATCGGGCCCTCGCTTCGTCTATTGTGTAGACGGATCGGCCCACTTTGGCGTGCAGGTCAAGACGAGCATGGCGGTGATGGCGGCGACGGCGCGCATGACCAGCGCTGGCTTTGGCACCGAGAGCGAGGAGGGCGTCACCTGCTGCTACGCCGTCCAAGACAAGGTGTGGGCCATCGACCCCGACGGCCATCGCTGGGAAGTGTTCGTCGTCACCGGCGCCGACGCGGCCGAGCACAGCATTCCCGGCGCCCAAAAAGCCGACAGCCCCCCCCTGCTGCGAGCCCGTTGCCGACGCCACTGCGTGCTGCGATCCCGAAGAGAAGGCCGCCGCCGCTGCCGCGACCGGATGCTGCTGATGACCCATGTTTCGACCAACTCGACGACCCACGCCGCGACGGACCGCACCGCCGCGGCGTGGGGCCGTTTCTCCGAGGGTTTGTGGCGCTGGTTTCGAGCCTGGGTCAACGACGACGCGACCGCGGACGACCGGCTGCAGACGCTCTTCCTCCGAGTCCATGAAAAGCAGGCCTCCCTGCACGACCAGGACCGCATCGGGGGGTGGATCTGGCGCATCGCGCGCAACGTCCTCGCCGACCACTACCGATCCCGCCGCAGGACCGAGCCGCTCGACGACGAACGCGACCAGGCCGCGGACCAAGACGCCGAAGACCCGATCCCCGACGAGCTCGGCGCGCTCGCCACCTGGCTGGGTTGGACCGTCGATGACCTGCCGCCGGCCTACCGTGACGCCGTTGCCCTGACCGAGCTCGAGGGCAAGACCGCAGGGGTCGATCCTCGTCTTCATCGTGCTCATCGCGGTCTATTGCGTCGCGATGGACCGACTCGACGCCCGATACGCCACGGAGGGCTCGTCTGCCAGCGACGGGGGCGCCTCCTGATGGACCTGCAAGCTTGGACAACGCTCTTTGTCGGCTTGAGCTTCGCGCTCTACGTCGGCATCGCCATCATCGCGCGCGTCCGCACGACCCGCGGCTTCTACGTCGCCGGCCATAGCGTCCCCGCGGTCTTCAACGGCATGGCCACCGCCGCCGATTGGATGAGCGCCGCCATCTTCATCTCGATGGCCGGGCTCATCTCGTCTATGGGCTACATCGGCGCCATGTACCTGATGGGGTGGACGGGCGGCTATGTCCTGCTCGCGCTCCTGCTCGCCCCTTATCTGCGCAAGTTCGGCAAATACACCGTCCCGGACTTCGTCGGCGACCGCTACTACAGCAACGCCGCGCGTCTCGTCGCCATCTTCTGCGCGATCTTCGTCTCGTTCACGTACGTACTCGATGACGGGCCAGCCGATTCCCCAGCGCCAGGTTTTGTCGCGCAGGTCGTCGCTTTCGCCTTCGGATTGGCGGCGTCGAGCTTCTTCTCCGTGCTGGTCCTCGGCATCTTCTCCAAGCCCGCGACCCGGGAAGCCGGTATCGCCGGCATGCTCGTCGGCATCCTCTCACCGCCGCCTTACATCATCCATTTCAAGTTCGTGACGCCCGAAACCAACAACGCCGCCCACTGGCTCTGGGGCATCAGCCCGGAGGGCATCGGTTCGGTCGGCATGGTGCTCAACTTCATCGTCATGGGCGTCGTCTCCCGCATCACCCCGCCGCCGCCACAGCACGTCCAGGACGCCATCGAGGCGATCCGCTCGCCCTCCGTCGAATCCCTGCACTCTTCACCGGGGTAGCCCGCCGTCGCCATGCAGATCCCGTCTCCACAAGCCGTCGTCGATGCGATCATCGCCGTCATCAGCGACCGCCTCGACCACAACATCAGCGTCGCCGAGCACGCCGCAGCGTCCGCCACACACGAAGAAGCCCGCGCCGAGGACAAGTACGACACCCGCGGCCTCGAGATGAGCTACCTGGCCGCCGGCGCCAGCGATCGGGCCGAGACGTTGCGCGTCGTGCTGATGAACTACCGCGGCTGGCGGCGTCCACCCGTCGATCCACAGCACATCGCGCCCGGAGCGCTCATCGGACTGGAGGATGACGATGGCAACGAACGTGTCGTCTTCCTGGCCCCGTTCGGGGACGGCGAACGCGTGGTTGTCGACGGGATCACGGTGCAAGGTGTGACGCTGAAGGCCCCGCTCGGAGAAGCGCTGCATCGGCGCGGCGAAGGCGAAGAGATCAGCATCGTGGTCGCCGGCCAGCGGCGGCAATGGGCGATCGAGAAGGTCTGCTGAAGGGGCGAATCGATGCACGCTTTGAGTCGAAGCTTGCAGCAAGCCGCGGCGCCCGAATCGGAAGAAGAACGAATCAGGCGCCGCTCATTGCGCATCGAAATCCCCCAGGGCCGCGGCCCACGCCATGAGTTCCTCGTCCTCACGCCGGCTCACGGCTTGACCGCGACGCACACGCCTTTCGTGCAGCGTTTCGTCTTCCCGCACCACAGCCCATCAGAGAGTGTGGCGGCGACCGTGGCTGCTGCACGTCCTGTCAACTCGCCGAACGATTCCGAAGTGCGTTCACGCTTCGTTGGAGTTGCGCACAACAACCGGTGGCCGTCATGCGCCAGTGACAGGTCGACAACCTGGGCGACAGCTCCTATTATATTAGGTATGCCCGTAGGCGACCAATACCGAACCGCCCGCCGCGCGCTTGGCGTCACGCAGCTCGAGCTGGCCAGGCTCGCCGAGGTCAGCCTCGCGACGGTGCAGAACATCGAAGCCGGGCGTGCAAACGCCTCGAGGTCGACGCTCACGCGCATTGGCAATCAGCTCGGCCTGCGCTTGATGCTCGAGCCGATTCCCGCGGACTGGCAGCGGCTCGCGGTTCTTGGTGCGCCGATTCAGCTCGCTGCGCCGAGCCTGTTGCCGCCAAGCGCGGCAGAGCTGCGGCGCGAACTGACACGGGCCGCTGTGCAGATCGAGACTGACCCGGCGTCTGTCTCAGCCCGGCAAAGGGACGCGCTCGGTGCGCTGGTGCTAGCCATCGCTCACGGCTACCCGAGCTTGTTTCACAGCTGGTTTGCGCGCGCTCCTTTGATGGCGCGGCTCGTCCCTGATGACGTGACCGGTCGGCTCATCAAGCTCAAGCGCATCGCTGCGAGCACATTGGCAGGGTACCTGTGACCGCGCTCTCGGCAGCCACCCTGGAGCGGTTCGTCACGCTCGCGGCCGAACGTTTGCGAGGCGACTGGGTCGTACTGGGTGGCGCAGTCTTGCCTCTCTTGGGCGTAGAGCAGCGCATCACGGTCGACATCGACATCGCGGGGCCGGAAACGGCGACGAACCAAGAGGCGCTTGAGCTGATGCGCATCGCAGATGAGCTTGGCCTTGCAGTCGAGTCGATAAATCAGGCAGCGGCCTTCTTTCTGCACAGGATGCCGAACTGGGAGAAGCAGCTGCGCATCGTCAAGGCCAGCCCCAATGCCCGCATTCTACGCCCGAACGTGACGCTGTTCGTCTTGCTGAAACTCGAACGGCTCTCTGAGTCCGACCTGCTGGACTGCGTGGCCATGCTGAAGATCGCTGCCGACATCGGCGACCGCGTGGACGCCGCCCGCATCCTCGCCGCCATCGCCGCACAGGAGGCGCGCGCTGGGGTGGTCGAATCGCGCGCGTTGCGGCTGGCAGCTTTGCGAGAGGCTTGCTCCGGGGTGGACTGATTGCCCGCACGTGGGACGACGGTACCTGCGAAAGCGACGGGGCACAGGTCCGAGTCTTGTCCGCGGCGGCGGGACCGCGGCGGCTGTTTTGCGCGTCTCTCTGCCTCTTTGCGGCTGCCCGCCTTGGCTCGCCTCTGGCGTTGTTCACGGGTCTGGCCGGACCGCTTCTGGCCACCCTGCCTTTATGGAAGAGGGCATGAAGTCACTTCTGCTTTTCCGGGGCGGCTGTCATGACGACCCGAGCCGAGGCTTGCGCGAGCCTTGCGCGTGACTACAATGTGGTCACGCGGCATCACCGCGGTGCGCGGGGACGCGATGATGAAGACGCTCAAGAAGCGCGGCAATAGTTACGCATTGATGATCGACAAAGCGCTGATGCAACAGCTGAACGTCGGCCCGGAGACGCGGCTGCAGGTCGTCGTCAGCAACGGCTCGCTGATCGTGACGCCAGAGCGGGTGGGGCTCGGCCAGATCGGATCGGAGTTGTTCGGACGTGAGCGTCGCCGCACTCATCGGCAAT
>CAZLMW010000125.1:0-22669 GCA_964560875.1 uncultured Enterobacteriaceae bacterium
CGATTCGGCAAGCTCAAGACGTGCAAGGCGCTGGCATGCCCCGACTTCAAAGCCGAGGACTGGCAGGCCTACTACCTCGCTGCCAAGAAGACGAAATGCATCTCCGACACGCCTGCCTACCGGTGCCGCAAGGCTGTGAAGAATCGCGGCGCGGACTGGGCTGCGATGATCGACGGGCGGATCGCCGTCAACAATCCCGACGGCACGCTCGGTGACGGTCCCAAGGCTGGTTTGAAGTGCCTGATGCAGCGCTGGCCGCAGCCGAGCATGAAGATCGCCGTGGATACCAGGCGCAAATCGTTGCGGCTGGACGGTGTGAGTGCGCCAGTGGTCCTCGACGGGCGCTCGCCACAAGACGCGCTCATCGCCGACCACGGCGACTGGCTCGGTGCCGTCCTCGGATTGACGCCCGACGACGAGTTCGACGACGTCAAGGCCGGTCACGCCGGCGGGCCCGAGAGCAGCTGGGTAGCGGACTTTCGCGGCCGGCGCCACCGCGGGGTCGAGGTGCACCAGGACCGGCTGGAGATCCGCATGGTCACGGGGGCGCCCAAGTGCCCGCCGCGCTATCACCTCGCTGACGTCAAGTCGCTCGTGTCGATGGACGTCGCCGCGATCGATCTCAACCCCTGCAAACGCGTTGACGCGCACGCGGCGGATTCAGCGGTGGCCAAGGCGTGTCCGGATTGCACGCTTCGTGCCAGCGAGCCCCCGACGAAGCTGCAGTTCTGGCGCGATAAAGAAGGCGTTATGCGCCTTGTCTGGGTCGTGGTGCGGGATGGCCCGGTCGCGTGCCCGGGCGGCAAGAAGTTCGTGACCGTGATCAAGACCTACCGCGTCAACGCGTTCACGGGCGTCATCGCGAGCGTCTACGGGTACGCCGGCGACTCCTGCCGCGGCTTAGGCGGCTGACTCGGGGTGCCGACCGCACCCTGCAATTCGATGGCGCCCCGGAAGTCGATGGCGTGGGCCGTTGGCAGCAGCGCTTCGAGCTTGGTCCAGTCGCACGTCACGTAGATCACCTGCAGGTCACGCGCGGCGATGTTGAGCACGGCCGCGATCCGGCGCAGGCGGTCGGGGTCGGTGTGGACGAGGGCGTCGTCGAGCAGCAGCGGCATCGCGGTGCCTTTGTTCAGCAGACGAGCGAGCGCGATGCGGACCAGCAAACCGATCTGTTCGCGCGTTCCCGTGCTCAGCTGTTCGAAGGTGAAGACGCCTTCCGGGCCGCGGTCGAGCACGGGGCTGTCGTAGTTGTCGCCCAATAGCTTCAGCGTCGCGCCGGGGAAGAGCTCGCCGACCAGCTCGTTGAGGGCGTCGTTGAGCGGTTGGCGGTGACGCTCCTGGGCCTGTGTTCGGCAGGAAGAAAGGGTCGTGTACAGCAGCTTGGCGGCGGCGGCGCGACGTTCCACACGAGCTGCACGTTTCGTGGCCCGGTCGAGCTCGGCGGCGGCCTTGTCGAGCGAGTCGTGCAGGTCGAGGGCGGCGGCGTCGTTCAGCCGGCTCTCGAGCACGGCGATCTCGGTGCAAGCCTTCGCGTGCTCCTGTTGGTTGGACGCGACCGCAGCCCGCGCCCGAGTTGCCGCGGTCTCGATCGCGTCGGCATCAAGACCGCCCAGCTCGCGCTGCAACTCCGTCACCTCAGCGGCCCCTTTCAGCGCGCTGTTCTCAGCGGCAAGCGCGGCCGCGTTCAAGGCGTCATCGTCGCCGTGCTTGGCGAGATGCTCAGCGTGCGCGGCACCGGCGGCCTCCTCGCGTCGGATATGCCCGTCCATCGTCGTCTTGCGTTGCTCGGCGGCGCCGCGGAGACCGGCGCTCATGAGCTCATGTTGGTTGAGCGCCTCTTGGGCAGCGTCTCGCTCGACGGCGCGAGCCGCCGTGTCATCTTGGCGCCGCGCCGCAAGCTCGCGCCACGCGGCTGCATCGTTGTCGCTGGCGTCGTCATCTTGCTCATCGGTCAGCTTCGCCAGCTGCTCGCGGGCATCGATCCGCGCCCTTTCGATGCGCGCGGCGCCCATCGCCTTGAGCGTGCTCTGCTGCGCTTGCTGGGTCGCCGTGGCTTTGCGGCGCGCATCGCCTTTCGCCTCGGCGGCCGCCAGGTCCGCGCACCCGATCGCATCCAGCGCGCTCGCGAGGGCGTCCGCTGCAGCCCTGGCTTCTTTGCGGCGTTGCTGGAGCTCCTCGCCGCCGGGTCGAATCTGCAGCCGCGCCGTCTCACCGAGCTGAATCGACGTCGGCTGCAGCACCATGACGTCGTGCGTCGCGCCGCCCCCGAGGCGGAAGCTGTCGTCGCCTACCGTCGCGTCAAGCGCCACCAGCGCCTCGATCGACACATGGGCCGCGGCCGCCCCCAGACGCGCCGCCGCTTCGTCGCTGGTTCGCCGCAGGCGCCGAAGCTCGCGCAGCTTCGCGTCGGTCATCGGGTTGGCCGCCACCGCGTCGCGCGCGTCATCACGGGCTTGTCGCGCTCGCTCGATCGCCGCCCACTGATCGTCGAGCTGCTGGAGGCGAACCTGCACGTCGTGCCTTTGCACCCGCCGACGCGCCGCTTGTTGCGCCGCTTTGGCGTCTTCCCAGCGCTCGGTGGCGGCTTTGACCGCGTCGACAAGCCGTTGCTTTTCGCGATCCCGCCGCTTGAGCACGGTCTCGTCGATCACCAGCTTGCGCTTGAGCTTGGCCGCCGTGTCCGCGTTTCGACCCAGCGCCATTTGCAGCTCCAGGCGGCGGAGCTTGCGGTCGCGCGCCCTTCCCGTCTCCGCGGTCGCCACAGCCAGCCGCCCTTGAGCCTGTTCGATTCGACCGCGCAACGCCTTGAGCGCGGCGAACGCGGCATCGGCCTCGGCGAGCGCGGCGTCCAGCGCCGGTCTTTCGTCGTCGGCGCAGCGCCGGCGACTGAGCCAGGTGGCGTGTTTGTCGAGGTCCGCCTGGTAGACCCGCAGCTGCTCGGCAAGCGTTTCGTGTTCCGCTGCGGCGGCCTTGAGCAGCGCGCGCTCCTGGGCAAGCTCGCCGGTCGCCGCGCCGGTCTTCGCCGTCCAGTAGCGGGCCCGCTCTTTGCCCGCGCTGAGGAGCGTCGTCTCGGCGCCGTCACCCGCGAAGATCTCGCCCGCGATGTCGCCCAGCCGTTGTGTCAACGTGCCGCTGGCGGTGGCGTCCAACCCGTCGGTCGGGCCCTGGGTCGCCTTGCCCTGGCGCACGAACACGACGGGCCAGATCCCCTCGCGCTCGAGCCGGTCGCCGCGCTTGGCGCCGACAACGCCGAGGATGCGCAGCACTTCCGTTTCCGCTTCCGCGCCCAAGAGAACCGCGCCGCCGTCGACGCTCAACCTGGTCAGCCCGCCCTGTCCCTTGAAATTCTTGTGCAGCTGGTACGTGGAGCCGTCGTGGCTGAACCGCAGCGACACCATCGGGCTGCCACCCTCGAACGGTTGCCTGCGACGCCTCGCCTCGCCGCCGATCTTCGATCGCAGCGTCAAGCCGTCCCAAATCGCGTCCAACAACGTCGACTTGCCGAGCTCATTGTCGCCCCACACCACGTTGAGGCCGTCGGTGAAGTCGACCTTCACCGGCCCGCCCAGCTTGCGGTAGTCGCGGACCTCGACGTCGAGCAGCTTCATGCGCTTGCCCCCCGCGCCGCGCCAACCCCTTCCGAAGGCGGCGTCCGCAGCCGATACAGGAGCCGCAGCGCATCGGTCGCTACGTCGTCTTCCTCGCCATCTCGCGCCGCCACAAGCAGCTGCACCGCCTCACGCACATACCCCGCGGTCGCCATCGCGTTGAGCTCGTCGTCGGTCGGGTCGGCCATCACGCCATCACCGTAAAGACCCACGTGCAGTAAGTGCCCGCGCGCGTCGTCGAGCGTTTCGTCCAACTCTGCCATCGCGCCAAGGCTCAACGTGCCGCGCAAAGTCAGGTGCAACATCGCGTTGGCCGGCAGCTTGCCCAACGCTTCACCGAGCGCCGCAACATCGCCGTCGTCGAGCAGCTCGGCCTCGTGGCGACACCACGCGATCTCGCCGGTCGCCAGCTTCTCGACGACGGGCGTCGCCCCCGGACCGTCGATGGTCACGCGCAGCACATGTCCGGCGTCGTTGTCCTTGAAGCGGTCCGGTTCGGGGGTGCCCGCGTACCAGGCACGGTCGGTCTCTTGCCGGGTGCCATGCCAGTCGCCGAGCGCCAGGTAGTCCAGCCGGGCGCGCTCGATCACGTCGAGCTTCACTTCGTTTTCGATCGCCCGCTTGTAGGCATCAAAACCCTTCACCGCGCCGTGTGCGAGCCCGATCCGCACCGCTGCTGAGGCGCCCATTTCTGCGTTGAGACGGTCGCTCACCGGGCGGCGCTCGTGGCGCTGGGTCAACGGGGCGCACAAGACCGAAAGGCGCCCGTCGAGCAGGTCGATCGCGCCGGGCTCGAGCGCGACCGAGACGTTGTCCGGCACATTGCGCCGCCACCGCACGCTGACAAAGACGCTTGCGGCGCCGCCGTGGTCATGGTTGCCCGGGATGATCACCACCGGGCACGGTATCGCGCCGAGCTTGGCGCAGGCATGGACAACATCGCGCTCATCGACGGTATTGCTGTCGAACAAGTCACCCGCGATCAGAACTGCATCGGCAGGTTCGTCGGCATCCTCGGCGAGCGCCTTGATGCGATCGATGGCTTCGAGCCGTTTTTCAGCCAACACACCGCGCCGCCGCTCGTCGGCGACGAAGTGGAATCCCTTGCCGACCTGCAGGTCCGCGGTATGGAGAATACGAATCACAATCGGAACCATGACCGCGCGGTGCGACAGCCTGTGTCGCGGCCTCGACCATGGTTGCGTCCATTCGGACTACACGATCGTCTCGGTTGTTGTTTCGTAGAGGGGCCGGCGCCCGGCCCCTGGTGCCGAAAAAGTGTCATTTTTCGCCACCTTCCCACAGCGTGCGGCGCGGTTGCGCCTTGCATCCCTCGCGGCTTTGCAATCGCTACGATGCACGGAAGATATACCTCTTATCGACAACCCGAACATCCGGCGGACGACCGGTCTGCTCAAACAGGTCGTAGCCCTCTTTGAGGTTGCGCCAGAAGTCCCGCCACTTTGGATCCCGGTTGGCCTGCATGCGGGGCGCAGTCATACGAAAAGGGAAGATATGCAGCCGGAAAAACGACTGCCCACCGCGTAGCGCGTCTTCGGCGAGCGCGTAGATCTCCCGAATCTTGGCGTCGGTCATCGCAAAACAACCCGCCGAAACACAGTCACCATGGACCATGATCGCGCTGCCGGTGCGCCCATGCACCCGGTCATAGCGGTTGGGATACCCCACGTTGAACGACAGGTGATAGCTGCTGTTCGGATTCAATTGTCGTCGCTTCACGTAGTAAAAGCCCTCCGGCGCCTGCATATCGCCGCGCTTGAGCTTGGGCCCGAGGTCGCCGCTGAATGTGCAGATGCGGTAGGTCCGAAAACGCTTGAAGCGACTGCCCCGCTGCACCCACACCTCGAGCTCGCGCGTGTCCTTGAAGATGCGCACGAAAATGGGCGCGTTCGGCTTGAGTCCGGCCGCTCGCAGCTCGGCGTGCAACCGCTGCCGAATCGCCCGCATCGTCGCGGCGTCGACCGCCCGCGTGTCCGGCTTGAACAACCCCGTCGCGCGCTTCATCGCCGTCAGCGGCTCATCGGGGCGCCCCGCCAACATCCACGCCGCCACCGAGAGGGTGATCGCCACGCCCACCGCCACCGCGACCTTGGCCTTCGTGTTCATCTTCGTCTTCCACTTCTTCTTCATCCCCATCTTCCTCTTCATTTGGGGTCGCTCCCCGCCCGGCTGTTCGCCTCCTGGCTGCCCCCCGCCTGGTCGCTCGGCACAGTGCGCGCCACGCGAAAACCAACGTTGAAGAAGTGGGCGTCACCGCTGAGCACGAAGCGGTTGGCGGAGCGACAGTCGCGCACATCGTTGTACCAACCGCCTCCGCGCGCGATCCGTTGGTCGGCTGTCACGACACCCCGTTTGCCGGGGCTCGATCCGGCCTCAACGTCGCCGCTCCAGACCCACTCCCAGACGTTGCCGATGACGTCGTAAAGCCCCCAGGCGTTTGCCTTCAGGCCGCCCACTGGTTGCGTTCCACAGCCGGCCGGGGCGCCCTTGCGACGGCCCTGCCACTGCGAACAGTCCATCGCGCCCGCATAGTCCGCGGCGTTGTGACCGCCGTGCCACGCGATCGCGTCCAGCACCTCGCTCGTGCGCCGGGCCGTGGGGGCGAGATCGCCGTTGTGCGTTTCGGCTCGTGTTCCCGCTCGTGCGGCGTATTCCCATTGGGCGTCGGTCGGCAGCCGGTAGCCGGTGCATGTGGCGTCGACCAGGCGGGCGCTCGCACATCGCATGCCGCCAGCAACAACGCGATCACACCCCTTGAGCTCATAGCAAGCCGGACGCCTCTCCGCCTTCGACAGCGCGTTGCAGTAGGCGAGTGCGTCCCAGAACGTCACCTCCTCGACCGGGCAATCGCCCCCGCAGCCGGCGAACGTCGACGGACTGCTGCCCATCGCGCGCCGCCATTGCTGCTGCGTGACCTCGGTTGTCTGGAGCATGAAGGCGTCTTGGATCGGCACATCCGTGCGCTCTTCATCCGCATCACGGCGCGCGGCTCCCGGTTCGGTGCCGACTCGAGCGAGCCCGGGTCCGATACGCACGAAGCGGCCGGGATCGACGGCGCCGCGCGTTGAACTGGCGTGGCGACGCCCCGCAGACGACCTGCAGGATTCGACCTTGCGTGTCCGGCCCAGGGGGCTCAGGAAAACGAACTCGCCCTCGCCAGATCGCGCCGACTGCGGGTTTTGTTCGACGCCCCAGTGCACGTGCGCGGTGCGACCGACCTCGGGTTTGATGTACGCGACGAGCTCGTCGGATGTGATGACGCCGTCGCCGTTGCCGTCTGCCGCCCCCGCCAGCGCGCGCAGCAGGAAGTGTGTGAACAGCCCATGACCGCGAAACTCGTTGGCCTGCTCCTGCTCGCCGCCAGCGGTGACCACGACCCGTATCCGCCGTGAGCTGATCGCCTGCAGGTACCGTTCGATCGCCGGTCGCAACCCGACCGCGCGCGTGCTCAGCGCCAACCCGGCGTAGCAGGCGTCGGCCAGGAAGAGCACATGTTTGGCCTCGTAGCCGGCAAACCACCGCGTCAGTTCGGTCATCGGCACGCCGGTCGCCGCAGGACGCTTGGCGTCGCCATCCACCGGCATCAGGTACCCGACCCGGCCCGGCCCGGCACCGGACGTGACACCGTGACCCGCGAAATACACGAGCACGCGGTCGTCGCGCCGCGTCTTTTTCGAGAGCACGTCGCCGAGCAGAGACGCGATCCGAGCCCGCGTCGCTTCGCCATCCAACAATCGGTGGACCGTGAATCCGCGCGACGTGAGCTCCCTGGCCATGGCCTCCGCGTCGCGAACGGCGCCCTTGAGTCGCGGCATGTCGCCATACCGGTCGATACCGATCACGACGGCGTGGGAGCGCTCGTACAAGGTCAACGTTGCGCGCTTGGCGTGCAGCGGTCCGTCGGTGGTGAATGTGACCGGCCCGCGCCTCGCAGAAAGCGCCGGTGAGCCCGCCGCGGCGTCGTCACAGCCGTTGCCTACCCCGATCGTGACCAGGGTCAGCGCGACGAGCATCCAAGACGCCCAAATTCGCGGCCCGATAGCAACTTGTTCGTCGCGCTTGCGCATGAATTCGACGTCCCTACGGCGTCACGGCGCAATGACCCCGTATTCATGGGACGCGCCGCGATCCGAATCGATCTGAATGTCTGAATCGATCTATATCGCTGCTGATGAATGCGGAACGTCCCGGCGACCGTCTCCACCGGTCAGCGGAGAAGCGATCGCCGGGACGCCTTCCGCTTTCGCTAAACCGGGTAACGCAGGCCCGCCGCTTCAGACGCATCGAGCAAGCCGAGCTTCACCAGCCGCGCCTTGACCGCCCCGGGGGTCCGTTCGAGCAGCCGGGCGCACTCCTTGGGCGACTTGCCCGAAGCATGAGACGCCGCCAGCCGCGCCTCGTCTTCAACCGACCATGGTTGCCCCGCCCTTGCACCTCGGCGCGCCCTTGCACGCAGCACATCGAGCGCCAGGAACAACGCACGGATCGCCCGCGGCTGGGCGAACTCGGTGTCCGCCGGTAGCAGCTCACCCGTGTCTGGATCACGGCCCATCGCGAGCTCTTCGACCACCTCGATCACTTCGGTCATTTGCATCTTCATCTCCTCGGGCCCCTGTGTGCCGATTTTGTGAAATCACCGACAAGTGATCGGCCGATCCGCCAAAAACCTTTCGAACCGCGCAACTGAAAGGCCGTACACTGGGGGTTGATTTCCCCGCTGCGGGGCGTTCCCATCCGTGGCCGTTCCCTATCGTCGCAGCGCAACGGCCGCGGCGACGGCGCCCGAGGAGGCCGTCATGCCAGGCTTGCCCGCCATGGACTCGACTACGCTCAACGACAACCTCGCTCGCGTCGACGCGACAGGTGACCTGACCCGGCAGCTGCGCCACCGCGATCTGCGGGAAGGCGAGTTTTGGAAGGCGATCCCGGTCTGGTCCGAGATCCCAACCGACACCTTCCTCGACCATCGCTGGCAGGGCCGCAACGCGATCACCCGCTACGGCAAGCTGCTCGACATCATCGCCGACGTGGCGCCGCGGGACTTCATCAAGGACGCCGCGGAAGGCTTTCGAAGCGCGCCGATGTCCGTGCGGGTCACGCCGTATCTGCTCAGCCTGATCGACTGGACCGACCCCTACAACGACCCGATCCGCACGCAGTTCATCCCGCTCGCGAGCCGCCAGACGGGCAACCACCCCGAGTTGACCCTCGACAGCCTCGCCGAACAGCGCGACATGCCCGTGCCCGGCCTCACCCATCGGTACCCGGACAAGGCGCTCTTTCTCGCGCTGGATACGTGCCCGGTCTATTGCCGGTTCTGCACGCGCAGCTATGCCGTTGGCCTCGACACCGAGACGGTCGACAAGGTGGCGCTCGGCGTCGACAAGAAACGCTGGGAACGCGTCTTCGAATACCTCGAACGAACGCTTGTCCTCGAAGACATCGTGGTTTCAGGCGGCGACGTCTACAACCTCAACGGCCGCCTGTTGCGCGAGCTCGGCATGCGCCTGCTCGAGATCCCGCACATCCGCCGCATCCGGTTCGCGACCAAGGGGCCGGCCGTCATGCCCCAAAAGCTGCTCACCGATGACGCCTGGACGACCGCCCTGGTCGACGTCTGCGAACGTTCGCGCGAGCTGCACAAGGACGTGGCCCTGCACACCCACTTCAACCACCCCGCCGAGATCACCTGGATCACCCGCGACGCGATCAACAAGCTCACCGCCAAGGGCGTCGTCGTCCGCAACCAATCGGTGCTCCAGCGCGGCGTGAACGACTCGGTCGAGGCGATGACGCTGCTCGTCAAGCGGCTGTCGTGGATCAACGTGCACCCGTACTACGTCTACCTGTGCGATCTCGTCGAAGGCATCGAAGACCTGCGCACGACGCTGCACACCGCGGTCGAGCTCGAAAAACAGGTGCGCGGCCTCACCGCCGGATTCAACACGCCCACGTTCGTCGTCGACACCCTCGGCGGCGGCGGCAAGCGCGATGTACACAGCTTCGAACACTACGATCGCATCACGGGAATCGCCGTCTTCCGCAGCCCCAACGTCGATCCCGATCGGCTCTTTTATTACTACGACCCGATCAGCCAGCTGTGGCCCGAAGTGCAGGCCAAGTGGGCCGACCCGGTCGAGCGCGAGCGCATGAAATTCGACGCCGCAACCCGCGCGCGTTCAGCCCTCGCCGGTCGGTAGCAGCCCATGAAATCCGCATTCGTCGCCGGCGACTTCCTCGACGCGTCCGGCGAGCCGCTGCAGTCCGTCGATCCGAGCCGTGATGGCGCCGTCGTCGCACAAACACGCGCCGATCCCGGCCACATCACCATCGCCTGCGCGGTGGCACACGATGCCTCCGCTGCCTGGTCCGGCCTCGGAATCGACGACCGCTGGGACGCCCTCACCCGTTTTCGAGACGCCCTTGTCGCCCGCAAAGCCGACATCGCCGAAGCGCTGGTGCGCGAAACCGGCAAGCTCCGCTCCGAAGCCGTTGGTGAGGCCGGCGCGCTGATCTCGCGCTTCGATCTGGTGCGTAAACAGGTGCGCGCAATGGGGGCCGAAGCCGCCGCAGTGTCCAAGCCCGGCGCCGCGCTCACCTGGCGGCCCCACGGTGTCGTCGGGGTGATCGGGCCGTTCAACTACCCGCTGCACCTGTGCCACGCGCACGTCGTCCCCGCGCTCCTGCTCGGCAATACGGTCGTCGTCAAGCCCGCCGAAACGACCCTGCTGTGCGGGCGCCTGTACGCCGAAGCCGCCGCCGAAGCCGGACTACCGCCCGGTGTGCTCAACGTCGTGGCCGGGTCCGGTGCCGCTGGCGCCGCGCTTGTCGCCGATGAAAACGTCCGCGGGCTCTGTTTTACCGGGTCCTGGGCGACCGGTCGGCGTATCCTGCAAGCCGCCCTCGATCGGCCCGAGCTGCTCTGCGCGCTCGAGATGGGGGGCAAGAACGCCGCCGTGGTGCTCGACGACGCGGATATCCGCCAGGCGGCCCACGAGGTCGCGGTCGGCGGCTACCTCACCGCCGGTCAGCGCTGCACCTGCACCGAGTCCGTGTTGGTCGACGCAAAGGTCGCCGATGCCCTGCGCGACGCCCTTGTTCCGATCGTCAAGGGCATCCGCTACGGCGATCCCGACGAAGATGGCGTCTTCGCCGGACCTATGGCGACGCGAGCAGGTCGCGATCGATTCGTGGCCGCCATCAAACACGCTGAAGACAGAGGCGCGACTCGCCTCGCCGCCGGGGCCGCTGCCGACGGGCCGTTTTTCGCGCGGCCGACCCTGCACGAAGTCGCCGCCGACATTCGCGGCTACACCGACGACGAGCTTTTCGGTCCCGACATCGCCCTGCGCGTGGTCGACGGGCCCGACGAAGCCGTCGCGCTGCTCTCTGCCAACCCATTCGGCCTCGTCACCAGCGTCTTCACCGCCGACAGCGAGCGGTACCGATCCGTCGCCGCGCGCGTGCACGCCGGCCTCGTCCACCACAACCGCACCACCAACCAGGCATCGGGGGCGCTTCCTTTCGGTGGCGTCGGCCGCAGCGGCAACTTCCGACCCGCCGGCTCCTTTGCGCCTCGAAACGTCGCATATCCCGTCGCCGCGATGGCCAACCCAACCGGCGCGTTTACCGCCGACTCGCGCCTGCTGCCCCTGCTGCCACAACCCGATCTCGCCGCCCTCGCCGCGCGCCACGAAGCGGAAGACAGAGCCGATGCCTCGCGCGATGACCGCCTCGAAAACCCGCGCCCGATGCGCGTGCTACGTCCCGCCGGCGGCAAGCTCCCGATCTCGACCCATTGGCTGGAACGATTCTACGGCGGCGGCCGGTTTGCGCGCGAGAAGAAACCCGGCGTCGTCGATCACGGCCGCAGCCACGGCCCGTGGATGTGTTCGGTCGACGAACAGCCGCTTTGCGTGCTCGATGGCATGAGCCAAACGGCGACCCAGGCCGACGGTTTTGCGCCCGACGAGGTGGTGGCGGCGCTGCTCCGCGGAGAGTTCGACGGCACCATCGACGACGCCCCCGACACCGCCGATGGTCACGTCACGGCCGACGCCTACGCCGCGACCTTGCGCGCCATCGTGCCCGGCCTTGATCACGTCGCGTTCGCCAATAGCGGCGCCGAAGCCAACGAGAAAGCCATCGCCCTCGCAGCGCTTCACGGCCGCACCGACGCGCGTCGCGTGCTCGCCTTCGAAGGCAGCTTTCACGGCCGCACGCTGCTCGCCCTGCACGCCACCTGGAACCCGAAAAAGCGCGAGCCGTTCGCCATCGCCGGGTTCGACGCCACTTTTGCGCCCTTCCCCGTGCGCGCGGCCGACGCTGACGACGTGCTGGACGCGCCCAACCTGTATTGGAAAGCGCTCGGCGCGAGGGATCTTGCCGCCGTTCGTTCCCGATTCGCTGGCCGTGACCGCCAGTGGGACGCCGAGATCGCGGTGCTCGAAGCCGTCCACATCGCGCTCGCCGGCCAACCGCACACCGCAGTCCTCGTCGAACCGATGCAATCCGAAGGTGGCGACCGCTACACGACCGCGCGTTTTCACCGCGGCCTGCGTTTGCTGACTCGCGCCCACGGCGTCCCGCTCATCGTCGACGAGGTCCAGTGCGGCTTTGGCCTGTCCGGACCGTTCGCCTGGCACAGCCGCTTTGCCTACATCGACGCCGCCGGAAACCCGGATGTGCCCGACGCCGTGACCTTCGCCAAGCGCGCCCAGGTCGGCGTGGTGATGAGCAACTGGCCCGATCCCGAGCCAACATCGAGCCACGCGGCATCGCTCGTGCGCGGTCGCATTCACGCGGTGCTCTGCGCCGATCCCGAGCCCGCCGATCGTGTCCATGCGCGCGTCGCCCGACACCTCGCCGTGCTGGCCGCCCAGTTCCCCGACCTCGTCGCCAACCCGCGCGTGGACGGATTCGCCTTCGCCTTCGACCTGCCCGCCTCCGCATACCTCCCGCGCTGGATCGGCCAGCGGTTTTGGCGCGGCGCTGTGGTCTTTGCAGCCGGCAGCAAAACCGTGCGCTATCGGCTCAGCCGCGCGTTCTCCGACGACGCCATCGACCGCCTCTTCGTAGCCATCCGCCAAACCGCCGCGTGGCTCATCGCCAATCCCGGTAAAACACCGCCTTCCTGGGATGACCCGGCCCCGTCACCCGCGCCCGTCGATTCGTCCGCGATCCGCGTCCGCGAGGTCGATCCCGCTGAGATCGCCGCCGTCATCACCGCCATCGTGCGCCTCGAAGCCGAGGTCTACGAAGAGGCGCGCCGCGATGATCCCGAACACCTCGCGACCGCATTTCTCGAAGGCGGCATCGCGATCATCGCCGAGGACGAGCAGGGCTACATCGTCGGTTCATGCCTCGGCGCGCCGCTGGAACGCTTCGGCCACGTCGCCGGCTGCGCCCAGGATCCGCGCATCGGTGACGGCACTACGCTCTACTCGACCGCGACGACGGTACATCCGGATTTCCGTGGCCTCGGCGTCGGCCGCCGCATGAAAACCGCTCAGCTCGCCGCAGCGAGAGGTCGCTACAAGTTCGTCACCGGCCGCAATCGCGTCGGCGCCGCAGACACCATGACCCGGCTTGTCCGCAGCCTTGGCGGGGTCGTCACCCAGCGACTGCGCGGTCAATACGAAGGCGACGGTGACGCCGTCTACTACACGGTTCCGCTCACCGCCCGTTCCGCGATGGAGCACGCCGCGGTCACCAAGCTCACCCTCTGCAACTACCTGACACCGGCGACCGTCCGCGCCGTCGAGATGTGCTGCGCCCACGTGCCCGAATTGCCCCACCTGTACCTCACAAGCAGCCGCGATGAGCTGGTCGACAAGGCGCTCCGCGTCTTTCGCTGGCAACGCAAAGAAGCGTCGGTCGCGCTGACGTTCGACGGCTCGTATTTCGGACACACAACCGCCGCCGCCCGCTCGCTCAGCGATCCTGCGGTGCACCAGATGGGTCCGGCCTGGCGCGATTGGCCCCGGTTGCCCCACCCCGCTGACGTCGGCTCCGAGGTCGCAGCCGAGATCCTCCGTGACGTGCTCGAAGGTGTCGGCGCCCAAGCTGTGCTCTGCATCGCCGTCGACCCGCGCGGAGAACGCTCCGGCAAGCCGATTCCCGCCGACTTCTGGCCGCTCCTCGCAGAGATTCGCACCGACTTCGATGTGCCGTTGTTGGCGCTGGACGGGACCTGGAATCGCGACCATGCGCACGGCGGACCGTTCGCCCGCCCTCGATCAATCACGCCCGATATCTTCGGCTGGTGGACGGGCGGCCAGGCGGGGCTCTTGCACGTGTCGGCGCGCTTTTTCGAGGGCAAGCCGCTCACCTTCGTCTCGACCTGGGACGGCGACGAGCTGAGCCTGCTGCGGGTGGCCGCTGAACTGGACGGCCGCCGCCGTTGCCATGCCGCTGCGACCGCGCGTGACACCAGCGACGAAAGCGCAACCACGGCCGGCCTACACCGGCGTCATCACCAAGACTCAACTGGAGATTCCAATGGCCAACGACAGGCAGATTCGCGCAACGCTGCAGGCGTATATCGACGGCTGGAAGAGCGGTGACAAAGATGCCTGGATGGCGCTATTTGCCGACGGCGCGGCGCTGATTGATCCGGTTGGCACTGACGCCAACACCGGCAAAGCGGCGATCGGCGCGTTCTGGGATCGTGTGATCGGGCTCGGCATGAATATGCGCCCCGAGATCGAGCGCATCGTCGTGTGCGGCGGCCAGGGCGTGCTCGTGTTCACGATGAACACCGTCAACGACGCCGGCATGGGGATGGCGGTCGATGTGGTGGACGTGTTCGAGCTCGACGAGGCCGCGCGCATCACGACGATGCGGGCCTACTGGGACAGCGGTTGTATGCGCCCCGTGCAGACGTAGTTGCCAGCTTTAAGCAGCGTTTGGCTCGGGCTGCATTGCTTCGGCAGGCCGGGCTTCGGTAGGCAGGGCTGCGGTAGGCCGGGCTTCGGAGGGCTGGGCTTCGGTCTGCCAGCCGATGACGGTCAACAGGGTCGCCGGCGCGAGCAGCAGGGGCGTGACCAGGCGGCCGACCAGGTTGGCGAGTCCGGCTTCGGCGGTCATCGCGGCGGGTTGCGCGTCGTCGATGAGCGGCAGGTTGTCGGTGCAGGCGCTGAAGATCGTGTCGGTAAACATGGTGAACTCCTCGCGGCGGTTGGACCGGTAGGTCGGGTTCGTGCCGCGTGGACAGCATCATCGGCGGCCCCCTTGAAGTCGGCGCGTCGCTGCTGTGAAAGAGCTGCCGCACCGATGTGAAAAGCGCGCGAAACGCGCGGCGGATTGGAAGCTGGCGCGTGCTTGCAGTAGCCTCCCCGTAGATGGCATGGGCAAATGCGTCCAGGTGGGCGTAACCGGCGGCGTGTGCGGCGCCAAGGGCAAGTGCGTCAACGCTGCAGCCACGAAGAATGCCGCCGCCAAGCGGCCCGCCAAATCCACGCCCGAGCCGGTTCAGCCCGCCCCCGCCTCGTCATCTCTGCCCTACATCTCGCTCGGCGTAGGCGTTGTTCTCGGTGGTGTTGCCGGCGTACTCGCCGCCATCGCGTCGACGCGGGAGACGACCCTTATGGACGACGTCAACCCCGACCCTCTGCTACCTTCCGCGCCCCACGCACATGACTGCGGAGCCGCGATGACCGATCCAGGACCCTGGCAGAAGCTGCGCCCGACCGCCGCCGACGCGCTCGCTGACCTGCGGGACGGCGCCGCAATCATGGTCGGTGGCTTCGGCCTGTGCGGCAACGCCGAGGCGCTCATCGAGGCGGTCCTCCACACCGGGGCGCGCGACCTGACCATCATCAGCAACAATGCCGGCAACCTCGGCAAGGGTCTCGCGACATGGCTGCGCGCCGGCATCGTGGCGAAGGTTGTGTGCACCTACATCGGCAACAACGAAGACCTGCACCGGCTCATGGCCGATGGCTCGCTCGACGTCGAGCTCAACCCGCAAGGCACCTTTGTCGAACGAATGCGCGCAGCGGGCGCTGGCATCCCCGCGTTCTTCACGCCAACCGGGGCCGGAACCGTCGTTGCTCAAGGCAAAGAGACGCGCATCTTCAACGGTCGCCCCTGCCTGCTCGAGACCGCGCTGTTTGCCGACTACGCCCTGATCCGCGCCGACCGGGCCGACCCCTACGGCAACGTTCGCTTCCGGGCCACCACACGCAACTTCGCCCCGGTCATGGCCACCGCCGCGCGCACAACCATCGTCGAATGCGACCACCTCGAGGCGCTGGGCGGCATCGGTCCGGACGATATCCACCTGCCCGGCGTCTTCGTCGACCGAATCGTGCACGTGCCCGACCACGAAGATCCCTTCGAATACAGGATGTCACGCCCGCGACCCGCATCGGCGCCCGCGGCGCAAGGGACCAGCTGACGATGACGTGGACCCGCGACCAGATCGCCGCTCGTGCTGCGGAGGAAGTGCCGCCGGGCGCGACCATCAACCTCGGGATCGGTTTGCCGACCCTTGTCGCCGGCCACATCTGTGCCGACGGCGGCGTGATGGTGCACAGCGAAAACGGGCTGCTCGGCATGGGCCCGTTCCCGTTCGAGGGCGACGAAGATCCGCACCTCATCAACGCCGGCAAACAAACCGTGACGGTCGTCGCCGGTGGCGCGTTCTTCGACTCCGCGATGTCGTTTTCGATGATCCGCGGCGGCCACCTCGACGTGGTGATGCTCGGCGCGATGCAGGTCGGCAGCAACGGCGACATCGCCAACTGGTCGATCCCAGGCGGTCGCACAATGGGGATCGGCGGCGCGATGGACCTGGCGACCGGATGCAGACGCGTGGTGGCGCTGATGACCCACACGAGCAAACGCGGCGCGGCCAAGCTGGTCGACCGCTGCACCTTCCCGCTCACCGCCGCCGGGGCCGTCAACCGCGTGATCACCGAGCTGGGCGTCTTCGATCCGGCCGGCGATGGCTTTGTCGCTGTACAGCTCGCGCCCGATGTCACGCTCGACTTTGTGCGCGAACGTACCGACGCTCCCGTCACGCGCCCTGAAACCGGCGACGACATAACCAAGAGGACTCCGCGATGAAACGCCGTCAATTCATGAAAAAGGGCGCCCTCGCTGTGGCCGCCGCGGGGATCTTGCCCGCCTGTGAGACCGACGACGGCGCGGGCGGCGACGAAAAAGAGCAGCCCAAACCCATCGCCAAGTACGAATACACCGGCGACATCGGCCCGAAGACGCTGTTCAGTCACGGCGTCGCAAGCGGCGATCCGCTTCACGATCGGGTCATCCTCTGGACCCGTGTCACGTTCGCAAAACCACCCACCGAGGCGGTCGAGGTGTTCTGGGAAGTCGCCAAGGACGCTGATTTCGCTGACCGCGTGGCGGCCGGGACCACCAAGACAAGCGCCGAGCGCGATTGGACCGTCAAGGTCGACGCCGAAGGGCTGCAAGCCGGCACGCGCTATCACTACCGGTTCTGGTTGCAGGGTCGCAGCTCCGATATTGGGCGCACGTTGACCACACCAACAGGCCCCAGCGAGAAGCTGCGGTTCGCGGTGTGCTCCTGCGCGCGCTACAGCTCTGGCTACTACATCGGCTACGGCGCCATCGCGGCACGCGACGACATCGCGGCGGTCTTGCACCTCGGCGACTACATCTACGAGTCGGACGGCGGCGGCGGCTTCCGACCCAACGACCCGCCCCACGCCTGCGCGACGCTGCAGGATTACCGGTTGCGCTATGCGCGGCAGCGAACCGACGGCGACCTGCAAGTCATGCACCAGCGCCACCCCATGATCGCGGTGTGGGACGACCACGAGGTAGCGAACAACGGCTACAAATCCGGCGCCACGCAGTTCGGTCACGACGAAAAAACGCATGGGCCGTGGGAAAAGCGCAAAGCCGCCGGGATGCAGGCATGGCACGAGTGGATGCCGGTGCGGGACCAAGCCGATGGGCGCATTTGGCGCGCGTTTTCATACGGCGACCTGCTCGACCTCGTCATGCTGGATACCCGCTACTGGGGCCGACAGAGGCAAGAGACGCGCGACGAAAAGAAGAAGATCAACGCGCCGGCGAGGACCTTGATGGGCGCCGACCAAGAGACGTGGCTGGCCGAACAGGTGACCACGGGCAAAGGCCGCTGGGTGGTGGTTGGTCAGCAGGTGATGTGTGCGCCGCTCAAACTTGGTGACCTCGTGCTCAATCCCGATCAGTGGGACGGCTACCCTGCGTCGCGCAAACGCATGTTCGATGCCTTCGACAGTCGCAAGACCAAGAGCGCCATCGTGTTGGCCGGGGACATCCACTCGTCGTGGGCGAACGAGCTCGTCGGCGATCCGAAGGGCTACACGGCCGGTTCCAATAAGGCGCATGGCGTGGAATTCGTGGCGCCCGGGATCACGTCGAGCTTTCCCGACTCGATCCCCGAATCCGTGGTCGAAACCGGCGTGAAATCCAACCCGCACATCCGGTGGTTCGAGCTCGGGTCGAAGGGATTCATCGTGTTGGAGCTGACCGAAAAACGCGCCCAGGCCGACTGGTACTTCTACAAAGACATCAAGAAGAAGGAGACCAAGCCCGCCTTTGCCACCGCTCTCTATGTCGAACACGGCAAATCAGCGCTGCACAAGACGGACAAGAAGATCGGCTGACGGGCGCCAAGAACGCCCCGTGATTGCTCGCTTCTACCCCTGGGCTGGTCCCTTGCGGTCGGGGCGCTGCCGTGGTGCACTTTCGAGCCACATCATCATTTCGGCGACAGGCTTGGAGGGCATCCGTGGCACGGATCAGCTTCTACGGCGACGACGGTGAGCTGCACGAGGTGCATGTCGGCCACAACACGGCCGAGATCATCGTGGGACGGCACAGTTCTTGCGCGGTGCGGACGGCGGGGTCCAGCGTGTCCCGGCGCCACGCGAGGATCTTTCACTCGGGCGGCGAATACCTGCTCGAAGATCTCGGCTCGAGCAACGGGACCTACTACAAGCGCCGGCGCCTGCAGCCTCGTACCCCAGTCCCGCTCGACAACGGCGAGGTGTTCTTGTGCGGCAGTTTCGAGCTGCGCCTCGACCTCGAGCCGGCCGATCTGCAGAGCAGCCCTCCTCCCCCAGCTCCGCCCCCGCCCAAGGCCCCGCCCCCGCCGCCCCCGCCCGGTGCCGCGCCGCTGCCCGATGCCATCCCCGCCACGCGACAGCCGTCCCAGAGCCAGCCCGCGCTCGTTGTCAGCGCGACAACAGACGAGATCCCTGCGACTCCAGGTGCCGAAGACCTCGCTCGCGTGCGCGACGAGATGGCGTCGTTGCGCAAGAAGCTCAAGGACACCGAAAGCGGCCTCGAACATGCGTCGGTCGAGCGGATTCGCCTCGAAGAAGAGCTGGAGACGATGCAGTCGCTGGCCGACGAGGTTGCGCGTCTCAATGGCGAGGTGACCGCGCTCAAAGATGAGCTCGCGTCCAGCCAGCAGGCCGCCGCGCAGGCCAGCGCCGCCGCCGATACAGCGCGCGAAGAAGCCGTCGCCGCGCAGGCTCAACTCGCGGCAGCTCCGCAAGGCCCCGATCCGGAGACGGTCGCCGAACTCGCAGCGCTCCAAACGGCGCATGAGAAGGTCAAGGAGCGCCTCGCTGACACCGAAGAGGTGCTGGAAGAGGCTCGCGCCGGTCGCAAGAACGCCGAGTCCCTTACGGAGATGCTTCGCGAGCAGGCGTCGATGGCCAAGGACGCCGCCGCTGCCGAAGCGAGCACGCTGCGCGAACAACTCCAAGCAGCGCAGACCGCGCTCGAAGGCGCCCAGGCTGACGCGGTCGCCGCCGGTGCCGCCGCGGAAGAGGGCGCGAAGCTCCGAGCCGAGATCGACGCGCTCAAAGCCGGTGCTGAGGCGTCTGCTGCCGAGCTCGAATCGCTCAAGGAGTCGCTCGCTGCCGCCGAAAACAAAGCCCAGGAAGCGAGCGTCAACGCCGGGGCTGCGGCCGACGAGCTGGCCACCAAGTTGCAGGCGGCGCAGGACGAAGCGACAGCGCTCAAGGCAGAGCTCGAACAGGCCAGGCTAGCCTGTGCGGACGCGGCTACAGCCGCCGCCGCGGAGCTGCAAGCGGCCAAACAAGCCGCCGACGACGCGCAAGCCGCGCTGCAGGCCGAAAAGGACGCGCAGGCCGAAGCTGCGAAGACGGCGGGAGGGGAAGTCGCGGACCTCCAAGCGCAAGTTGCCGAGGCCGCCAGCGCTCGGGCCGCCGCCGAAGAGCAGGTCGCCGCGCTGCAGGCCGAAAAGGACGCGCAGGCCGAAGCTGCGAGGACGGCGGGAGGGGAAGTCGCGGACCTCCAAGCGCAAGTTGCCGAGGCCGCCAGCGCTCGGGCCGCCGCCGAAGAGCAGGTCGCCGCGTTGCTGGCCGAGGTCGAAGCCGCCAAGAGCGGCGCGGAGGGCCAGGTCACCGAGCTGCTGGCCGAGCTCGAAGCCGCCAAGAAAGCCGCCGCGTCCCATGCAGACGAAATCGACGGCCTGCACACCGATCTCGCAGCGGCGAAGAAGTCGGCCGCCGGGCTGCAGGAGCAACTCGACGCCCAGGCTGCCGAGCTCGCCGCCGCCGCCGAAGAGGCCAAGACCGCCGCTGCGACCGCCGCGTCTGCGTCCGAAGCCGCCGCGTCCGAGGCCGCCGACGAGCTCCAGGCCGTCCGCGATGAGTTGGCCGCTGCGCAGGCCGCGATCGAAGCCGGCAAAGAAGAGCTCGCCGCCGCGCAGCAAGCTTCGTCCGCGTCCGCTGAGGAGCTCGAAGCGCTCAAGAAAGCGTCTGAAGGGGCCGCCGCGGAGGCCGCGTCGGCAGCCGACGAGATCGATGCGTTGCACGCCGAGCTGTCGGCCGCCAAGAAGGCCGCCGAGAAGGCCCAGGACGAGCTCGATGCCGAACGCGCCGCGCGCGCCGAGTCCGCCGCTGCCGCCGGAGGTGAGCTCGAGACGCTGACGGCCCGATTGGCCGAAGCCGAGGCCGCGACGGCCGCTGCGCAACAAGAGTCGGCGACCGCAAACGACGCGCTCGCCGCCGCGAAAAAGGCCGCCGAAGAGGCTGCCGCGGCCGCGGAAGAAGAAGCCGCCGCCGCCGCGGAGGAGTTGGCCAAGACCAAAGCCGCCGCCGCGGAGGCCGCCGCTGCTGCCGCCGCCGAGTTGGAGGCGGCCCGTTCTGGCGCCAGCGACGCCGATTCGCTCGCCGGGGAGCTCGACGCCGCGAAGAAAGCCGCCGCGGAGGCCGCCGACGAAATCGACTCCCTCCATGGGGAGGTAAGCGCTGCGAAGAAGGCCGCTGCGGCTGCCGAAAAGGCCGCGGAAGAGGCCGCCGCGACGGCCGCCAGCGAACTGGAAGCCGCCCAGAAGGCTGCCGAAGCCGCGCAGGCCGCGCTTGAAGCTGAAAAAGCTTCGCAAGCCGCAGCCTCTGAGGCCGCGGGTGGCGAGGTCGCCGCGTTGCAGGTGAAGCTGGACGAGGCCGAGGCCGCGACGAAGGCTGCGAGCGAGGAGACAGCTGCGGTTTGGGGCCAACTGGAAGCCGCTCAGAAGGCTGCGGAAGAGGCGGCTGCTGCGGCTGCCAGAGAGCTTGAAGCTGCCCAAGAGGCTGCGGAAGAGGCTGCTACGACGGCTGCTGGCGAGCTCGAAGCGGCACAGAAGGCTGCTGAAGAGGCCACTACGACGGCTGCTGGCGAGCTCGAAGCGGCGCAGAAGGCTGCCGAGGACGCGCAGGCCGCGCTCGATGCCGAGAAGGCGCGACAGGCCGAGGCGTCCGAGGCTGCTGGGGGCGAGGTCGCCGCGTTGCAGGCGAAGCTGGACGAGGCCGAGGCCGCGACGAAGGCTGCGAGCGAAGAGACGGCTGCGGTTCGTGGCGAACTGGAGGCTGCTCAGAAGGCTGCGGAAGAGGCTGCTGCGACGGCTGCTGGCGAGCTCGAAGCGGCACAGAAGGCTGCTGAAGAGGCCACTACGACGGCTGCTGGCGAGCTCGAAGCGGCGCAGAAGGCTGCCGAGGACGCGCAGGCCGCGCTCGATGCCGAGAAGGCGCGACAGGCCGAGGCGTCCGAGGCTGCTGGGGGCGAGGTCGCCGCGTTGCAGGCGAAGCTGGACGAGGCCGAGGCCGCGACGAAGGCTGCGAGCGAAGAGACGGCTGCGGTTCGTGGCGAACTGGAGGCTGCTCAGAAGGCTGCGGAAGAGGCTGCTGCGACGGCTGCTGGCGAGCTCGAAGCGGCACAGAAGGCTGCTGAAGAGGCTGCCGCTGCCGCGGCAGGTGAGCTCGAAGCTGCCAACAAGGCGCTTGAAGAAGCCAAGGCTGCTGCTGCGGAGGCCGGTTCGGCCAGCGACGAGGTTGACGCGCTCAAGGAGCAGGTGGCCAAGGCGACGGCGGACGCGGAGGCGGCCAAGGGCGAGCTCGAGTCTCTCAATGAGCGGTTGAAGATCGCCGAGTCCGAGCTGGCTGACGCGATGGCCGATACCGCCAAGGCGGAGGAGCGCGCCAAGGCCGCTGAAGAAGCGGCGGCGTCTGGTGGTGGCGACGACGCTGATGTCGAGCGCCTCAAGGCCGATCTCGAGGAAGCATACGAGGCGCGCGAGCAGGCCGAACAGGAGGCGAAGGGCTACCGAAAGGAGCTCCGTCGCACCCAGGAAGCGCTCGAAGCGGCCGAGAAAGAGGCGGAGAGCGGTGGTGGTGGCGGCGACGTCAATCGCGACAAGCTCGACGAGCTCATCACCGAACTCGACGGGGCGGCCGCTTCCTTCAAGCCGGATCTGCGGTCGATCGATGAGGCGTCCAACCTCCTGCAGAGCGACGATGACAGCGACCGCGATGACGGCGCAGAGATGATGCTCGACGCGATCGACGCGCTGCGTTCCCGGTCCAAGGAGATCCGCTCGATCGCCGAGTCACTCAAGGACGTGTAGCTATAATCGACACTGTGTCGACTAATTGGCGCCAACGTATCGAACCCTAGATGTGCGCGGCGAGAATGGCGATCCGCTCTTCCGCTCCCGCTCCCGCTCCCGCTCCCGCTCCCGCTCCCGCTCCCGCTCCCGCTCCCGCTCC
>CAZLMW010000126.1:0-22588 GCA_964560875.1 uncultured Enterobacteriaceae bacterium
TCCTCGACCGGATGGCAGCGATGCTGGTTGGCCTGGCCAAGCGGCATCAGAAGCGTTGAGCCGGAAGCGGGAGCGGGAGCGGGAGCGGGAGCGGGAGCGGAAAAGCGGAAAAGCGGGAAAGCGGATCGCCATTCTCGCCGCGCACATCTAGTCGGCACCGAATCGGCGTGTCTCAGCTATGTCGACGCGCCGCAAAAGGTCGTTAGGTAGCTAACGAGTTTTCAGTAGACGCGCGTTGTGGCCGACGAAGAGCCTGCGCCCAATCATCGCCTCAAATCGGCATGTCGGCGCAACATCGGAAGCCGCGGTTGTCGCCGATGGTTTTCGGGGTCACGGTCAGCCGTTTCGTCGTGCGGATGTTTGGCCAGTCCGCCCGGTAGCTGCCGCCGCGCATCGGCTTCTTGCCGGTCCCTGGATCGCTGCTCGTCCACGGATTGGTCGGCGTGCCGTTGAACTTGGCGTGGCTGTACGGCAGGTACCAACCGCGCACCCATTCCCATGCGTTGCCCGCCATGTCCTGCGCGCCGATCCAGCTGGCGCCGGCGGGTCGTCCACCCACGGCCTTGAGCTTGTTGCCGCAGTTCTTCCAATTCGCGCGGAAACAATCGGCGTTGTTGTGGCCCCACGGAAACCGCAGCTTGCCCTTGCCAGCGGCAGCCCATTCCCACTCGGGTTCGCTGCAGAGCCGTCCCTTCGGTCGCATCTTCTCGCAGAACGACCGTGCTTGGTTCTGGCGCACGTAGTTGATCGGGTGGTTCTGCTTGCCGGATTTCTTGTACGTCGCCGTCGTGCTGCCGCCGGTCGACGGCACAGTGCAGCCTTTGTGTTTGACGCAGGACAGGTATTCCTTCGCGGTCACTTCGTACCGGTCGATGTAGAACCCGTTGATCCTGACGGTGCGGTTGGGGTGCTCGAGTCCCTGGCAGTGCTTGTCGATGCTGCCGTTGCACCCGATGACGTAGCCGGCAGGACCCGTTCCATACACGGTCAGCATGCCCGCCGGAGGGGAGCGAAGCTGGCAGCTCGTCTTGATGCAGACCCGGTTGACACCGCACTGCTTTTCCCACCCCTCGGCGACGCCGAAGTTGCAGCTTTTGCCCCCGCACAGCCCGTCCTTGGTGCACGGATTGCCGTCGCTGCAATGCAGTGTCCCGGAGCATTTGCCGTTGCTGCAGCGGTCTTTGATCGTGCACGAGCTCCCGTCGCTGCAGCTGCGTGCATGCTTGGCGAACAAGCAGCCACCGGTGTTCGTGTTGCAGCTATCGTCGGTGCACGCGTTGCCGTCTTTGCAGACGCGGGGTTCGCCGGGTTTGCACGTCCCGCCGCTGCATTTATCACCCAGGGTGCATTTTTGACCGTCCGAACAGTTTAGGGCGTTAGGCTTGTGAACACACTTGCCGAGGTTCTTATCGCAGGCGTCGCTCGTACATGGATTTCCATCGCTGCACGTCAGCGGCGCGCCGACCTTGCAGGTTCCCTTGTTGCACGCGTCGAGCGGGGTGCACTTGTTGTTGTCAGCGTTGCACGGAAGGCCTTCGCCAGTGGCTTTGGCGGTGCAGGTTCCGGCCGCTTTGTCGCAGGTCTCCGCTGTGCAGCTGTTGCCGTCATCGCATGGCTTGGGGGTTCCGATACATGACGCGCCCACGCACTTGTCACCGCCCGTACACGCGTTGGAGTCGTTGCATGCGTCGCCAGGCTTGAGCCCCGGGCCATCGCACGCGCCGGTCTTGGGGTTGCAGGACTTGGTCGCACAAGCGTCGCCACCACCGCACGGTTTGGCCTTCCCGCCGCCGCATTTTTGCGCCGCGCAGACCTCGCCGAGCGTGCACGGATCGCCGTCGTCGCAGGTCTTTCCGACGTTTATCGCGGCCATCGCGCACGAACCGGTCTTGGCGTCACATGTGTTGCGCCGGCAGGCGCTGTCACCACTGGTCTGGCACGTCACAACGGAGCCGGGTTTGACAGCACACGACCCCTTTCCGGCGGCGAATTGACAGTAGAGCGTGCCGTTGCACGGGTTGCCGTCGTCTTTGGGTTGGCAGTCTGCGTTCTTCTGGCATTCGCACGCGGGTTTTCCGCCCGCGCACTTGCCGCCCGCACACGCCGTCGCTTCGTTGCATGGATCGCCGTCATCGCAAGTTACGCCGTCTTTTGACGCCACCATCACGCACTTGCCTGTCTTCTTCTGGCACTGATTCTTCTGGCACGCTGTGTCGTCGACCGTCGCACAATTCACCTTGGCGAACGGGTTGGGGACGCACTTGAACGCGCCGCCGGATTTGTCACATATCCACGAGCCGACGCAGAGGTCGCCGCCGTTCTTGCCGGCGCAATCACCGTCCTTTTGGCACTCGCACGAGACCTTGCCGGCCGCACAATAGCCACCGATGCACGTGTCGCCCGACGTGCACTTGTTCGCGTCGTCGCACGGCCCATCCTCGTTGACGTTGACGACCGCGCACTTGCCCGACTTGGGCTGGCATTGGTTCTTGCTGCAAGCGGTGTCTGCCACCGATTTGCACGCGACCTTGGTCGCCGGGTTGATCAGGCATCCGCCGCCGGTCTTGCTGCAAAACATCGTGCCATTGCACAAGTCGCCGTCGTCGTGTTTGGAGCAGTCTGCGTCGGTTTTGCACGCGCAGGTGTTCGTTGTCGGCGTGCACTTGCCCTGGTCGCAATGGTCGCCCACGGTGCATTTGTGGCCGTCATGACACGGGGTTGCTTGTGCAACAGGCTGCGGTTTGCAGGATCCGTCCGCGGCCTGGCAGGTGTTCTTCGCGCACGCGGTGTCGGCGACGGTCGGGCAGCTGACGACGCTGGCCGGGTTCAGCTTGCACGTGGGCGGGGATGCAACTTTGTCGCAAAAGAGCGTGCCGTTGCAGACATTGCCGTCCTCGAACTTGCCGCAGTCGGCCGTGTCCAGGCATTGGCAGGTGATCTTCGGCGCCACGCACGCGCCGTCTTTGCAGAAATCGTTGAACGTGCACTTGTAGCCGTCGTCGCAGGGCGATCCATCGTCGACCGGGAGCTTCTCGCAGAGCAGCGTCTTTTCGTTGCACAGGTTCTTGCGACACGCTTGCGGGCCGGCGGACGGGCACTTCTTGACGGTCGCCGGGTTCACCTTGCACGTGTAAGGGAACGCGGATTTGTCACAGTAGAGCGTCCCGTTGCACTTCTTGTCGTCGTTTTGGTCGCTGCAGTCCGCGGTCTTGTGGCAGCTGCAGATGTCGTCCGTTCCCGGCTTGCAGCTGCCGTCTACGCACGTATCTCCGACGCTGCACGGATCGGCGTCGGTACACGTCACGCTGCCGGGGACCGGTGTCAAAGCGCATTTGCCGGTCGCGGGATCACAGGCGCTCTTCAAACAGGCTGTGTCGGCGCCGTCATCGCACGTCACGACCGAACCCTTCGCGATCGCGCATCGCCACGGCTGACTCGACTTATCGCAGTAATGGCTCCCGAGGCACGGGTTTCCCGCGTCCTTGGCCGTGCAGTCACCTTTGAAGTGGCACTCGCAGTGGTCCGTGCCGGGCGTGCACGTGCCGCCGGTGCAGACGTCGTTGGTCGTGCAGGCGTCGCCATCGTCGCAGGGCGTTCCGTTGGTCGCGCCGTCGCACTGCGCATCCACGCACGCGGGGGGATCGAGCAGCTCGCAGGCCGATAGCCCGTCTTTGCTGCATTGCCGCACGCCCTTGCAACGCCTGGCCGTTCCGGTGGTCAGGTCGTCGAGCCAACACGTCGTTGCGGCGCCGTCGCCCTGGGCTGCCGGGCTGCATGAACACAAGCCGAAGAGCGCGCCTTCGGGGGCGTTCGGTCCCTTCAGCCGCACGCACTGCTTGACCGCGGCGCCGTCGATCGTCTTCGCTGCCTTGCAAGATGTACCGATCGGACAGTCCTTGCTGGCCGCGCACCCGATCCCGCAAAACGCCCCGATGTCGCCGTAGCTCACACAGCTTGCCGACGAGATCCCGAGCGCCGCGCAGTCCGATTCCTTGGCGCACGGCCGACACACCTGCCCCCATTTCGGCACGCAAATCGTCACCGTGTCCGATCCCGCCGCCACTGGCTTGCAGTCGAAGTCGCCCGGGCAGCTGTCGACGCAGTTCTTGGCGCACTGGCGCCCTTTGGGGGTTGGGATGCACAGGCCCGAGTCGCAGCCATCATTGGTGGTGCACCCGCAAAACGGTCCACCTGGGCATTCGCTGGCGGTGTCGGCAGCGGTATCGACCGAGACGATGTCTTGCGATCCAACGTCCACGGCGACGTCGCCTGCGCTGTCTTCTGCGATCTCAGACTCGGACGTGCTCTCTGCGTCGCTGCCACATCCGCCCGCGGCGCTCGCCACCAGTAGCCAAACGACGGTCCAAGCCACCCACGCACCGCGTCGATGAAGCAAGGCGGCCGCGCTCGTGTTCACGTCGTCCGGGCGTTCGCGACGTCGTGGGACAGCCGAATCACACGCTTGGCGAGGGTCTGCGAAAACGCCCACAGCATCTTCACCGCGATGCTCTGGTCCTTTTGGGACAGGTCGTAGAAGCCAGCGCGCGACATCTGGAAAACGCGCACATCGGTTTCGGCTTTGACCTCGGCGGACCGTCGCTGTCCGCTGACCAGGGCGATCTCGCCGAAATGGGCGCCCTCTCGCATGGTGTTCACGCGCACGCCATCGACGGCAACCGAGAGTTGACCCTCGACCAGCATGTAGAGGTCCTGGCCATCTTCGCCCTGCCGCACAACCGTTGCGCCTCGAGCGAAGTGCATCTCGTGGATGTAGCGCAGCACCTTCATCAGCTCGTCGTTTGTCAGGTGTCGACAGAAAAACAGGGTCGACAACACGCTGATCTTGGAGCCGTGGTCCATCGGCATCGCGAGGATTTCGGTCTTGGACTCTTCCTTGGTGAGCGTCACGTCCACGACGACAGAGCTGATGTTGTCGCCGCCCCCATGGTCGTTCGCGGCCTCGATCAGCGCGGTTGACGGGTCTTCAGCGCGTTTGTCGAGCAGAAGGTCGAGGATGTCGCGGCCGTCAACGAAATCGGACAGTCCGTCTGTGCACAGCAGGAGCCGGTCGTCGGGCATCAGGTCGACGTACAGCAGGTCGACGTCCACCCTGGGTTTTTCGCCCACAGCGCGCGCCAAGACGTTGCGGAACCGGAACTGGCCCACCTCGTCGCGCGACAGGCGTCCGGCGCGGACCAGCTCTTCGGCGAGCGTATGGTCGGTCGTAAGTTGGTCGAGCGCCCGATCGCGCACCAGGTAAACCCGCGAATCACCGACGTGCGCGATGTAGGCGGCCGATCGCGCGAGCAGCACGATCGTCACGGTGGTCATCATCCCGCGCAGGTCTTCATCGGACTTGGCGGCGCTGTAGATGTCCTGGTTGACGCGCTCGACACAGGCTTGGAGGGCGTCGAACACGGCCCGGCGGGAAGCTTCCCCGTCGTCGTTGTCGGCCTTCTTCACAAGGTCGGACAGCTCGGCGGCGACCGCGGTGATGCCCTTGATGGACATCCGGCTCGCCCGATCACCGGCCGCTTCGCCACCCACACCGTCGGCCACCACGTACAGGCCGTGGCGGTCTTCGCGCAGGATGCAGTCTTCGTTGCGGTCGCGGATCAGACCCGCGTCGGTCGCGCCCCAGGACACGCGCTGCATACAGTCACCTCAGAAGGCGACACTGTACCCGGCCGCGAAGGGAGGGTTCAACCGGCGGCGCCAGACACGTCGATCTTCAGCACCACGTCGTCGCGGATGAGGTCGTCGGCCTTGCCTTTGTACACGATGTCGAAGTCCTTGCGGTTGATCGAAAACTCGGCTTTGCCGGTGACCTTACCGTCGGCGACAGCGATCGTGGCCGGGAACGAAACGTCCTTGGTCTTGCCGCGAATCGTCAGCTTGCCGGCGACTGTGTGCGTGGCGTTTCCGCCTTCGGCACCGGCCTTGATCGCCTCGGACGTGAAGGTGGCCTCGGGGAACTTCTCGACGCAGAAGAAATCGCAGCTCTTGAAGTGCGAGTCCAGCTTGCCCGACCACGGCGTGCGCGCGTTGTGATCGGCCACCGCGGACGCGGTCTTGACCACCAGGCTCAGCGAGCCGCCCTCGGCCTTGCCGTCCTTGAGCGCCATGGTGCCAGTCCACTCTTTGAAGATGTTCTCGTGTGAGCCCGTCGCCTTGCTACCGATGAAGATGATCGATCCGGTCAGGGCCTTGCCGGCGGCGGGGGCGGCAGGTGCAGCAGCGGCCGCTGCGGCGGCGACTTTGCCAGTTTCACCCTTGCCAGTTTCACCCTTGCCAGCTTCACCTTCGGCGGCCTTGGGCGCTTCCTTCTTGGCTTCGTCTTTCTTGGCCTCTTTCTTCGGCTCTTCGACCTTGGCCTTTGCGACTCCCTTTGCGGGGTCCTTCGCGCATCCGGTTGCGGCGAGACTGACAATGGTTGCGGTGATGACGAGGACACGGCTGGTCTGGAACATGGCGAGGTTCTCCGGGCTCGGTTCGGGCAGGTTGGTTGATTCGGCTCGTCGATGTGGACAAGCGCGGCGCCGAGCAGCCACCGCAGGTCGCGGACTCTAGACCAAAGCACCGCGTTGCAAAATAGCGCCTGTGGCGAGGAATTGTTACCAAAACGACAACAATAGGCTCGGCGGCGACGGATCATTCGTCTGTACGCAACAATTGGCGTGTAATTTCACCTATTTGCACTCTTGGACGAGCTTGGTCGGCTGCTTGTGCAAGGACTTGAGGAAGTCGCTCGTCTCCTGGTCGGTCAACTGCGGGTTGTTACACAGGATGAACGTCTTGATGTACTTCAGCGCCAGGAACGCGCCGAAATTCGAGATGGCTTTGTTGTCGCGCATCGTCAGCTGAACGAGCTGGTGCAGCTTGGGGAAGTTCATCTCTGTCAGCGTCAGGTTGTCGCGCAACTCGAGCTCGTCAGCGGCGCTCAGGGATGCGAACGCGAGCAATTGCTGCAGCGACTTGTGCTGGACGATGCGGATGTTGTCGGCGTTTTGGAGCTGGCTGAAGCCCGAGACCTGGGTCAGCGCGGCGTTGCCCTTGATGACGATGTCCTTGGTCTGCCCGAGCTTGGCGAAGCCGCCCATGGTGTTCGCGGCATCGTTGTTGGCGATCTCGATCGCGTCGACCTGCGTGACGTTGCCAAACCCCTGGATCGTCAGCAGCTGTGGATTATCGCGGATGGTCAGCTTGAGCCCGCAAGCTTGCAGGGACTTGAAGCCGCTGACGTTTTGAAGCTGGTTGTTTTTCTCCACCAGCAGACCCTGGCTGCCGGCATCCGCGAGCGATTTCAGCCCATCGACGTTCTTGAGCTTGGTGTTGGACTTGATTGTCACCGAGTGATTGACCTTGGTGAGCCCTTCGAGCCCGGCCAACGTCTGTAGCGAGGCGTTTTGCGCGATCAACAGGCCGTTGCTGATCTTGCTGAGCTTCTTGAGCGCCTTGATATCGGTCAGCTTGAGGTTGTTGCGGATCACGAGGTCGTGGCCGATTTCCCGGACCTTTTCGAGGCCGACGAGCGACTGAAGATCGCTGTTGGTATCGACAACGAGATCGGCGCCGATGACCTCGAGATTGCGCAGTCCGTTGAGCGCGATGAGCCGCGTATCGGTTATGTAGACCGAGCCCTTGACGTGCCGAACGTGAGACAGCGCCTCGATGGTGGCGTCGGTGATGCCCGATTTGCCGTTCTCCTGCGTGATGTGCAAGTCGCCGTTGATCACACAAAACGCCCCCGCACCCGACGGGTCGGCGCTGTCGATCACGACGGTTGCGGTCGAATTGCAGTTCTTCGGGTCGAACGGAGTCACCTCCACATCCGCGGTCGAACCGGCGTCGTCGGACTTGTCGCTATCGGTGGAATCGTCTTCTCCACATGCCATTGTCATGGGCACCAGGGCGAGCAAGAGGCAGCCAACGGCGATGCGGTACATGGGGCGTCTCCCGGCGCGAGATGGCGGTTTTGGACTGCTGCGAGCGGTTGCCGGGCCGATCCGGCTTGCGAGGCCCATGGGGGTCGACTAAAGTTTCGCTCGACAAACCTACGTGCCCAGCGACCTCTCCGCACGAAATCTCCGCACGATCCTCCACCCAAGAGCTTCGCTGCGCACGGAACCCATCGACGCTGCCATGAAGAAAAACATCACGTCGCGCTTCGCCTTGTGTCTCGCCCTCGCCTTCGTGGCGACCTCCGTAGCGACGGGCTGTGGCGGCGATGACGGCGACGGCGACGGCAAAGAAATCAAGCTGTCGACAGACACCGGCGGCGGGAATATCGACGGTTCGATCGGCGACAAGGACGGTGGCGCCACCGACACGGGAAGCGGCAGCAGCAGCGGCGGTGTCGACAGCGGCTCGGGGAGCTCGGGCGGCACGGACGCTGGCGCGGAAGACACCTCCATCAAGAAAGACTGCCCCGGCGGCGCTGGGTGCGCGTGCACCAAGCACGACGAGTGCGAATATGGCCTCTGCGCCGCGACGCCAGAGGGCCGCAAGTGCGCGGCGCCCTGCAATGACGAGTGCAAAGGCGACTTCGAGTGCAAGTCGATCGCGGTCAAGGGCGGCGACAACCAAAGCATGTGCGTGCACAAGTACCCGCTGCTGTGCACCCCGTGCAAATCCAACGCCGCGTGCAGCAGCGCTTTTGACGCCGACGCCAAGTGCATCGACCGCGGCAAAGACGGCACCTACTGCGGCGCCACCTGCAAGGACAACGCCGATTGCCCCAGCGGCTACGCCTGCGACAAGGCCAAGGACATCGAAGGCAACGATGTGAGCCAGTGCGTCACCGACGACGGCTCGATCTGCAAGTGCAGCACGTACGCGATCGAGCTCGGCGCATCGACCAAGTGCAACGACGCCGACGGCTGCGCGGGCGAGCGGAAGTGCCTCAAGGACGGCGAAGCTGGTGCTCCGACCGGTGGCGGCCTCTCGCAGTGCGCGGGCGCGGGCAAGAAAGAAGAGACCTGCGACGGCCTCGACAACAACTGCGACGGCAAGACCGACGAAGGCACATGCGACGACAAGAACTCGTGCACCGCCGATAGCTGCGACACCAAGACCGGCAAGTGCACCAACGCTCCCCAGGCCGGTTCCTGCGACGATGGCGACGCCTGCACCGAGTCCGACAAGTGCGATGCCGGCAAGTGCACCGGCGCGGCCAAGAAGTGCGACGACAGCAACCCGTGCACCACCGATTCGTGCAAGGCGGGCAAGTGCGAGAGCGCCAACGACGACACCGCGACGTGCGACGACAACGACAAGTGCACCGAAAAGGACGCCTGCAAAGATGGCAAGTGCGCGGGCGCGAAGAAGAACTGCGACGACGGCAATAAGTGCAGCGAAGACACGTGCAAAGACGGCAAGTGTTCGTCCGGCGCGGTCCAGGCCGGCCCCTGCCAAGACGGCGACGCCTGCACCCTCGGTGACAAATGCGAAAACGTCGGCGGCAAGCTCGTCTGCAAGGCTGGCAAGGACAAGCCGAAATGCGACGACACCAACGACTGCACCGTCGACAGCTGCGACGCCAAGAAGGGCTGCGTCAACAAGGTCGACGATACGTTCGTCAAGGCCTGCTACACCGGCGACGCGAAATTCAAGGGCGTCGGCGCCTGCAAAGCGGGCAAGCAGAAGTGCAAGGCCGACGGAACGCTCGGCAAATGCGAAGGCGAGGTCCTGCCCGCGAACAAAGACGTGTGCGGAAACGGCGCTGACGATGATTGCGACGGCACACCGGACAACGGTTGCGCGCCCAGTGGCGTGATCGGTCGCTTCGGCACCGTTGTCGTGTCGGGCGCCGCCGGCAAGAACCAGCTGCGTGCGTTCGTCGGTGGAAGCATGGCCGCCGGCCTGCTAAGCGGCACGAAGCACAACGTAGAACTCGGCTTCTACGCCTGGGTCAGCACGCTCATAAAGTAGCGTCCGTGCGGTGCCTTGGGATTCCCGCCTTGTGTCGCTCTATATTGTCGCGGCTCCTGCGTTTCAGTGTGCGTGAGGCCCGCCGAGCGTACCGATGACCTCGTCGATGAGGCCGCGCGGCCCGATGCGGAGCAGGGACATCACGGCAAGCCCGCACAAGACGGCCACGCTCACGCGATGGACGATGGTCGGCCCGTCCTCGGCGGCGGCATGCAGGGCGATGGTCTGTGGCTGGGGCATCAAGGCGTTGACAGTGAAGCCGGCGCCGATCGCGGCTGCGGCGACCGCGGCGGCAAAAACCACGGCTCCCCGACGGCCGTGCAGCCGTGACAGCACGCCAAATGTCGTGAGGTTGGTGGCTGGTCCTGTGAGCAGGAAGGCGAGGGCGGCGCCGGGGCTCAGGCCCTTGTGGATCAGAACGGCGGCAATTGGCGTTGCCCCCGTCGCGCAGATGTAGCCGGGCATGCCGAGCAGCGTCACAACGAAGACGTCGGTCCCGGCCGGTATCGCAGCGATCACGTCGGGCATGAGCAACGGTTCGAGCAACGCCGCGACGGCCAAACCGAACAGGATCCACGGGGCGGTGGTGTCGAAGAGCTTGCCGAGGCCGAAGTTGAGCCCGGCGGCCAGGCGCTGACCGAGAGGATCGCGCGGCGTCTCTTCATCGGCGGTGTGATCGACCTTGGCCGGGCGCATAAATCGCGAGACAACGACCGCGACAACCAGGGAGACCGCGGCGGCGGTGATGAGCCGGGTGATGGACAGCTCGGTGCCGAGCAGAGGCAGCGAGATCAGCAACGCGTCGATGCCCAGCTCGGGCGTCGCGACCAGGAACGCCACAGCCGCCGACGTTGGCACACCGGCGCGAACCAGGGTGTCGTACAGCGGCAATACGCCACAGCTGCAAATCGGCAAGGGCAGGCCGAACCCCATCCCGCGCAACGCCTGGCTCGCCGAGCTCCCGCCGTGGAGCCACCGCGTCGAAGCCGGCCGCAAAAACGCGCGGAGCAAGCCAGCGCCCACGAATGCCAGCAGCAAAGCCGGCGCGCTCTCCACGAGCAGGGTGACGAACGTCGGCCACGCCTCCAATTCGCCAGGGCTGGCTGCGCTCAAGATCGGGTCGTGTTCGCCCAACTCCATGAGCAGCACCAGACCGACCAGCGTACCGAGGCCCGACGCAACGCGCGGCGGTCGGAGCCATCCCGAGGCGATGTTCTTGTTGGCCGAATCGCCGTGGTCGTGGCTGTGTCCGTGGTCGGGGCCGTGTCCGTGGTCGTGCTCGTCATCGTGGGCGGGCTCGCAGCAGCCGGTCTCCGCCTTGCTTGGATGCAGGTGGCTGTGCTCGCCGTGGTCGCCATGTTCGACGTCGTCGCAATCTGCGAGATGGGCCGACGTGTGGTGCAGCATCACGTGCAACAACGACCCGGCGACGAACGCTTGCAGATGCGCGAGAGCGGCGAGGGGCAGGGCTATATCGGCTGCGAAGTAGCCAACAATGGTGGCGCCGCAGACCACCGCAAGCACGAGCCAGGCGAGCTTTTCGTTCCAGGTCGGCCGCACCGTCCACCAGATTGCCACCCCGAGCGGCAAGCGATGCAGGACGACGCCCACGGCCAGCATGTGCGCGTGTTCGTGGTGATGCGCGCCCATGTGCAGCGCCACACCGTCCATCATGGCGTGCAGCCCGAGCGCCACCATGGCGACGGCGACAACGAGTCGGTGCACTTCGCCGTGGCTGCGGCCGCTGAACAAGAAGCGCTCTGCGACGGTGGGCACCGCGAGGCCGAGCAGTGTTGGCACGATGACCCACGGGCCGCCGAGCTCGAAGCTGTAGGGCAGCACGTGCATGAACACGAGCCCGCAAATGGCGGTGAGAACGAAGCCATCGACCGCCTCGAGCACCGCTTTCGCGCCCCGCAACGGCCGCAGCAGCAGTGGCGCGGCGAGCGGGGCGACGAGGCTGGCGATCAGCAATTCCACAGCGAAAACCTGCCCGAAAAGGTTCTTCCCGCAGTGTGCGGGCGCGGCGCAAAAAGTCGAAAAGCGTCGGTGGTGGACGCGGACGGTGTCCGGCTGCGGCGCTATTCGTCGCGCGCCTTGTACACGCTCTCGATGGCGTCGCGCCACTCGGGGGCGTCTTGGCGAGCCGCGTCGAGGTCGTCCGGCTGGTGGCGGAGCGACACGATTTCACCGGCAGCGTTGAGCGCCAGCGACCAGGTGCCGCCGCCGACGAACCCGGAGACGCGGGCGATGTAGGCCACGTCGTTACCGTTGCGCGTCCCGATCGCGAAGTTGATATCGCGCGGTGATCTTTCCGCCCATTTCACGACGTCGTCCACGCCGATGAACGTCTCGACGATTTCACCGCGCTCTGCGTCGAAACCGCAGCGATGCACGGTGATGTCAGCGGCGAGGATGTCGCGGTCTGCCGCGCCCCGCGAGGTCAGGAAGGCGGCGAATCGTTGCGCCGCGGCTGCGATGCTGTCTGTCATGGCGTCAACCTGCGGAGACGGAGCGAAGCTGCTTGGTTTGGTGTGCGTCGCTCAACGCTTGATGGTGTCGGGGGCGTCGGCCGGGCCGCCGGTCTTGACGTAGTTGCCATCGCCGGCGTTTTCGTAGCGCGTGAACCCGCGCTTGACGAGGCTTTCGGTGTTGTTGGAGCGGGCGCTCTTGAGCACGAGGTTGGGCACCTGGGGTACGCGCACAACGGGCTCGCCGGTCTCGGGGTGTTCGGTCAGCGCCGGGTCGCTCATGCGTTGGCGGATCTCGAAATAGTCCCGCTTATGGCCGGCGGAATCGACGACAGCGTAGACGTAGACGGGCATATCAGCCGCGCTTGTAGCGAGCCGAGATCGCGGGGATCAGGTGCTCGGAAAACGCCGTGCGGGCGTTGTAGATCGGGTTCCACCCCCAATCGGACCGGGCCTTGTGGTCGTCGACCTCGGCTGGCCACGTGTCGACAATGGCCTCGCGTTTTCGGTCCGTCGAAAAGCCAATATTCGCGCCGGGGAAGGCTTGCAGAATCAAGTTGCGCAACGCTTCGGCCGTCATCGAAAACGCGTTGATGTTGTAGATGCGCTGCGAAAGGGCTTCGGCGTCGGCTTGTTCGAGCAAGATGAGCGCACGGATCGCGTCGGTCATCGCCATGAAGGGCAGCTGCGCCGACGGCGACACGAAGCAGTCGTAATGCTGGCCGGACGCCGCGGCGTGCAACATCTCGGGCGCGAAGTCGCTGGTGCCGCCGCTTGGCAGGGTGACCGCCGAAATCAAGCCCGGGAATCGGATCGAGCGGAAGTCGACGCCGCTGGGGACACGGGCCGCGTCGAGCTGGCGGTAGTGGAGGCTGTAGTAGCGCCCCAATTGCTCGCAATAGAGCTTGTTGCAGCCGTACATCGTGGTCGGCTTGTTCCACTCGAACTCGCGCAGCGGTGGGTGGCTGTTCTTCGCGGCGACGGTGGGCATCCCGTAGACGGCGATGGAGCTCGGGAAGAGAAAGCGTACCGGATGCCCGTGCTGACGGCTCTGCTCAAACGCGATTTGCAGCAGCGTCATCGTGCCGCCGACGTTGACGCGATGGGCGGCGAGCGGTGTGTACTCGGCGCGCGTGCTCAGCAGCGCGGCGAGGTGATAAACGACGTGGATCTCGAAACGTGCGCTGACGCGTGCGAGCAGCTGTTCATCGAGGATGTCGCCAACGACGGTGTGCGCGCACTTGTTGGCGATCTCGGCCGGCAGCGGATTGAGGTCGAGCGCGACGATATCCCGCTCATCGGACTGCGACAGGGTGTCGATGAGCCCCTGGCCCATCTCACCGCTCGCGCCCGTGATGAGAACGACGGGTTTGCGCATGTTGGTTCAGCCCGAAGGGATGGGCGTCGGCATCGACGCGCTCGTGAATCAGCCTTTCTTCTGGCGCTCGAGCAGCTCCTTGAAGTGGATGCTGTGACGGGTCCATGGGCGGGCGCGCAAGCGTTTGCGGCCGATGGGGTCACTGGTGCCTTCGCAGATGCCGTATTCGCCGGTGTCGAACTTGCCGAGCGCCCGTTCGATTTGGGCGAGCAGCTTCCTCTCTTTGTCGGCCAGACGCAGCATCGCGGTCTGCTCGGACTCGCGGCTGGCCTGGTCGATTTCGTCGGGCAGCGACTCAAGGTCGAAAACCGACTCGCGCACGTGGCGGGAGAGACGTTCGCGGACCTTGGCCCGCTCTGCCAACAGCCGGCTGCGGAACCATTCAAGTTCCTCGTCGCTGAGATCCTCGTCGAGGTCGTCGTCGTCGATGCTGTCGTGCAGGTTGGGCTGCGTCATGATGGCTCCGGTGGACCGACGGAGTCCCGGGTGTCGGGTGCCGCGTACGGTGGTCCTCAATGGCTGGGCGCGCGGATACTAGAGATGTCGTTCTGGCAACGCAACCAGTTTCGCCGACGGGCCAAGTTCGATCGGAGTTCGCGGGGCGAGGTGGAGCTTGAGTTCGGGGATGCGTTTGGCGATGACGCCGTACAGGCGTCGTGCCAGTCCGTCGAAGCCGAACCGCTGTTGGCGGCGGCCGACAAGGTCGCGGCCATGCGCACGGGCCGGGTTCGCAAGCACAGCGGGACCCCGTGAGGGTGTGAGTTCGCGTTCGGGTTCGGGTTCGGGTGGCCCGGACCCGGCCTATCGCTCAGTCAGCGAATTCCAATCGGGCCCGGCCGACGGGCGCCGACGGGCCACCGCGCCGAGACGATATCGCTAGAAATACTGTTGCGATCCAAACGAGACGCGCCAGTCGCGGCTCGGATCGAAGTCGCGCTGCGGCTCGATGAACCACGCGATGTCGAGGCGGGCGAGGAAGTTGGCGACGAGCGGCAGGATGAGTCTTGCACCGGTGCCCAACGAGATGCCGGGGCGCCGGGCGAAGTGGCCGAGGTCGTTGCCCGCGTCGCCAGCGTCCACGAAGAGCACGTGTTGGAGCACGGCGAGCCGGTGATGCAGGCTCGGGATCCGGTATTCGGCGCTCGCCGCCCACATCATGCGGCCGCGAAAACGCCCCTCAAAGAAGCCCCGCACGTAGTAGAGGCCACCGATGTAGTTTTGAAACTCGGGCACAGCGTCGGTTGCGGCGCTCGCGATCACGCGCAGTACGATGTTTTGCCGCCATCGCAAGGGCAGCGCCAGCTTGCCGCTGAGCTTCGCCTTGAACCACGCGTCGCCTTCGTCGAAGAGCGGCAGTCCGGCGGTGATGACGGCGACGGCGTAGCGGCCATGCTGGATGTAGTCGTCCAGGTTGATGCGGCCGAGGCGGCCCGTGCCATTGATCAGCAGACTGCGGCGGTTTGGAGGAGCGCTGAAGCCGCGGTCGGTGTTGACCTGCCGCTCCTCGTCGGTGAGCAACGTTTCGTCAAAGGTGTCATCCACGGCGTCGAGGGACAGCGACCACACGCGCTCGGGGTTGCGCTGGTCGGAGACGGCCGCGCGCAGGTATTTGCGATGCCGTGAATACAGGCCTTCGAGGTCGCCGACCGTGTCGTATAGCCACCGGTTCCGCTCGCCGATCTGCCCGTAGACAGAGAATAGAAAGCGCTTGTCGAAGAGCCGGGGGTCGGTGAAGAGAAGGGCATACGAATGCGTCCCGGCGAAGTAGCTGTACCGGGCCGACAGCTCAAGCAATCGCCCGAACGCGTGGATGTCGATGAGGCCGGCCGTGACAAAGGTGCGCGCTCCCCCTCGCCCGAGGCTGAATATCGGCAACAGCGTCCACTTCTCGTCGTAGCTCATGACGATCTTGACGCCGGGGCCGTCGGCGATGAGCTCCGCGCCGACCGTTCGAAAGACCCGCAAGTTGCGCAGACGTCGCACCGTTTCAACCAGCTTGTCCTGCTGCAGCCTGGCACCGACGCCAAAGAGCAGCTCGCGCGTGACCACTTTCTTGACCGTGTTGTCCAGGCCGGTATGCCGAATCGCCGTGACGACTTTGCCGAACAGGGCCTTGTCCCCGGTCCAGATCGGCGTCACCCGCGGCCGCTTCTTGTCGAGCTCGGATGCGGACTCCGGTTTGCTCGGGACCGGCTTCGATTTGGCGGGCCCCGGCTTGTCGTTCGTGGCAAAAGCGAGCGGGCCGGCCAGGGTGATTGCGAGCAGAACGGCGACTTGCAACTGTCGACAGCAGCAGCCCCCTCGCATAGCTTCCCGCATCGGTCCAACGCTCCAGCAGACGTGGTCGTATCCCCGCAACAGCCGTGGTCTTATCCCATGAACCTGCGACACCCGCCATCGGAGGCCGGCCACTCAGACGCGCCGATCGTGGTCGTGGGAGCCGGTCTGGCGGGATGCCTGGTGGCCACGTTGCTCGCCAAGCGCGGCTTCAATGTGCAGGTATATGAGCGCCGTCCCGACATGCGCGCCGCCGAAATCGCCGCCGGTCGCTCCATCAACCTGGCGCTGTCCACGCGCGGCATCGACGCGTTGGAGCTTGCCGGGGTCGCCGAACGGGTGCTCGCCGACGCGATCCCGATGCCAGGCCGTATCATGCACGGCGTCGACGGCGCGTTGACCTATCAGCCCTATGGGCAAGACGGCCAGGCCATCCGGTCGGTGTCGCGTCGCGGGCTGAATGAAACCCTGATGACCGCCGCCGAGCAAGCCGGGGCCCGCCTCTTCTTTAATAAGCGGTGCCTCGACATCGATCCGACCGCGCGCAAGGTGACGCTCGCCGACGATGACGGCCGAGCCACCGTCCAAGCGCGCATAATCATCGGCGCCGATGGCGTGTTTTCGGCCGTTCGAGGGCATCTGCAACGCAGCGACAGGTACCAATACGAGCAGCTGTACCTCGATCACGGCTACAAAGAACTGGCGATTCCGCCCGGCGAAAACGGCTCGTTCCGGCTCGAAAAGGACGGCCTTCACATCTGGCCGCGCCACGATTTCATGCTCATCGCGCTGCCCAACGCCGACGGCAGTTTCACCTGCACGCTTTTCCAGGCGCTTGACGGTCCCGAGGGGCTGCATGCGCTGGACACACCCGAGAAGGTTCGCGCTTTCTTCGCCAAGTGGTTTCCCGATGCGGTGCCGCTGATGCCAACGCTCGTCGAAGACTTCTTCGGCAACCCCACGAGCTCGCTGTGCACGATTCGATGTGCGCCCTATCACCGCGATGACAGCGTCCTGTTGATCGGCGACGCCGCCCATGCCGTGGTGCCGTTTTATGGGCAGGGCATGAACGCGGCGTTCGAGGACTGCGCCATCATCGAGCGGATGCTGCAGGCCAACGGCGGTCGCCTCGAGGGCGTGCCCGCACGCTTTTCGGCCGAACGGAAGGAAGACGCCGACGCGATCCGCCAGCTGGCGCTCGATAACTTCGTGGAGATGCGCAGCAAGGTCGCCAACCCGCTGTTCTTGTTGCGCAAGAAGGTAGACAAGCTGCTGCACAAACTCGCGCCGAGCCTCTATGTGCCGCTGTATTCGATGGTGACCTTTTCGACGATTCCATACGCCGAGACGGTGCGGCGCGCGCAGCAGCAGCAAAAGGCCCTGGTCCGTGGTGCCGTCGTGTTGGGAGCGGCGCTGGTCGGTGCCCTGGCCGTCGCCCTCATGCGGTAACGATCCTCACGCGGTAACCATCAACGGCGGATCACCTCGCCGATGATCTCGGCGAACCGGCCGCACTCTTCGACCGTGTTGTAAAGCGGCGCAGGCGCAACGCGAATCACATCTGGGTGGCGGTAGTCCGATGACACGCCGGCGCCTGCAAGGGCCTCTTGGATGGCGCGCCCCCCGCGAGGAAAACGCAGGGAAAGCTGGCAACCTCGACGTTTGGGTTGCCGCGGCGTGATCACCTCAACCGCGTCACCGGCGACCGATTCGAGCGCATCGAGCAGCGCCGAGGAGAGCTCCAGACCAGCTTCGCGAAGTGCCGGCATCGTCGCTTCATCGAAGATCCCGAGGCTGACCCGCAGCGGGGCCATCGAAAAGACGGGCGCATTGGATAGCTGCCACGCCGCAGCCCCGACGTGCGGCACGAAACTCTCCGGCATCGAAAACCGCGTCGCTGGATCGTTGCCCCACCACCCTTCGTGGCGATGCAGATGTGGGTTGTCGCTGTGTCGTTCATGGACGAAAGCGCAACCGACGCTGCCAGGACCGCTGTTGAGGTACTTGTAGCTGCACCACGCGGCGAAATCGACGCCCCATTCATGCAGCTGCAGGTCGAGGTTGCCCGCGGCGTGCGCCAGGTCGAAGCCGACCGTGCAGCCGTGCTCGTGGCCGACGCGGGTGATCGACTCGAAGTCGAACGCCTGGCCGGTTCGGTAGTGCACGCCCGAGATCAAGATGAGCGCGATGGAGTCGCCGTGCGTCGCGATGGTCTCGAGGATGGCTTCGTCGTCCACGAGATGGGCGCCGGGCTCGGGCTCGACGGCGATGACGTTGTCCGCAGGATCGAGTCCATGCCAGCGGATCTGGCTCGCGATGGCGTAGCGGTCGGATGCAAACGCGTCGGCGATGACGACAACTTTGCTGCGGCGCGGGGTGGGGCGATAAAAGCTGGTGAGCAGCAGGTGCAGGTTCACGGTCAGCCCGTTCATGGCCACGACTTCGTGGGGCAGGGCGCCTACGACGCGGGCGAGGGGCTCCTTGAGCGGCTCATCGTAGCTGTACCAAGGGTGCGTGCCTTCGAAATGGCCCTCGACGCCGAGCCTCGCCCAGTCGTCGAGCTCTGTCATCAAAGCGGCGCGGGTGGCCAACGGCTGCAGCCCGAGCGAATTGCCGGTGAAATACACCGACTCGCTGCCGTCGGGCCCGGGTGGCACATGGAAACGATCGCGGAACGCGCCCGGTTGGATGCGAGCTGTCGAGGCGGGGATAGCGATCACGTCGGGCTACTTGGCCGCTTTCTTGGCTTCTTCAGCGGCCGTTTTGGCTTCGTCCATCTTCACGCCGGCGGCATGCGCGGCAGCTTCGGCGGCGGCTGAGGCCCCACTCGGAGGGGGTGTGGCGGCGACGGGCGGAACCTGGTCTTCGGTCGCGGACGCGGGGGGTTCGGCGACGGGGACTTCGGGGTTGATCTGCACGGTGATTTCGATGGTCGTCGCCATCTGCGGGCCGTAGCTCAAGTGCGCGTAGTCGGCGAACTGCATCGTCAGCTTATGGCGCCCGGCCGTGAGCTTCACCTTGGCCTCTGTCTGGCCCTTTCCGAAGTGGATGTGCTGCGCGTCTTTGGGCACGGGCTGACCTTTGGGGATGCCGGCCGAGTCGACGATGATGTGGTGGTGCCCGGTGTTTTCGGCCTTCTGACCAGCGGGTTTGACGGCCATGCCTTGCACACCCATCGTGACCGCCACCTCGATCATCCCGTCCTTGTCCGGTGTTCCTTGCACGATGGCGCCTTCTTTGGGCGCGATGAAGAACACGCGTATCGCACCGTCGGTCTTCTTGTCGGCGGCGTTCTTGGCGCCAGGCGCCTTCTTTTCGTCTCCCTTCTTCGCGGCGGCGGCGGACGGGTCGGTCTTTTTCGCGGCTTCTTTCTTCTTGCCGCAACCGGCTGTGATAAGCGCGACGCTGACGGTGATGAGCAGGGCGAGCGAGCGGTGATGCATGGCGTTCTCCGAGGGTGGACAGGCGCCGATGCTAACCCGGCGTGTCGAACTCGTGCAAAGCACGGGGTATGGTGGGGCATGACCGCTCCCCCCGACGGCGTTGTCACGCTGGTCTTCACCGATATCGAGGGATCCTCGGCGCTCTGGGACGCGCTCGGCGACGGTATGGTCGGGTTGTTGCGCGTTCACGATGCGGTCATGCGCCGGGCCATCGAGCGGCATCGCGGCTACGAGGTCAACACGGCCGGCGATTCGTTCCTCGTGGCGTTTTCCGAGGCGTCCGAGGCGATCGCGTTCTGCATCGAGGTCCAGCAACAGCTTGCGCGGCAGGACTGGGCGGTGCTCGACGCTCTGGCCGGATATGACTCAGCGCCGAGCAGCGGCGTCGCAGGCGGGCTCCGCGTCCGCATGGGCGTGCACACGGGGCGGCCTTGGGTGCGGCGCGATCCGACCACTCGTCGCATGGATTATGGCGGTCCGATGTGCAACCGGGCAGCGCGGGTCTCATCGGCGGCGCACGGTGGCCAGGTGCTCGTCTCGGAGCCCGCTTGGGCCGCCGCGAAGGCGCATCTCGGTGACGATGTGCACGTTACCGACCTCGGCCACCATGCGTTGCGCGGGCTGGATCGATCCGAACATATCCGACAGGCCTTGCCGCGGGCCCTGGCCGAGCGAACATTCCCGCCAATCCGTGCCGTTGCCGAACACCGCACCAATCTGCGCGAGCGCGACGATTCGTTTGTCGGCCGGGAAAAGGAACTCACCGACCTCAACCAGCGACTTGTGTCCGGCGCGCGGCTCATCACCGTGCTCGGGCCCGGCGGCACCGGCAAGACACGGCTGACCCAGCAGATCGCCCGCAATCAGGTGGCGACATGGTCGGGGGGCGCGTGGTTCTGTGACCTCACCGAGGCCCGCACCCTCGATGGCGTGGCGGTCGCCGTCGCCCAGGCGTTCGACGTCGCGCTCACCGGCAGCGATCCCATCGCCCAGGTTGGCGATGTCCTGTCGCGCCGCCGCGACGTCTTGGTGGTGCTCGACAACTTCGAACAGGTTGTCCAGTTCGCGGCCGAATCGGTCGCGCGTTGGCGGGCCATGGCGCCCGACGTGCGTTTCCTGGTCACCAGCCGGTCGCTGCTCGACATCGCCGGCGAAGAGGTCTTCAGCCTCGGGCCGCTCAGCCCCAGCGCCGCGCTCACGCTGTTCGAGGACCGCGCCGCGTCCGTTCGCCCCGGCTTCCGCATCGACGACACGAATCGGCCAACCGTCGCCGAAATCGTCGAACGGCTCGACCGGATGAGCCTCGCCATCGAGCTCGCTGCCGCGCGGGCACGGGTGATGGCGCCCGACAAACTCCTCAAGCGCCTGAGCAAGCGGTTTGCGCTGCTCGCCGGTCGGAGGCGGGATCTGACAGCTCGCCAGGCAACGTTGCGCGGCGCGATCGACTGGTCGTGGGACTTGCTGCGGCCCTGGGAACAGCTCGCGCTCGCTCAATGCAGCGTCTTTCGTGGTGGCTTCCGCCTCGAAACAGCCGAAGAAGTGCTCGACCTCGATGCCTGGCCGGACGCGCCGTGGCCGATGGACGTCGTGCAGTCGCTCGTCGACCAGAGCCTGCTGCAGCTTCGCGAGCCGCGCGCCGGACACGAGCGCATCACGATGTACGAGTCGATCCGCGAATACGCCGCCGAGAAGCTGGCCGAACACCGCGCAATCAGTCCGCCGTCTGGCGGCCCTGCCACGGGTCCCGATGCGATCGGGGCGATGCGCCGTCGCCATGCCGCGCACTTCGCGACGGCGGGCAGCGATGCGTTCGCGGAATCTCTTTGCGCGCACGGCGGTGTCGAGCTCCGCTGGCAGCTTACCTACGACCTGGAAAACCTCGCGGGCGGTGTGGAAGCTGCGCTCGCCGATGGCGACTTGGAGCTGGCCGCCGGATGTGCGCTCGGAGCCGCTCCCGTCTTCGAAGTGCGCGGGCCATTTCTCGTTGGCGTGAAGATGCTGGCGGGCGTTCGTTCGCGTCCGGGACTCTCCGGGGCCTCGGAGCGCCGGCTGGACTACTGGCTGGGCCTGCTCAACCGGTTTGGCGGCCGTCCCGACGACGCGCGCCGGCATCTCGAGGCATCCCTGGCGTCCAACAGGGCGGCCGGAGACCGGCGCGGCGAAGGCATCCTCATCGCCGCGGTGGGAATCGCCGATCGCGAACAGGGGCGCACCGACCAGGCCCGCGCGGCATTCGTCGACGCGTTGGCCATCCATCGCGAAGTCGGCAACCGGCGCGGCGAGGGGATCGTCCAGGGCAGCATCGGCCTGATGCACTACGACCGCGGCGAGGTCGAAGATGCCCTCCGCTGCTACAACGCATCTGTCGCCATCCACCGCGAGGTCGGAGATCGTCGCCTTGAAGGCCGCATGCTCGGCAACCTTGGCCTCGTCTACCGCGAAAATGGGGATATTGGCGGGGCGCGAAGCAACTACGAGCTGGCGCTCGCCATCTCACGTGAGGTGGGCGACCGGCTGAGCGAGGGGATCACGCTCGGCAACCTCGGAGACCTTGCCATCGAGCAAGACGACTGGGTGCGTGCCGAAGAGCTCCTCAAGCGCGCGGTACCCATCTGCGACGAGACGCTTCCCGTAGCTGCAGGCGCGTTTCGAGGCAGCCTCGCGCTGACCTGCTCGCAACGCGGAAACATCGACCAGGCACGGCAACTGCTCGCGGCAGGCGCTGCGCAACTTCGCGGCGTCCACCGCGTCGAGCTCGGCAAGCTGTTGTGCAAGCAAGGGCTGGTCGAGGCGCGTGTCGGGGCGCAAGACGCCGCCGAATCCGCGCTCGCGGAGGCCGAAGTTATCGCCGATGAAAGCGGTGTCGGGGCGGACTCAGCCCTCGGAACGGCGATTTCCCGCCTCAAGCGTCGTCTTCTGTCCGGCTCTACGCGCTAGATGTGCGCGGCGAGAATGGCGATCCGCTCTTCCGCTCCCGCTCCCGCTCCCGGCTCAGCGCTTCTGATGCCGCTTGGCCAGGCCAACCAGCATCGCCGCCATCCGGTCGAGGAGCTCCTTGGCGGTCTTGTGCTGGTCCTCGGCGACAAGCC
>CAZLMW010000127.1:0-4448 GCA_964560875.1 uncultured Enterobacteriaceae bacterium
CCAAAAGTGACTGCGGGCCCAAAAGTGACTGCGGGCCCAAAAGTGACTGCGGCCGGACCCCGAAGGGCCCGGCCGGTCGTCTAGGTCCTCATTGGCCACGGCGTCCCCTGGACCAAAAAGGCCCAGGTGGGAGGTCCAGTCACCCATCTCAGACAGTCCCGCACGCCGTTAGACGCGCTGGGCATTGGCATCCATGGTATTTCCCAGCTCCCTCGCAGAATATACGGCCCAAGGGCGAAAAACCCGTGGACAATTGAGGACATGTGGAACATAGGATCTTCGAGGGTGGTCCACAAGCAAATTTCGGCAGTTGACGATAAAAAAGTTGTAACCGACTGAAATCACACGATCGGGAACCCGACTACCTGAACCACCCATCGGCGGGCACGACGCGCAGTCGTGAACGCGCTTCACGTGCAAGTTCATTGGCTTCGGCGCGCGTGTCCACGTCGAGCGGCATCCGCGCGGCTTGTTGGAGCAGCTGGAACGCTTCGACGGGCATCCCGAAAGCGAGCAGCAAGCGCCCCGCAGCCGTCCGGGCTTCCCCACCGACACGGTCACCCCGATGTTCGTCCATGACCCGCTCGAGCACGCGGTAGGAGGCGCGCAGGTTGCCATCGGCTTCGAGGCCATTGGCGAGGTCCAGCTTGGCGTCGCCGTTGATGCGCTCTTCGGTAGTCGCACGCGGCAAACTGAAGAAGATCGACGCCGCCCGATCCAGCCAGCCCGAGCCCAACGCCTCGTGAAACGCTGCCACCGGGTCATCCACTGCCTGATCGAAGCGCTGATACTCGAGCACCTCGGCCTCGGGTCGATCGAGGGCGCGTGACCAGAGCCAGGCCGCCGTGACGCCGGCCGCGAACCCACCGAGGTGCGCTCCGTGCGAAACGGCGCCGCTGCCGCCCGAGAACAGCAACGGCATCACGTTATCGAAGAGCACGTAGGCGCCGAGCACCCACCGCGCCGGGATCTCGACGGTGCGCATGATGAAGGGAAACAGGAAGACGAAGACGCGCACGCGGTTTTGCGGAAACCACAGGAAGTACGCGCCGAGGACGCCCGAGATCGCGCCGGATGCGCCGACCGAGGGGATCGCCGATCCGGGCCGCAGCATCCCGTCGCCGAGCGCCGCGAGTACGCCGGCACCGATGTAGAACAACAGGTACTGCCAGCGCCCGAGGTGGTGTTCGACGTTGTCGCCGTAGATCCACAGAAAGAGCATGTTGCCCAGCAGGTGCGACCAGCCCCCGTGCAGAAACATCGCCGTCAACGCGTCGACGAGCGACGGCGCGATGGGCCGGTATCCGTGGTCCCAGACAACGAGGTCGTAGGCGGTGATCGTGCCCAACATCTGCCGCACCCGATCCAGCGACACGCCGCGTTCGGATACCAGCGCGTCGATGTATTGGGCCAGCAGCGGCGATGACGCGTCGGCCTTGGCGCTCATCTCCGGTATCAGCAGCAAGAACACGCCGATGTTCGCGGCGAGCAACGCGTAGTTCACCCACGGCGTGAATTTCGGGTTCGGGGTGTCGCCGATGGGCAAGAACAAGGGAGCGCTCCGAACGTTGTGATGGCCAAGAGAAACAAGGGGCAAGGTCGCCGCAGCCGCCGCCTTGTGCCAACTTAGGACGCCGCAGCGTGGCGCGCAAAGGTCATGGCTGAGGACGCGGCAGCGTGATGAAGTCCTGTGTAGAGCGCGACATGAACGGCCATACTGCATCGGTGCAATGCCACGTGGAGCGCGGGTCAATTGCCGGTGTTGAGACGATCACCTACCCTGCCGCCTCCCTGATGGGCCCGGGGGCACAAATGCCGAAACTTGCTGTTCTTTTTCCGGCTTTCTCAAAGGCGCGCGGACTCTTGCCGTCCGCCGCTGGACGAGCCGTCGTCGCAACCTTCACCGCGCTGTTCGCCATCTCGAGCGTGGCCGTGTTTTCGCCGTCGGACGCGGATGCCTCTTCGGTATCGATGACGCACAAGAACACAGGCAAGGTCGTTCGCTGGCCCAAGACGTCGGTGCCGTTTTGGCTGCATCCGGCCTGTTCCACCGATTTGAACGCCAGCGCGTGCCTCGCCGAATCCAAGGCGTCGTTCGCCGCATGGAAGGCGCCCTGCTCGTCGTTGAAGCTGGTCGATAACGGCACCAGTACCAACAAGAAGCTGACCGCGGTTGGCTACAACTCCAACGGCAAGAACGAGGTGGCCTGGATCGAGAATGGCCAATGGACCTACGGCAAGTGGGTCCTCGGCGTGACGTCGCCCTATTTTTTCACGACCGGGCCGCAGGCGGGCGCGATCACCGAAGCCGACATCGCGATGAACGGCTACCTCCACACCTGGAGCATGTCCGGCAAGTCGTACACGACCGACGTCAAGAACGTGCTCGTCCATGAAATCGGCCACTTCTTTGGCCTGCAGCACAACCTGTACCCCAACAACGCCAACCCCGAGACGATGGCGCCCAAGGCCGACAACCACATGAAGTCGCGCACGCCGGAGAAAGACGATCTCGACGGCCTCTGCTACCTGTACCCAACCACTGGCAGCATGAAATGCGCGACCAACAACGACTGCCCCAAGGTCGTCGCGAAGGGCGGCCAGGGTGAATACTACGCCGGCCAGATCCCGTGCGGCGGCGGTACATGCGGCGGCACCAGCGCGCCTGTGCAGCAAGGTGGCAAGAAGCTCGGCGACAACTGCAACACCAACTACGACTGCGACAAGCCGCTGTTCTGTCAGCCGCTGTCCGGGTCCCAGGCGGTGTGCAGCAAGGACTGCAACCCCAACACGTCCGGTTCGTGCCCGTCCGGGTACAAGTGCTTCCCCTATCAGAACAACCCCAACAAGGGCGCGTGCCTCAAGGGTAGCGGTAGCGGTGGCGCGAAGAAAAACCTCGGCGACGCGTGCAACAGCCACAACGAATGCAAGAGCCAGATGTGCATCGCCGTCGACGGCAAGAAGGTCTGCCAGCAGCCGTGCACCCAGGACGGCCACTGCCCGGCGACCCAGAAGTGCGACAAGTTCCCCGGCACCGGCTACGGCGCGTGCGTGAACAAGAGCGCCGGATCGAGCTCGGGTGGCTCGAGCAGCGGCGGGACCAGCTCATCGAGCGGCGGTTCGAGCAGCGGCGGTTCGAGCAGCGGCGGCACCAACCCGACCAAGAAGGCCGACGGTGATGTCTGCTTCAGCAGCAACGAGTGCCAATCGCTGCTGTGTGTCGGCTCGGGTGGCAACAGCGGCAAGTGCACCAAACAGTGCCAGTCGACCAATGACTGCCCGGTCGGGTTCGCGTGCGCCAAGCTGTCCAGCGGCAAGGGCGGCTGCTTCAAGGGGGGCGACAAAAAGCTCGGCGAAAGTTGCACGAAGTCAGCCGATTGCGCCGGTGGCCTATGCGTGTCCGACGCCGGCAAATACATCTGCAGCCAGCCGTGCAAAGGCAGCTCGCAATGTCCCACCGGTTACAAGTGCTACGGCATTGGCGGCGGCCAGGGCGGGTGCTTCAAGGGCCCGACCAAGAAGGCGGACGGCGACTCCTGCAAAGGCTCGACCGAGTGCGCCAGCGGCCTCTGCATCAGCGGCGCCGGCGGTGGCAAGTGTTCGCAGCCGTGCAAGACCGACAACCAGTGCAAGCCGAAGTTTGCGTGCTTCCCGCTCCAGGGTGGCGGCGGCGTTTGCCTCGCGCTCGGCGACAAGAAGAGCGGTGACCCATGCGCCAAGCCGTCCGAATGCGCGTCCGGCAGCTGCGTGGGCGTCAACAACAAGTACGTGTGCGCGGCCAAGTGCGCGGCGTCGGTCGACTGCGCCTGCGGCTTCGAATGCACCAAGTTCCAGAGCGGCAACAAGTACTGCACCGCCGGCAAGAAGATCTCCTGCGTCGAAAACGGCCAGGCTTGTGGCGCCGACACCGAGTGCGTCAGCGAAAAGTGCATGAAGGGCAAGTGCACCCAGACCTGCAGCATCTACAAGGGCTCAGCGACCTGCCCGGGCGGTAAAGGCTGTGTCCGGCTCGTAGAGGGCAAGCCGCTCGGCATCTGCTCGACGGAAGGCCCCAAGGGCTTTGGCGACACCTGCGGCAACGACACCTTCTGCAAGTCGCTGTTCTGCCACGACGGCAAATGCGCGCGGGCTTGCAACCCATTTGGGCCCAACACCTGCACGCTCGGCCTGGTTTGCGAGCTCGCCAAGGGTGACGTCGGCCACTGCACGTTCCCGAACAACTCGTCGTCCGGCGCGTCTTCTGGTGCGTCGTCTTCAGGCGCTTCGTCTTCAGGCGCTTCGTCTTCGGGCGCTTCGTCTTCCGGGGCATCGTCTTCGGGCGCATCGTCTTCGGGCGCATCGTCTTCCGGGGCATCGTCTTCCGGGGCATCGTCTTCGGGTGCATCGTCTTCGGGTGCATCGTCTTCGGGCGGCGCTTCGTCTTCGGGCGCGTCTTCGTCGAGCGGTGG
>CAZLMW010000127.1:4548-22176 GCA_964560875.1 uncultured Enterobacteriaceae bacterium
GGAGGTGGAACATGGTTTGGTTTCGCGTTGGAACGGTTTCGCTAAGCTCTCGTTCGGCGGCGTTGTTGGCGTTGTTCGCGTCGATTTCGCTCATAGCCGCAGCCTGCAGCGACGATCCGTCGGGCGGCGTCTCATCGAGCACCGCGACGAAAGATGGCGGCGTGGGCGACGGAGGCGTGGTCGGTGACGCGCAGATCGACGCAGGACCGGTCGACGCCGGCCCGAAAGACACGGGTCCCGAGCTCGTCGACACGATCGAACCCTGGCCGGACACCGGTGAAGACGATATCGGCATCGAAGACGTGAGCGAGGAAGGCGATTCGCCGGTCGATCCGCCCGATCCGGACGTTCCCGATGTCGAGCAAGAGGACACCAACGAGCCCGACACCGCAGTTGACGACGCCGGCCCCGTCACGCCCGTTTGCGGCAAGCCGGCGGCGCTGAGCTGCCCGTGCGAGAAGGACGAAGACTGCGCTGAAGGCATCTGCTTTGACGCCGGTGGCAACGCCCTGCCGTTCTGCGCTGACCCGTGCAAGCTGCAAAACCCGCCCGCCGAAAAGTGCAACGGGATCGACGACGACTGCGACGGCGCGACCGACAACGGCATCTGCGACGACGCAAACGCGTGCACCGACGACTCGTGCGACGTCGACAACAAGACCTGCGAACACAAGATCAACAGCTCGCCCTGCGAAGACGGCGACAAGTGCACCGACGGCGAGTCGTGCCTGTTCACCAAGTGCCAGGGCGGCAAGCCGACCGATTGCGACGACAAAGACGCATGTACGTCCGATTCGTGCGACGCGGTTACAGGCTGCAAGAACGTGGCGATTCCGGGCTGCGGCGTCGACAAGTGCAAGGGCGTGACCTGCGACGATAACGACGCGTGCACGAAGGATGCGTGCGATCCGAACACGGGCAAATGCAGCAACGTGGCGATCCCCGGCTGCGGCGTCGACAAGTGCAAGGGCGTCGATTGCGACGACAAGAACGCCTGCACCGCCGATGGCTGCGATAAGAACACCGGCAAGTGCGCGAACATCCCGATTCCCGGCTGCACGACCGACAAGTGCGCGGGCAAGAACTGCGAAGACGGAGACGCCTGCACCAAGGACGCGTGCGACAAGGCGACCGGCTCGTGCTCGCACACGAAGATCCCAGGCTGCGGTATCGACAAGTGCAAGGGCGTCAGCTGCGACGACAAGAACGCGTGCACAACCGACACCTGCGACAAGGTCAGCGGCTGCAAACACGCGGCCTACAGCGGCGCTTGCAATGACGGCAACGCCTGCACGACCGGCGAATCCTGCAAGTCCGGCGGCTGCGGTGGCGGCACGGCGAAGGTGTGCGATGACGGAAAGGCGTGCACGGCCGACTCCTGCGATCCCAAGAGCGGCTGCGTAGTGAAGAACCTGACCAGCCCGTGCACCGACGGCAACGCCTGCACTTCCGGGGACGTCTGCGGCGGCGGCGTCTGCAAGGGCGGCAAGAAGGTCGACTGCAACGACAACAACCCCTGCACCAACGACGGCTGCGATCCGAAATCGGGCTGCACCCACACCAACAACACGGCGGCCTGCAGCGACGGCAGCGCGTGTACGACCGGCGACAAGTGTTCCGGCGGCGTTTGCACGGCCGGCAAGAAGGCGCCATGCGATGACGGCAACCCGTGCACCACCGAGTTCTGCGACGACAAGTCCGGCTGCGTGGCCAAGAACAACACCCTGCCCTGCAACGACAGCAACGCGTGCACGACCAAGGACGTCTGCACCGGCGGCAAGTGCATCGGCGGCGGCGCTCCGAATTGCGACGACGCCAACCCCTGCACGACCGACGGCTGCGACGCCAAGAGCGGCTGCGCGCACAAAAACAGCGGCGGCGGCTGCGACGATGGCGACGCGTGCACGCTCGGTGACGCCTGCAGCGGCGGCGCGTGCAAATCCGGTCAAGGCAAGGTCTGCGACGACAACAACCCCTGCACCAACGACACCTGCGACAAGGCCAAGGGCTGCGTGTTCACCGCGCGACTCGGCGCCTGCGACGACGGCGACGCCTGCACCAACAAGGACGCGTGCAGCAATGGCGCGTGCAAGGCTGGCGCGCCGCTCAAGTGCAACGACAACAACGTCTGCACGACCGACACCTGCGACAAGGCCACCGGCTGCAAGCACACGGCCAACACCGCCAAGTGCGACGACGCCAACGCGTGCACGATCGGCGAGACCTGCAAGGCGGGCGGCTGCAGCGGCGGCGCGTCCAAGCTGTGCGACGACAACAAGCCGTGCACGCTCGACAGCTGCGACCCGAAGAAGGGCTGCGTTGCGACCAACACGACGTCCACGTGCTCGGACAACAACGCCTGCACCTCCGGTGACAAGTGTTCCGGCGGCGTTTGCAAGGGCGGCGGCGCCGTCAGCTGCGACGACAACAACCCGTGCACGACCGATTCCTGCGACGCCAAGGCGGGCTGCAAGAACACCAACAACACGGCCAAGTGCGACGACGGCAGCAAATGCACCACCGACGACGTCTGCAAGGGCGGTGTGTGTACCGCCGGCAAACCCGCGCCGTGCGACGACAACAACCCGTGCACGACCGAATTCTGCGACGCCAACAGCGGCTGCGTGCCCAAGAACAACACGCTGCCGTGCAACGACGGCGACGCGTGCACCACCCAGGACGCATGTTCCGGCGGCAAATGCAGCGGTGGGGCGACCCTCAACTGCGACGACAGCAACCCGTGCACGACCGATTCGTGCGACAAGGGCAAAGGCTGCGTGAACGCCGTGAACACCTTCGCGTGCGACGACGGCGACGCCTGCAGCGTGGGCGACACCTGCGAAAAGGGCGCCTGCAAGGCCGGCAAGGGCAAGGTCTGCGACGACAACAACCCGTGCACGTCCGATTCCTGCGACAAGACGAAGGGCTGCGTGTTCACCAACCGCAGCGGCCCCTGTGACGACAACAACGCCTGCACGGCCGGCGATGCGTGCACCAGTGGCGTCTGCAAATCGGGCGCAGGGATCAAGTGCGACGACAACAACGTCTGCACAACCGACAGCTGTGACCCGAAGAGCGGTTGCGCCTACAGCGCCGCTTCTGGCGGCTGCGATGATGGCGACAAGTGCACCGTCAAAGACCAGTGTGTGGGCGGCAAGTGCTCGGCAGGCACCAAGGCCAACTGCGACGACGGCAACGTCTGCACCGCGAACACCTGCGACGCCAACAACGGCTGCTCGACCGCCAACAAGAGCAACGGCACACCCTGCGACGACGGCAACGCGTGCACGATCAAGGACGCCTGTTCGGCCGGCAAGTGCACGCTCAACAGCCCGCAGGTCTGCAAATCCCCCGGCGCGTGCTTCGCGACGTCGTGCGACGCCAAGAAGGGCTGCTCGTCCAAGGTCGACACGTCCCTCACCTGCACCGACGGCAACGCGTGCACCACCGGCGATACGTGCGATAGCAGCGGCAAATGCGCCACGAGCGGCTCGTTGACATGCAACGACAACAACCCGTGCACCGATGACAAGTGTGACGCCAAGGCCGGCTGCGTGTTCAGCAACAATACCTTGCCGTGCGACGACGGTAGCAAGTGCACGACCGGCGACGTCTGCAAGGGCGGCATCTGCGCGGCCGGCAAACCCGCGCCCTGCGACGACAAGAACCCGTGCACGACCGAGAACTGCGACCCGAACGGCGGCTGCAAGTCGACCAACAACACCGTTCCGTGCAACGACGGCAGCGCGTGCACCGTCGGCGACAAGTGCGGTGGCGGAAAGTGCATCCCGGGAGCCCCGCCTGTCTGCAACGACGGCAACCCGTGCACCAAGGACGGCTGCGACCCCACGAAGGGCTGTTTCGCCAGCAACGCGGACGGTACGGCGTGCGACGACGGCAACAAGTGCACCGCCGGCGACAAGTGCAGCGGCGGCAAATGCGGAGCGGGAGCGCCCATTCCGTGCGCCGACACCAACCCCTGTACCAGCGACAGCTGCAACCCCGCGACTGGCTGCGTCAACACAAACAACACCCAGCCTTGCGACGACGGCAGCGCCTGCACCGCAAAGGACACGTGCAGCAGCGGCAAATGCGCCGGCTCGACGGTCAACTGCAACGACAGCAACCCGTGCACCACGGATTCGTGCAACGCCAAGACCGGCTGCGTGAACGCGCCCAACACCAACAAGTGCGACGACGGCAACAAGTGCACATCCGGCGACATCTGCGCATCCGGCTCATGCAAATCCGGCGCGACCATCACCTGCGATGACAAGAACGCGTGCACGACGGACAGCTGCAACCCGAAGTCGGGCTGCGTGTTCACCAACAACACCAACGCCTGCAGCGACGGCAACGCGTGCACCCAGGGCGACACGTGCAACGGCGGCTCCTGCCAGGGCGGTTCGGCGCTCACGTGCACCGATGGCAACGTCTGCACCCAGGACGCCTGCGACACCAAGACCGGTTGCGTCTTCCCCGCCAAGTCCGGCCCATGTGAAGACGGCAGCAAGTGCACCGCCGGCGACATCTGCGTCAACAAGGCGTGCAAACCCGGCAAGCCGGTGGTCTGCAACGACAACAACGTCTGCACCGACGACAAATGCGACGCGAAGGTCGGCTGCGTGTTCACCAACAACGCGGCGGCCTGCAACGACGGCGACGCGTGCACCACCGGCGACAAGTGCGGCGGCGGCACGTGTCAGTCCGGCACCAAGCGCGTGTGCGAAGACGGCAACTCGTGCACCGACGACTTCTGCGCGTCCAACATCGGCTGCTACACCAAGGCCAATACGAAGACCTGCAGCGACAACAACGCGTGCACGACCGGCGACAAGTGCAGCAACAGCGCGTGCGTGGCCGGCGCATCGAAGAAATGCGACGACAGCAACGCCTGCACCAACGACTCGTGCGACCCCAAGAAGGGCTGCGTCAACGCGCCGAATACCAGCCCCTGCACCGACAGCAACGCCTGCACGGTCGGCGACAAGTGCGCGGGCGGAAAATGCAAAGCCGGCCCGTTCCTCAAGTGCGCTGACAACAACCCGTGCACCGATGACGTGTGCTGGGCCAACGTCGGCTGCGCGTTCAACGCCAACACCAAGGCGTGCGACGACAACAACGCGTGCACCGACAAGGACACCTGCGCGGCCAAGTCGTGCAAAGGCACCGCCAAGATTTGCAACGACGGCAACGTCTGCACCGACGACTTCTGCGACCAGAAGAAGGGATGCAGCACCACCAACAACGCCGCCAAGTGCGACGACGGCAGCAAGTGCACCGAAAACGATGTCTGCAACAAGGGCAAATGCGGCGGCGCCACGGTCGATTGCGACGACAAGAACCCGTGCACGAGCGATTCCTGCGACCCGAAGACGGGCTGCAAATGGGTCGGCAAGGCGGATAAGACGGTCTGCGGCGACCTCGGCCAGTGCTACGGCGGCAAATGCTCGGCGGGCAGCGACATCAACCCCGGCACCTCGTGCAAGCAGATCAAGGCGGCCAACCCGCAGCTGTCGTCCGGACCGCGCTGGCTCGATCCCGACGGCAAGGGCCCCGGCGTCGCGTACAAGGCGTACTGTGAGATGGTGAAGTTCGGCGGCGGCTGGATGCTCATCGACAACCAGTGGTCGTACAACCTGATGAAGATGCAGAACCTCGCGCCAACCGACGGCAAATGCGACCTCAAGGCCAACGAGTTCCGGACCTGGGACGGCTTCGCGGGCGCGGGCGGTGACCACCACTTCTGCGTCGCCAGCAAGGCGGGCGGCAACTGGCCGATCTACAACGAGATCCAAATCGACGGCGTGCAGCTCACCGGCTACACGTCCGGCGGCGGCCACACCTACGACGCATACACCGACTGCTACGGCGTCATCTGGCAGGGCGGCTTCTGCATGGGGCCGGCGCTCGAGCTCAACTCGGTCAACACGTCGAACATGCAGCTGAATAACAACCAGAAGTCGCCTGCATTCACGCGCAAGATTACCCTCAAGACCGCGGCCAGTGATTTCCAGATCCGGTCGCGCGAAGAAGGCCCGCAGAACGAAGGCGTCGTTTGGAATACCGGTCGTTTCTACATCCGTTGATCGGCCGACCCGCGGCGCTCGCTCCCATCGCGCCCATCGCGCCAATCGCGGGCGTCGTTGCGGTGATGGTTCTCGCTGTCCCGTTGCTGGCAGGCTGTGGCGACAAACCTGAGAAAGTGTCGTTGGGGGGCGGCGGCGCGAAGCACGACCACACCTGGTGGGCACGTCTTTTCGACGACCGCGAACACAAGGCGTGTCAGGTCAAGGATCGGTCCCTGGCGCCGGCAGCTGTCCTCGCCGCGGCAAATGACGACGTTCGCAAAGGGTTCCAGGCGTATATCTCTGCGATGCCCGAGATCGTCGCGGCCATCGACGGTCAGCCCATTCCGCGTACCGATCTCGGCTTCGAGCTGCTGCGACGGGCACCTGACGGGCTGCCTGACAAACCTGCCGATCGAAGCAAGACGCTCGCTGATTCGCTTGAGACGCTGATCGATCACGGCCTGGTGATCCGCGCCCTCGCCGCCGAGAAGGTCCCGGGCGTCGACGACGAGACAAACAAGGCGGTGCAGTGTCAGCGGGACAACCGGCAAAATGATGACGCGTTCGCCAAGACCCTCGGCCGCGAGGGGCACTCACCGACGTCTTATCGGCGCAAGGTGTATGTCGAAGCCGGGCTGGCGGCGTTGCTGAAGAAGCGCGGCGGGGTGAATGTGACCGATGCCGACGTCCGCGCCGCATGGGAAAAGCGGCCCGACGCTTATATCGACACCGACGGGACCGCCAAGGCGTTCGAGGACGTGAAGCTATTCGTTCGGGAGCGCCTCGTCGCGCAGCGCACCGAAGAGGAAGGCCGTCGTCTTCTCGAACAGTACAAGCGCGAGGTCGATGTGCTCGTGGCGCCCGAGGTCGCCGCGCTCTTACAAGCCCGTTAGTGGTCCCAGTTCAGCCCGGCCGAATACGCCAAGCCGTTGCGTGGCCATTGCGGTCTCCCGGTCACGGCGCGGCTACAGTCCGATCGCACGCTTGAGCCCTTCGATCGTCAGGTCGGGCGGCTCGTACTCCGGGTTCATGGTCGCGCTGAAGCCATCTGGTCCAGCGTGAACGTTGCCGCGCGCACCGATCGCCATGCGAGCAAGCTGCAGCGGGTCGGGAGACGCGGAGTAACGCCACACCGTCTTCATGATGCTGAAGAGGCCGACGTCGATCCCGACACGAACCTTCGCGAAGAAGCTCAGGATCAGGTTGAGCGCCGCCGACAGCTCCGCCGAGACCGGCATATCGAACGTCAGGCCGTTGCGGTTGACCGTGATGGTCGGGTCCGCCGAAATCGCCGCCTCGAGGTGCAGGTTCAACGCCGCGCGCAGACCCGCTTCGACCGCGACAACCGCCGCTGACACACTGACTGAACCCTCGACGTAGGCGTTGAGGTCGCAGTAGGCCGAGCTCGCCAGGTGACCGGTGACCGACATGCCCGCGTACTCGGGCTCCATCAGGTTCACTTCGCCGGACACGCAGATGTTGCTGATCTCGAGCGGCTTGATGCCCGCCTCGATCCCGAGCCCCGCGCCCACGTTCACCTTCACGATGGGCGGCGTGTAGACCATGAAGCCCTTGTCGATGAGCGTGATGTCCTTCTTGTAGGGGTCGGGCTCGAACAGCGAGAACGGACCGGGGATGTTGACCTTGCCCTGCAGCACGACGTCGCCGTCTTCGCGCAGGATGATGGCCGCTTCGCCCGTGATCTCGGGGTCTTTGCTGATCGTGACCCAGGCCCGGCCTTCGCCGCTGATCTTGCCTTCCTTGGACAGCCCGGCCTTGATGCGGCCCTTGATGCGGTCGTGCGGTTTGAACTCGAGCTCAGCCTGGCCGTAGATGATGTCTTTTCCGCCCTCGCGGATGTAGTTCACCTTGATGGCGCCCTTGCCGATCTTGCCCGCGTCGATCTTGGCCGAGCCATAGGCCGTACGTAGCTCATTGGCCTCGACATAAGCTTCGAGAACGCCGTCGGTGATCTTGATCGGGCCAACGCCCCATTCCTTGATCTGCGAAACCTTGCCGCGGCCGGTGAACTCTTCTTTCTGCACGTTGAGCGTGCCGGACACCTCGCCGCGCGCCACGTCCTTGAGCTCCAGGCCGATCTTGCCGCCGATCTCGGACAGCGACTGGCCGTCGACCGTGGCCTGGACCTCGCCGTGCGTGAGAATGAGCTGCCCACCCGCAAGGTTCTTGGGCGTCTCGAGTGTCAGCGATGCCGAGCCCTTGATGTACTCCATCGTGGAGCCGGCCTCGATCATCACCTTGCCCTTGCCCCAGCCAAAGACGTTGATCTCCGCGAAGCCGCCGAATGACTTCAGCGCGTTCTTCTCGAAGTTGATCAACACCTCGCCGCCGCTCAGCTCCGCGAAGCTGCCGATGGAGATGGGGTTGGTGAGCTTGAGGCCCGCCTGACCGTCGAACTGCTCGAGGGTTGAGGACTTGTAGACGCGGACCCAGCCCTCGCCGTAGTCGTTGACCGTCGCCTGCGCTTCGCCGTAGATGCCCTTGAGGCTGCTCTTTTCGACCGTCGCGCCGATCTTGCCGCTGGTCAGCGTGACCGCAGAGCCGAGCTCCTTCGGTCCGCCAAGCTCGATCTCGCCGTAGCCGTTGAGGTTCTTGCGGGTCGACCCGGGATGCGCCACGACGCGACCGGAACCCCAGCCGTCGACGCTGACATCGAGCATGCCTTCGAAGTCTTTGAGCGCGCTCTTTTCGAAGTTCGCCTTGACGTAGCTGCCCTGGTTGATGGACAGCGGGCCGACAAGCTGCTGGGTCTGTTCGACGCTGAGCGAACCGAAGCCGCTGACGTTTTGCAGGTCGGTAGCCTGGAAGTTGAGGACACCGCGCAGCCACTCGTCGTACGTGATGTCGATGTTGCCCTGGTAGTGCGTTGGGGTGTTGCCCGCGAACTTCACCAGGATGCCGCTGCCTTCCTGCAGCTCGAGGCCGCCGCCCATCGGAACCTTAGCGGTCGTGCGCAGGCTCGCTTCGCCGGTCATCGACTCGAACGAGCTGCCCGATTCGGCGCGGATCATGCCGAGGAATTTGCTGTCGTAGTCCAGTTTGACCGTGCCGCCGAGCTCCGTGATGCCCTTCTTGTCGAAGCGGCCGCTGATGTTGCCGCCTTTGACCAGCTTCAGCTTGTCGGTGACCTTGATGCTCTTGATGAGCGAAACCGCGGCTTCACCGCTGATGTTGTCGGTTGTGCTGCCGGGATCGATGGTGAGCGAGCCCTCGACCGTCCCGTCGTACTGGACCGTCGCGTTTCCGTCGAAGTCCGACATCTTGCCCGCGGAGATGTTTGTCCGCAGCGCGCTGCCGGGCATCAGCGAGACCTTGTTCCACGTCTTCTTGTCGACGACGACGAGCTGCGCGGGGCCGCTGACGTTTTCGAGCTTCTGGGTCGTGGCGAGCGCGATGGTGCCCTCGAGCCAGTCCTCGTACGACACCATCAACGTGCCGCTGACACCGGTCAGCTTGCTGTTTTCGATCTCGACACCGGCCGAGCTGCCCGATTTGAGGATGACCTTGCCCGCGGAGTCGAGCTTCTTGTCGGTCTGCACCGCCGCCGCGCCATGCCCGAAGAATTTCTCCTTCGTCGTGCGTTCGTCGAGGCTGAGCGAGCCGTTGAGGAAGTTGTCGTAGCCGAACAGGACGACACCGCTGAACGCGCCGACCTTGTTGTTGTCGAGCCGCAGGTTGACGCCGCTGCCCTGCTCGACCGTGAACTCGTTGAAGGTGTGCGGCTTGCGCATCCGGCCGGTCGCTTCGCCGGAGACGGACTTGAACGTACTGCCCGGATCGACCTGGATAGCCCCCTCGAGCCAGTCGTCGTAGCGATACCGCGCGACGCCGTCGAACCCGGTGATGCTGTTGTTGGCGAAATCCACATCGACCCGCGAGCCGCGCAGGATCTTCACGCCGGATGAGCCGACATCGGCCCCTCGCATCAGCGTCATCTCGGCGCTGCCGTTGAGCTGCTTGAGAGTCGCCTGCTCGAGGTTGATGAACCCCTGCACCCGCACGTCATCGTTGTAGTCGACGCCGACGCGGCCGGTGAACGTCGAGTTTTCGACGCCCGCAGCCGAGTCGAACGCCAGCGTCATGTGGCCGCCCTTGAGGAACTTGGCCTTGCCGCGCGTCTGCGCCTTGATGATGGTCGCCTTTGCGGAGCCGCTGTACGGACCGTCGAAGCCGGTGCCGGTCGCGACCTGGACGTTGCCCTTGAGCCAGTTGCTGTACTGCCAATTGACGCGGCCGCCAAAGCTGCCCGGCTTGCTGTTTTGAACGCTGAGGGAGAGCTCGCCGCCCTTGAGGATCTTGACGTCGTTGGGCGCCTGGATCTCCGACAGGAGGTGGGCCTTGGCGTTGCCGTTGATGCTCTTGAGCGTGCTGGGCTCCAAGGTGATCGAACCGGCGACCTTGGCCTTGTCGCCCATGTACTTCCAGTTCGCGCGCCCGCTGATCGAACCAAGGGAGTTGTTCTTGATCTCCGCCTTGAGGCCGCCGCCTTGCCGCAGCGTGAACTTGCCCCCGCCGGGGTTGTAGTCCTTGAGAAGCTGCGCCTGGATGCTGCCGTTGATGTTCGTCAGCGTGCTCGACTCGTCGATAACCGCCGCGCCGACCAGGAAGTCTTCGTACGTGAAGCGTCCTTTGCCCGAGAAGCTGGTGAGCTGCGGCCCACTGAACTTCGCCTGCAGGTACGCGCCCTCTTCGATGTTGACCTTCTCGCCGATCTTCTTGGGGATAAGCAGCGTGCCCTTCACGTCGCCGGAGATGGAGCTGAGCGGTCCCGGGCTCGCGATCTTCAGCGCGCCTTGCAGCCAATCTTCGTACTGGACGCGGACCGAGCCGCCCCAACCGGTCAGCGCACCCTGCTTCACAGTAACCTTGGCGTTGCCGCCAGTGAGCACCTTGAACTTATCGCCGGGCAGCGTTTGCGGCTTGACGATCGTCGCGCTGGCCTCGCCGCTGATGTTCTCGAGCTTCGTCTTCTCGACGACGATCGAGCCTTCGACGAAGTCCTTGTAGCCCCAACGGAGTTCGCCGATGAATCCGTAGAACTGGTTGTTCTCAAACAGAATCGTCGCCTGCGTTCCGCCGCGGACCTTGAACCCTTGCGTGCCGACGTTCTGGTCGGACGTGATCCGCGCCGAGCCCTCGCCGGTCATCGTCTTGAAGGTGCTGCCCTCTTCGATGGAGAGGCCACCTTCGACGAAATCTTTGTACGCGAAGTTGATGTTGCCGCTGACGTGCGTCGGCTTGCGATCAGCAAACTTCAGCGCAGCGTTGCCGCCGGACTGGAGCTTGAATTGTCCGTCCCCGAGCGGCTTTTCCTTGCGCAGGTGGGCGGTCGCTTCGCCGCTGATGTTGGTCAGGGTGCTGCCGTCGTTGACGGTGAGCGTGCCGGCAAGCCAGTCCTCGTAGTGCCACAGCACATCGCCGCCGAACGTGACGGGAGCCGTGTTCTTGACGCCAACGTTGAGGCTGCCGCCGGACTTGAGCACGAGGCCATTACCGACGTCTTTGTCGTCGGCCAGCCGCGCTGTCGCCTCGCCCTGGATGCCGTCAAATGAGGCACCGGCGCCGACTGTGACGCTGCCCTCGAGCCACTCCTGGTACGCCCACGCGACGTCGCCCATGAAGGTCTGCTGCGCGATATTCTTACCGGCGTCGAAGCCGATCGAGATGGATCCGCCGGGACGCAGCACGAAGCCGCCATCGCCGACAGGTTTGTCCTGCAGAATCGTCGCTTCCGCGCTGCCTTTGAGCGCTTCAAGGGGGCTGGGATCGAGGGTGACGTTACCGCCGATCCACGTCCCGTACCGCCAGTTGACGCTGCCTTGGACCTGCTTGATGTCGCCGCCCGCGAGCGTCGTGCTCAGCGACCCGCCGGCCTGGAGCTCCAACTCACCGCTGACGATCTTGTTATGGCGCACCGAAACCGTGGCTTTTCCGTCGAGCGACGTGAGCTTGCTGTACGCCGGGACTTCGATGTTGCCGCCGAGCCATTCGTCGTAGATAAAGCCGACTTGGCCGCCGATTCCCTTGAACGTGCTGCCTGCGAACGCCGCCTTGAAGCTGCCGCCGCGCTCCAGCTGCGTCTTGGCGCCGAGCTGCTTGCGCTCGCGGATCGAGGCTGTGCCCACGCCCGACAGTGACTCGAGTGTGCTGCCCGCGTCGATCTCGACGGTGCCGTCAAGCCACTCCTCGTATTGCCAGCCCGCCGAACCGGCGAAACCGGTCAGCTTGTTGTTGGCGAACGTCGCGATGAGCGCCGCATCGGGCTTGAGGAACGCGTTTTGGCCGAGCTGCTTGCGGAACTTTGTGGTCGCGAAGACCTCGCCGTTGAGGTTATCGAGCCCGCCGCCGCTGATTTTGGCTGTGCCTTCGATCCACTCGTCGTAGACGATGCTGAGCTCGCCCTCGAAGCCGCTCATCTTGGCGCCGTCGAAGTTGGCTGAGAAAGATCCACCTTCGCGAATCCGGACCTTGCCGCCGCCGATGAATTTCTCGACCGCGACGCTGCCCTTCACCGCGCCAGAGACGTGGTCGAGGCTGCCGGTTTGCGCTTCGATCGTGCCCTTGATCCAGCCAAGATCGCCGTAGCTCCAGTTCACGTTGCCGCGCACGTCGGCGATCGTGTTGCTCTCCATCAACGCGGTGAGCGAGCCGCCAGGTTCGATGACCAGCGACGACCCGTCGACAGGACGCCGCTTGATCAGCGATGCCTGCGCCTCACCGGTGAGATTGTGCAGCGTCGAACCCGGCTGTACGGCGACGTGGCCTTTGACGTCGTCTTCGTACGTGAAGCCGATGTTGCCGCTGACGTCTGACCACTGGTTGCCCGAAACCTCGAGCTGGAACTGCGAGCCTTCGGTCAGCGTGATCTGACCAGAGCTGATCGGGATGTTCTTGGTGAGGTGCGCCTGCGCGGAACCGTAGACGTTGTCGAGGTTGCTGTTGCCCTGCTCGATGAGGATCTGGCCCTCGATCTCCTCGCCCATGGTGAACCCAAAGGCGCCCCACAGCTTCGTCAAGTTGTTGTTCTCGAAGTAGAACTCACCGCCACTGCCTTGCAGCAGCTTGAAGTTGGGCGCGAACTCCAGGTCGCGGGTCAAGTTGCCTGTGGCGCCGCCGTCCGCGTTGATGCCCTCGTTCATGTTCAACGTGCCGTTGATCGTGATCGTGCCTTCGAGGAAGTCCTTGAACTGGTAGCCGAAGGTGCCGCCCTCGAGCTTGACGTCGGTCGGGCTGACGAGCGTGCCGTAGACGCTGCCGCCTGTGAGCACCTTGAACCCGGCGTCGTTGCTCTGCTCCTTGGCGATCGTGGCCTTGGGAATCGGGCCGGTCATCTGGCCGATATCGGTCATCGGCGTCGGGTTGACCGTACCGACAATGACCGACTTGGACGGCGCGCCCCAGCCGAACTGGAATGAGCCGCTGATCGTGGGGCTGGAACCATTGCTGAGATCGACCGTGACGTTGCCGCCGCTGGTCAGGTTCATCTCCGGACCGTTTTCCATCTGGTCCATCAAGCCGCCGACGATCTTTCCCTTGAAGCTCGTCGCGGTCGCTTCGGTCGCGTTTCCGCCGATGCCAACGTGCAAAATTCGCGCGTTGCCTCGGTCGCCGTATTCCGCCTGGACGGGACCTGAGAACTGGCCATCGCCGTTGGACGTGACCTCAGCCTTTGTCAGCGCGCCCGGGTGTATGTAGACCTTGCCTTGCGGCAGGCCATACGTCTTTTCGCCAATAATTTCGCCCGGTCCGTGGCCGACGATCTTGCTGGGGGTCTGGTCGCCGGTGGTGGCGATGCCCTTCATCCAGTCGCTGATCTGGAACGTGACGCCGTTCGATAACTTGGTCACTTGACCGTTTTCGACTTTCACATCGAACGTCTGACTGCCGTAGGGGACGAAGTACGCGTTGCCCTGGGCGTGGTGCTTCTTGATGACGTTGGCGATGCCGTTGGCGGACAGTTGCCCGACCGCGCTGGGCGTCTCGACGTTGATGATGCCCTCGAGCCATTCGCCGTACTGGAAGTTGATATCGCCGGCGATCTTGGTCACAGCGTTGCTCGCGACGGTACCTGTGAGGCCCCCGCCGGGCATGAGTTTGAGCGAACCGGACAGCTTCTCGGCCGCGATTCCGCCGACAAACTCGCCGCTCATCGCGCCGGGACTCTGGGGCTCGCTGACGGTCAGGGCGCCCTTGACCCATTCCTTGCCGGCCTCGGAGTAGCCGAAGTTGACCGCGCCCGCGATCTTCTGGATGTCGTTGTTGTTGATCTGGCCGTTGATGGTGCCGCCGGGATGCAGCTTCCAGCCGCCGCCGAAGTCCTTGCCGGACGCGCGCACCTGGCCCTGGTCGAACGGCGCCGAGATCGAACGGAGCGCGCTCGGAGTTTCGACGTTGGCGATACCCTGCAGCCAGTCGCCCTCGCCGAACATGAACGGAATCGTGCCGGAGATCTTGGTGGCGCGATTCTGGTTGACCTTGATCGTCGCCGCGCCGCCTTCGATGAATGACAGCTGCGTCCCCTCGACGCGTTTGATGCCCGCGAGCGGACCGACCAGCGAGCCGTTGAAGATGTTTGGCGCCGCGGTGCCATCGATGGTCAGCCGGCCCTTCGCCCATTCGTCCAGCCGCGCGTCGACCGCGCCCTTGAAGTTGGCGACGGTGTTGGCGTTGAACTTGACGGTGAGACCTTCGCTCGGGAGGAGCGAGAGCGCCGGATTGCTGCCGGGGAGCAGCTTTTCGTTCATCACGATCGCCGGCGAGTTACCGGTAATTCGTCCAAATGGCTGCTGCTGAGACATCGTCATGACGCCTTCGAGCCAGTCGCCTTCGTCGTACTTCCAGCTCAGCACGCTGCCCGACTCAAACGCGATGGGCTCGACCCCGACGTTGAACTGGACCTTGGCGGTGCCGCCGTTGGTCATGCGGACTTTCTTGCCTTCCTGTGGTGTCGGCGTCTTGAGCAGTGTGCCGGTGCCGAGACCGGTGATTCCCTGGTCAAATGACGATCCTGCTTCCGCCTGAACCGTGCCCTTCATCCACTCGCCGAACGTGAAGCTCGCCGGGCCGGTGAAGTCGCGGATGTCGGTGTCCTGCACGGTGACGGCCAGCTTGCCGCCTTCGTTGAGGACCATGCCCTTCTGCGCCGAAATCGCCTTGTTCGCATACACCGTCAGCGACGAGTCACCGGCGAGCGAGTTGAAGTCGAGCATCTCGCCCTGCACGTTGACCGTGCCCTTGGCGAAGTCGCGGTACGTGAAGTTGACCTTACCCTTGTAATGCGAAGGCGAACCGTCGGTGAGCTTGACTGTCAGTGAACCCAGCGGGCTGGGCGCCAGCGAGATCTTGCTGTTGAGAACGTGTGGGGCGATGACGCCCGCGGCCAGGTTGCCCGAGAGGTGTCCGACATCAATGGAAGGCGACGGCGTGTCGATGGAGGCCGTTCCCGCCAGCCATTGGTGCCACTTCCAGTTCACGGTTCCACTCACGCCGTTAAACAGGCCGCTGTTGAAGTGGCCGGTGAGCTTGCTACCCGGCTGCGCCGTCAGGTTGCTGCCCGTGAGGGTGCCGATCGCAAACGGCGCCTTGACGTCCGTTGGGCCGGTGCCAGTCAGCTGGTTGAGGTGGGTGAGCCACGATGTGACGTTGACCTGGCCCTTGAACTTCTCGTGAGTCCACTGGATCGGGCCCTTGAACTGCGTCAACTCGCTGTTCTCGATCTTCGCCGTGAACTGTTTTTCCGCGTCGGCGACCGTGCTCACGTTGCCGATCGTACGGGTCTTCGTCAGCCACGCCTGCGCTGTGCCGCTGAGGACCGCAAAGTTGTCGGTCGCGTCGAAGCTGAGGTTGCCGCCGAACTCGTTCTTGGTCTCGAATTTGGCGTGACCGCGCGCGGTCGTCAGGCGGTTGTTGCGCACATCGATATCGACGTGGCCCTTCTTGATGGCGAGCCCGCCCCACACCTCACCGGCGCGGATGTTGGCCTGGCCGTGTCCGGACAGCTGATCCCATCGCTCCGACGCGGCGAGATCGAGCTTGCCGACCGCGACACCATTGCGGAAATCCATGTCGACGTGGCCGCTGACAATCTGCACGTCCGTGCCACGGACTTTGACGACCGCGGCGCCTTCGCTGAGCTTGAGCTCGTCGAACACCTTGGGGCTGTTGAGCTTGGCGGTCGCTGTTGCGTTGATGTTGTCGCGGCTGGTCCCGGCCTCGAGCACCGCGGTGCCTGTCATGAAGTCGGCAAGCGAAAACTCGGTGTTGCCCGACGTGCTTTGCAGCTCGTTCTGCGCGACCTGGATCGTCAGCGCGCCGCCCCAGACTTTGACGGGGCTGCGATCGATCTCTTCTTTGAGCCCGCCCTGCAACGTGTAGTCGGCCTGTCGTTCCTGGAGCGTGATGCCGCCGCCGGCCCAGTCGCCTTCGAACAGGTTGTCGTAGACCGCGTGGCCGCTGCCGTCGAGCCGGTTGAGCACTGACTCCGCGATGGATCCGGTGAGCTTCGAGGCGGAAAACGTCGTGTTGTTGACGCGGTTTTCGCCCTCGAACGCGAAGGTGGCGTTGCCCGAGATCTTCTGCGACTCGCCTTCCCAGCTGATGTTGGCCGATCCCTTGCCCTCGGGCAGCGGGATCACAGTGAGCGCGAGTTGGCCTTCGATCTCGAGGCTGCGCGACTCGGTCAAGATGCCGGACAGCTTGCCGGTGCCGAGCTTGGCGGACGGGCCGAGGTCGATGTTGGCGGTCTGGTTGATGCTGAGGATACCGGCGAGCTGGTTGTCCTCGATGTGGGCAGCGAGGGTGCCTTGCTGGAAGGGGCTGACCTCCATGTCGAGGTTGCCGCTCGCGGTCGTCGTCCCTTGCGGGTTGACGGAGACGGCCAACTGCCCGCCCTTGAGCCATTGACTGAGCTTGTCACCCTTCAGATCCGCGACACCGATGTTGCCCTGCGCGGTGACTCCCTTGGCGCCGACGCTCGCGTCGATGTGCGCATCGATGAGCTCACCGACCTTGAGGTCTGCGTCCTGGAAGGTGCCGGTCATGTTGCCGGTCGAGTCGATGCGGATGTCGCGGCTGTCGCTGCTCAGCGTTTCGCCGACACCGATTGTCCCGCTCGTGCGGCCGCCGGTGAAACGACCTGTCGTCGTGTTAAAGAACAGCGTCGCGTTGCGGCTGAGCTCGAGACCCGGAACGCTCATCGACGGCAGCGTGACGAGCTTGGACGCCTCGACCGGCTGATCGGCGGGCAGGTTGATCGTGACGCTGCGGCCGCCGAGGCTGACAGTTACGTGCTCGGGGAACGTCGCGCCGGAGCCGCCTTCGCTGGTCGATTCATTGCGGTAGATCGCGCGCCGCTCGTCGTCGTGCTGGATGCTGACGCCGCGCGCCCCGTCCTGGATGCGCTGGGCCGCCGCTTTCGCGCCCTTCTCGGCCTTGTCAGCGACGCTGGAGACGCCGGATCGACCGCCCTTGCCACCCGCCATCTGCTTGACGTGGACGAGCTCTTCGAGGATGACCTGCTCTTTCTTTTCCTGCGTGA
>CAZLMW010000128.1:0-22027 GCA_964560875.1 uncultured Enterobacteriaceae bacterium
CGGCCGCCGACGTCAGCGACGTGGGCGTTTTCAAACCTGACACTGGCGCAGACAACGTCGACACAGGCAGCGAAGCCGACGACGTTGGCGACGACGACGCGGGCAACACCATCACCGACCCGGGTGATACCGGCGAGCAAGAGACGCCGTGCGACCCGAAGAAAGCCCAGGTCAGCGAGTGCGGATGGCCGTGCGCGAAGGACAGCGAGTGCTATTCGGACGTCTGCATCCCGACCCGGGCCAAGTTCATCTGCTCGATGACCTGCTCGTCGGACACGGTTTGCCCCAACGGCTGGTCCTGTCGCCAGGTCAAAAAGCTGCCCGACATCGTTTTCGCGTGCGTCGACATTTCGCCCAACGTCGGGCGGCCATGCATGTCCGATCTCGACTGCGTGGAGAAGGTCGGCTTTGCATTGACCGGTGTGGAAGACCGTTGCGTCTCGTATGGGGATGAGGGGGCGTTTTGTGGCCGCGGTTGTTCATCGGGGCAGAAATGTCCGACCGGCTTCGCTTGCAAGACGAGCCAGACGCTGGCCGGCGAAAAGACCCAGCAGTGTGTCGCAGACAAGCTCGAAGATGTGTGCACAGACCGCTTCGTGCCGCCGCTCGACAACGCCAAGACCACCTGCCGCAAGAAGAACAAGCTGGGCACATGTTCGGGCGACCGGTTCTGCGCCAAGACCGGCCTGTCACCGTGCAGCGCCGCGGATGCCGAGTCCGAAAAGTGCGACAACAAGGACAACGACTGCGATGGCCAGCTCGATGAGCTCGACGGAAGCGCAGGCTGTTTGATCGTCACGAAGGTCGGCAAGTGCCCGGGAACGCCGGTGTGTTTCGGCGGCCAGGAAAAGTGCCTCGGGACACCGCCCAGCCCCGAAGCATGCAACGACAAGGACGACGACTGCGACGGCGAGACCGATGAGGGCTGCGACGACGATCACGACGGCTACTGCGACGCCAAGATGCTCGTCGACCCCGGCGCGAAGGTCTGCATCAAAGGCGGCGGCGACTGCAAGGACAAGGACGCGGGCACCAACCCCGGGCAAAAAGAGGTGTGCAACGGCGTCGACGACAACTGCAACGGGCTGGTCGATGCCGCGGACCCACTGCTTCCGGTCCATGATCCGCAGAGCTGCGAGAAGCAGGGCGGTGTCTGCAAGGGGGCGATGAAGGCGGCGGTGCTCTGCCAGGGCGGTAAATGGAAGCCCTGTGACGCGGACACGTACGGCAAGAACAGCCCCTTTTACGCGGCCAAGGAGCTGTGCGACGACAAGGACAACGACTGCTCGGGCAAGGCGGACGAAGGTTGTGACGCGGACAAGGACGGCTACTGCAACGCGACCAAGGCGACGGTCGGCTTCCCGTTGGTGTGTCCCAAGGGCGGCGGCGACTGCAACGACGAGCTCAAGAGCGTGCATCCCAACGGTAAGGAACACTGCGATGACGCCGACAACGACTGCAACGGCAGCACTGATGACGGCTGTGACAAGGACAACGACGGCTGGTGCGACGACGATCGCAAGACGTTTGGCGGCCCCAAGGCTTGCCCCAAGGGCGGCGGCGACTGCGACGACTTGAGCAAGGCGGTGCATCCCAAGGCGGTCGAGCTGTGCAATGGCAAGGACGACGACTGCAGCGGCCAGACCGACGAGACGTTCGCCAAGCTCGGCAAACCGTGTGCGCCCGGCAGCGGCGGGTGCAAGGCGACCGGCAAGTTCATCTGCGCGGCCGATGGCAAGTCCGCGATGTGTTCGGTGGCGGCCGGCAAGGCTGGGCTCGAGATATGCGACGGCAAGGACAATGACTGCGACGACAAGATCGACGAGGGCTGCGACGACGATGGCGACGACTATTGCGACGCGAACATGGCGACGCTCGGCAAACCCAAGTCGTGCACCAAGGGCGGCGGCGACTGCGACGACACCAACCCAAAGGTCGGTCCCAGCGCCAAAGAGCTGTGCAACGGCAAGGATGACGACTGCGACGGCAAGACCGACGGCAAGGACGGCGACATGTATTTCGACGCGCCGCAGCTTTGCGAAAAACAGAAGGGCGCCTGCAAGGGTAGTAAGAAACCGCTGACGGCGTGCATCGCAGGCAAGTGGCAGCCGTGCACCAACCAGGACTACGCAACCTGGCACCCGCAGTATTCCAGCGTCGAGGTGTGCGACAACGTCGACAACGACTGCGATGGCAAGATCGACGAGGGCTGCGATGACGATGACGACGGCTACTGCGTCAAGGGCGCCAAGATCGTGGGCTTCCCGACCGCGTGCAAGAACGGCGCCAACGACTGCAACGACGAAAACGCCGCCGTGCACCCCTTCGCCAAGGAGGTGTGCGACGACAAGGATAACGACTGCAACAACCAGATCGACGAGGGCTGCGACAAGGACTTCGACGGCTTCTGCGACAAGGCCAAGACCACGCTCGGTACCCCGAAGAGCTGTCCGAAGGGTGGCGGTGACTGCAACGACAAGAACGCGACCGTCAATCCGGGCGCGCAGGAGGTTTGCGGCGACTTCGTCGACCAGGACTGTAAATCGGGCAGCGACCAGGGCTGTCCGCCTACGATCGTGGGCTTCTCAGGTGTGCAGGGCCCCAACTTCTACGGCGACAAGCTGTTGCAGTGCTCGGGCTTTCTCGACGTGCCCAACAAGAACGATGTGCCACCCGGTTGGGGGGTTCCTTGCGGCATCAGCGGCTGGGATCGCATCCGTATCGCGTGTGGGGCGTCGCCGAGCAAGGTTCGCTGGATCGAGCTCAACGCCAACCCCTTCCGCGACGGCATCCCCGGTGGCTCGCAGGCCGGCAAGATCACCAAGAGCAACTGGAATCTCGGCGGCAAGAACCTGATCTCGGCCATCGGCGGCAACCCGAATACGGCGCAGTCGTGGTGGGTGGACAAGATCGGCTGCAGCGAAAAGCTCGGCAACCTCATCGTCAACCATCCGTCGTGTCCGTGGGAGGTCGCGAACTGCTTTGGCCAGAACCTGAGCGGGCCGCGTTATCTCTTCGTGTACGTCGGCAAATAGTGGCGCCCGTCACGGCGAAAATCGCGCGTTGACTTTCTGCAAGCTGTGCACCAGATTCGCGTCCCGGGCTCCGAGCCCCTCCAACGAATTCCGTTTGTTCGCATTCGCCAACGTCTGCCAGACGCCACGCGGACCCGAGCGATGCGCAGGAGGCGGCCTTGGCTATCCGCAGCAAACCCACCAAGTACATCTTTGTGACAGGCGGCGTCGTTTCGTCGATCGGCAAGGGTCTCACAGCAGCCGTCATGGGCGCGCTGCTCGAGAGTCGTGGCCTGAAGGTGACCAACCTCAAGCTCGACCCGTACATCAATGTCGATCCGGGCACGATGAGCCCGTACCAACACGGCGAGGTCTTCGTCACCGACGACGGCGCTGAAACGGATCTCGATCTCGGCCACTACGAGCGCTTCACGTCCGCGACGATGCGCAAGGCCAACAACTTCACCACCGGCCAGGTGTACGACGCGGTGATCCAGCGCGAGCGGCGGGGCGAGTATCTCGGTCGCACGGTGCAGGTCATTCCGCACATCACCGACGAGATCAAACAGCGCGTGAAGGAAGGCGCAGAGGGCGCCGACATCGCCATCGTGGAGATCGGCGGCACGGTCGGTGATATCGAGTCGCTGCCATTCCTCGAGGCGATTCGCCAAATGCGTCTGGACGCTGGACGCGGCAACGCGGTCAACGTGCACGTGACCCTGCTGCCCTACATCAAGACCGCCGGCGAGGTGAAGACCAAGCCCACCCAGCACAGCGTTCAGAAGTTGCGCGAGATCGGCATTCAGCCCGACATCATCGTCTGCCGTCACGATCACCCGATTGAGCGGACCACGCGCGACAAGATCAGCCTCTTCTGCAACGTCCACAAGGACTGCGTGATCATGGCGCCCGACGCCGAGTGCATCTACGACTTGCCGGCGAAGCTGCACGACAACGGCCTCGACGAGCAGATCATCGACCTGCTTGGCATCTGGAGCGCCGACCCCAACCTGGACAGCTGGATTCGCGTCGCCAGGACGTTCCTCAACGCCAGCCGGCAGACGCGGATCGGGATCGTCGGCAAGTACGTCGAGCTCAAGGAGAGCTACAAGTCGCTGCACGAGGCGCTGGTCCACGGCGGCGTGGCCAACGACTGCAAGGTCGACCTTGTCTACGTCGACGCCGAAGAGATCCAACGGCAGGGCGCCGCCACGCTGCTCGGCGATGTCGACGGTGTGTTGGTGCCCGGCGGGTTCGGTGAGCGAGGCGGCGAGGGCAAAATCCTCGCGTCGCGGTTCGCCCGAGAAACCGGTGTGCCCTACTTCGGAATCTGCCTCGGAATGCAGATCGCCGTCATCGACTACGCGCGTCATATTGCCGGCCTCAAGGGCGCCAACTCGACCGAATTCGACCCGAACACGCCACACCCCGTCGTGGACTTGATGCCCGACCAGGTCGGCGTCACCGATAAGGGCGCGACCATGCGTCTGGGCGCCTATCCATGCTCGCTCGCATCCGGTTCGTTGGCGCGGTCGGTCTACGGCGCCGATGAGATCAGCGAACGGCATCGCCACCGCCTCGAAGTGAACAACGACTACCGCGACCAGCTGAGCGAACACGGTCTGTTGTTTTCGGGCGTGTCACCGGACGGCAAACTCGTCGAAATGTGCGAGATCCCCGGCCACCCCTACTACATCGGTTGCCAATTCCACCCCGAATTCAAGAGCCGACCGACGGACGCCCATCCCCTGTTTTCTCGCTTTGTGCGCGCCTGCCTCGACGCCGCCGCCAAACCGAACGAGAAGGCCGGCAGCAAGGCCACCGTGGTCGAACAACCCGTGGCGTAATCGGTGGCAGGCACGCTCTTTATCGTCGCCACACCGATCGGCAACCTCGAAGACCTGAGCCCCCGGGCCGCCCGCATGTTGGGCGCTGTCGACGTCGTGCTCTGTGAAGACACCCGCCATACAGGCGGGCTCTTGCGCCACCTCGCGGTCTCGACCGATTGCCTGTCGCTGCACCAACACAACGAGGTCGAACGCATCGGCGAGGTTATCGAGCGCCTCCGGTCCGGACAGTCCGCAGCGCTCGTGAGCGACGCCGGAACCCCCTGTCTGAGCGACCCCGGCGCCCGTCTTGTCGCGGCTGTGCATGACGCGAACCTGCCCGTCGTCTCGGTTCCGGGCCCCTTCGCTGCCGCCGTCGCGTTCGCCGCCGCCGGAGCCAGCGCGTCCACGTTTTCGTTCTGGGGGTTTGTCGCCAAGAAGCCGTCGGCGCGCCGTACCGCCCTGGTCGATCGGCTTGTGTCGGGCCCCGGCGGCGCTGATCACGCGCACATATTCTACGTGCCCGGTCGCGACCTGCGGGCGTTCGTCAGCGATGTTGGCGCGGTGGCTCCGTCGTCGTTCGTGGTGGTCGCGCGGGAGCTGACCAAGATCCACGAAGGATACGTGCGTGGCACGCCTGCCGCTGTTGTCGACGGGCTTGTCGATGAGTACCTGCGCGGCGAAGCGGCCGTGATCGTCCAGGTCGACCGGTCCACACAAGCCGCTCCGGTCCGCGCTGCTGACCCCGACGAGTTGATCAAAGCCGCTATCGAGGAGGGCACGCCGCGCAGGGAAGCGCTACGATCGATCGCCAAGCAGACGGGCAAAGCGCGTCGGGTCCTCTACAAGCTCTGGATCGACGCCGGAGGCAAGTCATGAAGCGCCCGGTTGCATGGGTTGCGGCGATCGCGACGCTGCTGGCGACCCTGATCGCGTCTGGGTGCGAGACGATCGACAAATGCGCGGGGATCGCATGCGGGCCTTGCCAATCGCCGATCGTGTTGACGTTGCGTGCACAGGACAACAGCAAGCTCGGGCACGCGACCGTTTCGGGGACCCTGCAAGCCACGTGCAACACGTTCGAGACGATCTCGACGTGCATGATCGGCGACTCGACCTCCTTGCCGGGCAGCTACACGATGACGGTCGTCGTTGATGGTTATGAGCACGCGGAGGTCACGGTGACCGTGGCGAAAGACCCGCGCGCGGACAATCCCGACGTCTGCTGCGCTTGCGGGTATAAGACAGCGCGTAAGACCGTCACTTTGAAACCGGCCAAATAGAGGAACGGACACGCCATGCCGGCTCCAACCTACCGCGACCCCGGCGAATTCGTCGACAGCGATCATCCCGCCGTCATTGCGTTCGCCAAAGAGCACACCCAATCCGACGCCAGCGACATCGAAAACGCCGTCGCGTTGTACTACGCCGTCCGCGATGGGTGGCGCTACAGCCCGTGGAACGTTCGGCCGGGCCGCCAATACTTCAAGGCGAGCCATGTGCTGACGCGGGATCGATCGGTCGGCGGTCATTGCATCGACAAGGCCAACGTTCTCGCCGCCAGCGCCAGGGCCGTGGCAATCCCGAGCAAGCTGCATTTCGCCAACGTGCGCAATCATATCGGGACCGCGTCGCTGGAAGCTCAACTGGGCACGGACCTGCTGGTCTTTCACGGCTACGTCGAGCTGCATCTCGATGGCAAATGGGTCGCCGCCACACCTGCGTTCAACAAGGGCCTCTGCGACAACCTCGGCGTTGCGCCGCTGGAATTCGATGGGCGCGAGGACTCCATCTTTCAGCCCTTTGATCGACACGGCGGCGACGAGGGCCGGCGCTTCATGGAATACGTGCACGATTATGGCACCTTCGAAGACATCCCCTACGAGCAGATGATCGAGGCCTGGCTGCACTACTACAAGCCGCTGCGCGAGACCGGCGCCTGGCCCGGCAGACCCGACGGGTAGAGCGCCGCTGGCAGACTGCGCCAGAGCTTCGCCTCGGCGCAGGTGCTCGTCAGTGGACGAAACTGGCCGATGTCATCGAGCGACAGCGGGGCGCCGGCCGGCGCGGTCGTGATGACCGGAATTCTCTTGAGGCGGTGCTGTGGATCCAGCGAACGGGGGCGCCTTGGCGCGACCTGCCATCGGACTTCCGCCCATGGAAGACCGTGTACAACCGATTCGACCGTTGGTCGCGGACCGGGCGGTGGGCAGCAATTTTTCGGGAGCTGGCCGAGGATATCGATGGCGAGTGGCATTCGCTGGATTCGACCGTCAACCGCGCGCACCAGCACGCTGCTGGCGGAAAAAGGGGGGCTGGCGCGCACGCTATCGGGCGTTCACGCGGCGGGCGCACCACGACAGGGACAGGCCGACGTGCTCTACCTCCAACGATGGAGTGGCGGCCGCCCTGGCTCCGTTCAGGCCGTCGCGCCGGAAGGGCCGACGAACGTGCTGATTAACACCGATTAACGGAGTTCCGAAGAAGACGGTTGCTCTGACCCTGCGGGCCATCTCTCCCCGGGTAGCCGGTGAGAGAGTAGTTATTTCAAACTCTTACGGGACCAGCAATAGAACCCAGCGACAAACCGGTCGGATTGTGCGCAATTCAGGGACAGGCTCTGGTCCACCGAAGGCGAAATACGCATTCTAAGGCGAGATCGGGTCGACCCCCTATTTACCTACCTTCCGGCCGGCGAGACGCAGCAGAGGTGCCCTGGTGGGCTCGTGGCGCGGTTTTGGCCCCCCCAAAAGTGCGTTTTGCGTCGTTTTTTGCGCAGGGTCGGCGAATCGGGTCACCGTTCGGCCGCATTTGCTACGAGCCCTGCGACACCCACTCGCTGCCCTCGGTATCGGTCTCTTTTTTCCAGATCGGCACCCGCTGCTTGAGCTCTTCGATGATGTAGCGGCAGCCCGCGAACGACTCGGCACGGTGGGCGGACGACGCGGCGATATCGACCGCGACCTCGCCGATCTCGAGGTGACCGATACGGTGGATGACGAAGGCGTCGACCAGGTCGTGTTTGGCGACGGCCTCGGTCGCGATGCGGTGCATCTCCTTGACCGCGAGCGGCGCGTGGGCCTCGTAGTCGAGATAGCGAACGTCGCGACCCTTGCTGTGGTCGCGGACCACCCCGCAGAACGTCGCGATGGCACCCGCGCCTTGGGTGTTGACGCGCTGACTTGCTTCGCCGATAGCGACAGGACGCTCGACCAACTCCGCTCGCAGGGGGGTGACGGCTTTGGGCGAGCTGCCCGCGCCACCGCTGACCGGCGGCAGGATGTAGACCACGGCGCCCGCGGGGATCACGTCGCGATCAAAGGCGAAGTCGTCGTCGATCGCCACGCGGCAGGTCGGCAGGATGTTGCGCAGTCGTTGCCGATCGCCGGGCAACAGCTCGCGGAGTTGAGCCACGGTTGTCTCAGCGGGCACGACGATCGCCTCGCTGTTGCATCCGGCGGCGTCGCGGGCGCCTGCGAAATAGCGCACTTCGTTCGTTCGGTCTGTCATGGTCGGGTCTGCGGCAAAGGGGACGGCGAAATGAGATCTGGGGTCTGGCGACAATCTCGCCATCGAGTGGGGAATTTCAACCAGTGCACGCGAATCGGGTGCGCGGCTATTTGCTGGGCTTGAGGAAGCGCGCGATGACCTTTTTCGTGCCCACGCTCGCGAAGCGCACTGTCACGCGGGCCTGCGTCCCGTAGCCGGACACGTCGACAACCTGGCCGCGGCCGAAGCTGCCATGGATGACGAAGCTGCCGGCCGCCAGATCGCCGTCCGAGTCGCGCTGGATCACCCGTTCGGCTTCATTTGCGGCCGCCTTTTCGACCGCGCGCTTGCGGGCGTGTCGATCGTGCAGACGTGCCACGGACGAGGAGCTACGTCGCTGGCCTCCGCCACCGCCCCAGCCACCGGAACGTCGTTGTCCGCCGCCCCATGAATAGCTGCGTTCGGGCCTGATCCGCGCGAAGCCACCCGACGATCCGAGCGTCTGCCCACCGGGCGCGTCGAGCACTTCGGGCGGGATGTCGTTCACAAAGGGCGACCGCAAGTTGTACTCATCGACGCCAAATCGCCGCCGCGTGCGCGCCCATGAAAGGTGCAACCGCTTACGGGCCCGGGTCATCGCGACATAGAGCAGCCGCCGCTCCTCCTCCACGCCGCCTTCGCCGAAGCTGTTGACGTGGGGCACCAACCCGTCCTCGAGCCCGGCGACGAACGTGACGTCGTACTCGAGGCCCTTCGCCGAGTGCATCGTCATCAAGGATACGGCCTCGGAACCGGGTTTGAGCTTGTCGGTGTCGGCCACGAGCGCGGTCTGCTCCAGGAACCCCGTAAGCGACGGATCGGGGGATTCGTCCGCGTAGTCGCCCATCGCGCTGAGCAGCTCGCCGAGGTTGTCCAGGCGCGTCTCGGACTCCAACGTGCCTTCGTCTTGCAGCGCCTTTTTCAGCCCACTCATCTGCAAGATGTCGGCGCCGGCCCGGTCCGCCGAGAGGCCATCGACGTGTTTGCGGATGCGCGCCATCAGGTCTTCAAACTGCGACAACGCGCGGCCGACGCGGCTGGACGGATCGGATGCGACGAGTGACGCGCAGGCTTCGGGCAGCGAGACGCCGTGGGCCCGCGCGCGCTCATCGACGACATCGACCGTACGTTTTCCGATCCCGCGGCGCGGTGTGTTGATGGCACGGAGCCACGAAGCGGAGTCCTTCGGGTTGACGACGAGCCGACAGTAAGCGAGCAGGTCCTTGACCTCGGCCCGCTCGTAGAAGCGCAACCCACCGACCACCACCGCGGGCAGCCGATAGCGCCCCATGGACTCCTCGAGCACGCGGGATTGGGCGTTGGTGCGGTAGAACACGGCGATCTGCGACAGCTTCACATCGGATCGGAGTTGTTCGACGCGGCGCGCGATCCAGTCCGCCTCGTCGCGGTCGCTATTGCACTCGGCCAAGTGCACCTTGGCGCCGTCTTTGACGTCGGTCCAGAGGGTCTTGTCGTGGCGGCCTGGATTGCGCGCGACAATGGCGCCCGACGCGCTGAGGATGATCTGCGTGCTGCGGTAGTTGCGCTCAAGCTTGACGACGTTGGCGCCTTGCTGGCGGTCGGGAAAGCCGATGATGTTGGCGATCCGGGCCCCGCGCCACGCATAGATCGATTGGTCATCGTCGCCGACGACGCAGAGGTTGCCATGCGCCTTGGCGAGATGCTCGAGCAGCCGGTACTGGGCCTCGTTGGTGTCCTGGAACTCGTCGACCAGGATGTGGTCAAAACGCTTGGCCCAATGCTGGGCGAGCGCGGGCTGCTCGTCGAAGATGGTCACCGGCCGCATCAACAGGTCGCCAAAGTCCACCGCGTCGGCCAGCCGCATCTCCTTTTCGTAGCGCTCGTAGATCTCCGCAAACTTGCGGTTTTGCGGTCCGTCTCGGGGCAGCTCCGGGTCGCTCGGCAGCTGGCAAGCGTTCTTGGCGCGATCGATGTAGCTGGAGACCGCGCGCGGCTTGTACTGCTTGTCGCTGATGCCCAGCGCCTTCATCACGCGGCTGAGCATCTTGAGCTGATCGTCGCGGTCGTAGATCGAAAACGACCGCCCGATGCCGCCATGTTCGGCGATCGAACGCATGAGGCGCGCGCCGGTGGAGTGGAAGGTGCCCAGCCAAAGATCGCCCGAGCCCTCGCCGAGAAGCTCTTCGATCCGATGACGCATCTCCCCCGCGGCTTTGTTCGAGAACGTGACCGCCATGATCCGATACGGACGCACCCGCCGGCGTCGCACCAGGTACGCGATGCGATGGGTGATGACGCGCGTCTTGCCCGAACCGGCTCCGGCCAAGACGAGCAACGGCCCCTTGTCATGCAGGACGGCCCTTTTTTGTTCGGGATTCAAACCAACGATCAACGGATTCCTGTCCACGTCGTAGTCGTCGCCCGCCCGCTGCGCTCTTGGCTGAGGTTGCCGTCGCGGGCTCGGTTCTGCCGCCGGTTTCGCGATCGGACGAGGCTTCTCTGGCGCCTTCGCGGGAGGCTCCTCGACAGGCTCGGGCTGTGTTCGTTGGGCTTGCGGCCTGGGCTCGGGTTGTAGCGGAAGGGTCGGCGCATTGTTGGCCTTGGCACGCTTTTTCGGCTTCCGCTCACCCTTGGCCGCGGCTCGCTTCCTGGGCGCGCTCTCGGACTTCTCCGCAGCGGGCGCCGGGGCACCAAAAAGGTCGGCCTGCGCAGGCTTTGTGAGCGGCTTAGAGGACGTCGGCTTGGCCATGGCAGGCATACAAGCACGGCCCGGCACCCCCGACAACCTGCCTGCGACACAGCCTGACCTGCCCCTCGCTGGACAACGCGGGGCCCGGCGGCTAAGTACGCGCTCCCGTGCGCGAACTCCTCGACATGTACAGAAACGATGGCCTCCGCGGCGCTTTCCATGGCGTGATCGTGGCTCCGTGGGGGCGCATCGACGCGGACTATCGCAGCAAGAACTGCGGGCGCCTGACCCCGCGGCAAGCGGCGTTTGTCACCTTTGCGACCGTCTGCTTGTGCCTGACGTTTCTGCGCTTCGTCGTGATGGACCGCGACATCCAGGCCGGCATCGCGTCCCTCATTTGCGAGTTCGGTGGCCTGTTTTCCGAGTCGCTCAAGGACCTTCTCTACCGCTATCACCGCCTGCTCGTGAACTGCTCGTGGGTCGGCGGGTGTGCCATGTGCTACTTCGTCGTGCCGGCCGCCGTGGTGCGTATCGTATTCGGCCAAAAGCTCTCCGATCACTTCCTGGCGCCGCGCAGCTATTGGAGCCATCTGTGGATCTATGCGCTGCTGTTCGCACCGGTCGGCGCGCTGGTCGTGATCTTCTCGGCGTCGCCCGAATTCCTTGCCCAGTACCCTTTCTACAAGAACCAGACAGGCTGGGTGGATCTGCTCACCTGGGAATTGGCCTACGGCATCCAGTTCTTCTGCCTCGAGTTCTTCTTCCGCGGCTTCATGCTGCGCGGTTTCGCGGCAGAGCTGGGGTCGATGGCGGTGCTCGTCATGGCCATCCCGTACTGCATGATCCACTTCGGCAAGCCGCTGCCCGAATGCCTGGGCTCCATCATCGCCGGGACCGTGCTCGGTGTGCTCGCGCTCGACACCCGCAGCATCTGGGGCGGCGTCACCATTCACGTCGCGGTGGCCTGGGCCATGGATTTCGCGGCGCTTCACCAAAAGGGCGTGCTGCAGGGCTTGTGACCTCGAGCACACCCGCACACTCCTTGTCGGAGCGGTGCCCAAACCGGCACGATAGCGGCCATGTTGCGCATCACCACGCTCTTTCTGCCGGCCATCGCCGCGCTCTGCGTGGGTCTATTTGGCTGCACCGATGAGCCGACCAAGGACGAAACGTCGGGCAGCGACCCGTCCGACGTTGCGGACGACGTGCAGGCCGGTGACATCAAGACCGGTGACATCAAGACCGGCGACATCGAGACTGGCGATGGCGGCGACGCAGCGGACGCTGGTTCGTGCCCTGCCGACACCTGCGAATGCGTAACAACGGCCGACTGCGCGGACAAAGACGACGGCGATTTGTGCAACGGCGTGCTGTTTTGCGACGTCGCGACACACACATGCGAGATCAAGCCGGGGACCGTGAACACCTGCACCGCATCGAGCAGCAACCCGTGTCAGTACAACGCCTGCGAGCCCAAGACCGGCAAGTGTCGCTACTTCAATCACAAGGACGGAAAGGCTTGCGATGACGGCAAGAAGTGCACCGCCAAGGACGCGTGCAAGCTCGGCGGCGACGGGGTGTCGACGTGTATGGCGGGCGAACAACTCTGCGGCTGCGAGAAGACGTCCGACTGCGCAAAACACGACGACCCCAACCCGTGTAAGGGCAAGCACTACTGCGACAAGGAAGGCTTCCCCTTCGCCTGCAAGGTCAACCCCGCTTCGGTCGTCGCCTGCAGCACGCTCGACGACACGACGTGCCGCAAGTCGATCTGCGATCCGAAAGACAAGACCTGCTCGATGATGCCGGTAGCCGATGCGACGGCCTGCGATGTCGATGGCAACGCCTGTACCGCGGACGTTTGCAAGGCAGGAAGCTGCGAACCGGGACCGATCGCGGGCGCTACCTGTGCGTGTAACAAGCTGGCCGACTGCGCGAAGTTCGAGGACGGCAACGCCTGCAACGGCACGCTCTACTGCCACAAGGCGAGCGCGAGCTGCGTGCTCAATCCAGCAACGATCGTCAGCTGTTCCGCGATCCAACACGGCCCGTGTCAACACGTCGCGTGCAAACCCAAGACGGGCACCTGCGCAGTTGAGCTCGCCAAGGAGGGCACCGTCTGCGACGACGGCCAACCTTGCACCGACAAACCCCGCTGCAAGAAGGGGGTGTGCACCGGCGGAAAACTGACGTGCACGTGCACCAAGACCGCCGACTGCGCCGCCGTGGATGACAGCGACCTCTGCAACGGCGTCCTGTACTGCGACAAGAAGGCGGGCGTGTGCCGCACCAATCCCGCGACCATCAAGCGCTGCCCGGCCGTGGACAAGCTCGGCTGCGTCGTGCCCAGGTGCCAACCCAAGACAGGAGAATGCGCGGGCGTACAGCGCGAAGACGGGACCGTTTGCGAGGCGGACGGCACCGACTGCACCGGCGTCGACACGTGCGCCAAGGGTGTTTGCAAGGCCGGTCCCAAGCGCTGCGGATGCACCGAAACGGCCGACTGTGCCAAGGCCGAAGACGGCGACGCGTGCAACGGGACGCTGTTTTGCGACGTGGCGGCCGGCAAATGTCTGCTCAACCCCAAGACGGTGGTGACCTGTTCGGGCGGCGCGACGTGCAAACCATCGACCTGCGATGCGAAAACAGGCAAGTGCGCGCCTCAAAATGCCAAGGACGGCGCTCTGTGCGACCTCGATGGCTACCCGTGCACCGTCGATCGCTGCCAGGCAGGCACATGTAAAGCGGGGCCGAATGACTGCTGGTGCGGCGTTGCGGCGGATTGTGCCCAGTTCGACGACGGCAACGCCTGCAACGGCACGCTGTTTTGCAACCCGGCGACGAAGATTCCGTCCTGCCAGGTCGACCAGTCCACGATCGCTTCGTGTCCGACCGCGCTGCCGGGCGCCTGCACGGGCACGGTGTGCGATCCGAAGACGGGTTCCTGTGTGGTGACACCCGCGCACGAAGGACAAGGCTGCGACGACGGCGCGTTGTGCACGAAATCAGACGTTTGTAAGGCGGGCAAATGTGCGGGAGTCGATGCTGGCGTCACGCAGAAGTGCGACGACGGCGACAAGTGCACCGCGCTGGGAACGTGCGTAGGCGGATCCTGCGCCGCAGGTTCGGCGATCACCTGCAACGACGCAAACGCCTGCACCGACGACTCCTGCGAGTCCAAGACCGGCTGCCTGTTCAAGAACAACGCCAACGTGTGCGACGACGGGCTCGTGTGCAGCGCGAACGACAGCTGCCAGGGCGGCGCGTGCAAGGCTGGAGCCGAGGCGCTGTGGGCATACAAGACCGACCAGGCGGGAGGTGGTTTTACGGCTGCGATCGACCTTGCCAACGGCTCCCTTGCCGTCGTCGGCACACTCGGCACCGGCAACGCGACCACGCCGACCATGGAGCGCCTCGACACCGCGACAGGAAAGCGCCTCCATGGGGTCAAATTCGCCAAAGTCGCCGGCGGCGCAAGCCGATTTGGTGCGGTCACGGTCTACGGCGGAAAGGTCTTCGCGGTGGGGGCAGCGGGCCCAGCAGCCAAGGCAAACGGGTTTGTCGGCATCGCCGACTTCGACAAAAAGACGTCGTCGAGCCAGGTGCTGACCGGTGGGGTTCACGGCGAGCTGTCGTCGGTGGCGATCGTCCAAGGCGTCGCCGTAGCGTGCGGGGCCAAGATTACAAAATCCGGCGGCGACTCCGACGCGTGGCTGGTGCGGCTCGGCAAGGACGGCAAGGAGATCAACGGCGGTGTGATTCAGCGCTCCGGCGACCAAGAGCTCTGGGGAATCGATGCGCTGCCTGGCGGAGGCTACGTCGCGGTCGGTGAGACCGTGGTGAAGGGGACCAAAGTCGGCGGTGAAGGGTGGGTCCTCTTTGGACACAGCCACGGGCCGTTGTTCGGCGAGAAGGTATTTGGCGGCAGCAAGGACGACAGGTTCCGCGAGGTGATCGCGTTGCCCGATGGCGGCGTCATTATCGGCGGTTCTGCGGACGCTGCCGGCGGCGTCGGAACGGTGTGGATCGTGGGGCTTAATCCCGACCAGACCAAACGATTCGAGGACAAGCCCTTCCCAACGTCAGCGGGGCAAGTCGGCGCGCTCTTGCGGCACGACAGCCGGCTCTTCGTCGGCCACAACGCGTCCAAGGACGGCGCGTCATCGACCGCCCGGTTGGCCATTTACGATATCGGCCTGACGCCGATCATCGATCGCCTCGTCACCCTGGAGAAAGGCGCCAAGCTGCAGTTCCTTGGGGCGCTCGCGATAGGCGATAGCAAGCTGTTCATGGCCGGTTCTGTCGGGTCATCCGCCAGCGCGACCCGCGGCGTCGCCCGTCGCTTGGACCTTTTTGGCAACGACTCGTGCGCGGCGTCCAACGCGTGCTTCACCAAGGGCAGCGCCTGCGTCGACTCCAAACCGTGTACGACAGACCACTGCAACGGCAAGGGCGCTTGTGTCCATGCGACGATCAAGGCGGGTACCGACTGCGACGATGGCAAGCCCTGCACTTTCGGGGATCGCTGCAACGGCAATAGTGCGTGTAGCGGTCGCGACCGGGTTTGGGAGGCCATCGCCAACAATGTCCGCCCCACAGACGTGCTCGCGCAGACGGACGGGAGGATCGTCATGGTCGGCGTCGCTGACAACGGCAAGACGGCGACACGACCGTGGATCTCGCGCTACGACGGCGGCGGCAAGCCGCTAGACCCCGGCCCGATCGGTGGCGACCCGGGGGCCATCAACGGGATCGCTGAGCGCGACAACCAGGCGCTCGTGGCCGTGGGTCAGACGTCTACCGGGGGGACCAAAGCGGGGCTGTGGCTGCTGGCATCCAACGGTGATCTGGACAAGCTCGTGCCGTTCAACAAGGGCAAGAAGGGCGAGTTTGACGCGGTGGCGGTGCGCAATCAGCTTGGCGCGGCAGTCGGCGTGCGAAACGACGCCGGCACACAGGGTGGTTCGGATGGGATGGTCGTCTTGTTCGACACGAAAAGCGGCCAAGTCGCCCATGACGTCCGCGTAGGAGGCCCGGGCGATGACCGCTTGCACGACGTTATCGCCGCCGCCGACAACTTCTACGCGGTCGGCAGCAGCGTTTCGGGCGCGAAGCATCGGCCCTGGTTCGTTCGGATCGACCACAACGGCAAGGTCGTCATCGACCATGTCTACGCTCAAGAAGGGCAACTGCGTGCGATCGCCCCGATCGAAAACGGCGCTGTCGTTGGTGGGCTCCTCGGCCATATCGGCAAAAATGCCACCGAGCTCATCGCGACCGTCGGTGTCGGCGGCGGGTTCGGATTGATGCCCGCCGCCACGAGCACGGGCAAGAGTCACGCTGTCTTCGGTCTCGCGGTCGATCCGGAGGGCTACGTAGCGCAGGTCGGTCGCTTTGGTGACACCGTTGAGCCGCCCAAGAACACCAAGGGTCGCGCGAAGCTCTGGCAGGCCGGTCTGGGCGATCTGCGCGCGATGACCCTCGTCATGACCGATCGCACGACGCTTGTCGCCGCCACGCACGTCCCCGGCGTGGGCTGGGCGATGGCAGGTTGGGGATTCAAGGCGCCGGGCTACAACGCCAGGTTGCTGCTCACCGACCGCTGGTTTTCGCGGGACTGCAAAATCAGCAGGGCCTGCGTGAACAACACCTTTGCGGTCTGCGGTGATACCGACCCTTGCACCGACTCGATGTGCATCAACGGCAAGTGCTCCCGGCCGATCAAGAAGAGCGGCACGGTCTGCGCCGACGGCAGCGCTTGCACGATTTCGGCCTGCGCCAACAAGACCTGCTCAGCCAAGGTCCTCACGGCCAAGTGTGACGACGGAAACGTGTGCACCACGGACTCGTGTGACGCGAAGAAGGGCTGCCAGCACGTCGCTGCCGCCGACGGGATCAGCTGCGACGATGGTGACCCGTGCACCGGCAACGGAGAGTGCAAATCCGGCGCGTGCGCCGAGATCCCGCGTCATTTCGAAAAACTCTTCTCCCATCCCAAGGCCATCGGCACGTCGCTGCATGGCATTGCCATCGATGCCCAGGGCCAGACTTTCGTTGCTGCGACAGTCGACGATGGCGCTGAAAAGCATGGTCTCGTCGCACTCTTCGACGGCAATGGCCAGAACAAGTGGCTACAGACTTACGACGGTGGCAAGGGGAAAACGTATTTCAACGACGCCGCGTTCGGGCACGATCACCCGTGGGTCGTTGTCGGTGAGGAGCCTTCCAACGGCCCACGTGCGCTCATGCAGTGGCGTGACGCGACCGGCGCGGTCAAGCGCAAGCTCGATCCAATCGGCACCCCGAACGGTCGTCTGTACGCGATCGAGCGCGTCAAGGGCGGCTTTGTACTCGGCGGCGAAGGCGAATTCAGCGGCAAGCCGCGGGCTTGGATTGCGCTGGTCGGCAAGGACGGCAAGTCCGCCGTCGGCACGTGGGTCCAAGACTACACAGGCGGCTCATCTGACTCTGTCGTGGCGGTTGCCGCGCATCCCAACGGCACCACCGGCGGCGCGCTTAACACCACGGTTGCCGGCGGCCAGAACAACTTCGGGTTGCTGTGGGTCAGCGCGAATGGCACCGCCAAACAGGCAAGCCCCGTACCCGGATTCGAAGCGTTCGCCTCGGTCGTCGCTCCTCGGTCCAACGGTGGTTTCCTCCTCGGCGGCAATCGACCCACCGCGGCCAAGATGCAAGGCGTGTGGGCGACGTTCGACAACAAGGGTGGCTTTGTCGCCAGTGGCGACCTGCTCAGGGCGGGCGGCGAGCTGCTCCCCGGCGCGATCGTCTCGTCTCTCGCCGGCAACAACGATCGTGTGCTGCTCGGCATCCGAGGCAACGACAAGCCCGCGCAAGCGTCGCTCGTGAGCATCGGCCCCTGGGGCGTCGCGAACTGGCAGCAGACCTATCCAGAGAGTATCGCGAACAGCATCGGCGCCATGTTCGACGACGGAGACGGCGTACGTTTCGCCGGCGTCGAGGGCGACAAGATCTGGCTTGGGCGGATGACGTGGTTTGGCCACAAGACCTGCGCGGCGGCCGGCAAATGCCTTGGCCTCTCGGCGGACAAGTGCGACGACAAGAAGACCTGCACCGCCGACCAATGCATCCCTGCGAGCGGCTGCAAGTCGTCACCGACGGCTTCCAAGCTGGTATGCGGTCCGAAGGGCGACAAATGCGATACCAAGGGCGTCTGTTCGCCTTGACGGCCGGCGCGATCATCGGCGTTCTGGGGTGCGTTGACCCCACCGGATCAGGGGACTAGACTCCGCGGCACCATGACCGATCTGCTCGCTACTTCCGTAACACTGCGTCGCTGCAAGCTGGTCCGATTGGGCCTGGATGGCTCCGTCGCTGAGTACATTTTCGACCAGTCGACCGTCACGCTTGGGGCGTCCGACGACAACGACCTTGTCCTCGACGACGAAAAGGCCAGCCGCGAACACGCCCGCATCTTCCAAGAGGGCGATGATTGGCTGATCGAGGACCTCGGCAGCACCAACGGCAGCTGGGTCAATCACGTGAAGATCCGCGTGGCGTACCTCAAGAGCGGTTGCACGCTCCGCCTGGGCTCCTCGCAGTTGCGCTTCTCGGTGCTCAGTGAGCGGGTCGAGATCACCCCGAGTCAGCGCGAGTCGCTCGGCCCGATCGTCGGCAAGTCCGAACAGATGCGGCGCGTGTTCTCCGTGGTCGAAAAGATCGCACCAACCGGCGTCACCGTCGTCGTCGAGGGCGAGACCGGCACCGGCAAGGAAGTCGTCGCGCGCACCGTTCACCAGTACAGCAGCCGCGCGAACAACACATTCATCGTCTTCGACTGCGGCGCCGTGCAAGAAAACCTCATCGAGTCCGAGCTGTTTGGTCACGAGAAAGGGTCGTTCACCGGCGCCTTGAGCTCGCGACAGGGTCTGTTCGAGATGGCCCACGGCGGCACGATCTTCCTCGACGAGATCGGCGAATTGGCCCTCGACCTGCAACCCAAGCTGCTGCGCGCGCTCGAACAACGCGAGATCCGAAGGGTGGGTGGCAATCGCCCCATCAAGATCGACGTGCGGGTTATCGCGGCGACCAACCGTGACTTGTCCGAAGAGGTCAAAGCCGGTCGGTTCCGCGAGGATCTCTTCTATCGCCTGTCCGTTGTGCGCCTGCACCTGCCCCCGCTGCGCGAGCGGCGCGAAGATATCCCGCTGCTGGTGCGCCACATCCTCAAGATCGGCGGCTTCAACAAGACCCCGGACGGTCAGCGGGTCAAGGGCATCACGACCGACGCGCTCGAAGCCCTGATGCGCTACGACTGGCCCGGCAACGTGCGCGAGCTCACCAACGTTGTCGAACGCGCTTGTTCGTTTGCCGACGGCGAGTTTGTGCAGCTCGAAGACCTGCCCGACCACATCGCCGGGGTGAAGCTGCGACGGCGTGCCGACAAGGGCCAGGCGACCGAACCCGCGCGGGCACCGACCGTCCATGTGCGCGCCGACATCTCGTTCAAGGACGCCAAAGAGCAGTGGCTCAGCGCGTTTGAGAAGGAGTATCTCGAGTCGCTCCTGACCAAGCACGGCGGCAACCTGAGCCAGGCTGCACGCGAAGCTGCGGTCGACCGCAAGCACTTCCGTCGGCTGGCTCGTAAGTACGGCCTCGTCGCCGGCCCCAAGCAGTAACCGGGAACCCCCGTCATGACCCACGACGGCAAGCGTCGAACGTGGGGCGATCTGGTGGTCGCTGCGGCGCTGTTTGCGGTGGCGCTGAGCGTCGTCGTCTCCACCTACGACATGGGGTTTGTGCGGGACGAGGCGTTTTATTTCCGCCACGCCGAGACCTACCAGAACTGGTTTGTGCGCGTCGAAAAGGGCGGCCCGGACCGCGAAGAAGCGTTGACCCGCGAAGAGGTGCTCGATACCTGGCGAAACAACAACGAACACCCGCCGTTGCACAAGATGCTGATGGGCTGGTCGTGGCGTCTCTTGGGTCGAAAACTCCGCCCGATCAGCAGCATACGGGTCGCCAAACCCGATGAACCCGGGCCCGATGAAGGTAAGCAGCGCAAGAAGGCAGAAAACAAGGCGCGCGACGACGGTGTGCTCGCTGCTTCGATAACGGGGCTTGGCGCCGCTCATGGCTTTGATGAGGGCGCTTCGGTGACGCTCTTGAGGCCCCAGGTCGTGGGCAAACCCCCGGACATCGGCGGGCGTGAGCTGGCTGTCGGCACGGTTGTGGAGCGGGATCGGTGGCGGGCGAAGGTTCGATTTCACCGATTCAACGCGAAACTGGACGTCAAGGAAGGCGGTCGGGCCGACGCGCTGCGAGCGCTGTGTGGATCGGCGGGGCCGCGAGACGACGGGGTGATCCAGCGAACGGGATGTGAAGCGGTCGAGAATCGCGCGATGTACACGCTCACCGAGTCGGCGGCGATGCGTTTTCCGGGCGCAGTAGCAGCCGCCCTGATCGTGGCGCTCTTATTCCTGGCGGCGCGTGGATTCTTCCTCTCACCCTCGGCGGCTCAACCCTTGCCGATCCCATTCGCCGTGGTCGTGGGGCTCGGCTTCCTGGCTCTGCCGCGCCCGTTTTGGCACGCCCACCTCGCGGTCTTCGATATGACGATTTGTGCGTTGTTGGTGGCGGCAACGTTTGCCTACCAGCGGTCCTTATCGAGCCGGCTTTGGGTCGGGATCGTGGCGGTGGTGTGGGGATTTGGGCTGCTGGCCAAGCACAACGCAGCGGTTTTGCCCATCGCATTCATCGGTCATTGGGCCTGGGATGGACTGGCCGAAGGGCGGTTTCTGCTTCGGTGGCCGGCTGGTCTCAAGGGCGTCGCGTGGGTCGTTGGTGCGATGGCGGCGCTGGTGGCGGGTGCGATGATTCATCCCGGTGTTGGCCTGGCGCTCGCGGTGCTGGTCGTGGCATCCCCCGGGCGTGCGCTGACGTTGCCGGGTTTGCCCAAGGCGTGGTTTGCGATGCTGCCGGTGGGCTTGCTGATGCTGGTCGCGGGGTGGCCGTTGCTGTGGTTCGACACGCTGGACAACTTCCTGCGGTGGCTCGAGTTTCACCTCGCCCACGAGCACTACATGCAGACCTATTTCGGGCAGGTGCTCGCGTTTGCGCCGTTCCCGTGGGGGTTTCCGTGGGTGATGACGGCGTTGACATGGCCCATCGGCTTGTTGGCGGCCTGCGTGGTCGGGACAGTGGTCTTGATCGCCTCGATCGGAGCCTGGCACTGGCGGGTGTTGCGGGGGGCTGAGCCGCGGGATCCTCTCAACGACCCGGATGCAAGCGAGCGACGTGGCTGGTGGCGGCTTGTTGTCGTCGCGGCGCTATGGCCGACGGTCCTGATTTCGATGCCGGACACGCCGATTTTCGGAGGCATCAAGCACTGGATGCCAAGCTATCCGTTCATGTTGCTGCTCGCGGGGCTGGGTGCGCACTGGGCATGGCGAACAGCGGCGGCAGGGTTGGATCTGCCGAAACTCGCTGCGACCGCGGGTGCTTGGGTGATCGCGATCATGCTCGCGCTGCCGGCGGCGAACGCGACCTGGCAAGCCCACCCGCATGGAAGCGTTTACTACAATGAGCTCATCGGTGGCGCGCCAGGGGCTGCCGAAGCCGGGATGCAGCGCCAATTCTGGGGTGGATCGACCCGCGACGGGCTCGCGGAGGTGAACAAGCGGGCGCCACTGCACGCGCGGATTTGGTTTCACAAGTGCGCCTGGGGTGCGTTCATGATGTACCAGCGGGAAGGCTGGTTTCGGCGCGACCTGTCGTACGCGAGTCACCCGTCCGGGACGACGCACGGCTTCTTCCACCACCAAAAAGACCACGACGACTACGAGTTGGATGTGATGCGCGACTACCGCGTCGCCGCCCCCGTCATGCGATCAAGTCTCGAAGGCGTGCCGATTCTGAGCGTGTACGAGCGGCCGTAGGCGATGAACAAACACGCGATGCGCAAACACGCGATGCGCAAACACGCGATGCGCAAACACGCGATGCGCAAA
>CAZLMW010000129.1:0-4902 GCA_964560875.1 uncultured Enterobacteriaceae bacterium
TCGGGTGGCCCGGACCCGGGTTATCGCTCAGTCAGCGACTTCCAATCGGGCCTAGTTGCACGGTCAAGTACGGCACCTGATCGCTTCCGGTCGGCCCTGACATGGGTCTCGCTGGCGGCGGTTCCGTTGGATTTGCCGTGCGGGGACCGCATCGTTTTCGGGCGTGCATCCGCTGGCCACAGCGACGCTTTTCGGCCAGACTTTGGCCGATGTCTCCTGCGTCCAACGCGCCCAACGACGAACTCAGCGGAAGGCAGCTTGCGGACGGCAAGTACGCTGTCGGCGAGTTGATCGGCCGTGGTGCCATGGGCGACGTCTATCTCGCCGAACACATCCCGCTGCAGCGCCGCGTCGCCATCAAGGTCTTGAACCCTGCGATGATGCAGCAGCCCGAGGCCGCTGAGCGGTTTCGACGGGAAGCGTTGGCGGCGTCGCGCATCGACCACCCGCACAGCATGAAGATCCTCGACTTCGGCCAGGAAGGAGAGTTCTTCTACATCGTGATGGAGTTCCTCGAGGGGGTCTCGCTCGGCAAGCTCATCAACACCGAAGGCGCGCTCGATGAAAAGCGGCTCGCTGGGTTGATGATCCAGGCGCTCAGCGCCCTCGCCCGAGCCCACGACGAAGGCATCATTCATCGCGACCTCAAGCCCGACAACATCGTCATCACGACCACCATCGACGACGAGGGCCATACCATCGAATCGGCGAAGGTCTGCGACTTCGGAATCGCCAAGATCAATGACCCGTCCGGCGGTTTTGAGACCCTGACCAACGCGGGCTCTGTCTCGGGCACGCCGCAATACATGTCGCCCGAACAGGGGCGCGGCCAGAAGCTCGATTCGCGCTCGGACCTGTACTCGTGCGGCGTCATCCTCTACCGCATGGCGACCGGCATCACGCCGTTTTCGGGCGATAACGCGCTCGCCATCATCTACAAACACGTCTCGGAACCACCGCCCGCGCCGCGTTCGGTGCGCGAGGACCTCAGCCCGGACATGGAAGCGGTGATCCTCAAGGCGATGGGCAAGGATCCGAACGACCGCTACCAGTCTGCGCGCGAGTTCCGAAACGCCCTGCGAGAGGCCGTCGGGGCGACCATGTTGTCGGCGACGGGCCAGGTGCCGCTGACGACGATTTCACCGGACGGGCGCCAGGTCCGCGGCGCGACCCGACGCGGCAACAAGCGCATCACGATCTCAAGCGCCGAGACGATGATCGACGGATTGCCAGCCGATCCCGGCACGCTCGCGATGCCCAGCGGCTCCGACATCAAGATCCGTCATCGCGGCGAAGAGACGGAAGCGGGCGACGCCGAAAAATCCGGCAAGAAGGGCGTCGTTTTTGCCGCGCTTGCGGTGGCGGCCCTGATCCTTGGTGGCGTCGTGTTCATGCTCAGCGGCAAAGGCGACAACGCGCAATTTGGAGCCGCAACGGGCGCTGCGGTAGCGGGGGCAGCAGCAGGCGCGCCACCGGCAGCTGGAGGCGCCGAAACTCCCAAGACAGCAACCGAACCCGCGCAGCAAGAGCCCGACAAACAAGCTGAAGCAGCCACGGCCCCCGCCGCCAGCGATGAGCCGGGCGCAACGAAGGCAGGTGCCGCCGCTATCGCGAAGGTCGAAGCACCGCCATCGGCAGCCGAGCAGCCCGCAGCCAAGCCCGCAGCCAAGCCCGCAGCCAAGCCCGCAGCGACGGACACGCTCAAAGACGACGAAGCCAAGCGCAAGGCCGCTGAAGCCCGCAAACGTCGCCGCGCAGAACGTCAAAAGGAGCGCGCTGCACACAAGGCGGAGAGCGACGCGACGCCCTCGACCGAACCCACCGCGGACAAGCCCGTGCCGGTCGCCAAGCCCGCCTCGCCGCCACCAGCCCCGCCGCCGCCATCGCCGCCGCCACCATCGCCGCCGCCACCATCGCCACGGCCAACCATCGCCGCAAAGGTCGAGCCCAAGCCGGCTCCAGCACCGCCGCCCAAAGCGCTCAACTTCGACGCCGCGGTCAAACTCGAAGGCCTCAAGCAGCGGGGTTCGCTATCCAAGAACGCCCTCAAATCCGCGCTCAGACGACTGCCTGCCGCCGCCAAGACCTGCTACAAGAAGGCCGCTTCCGCCGCGAAGTGGGCCAAGCCGTCGACCATCGTCAAGGTCAGCCTTGAGATCGACGAAGATGGTAGCGCCGGCGCGGTGAAAGCAGCCGGTGGTCCTCCAGGACTGGCGTCGTGCATCAAAGTCCACGCCCGCAAGATCCGCAGTCGCGACTTGCCCGATACGGGCATCGTCGAGGTCTCGTTCGCCCTGAGGTTTACGCCATGACAGGGCGATCGGGCAAATGCGCGATGGTGGTGCTTGCTGCGCTCGTCTTGCTGAGCGTCCCGCCCGCATGCAGCGACAATTTCGTTCCGGAGTTGGGGCCGCCGCTGACCGATCGGTGCCGCAATCGCGACTCGAATCCCGACCAGACCGTGAGCTTCGACAGAGACATCCTCGAGGGGATCTTCAAGACCAACAAGACGTGCGTGCCGTGCCACGATCCGAAAGGTGAAGCGCCATACGGGTTTCAGCAGGGGGGGCTCAACTTGACCAGCTGGTCGTCGACCATGGCGGGCGGAGCCAACAGCGCTGCGGATATCGTGGTGCCCGGCGAGCCGTGTGGAAGTCGCCTGCTGCAAAAAGTCGGGGCCACACCACCGTCGGGTAGCCGGATGCCGCTGATTGGACCGCCCTTGAGCGTCACGCAGGTCATGCTCATTCACGACTGGATCGCCGAAGGGGCGCTGGACAACTGACGGCTACGGCCGCCGAGAAGACACCGATGCAAAGCCGCTTGCTGCCCTGGATCGCCGCGATTATCGCCGCAACCCTGTTTGCGATGGGGGCGGCAGTCGGCGGCGAATGGCGATGGGCCGGATCCGCGCAGCTCGACTACCTCGCCGTCCCGACCAATGACGCGCCGCGCTCCACGACGTTCGACGGCTTCACGACCGAGCTGTCGCTCAAGATCGCGGTTGACGTGGACGACAGCCTCTCTGCCGAAACCAAGCTCTGCTACTCGTGCCACGGGGTCGAGGTCGGCCTGGCGGTCGCCGACTACTCGCTCAACGACTCGGTGCGCCTGCGGGTGGGCCGATTCACACCGAAATTCGGGGCGTTTCCAGCGCGGCACGATCCCGCCAATCATCGCACGTCCGACAAGCCCCTGCCCTACGATATGGGTCGCATGCTGCGCCTGCGCGAGTGGAATATGAGCGTGTTGCCCGCGCCTTACGTGGACAATGGCATCGAGCTCAACGGCCGCCACGACCTCGGGGACAGCGCGCAGGTTGACTGGGCGATGTATCTCATCGGCGGCCTGCGCGGGTCCCAGGACGCCACCGACGTCGACTTCATCCAGTCCCGGTCGGGCGAGTGGTACTACGTCGACAACAACTCGCTGCCGAGCGCCGGTGGGCGCCTGGCCCTGCACCTTCGCGGCGATGCTGTTCGGGTGAAGCTCGGCGCGTCCGCTTTGTACGGCCATTACGATCCGCGGGCCGAGCTGGACTACCTGATGCTTGGGGCCGATTTCATGGCCCGGATCGGCAGCCTGACCCTGCGTGCCGAGTACCTGTTGCGGCGCCAGAAGATGTCGCTGGGCAACAGGCCCCAGGACCGATTTGTCTACGGGCCTCGAGCCAATGGCGCCTTCGATCCGCACATGATCAAGGACGGGTTCTACGTGGAAGCGGAGTATCGGCTCGGCAAGCTGGAGGTGCTCGGCCGGTGGGACGGCATGACGAGGCTTGGCAACGTGTCGATCACGAGCCCGCTGGACGACCGTTCCTGGATCCTGCGCTATACCGCCGCGGTCGCCTGGCGCGCCAAGAAACGCCTCCGCCTCAAGTTGAGCGGTGAGTACTACACGTTCAGCGACTTCAAGGACGAAACGGCGTTGCACCTTGGTATGGTGGCGACATTCTAAGTCACCAGTCAGCCCATCGGACCAGCTGTCCCGGAGCCCATCATGCGCGCGAAGTTGTCCAGCCGCGTTGCGCTTTTTTGCATGTTTGCCTTGCTGTCTGCCGGCTGTGCGTTCATCTCGGAGGGGGCCGACAAGGACGCCACGAGCAACGACGCGACCGAGACATCCGACGACGCTGTCGACGACTCCGGGGTGGCCGACGCGACGGCTACGTCATCAGACGCCGGAGAATCGGGCTCGGACACAAGTCAGGGTGCCAAGGACGCCGGGAAATCGAGCGTTGACGCGGGTAGCGCCGCAAAGGACACCGGAAAAACGGGCTCCGACGCAGGTTCGGTCGCTGACGGCGCCATGCAAAAAGACGTTGCTATGGTCCCAGACGCCGGCATGAGCAAGGACGCCGGCATGAGCAAGGACGCCGGCATGAGCAAGGATTCCGGCATGAGCAAGGATAGCGGCGGCGCAGTGGACGCCGGACCGCCCCCGCAGAGCATCGCGCCGATGGGGCTCAAGAACATCATGCCGTGGCTGCAAAAGAAGATGTACGCCAAGTGGAAAGCCGAATCGAAGGTCCACAAGAGCACCGGGCCCCATGACCACACCTTCGTCTACATCAACGACATCCTCGCCGCCTCGCTGACCAAGAAAATGAAGAGCGCGCCGCTCGATGCGACCGCGGTCAAGGAGATCTACGGGTCGGACAAGAAGACGCTCAAAGGCTGGGCGGTGATGCGCAAGGTCAAGAAAGGCTCGGGCACCGATTGGTATTGGTTTGAATCGTTGTCGCTCGACGGCAAATCGGGCATCTACGCCGACGAGATCGGCAAGGCATTTTGCGCCGATTGCCACAAGAAGAGCGCCAACGACAACTTCCTGACGCCCTTCCCACTGCAGTGACCCTTCCCGCGGCAGTGACCCTTCCCGCGGCAGTGACCCTTCCCGCGG
>CAZLMW010000129.1:5002-21953 GCA_964560875.1 uncultured Enterobacteriaceae bacterium
CCTTCCCGCGGCAGTGACCCTTCCCGCGGCAGTGACCCTTCCCGCGGCAGTGACCTTCCCGCGGCAATGAACGGAGGCGCTGTGGCGTCCGCAGAAGAGAAGCATCGCAGCGGCCTCAACCCGGAGGAGTACCGGAAGCTGACCGGGTTCGAGGGCGATTGGCGCGACTCGTGGTGGGCCGACGATTTTCTCGCCGTGATGGTGACGCGTTGGCGGGTTGAGGCGGCGCGCAAGGTGCTCGATGTCGGCTGCGGTGTGGGGCATTGGGGCCAGCGCCTGATGCGGTTTCTGCCCGACGCACACCTGACCGGGATCGATGCCGAACCGACGTGGATGGACGAAGCGCGCGGACGGGCGAGCCGGCTGGGCGTGGACGCGACGTATTCTGTGGCCAATGCGGCGTCGTTGCCCTTTGACGACGACAGCTTCGACCTCGTCACCTGCCAGACCCTGTTGATGCACGTGCCCGATCCCGTCGCCGTGTTGCGCGAGATGCACCGCGTCGCACGACCGGGAGCAACCGTTGTCGCGGCTGAACCCAACAACTTCGCCAATGTCGCCGCGCGCTGCATGGCCCTGCCCGAAGCCCCGTTCTCGGTGTCACGCGACCTGCTCGAGCTGCATCACACGCTGACAGCCGGCAAGAGCGCGCTCGGTGAAGGCGATCAGAGCGTGGGCGAAAAGCTGCCGCATTACTTCGAAAAGGCCGGACTCGGCGCCGTCCAGGTGTCGATGAACCCGCAAACCGCACCCAGCTTGCCTCCATACGGACCCACGCGCGGCGGTCGCGATATCGCCATGTTGCGCGAGTGGACGGCGGAGGGCCGACTGATGGAGATGGGCGGGACCGTCGAGAATGCGCGCCGGATGTTCCTGGCAGGCGGCGGGACGGAGAGCCGGTTCGAAGAGCTCCTCGCGGTGGCTTTCAAGGTCCAGGAACGCACGGTGGCGGCGTTCGACGCGAGCGAATACGTCAGCTCAGGCGGCCACCTCCACTACCTCGTCTCAGGCCTCAAGGCGGCGGCGAGTGCACCGAGATGAGCAAGCTCTTTGCCACGCCAACCTCCTGAGCGGCCAGAACACGGTGCAGGTCGTCTGTGACGCTGGTGCTCGTCATCGAAGGCGACAAGGTCACGCGCAAGAAGCCGTGACGCGGCGGAGGGCCTTGTACTGGATCGCTAAGGACGGCGCAGGTTGCTGACGATGAGTCGGAAGCCCATCCAGCCACCTGCAACGTAGAGCAATACCGGGATCGCTGGGGCGCCAAGGACGGTCGGACCGGGTTGCCCAAGCGCGAGCGAACCGCCGACCATGCATGACGCCACGAGGATCGCGCGGGCCAATTGCCGCTGCCCGTGTTGATGCACGGCGATCAACCGATCGAGCTCTTGGACGTCGTGTCGCAGGGTGACGCGGCCCTCACTGAGATCGCTGAGCAGCGCTGTGGCCACGTGCGGAAACGAGCGCAGGAAGCGGCTTAACGCGCCGATGGAGTCGATGCCTTCGGAGACCAACCGCTGCGGATCGTAGCGTTCGGCGAGCATCTCTTTGACGAACGGCTCGGCCTCTTCGACGAGGTTGAGGTCGGGCGCGAGGGTCTTGCCGATGCCCTCGATCGTCATCAACGCCTTGAAGACCATCGTGTAGGTCGGCGGCATCTTGATCTGGTGGCGTATCGCGCCGGTCACCAGGTCCGCGAAATACGCACCGACATCCACCTCGCCCACAGTTCGCCCGGATAGGTGGCGGTCCATGACCTCGACCGTGTCGGCTTCGAACGCCTCGTAGTTGTAGATGACGCCGGGTTGCTTGATGCCGAGCTCGAAGAAGACGCGCGCGACGAGCTGGTAGTCGCGGCGGGACAGGCCGATGAGGATGTCGAGGATGTTCTCGCGCTGCTTGCGGGTCAGGCGCCCGACGAGGCCAAAGTCGATGAGACCGATGATCGGGTTTCCGTCCTCGTCGGCGCGAATCAGGATGTTGCCCGGGTGCAGATCGCCGTGAAAAACCCCGTCGCGGAAGATCATCTTGAACAGCGCCCGCAACATCATGCGGGCGACGGGATACGGGTTGATGCCGAGCGTTTGCGGCGCGACGGTCACCTTGACGCCGCGCACCAGGCCCATGGTCACGACCTTGGACGTGCTGGAGCGATCGTGGACGCGCGGCACCTCGATGCCCTCAAAACCGGCGAAATTGGCGGCGAACGTGTGGATGTTGCGGCGCTCGTTGTCGAATTCGAGCTCGCGGCGGATGGCCCGTTCGAATTCCGAGACGATTCCGACCGGGTCCATCAAGGCGAGGTCGGGCGCCTGCTGCTCAACCTGCCGGGCGAGGAAGTGCAGGATGTTGAGGTCGCTGTCGATCGCCTTGCCGATGCCGAGCCGCTGGACTTTGACCACGACCTCCTCGGTTTCATGCGCGAGAACGGCGCGGTGGACCTGGGCGATGGAGGCGCTGGCCATGGGCTTGCGATGAAACTCCGCGAAGCGCTCCTCGATGGGTTCGCCAAGCTCGCTTTCGACGACGGCGCGGACATCCTCGAACGGGACTTCCGGGACCGCGTCCTGCAGGTGTTGAAGCTCGGCGACAATATCGGCGGGGACGAGGTCAGGTCGCGTGCTGAGGATCTGACCGAGCTTGATAAACGTCGGCCCGAGGTCCTCGATGGTCATCCGCACGCGCTGCGCGGTCGTGAACGTCTGGTCGTGGTCGTCGCGAAACGCCATCAGCCCCTTGAGTCCCATGGTGTCCTGTAGTTCCAGCCGGGTGACGACCTCGCCGAAGCCGTGTTTGACGAGGACACCCACGATCTCGCGAAAGCGCCCGACGTCCTTGATCGCGGTGCTGATGCCGCGGACGCGTCCGTAGAGGTTGGCCATCGCGTCGTCCCGCGAACCGGGCGCTTACAGGCCCAGCTTCTCTTTGAGCAGCGCACCGAACGAGCCGATCTCTTCGGCGGACGCCTTGGGTTTGGCCTGGCTCTGCATGTACTCGGCGGCCTCGGCGCGTTCCTTGGCCTGGGCGGCCTGCTTGACCGATAGCCGCACCCGTCCGTCGCTGCGGATGTCGGTCACGACGGCTTCCATGCGGGTGCCGACCGGGAACGTTCGACGCAAATCCGCGCCGTACGCGACCTCGAGCTCCTGGGTCGGGATCATGCCTTCGCCGGGTCCGCCGAGGTGTTCGGGCCACCGCGCGATGAGACCGAAGCGCATGTGCTTGTCGACGGTGACATCGAGCAGCGTGCCGACCTTGGGCGGCGGCTTCTTCTCGGGGCGCGCAGTCGGGCTGGCTTCCCCGGGGCCTTCGTTGGCGGACTTGTCGGCCGCGAAACCGAGCACTTCGGCGCCAAGCGAGTTGCCTTCGGGCTTGCGATCGGGGTCGAGGGTGCGGTCGAGATCCTCGGGTTCGACCCACGCGAGCGACATGCGGCGCAGGCCTTCGTCGATCTCCTTGATGCGGACGATGATGCGGTCACCGTCGGACACCACGTCACGAACCGACGGGATGCGGCGCCCAAACGCGCTGACGTGCAGCAGGCCTTCAACGCCACCGGCGACTTCGACGAACGCCCCGTAAGGCTGAATTCGCGTCACCGTGCCGCGCAGAATCGTTCCGGGGAGCAGCTCGGTGACAGCAGCTTCGAACGGGTCGGCCGCGAGCGCGCGCATGGACAGGCCGATGCGCATGGGTTTGTCGCCGATCCCTTCTTCGATGCGAACGACCTCGACCTCGAGCATGTCGCCACTGCTGACGACTTCCTGCGGGCGTTTCTTTCCGTAAGGCAGCTCAGAGACGTGTACGAGCCCCTCGAGACCGCCGATATCGACAAAGAACCCGAAGTCGCGAATCGACGTGACGCGTCCCTGAAAACGCGCGCCGACCACGAGCATCGCCCGGGTCTCTTCCGCTTGCGCTTCCCTCTCGGCCATCAGCACAGCCCGACGGCTGAGCACGGGATCGCGCCCCTCACGCAGCTCGGTGACCTTGAACATGAGCGTGCGGCCGACGAGCGTCTCGGGCTCCTCGATGCGCATCACGTCGATCTGGCCATGCGGACAAAAGCCGCTCGCGCCGCCGACCTCGACGACGTAGCCGCCCTTATTCGTCTCGGTGATCTTGCCCTCGATCGGCATCCCGGAGACAGCCGCCGTTTCGAGCGCCGCCTTGGACTGGCCGGTGCGCGACATCTTGGTGCCGACCTCGACGAGCCTGTTGCGAACGCGAAGCACGTAGCAGCGGACCGTATCGCCAACCACCGGACGCTCTTCGGGCGAATAGGACGATCCGTCGAGCAGGCCATCCCAGCCGTTGATGTCCAGCTGGATGCCGCCACTGCCGACATGGACCACGCGGGCGCGCACCTCGTCGCCGGGTTGAAGGTCGATCCAGGAGTCCTGCTCGCTCTCGCTGAACAGGGCCTCGAATTCGAGCTCGTCTTCGTAGCTTTTCGTCATCACAACGTCTCCACGCCGGCTGCCAGAGGCCAAAACGCCACCGCCCCGGGTCGGCATATGCCAAGACCCGGGGCGGCGGACTATATCGACGTCGGTGCTGTAATCAATTGCGCTCGCGGAACCAGTAGCGGTGAGCCAAATGGTGACCCGAGGAGTGCTGCGCGCCGTTGCACATGTAGATGTACGAATCGGTGTTGGTGTTCGACATGTACAAGTGCATGTGGCCGGTCCAGTTCTTGCGGCTCTCCCAACGTTTGCAGCGCTTGCCGCCGTCGGGACCGTGCGAAGAGTTCTGGGTCTTCGTGCCGTAGCAGTTGATGCCCCAGCCGCCGACGTGACCGCACTTGGGTTCGCTGTTCGTGCCGCCCTTGCCCTGCCAAAGCAGCGTGCCGTCGTAGTGCCACGATTCCACGGTCACCGGGGTCGACGACGCGGCGACTTTGCCGGTGAAGCGCCAGTCCGCCGTGTAGTTGCGCATAACGATGTATTCGAAGTTGCGGTAGGTGTACGAGCTGTTCAGGCCAGCCTGGTCCCACAACACGTCGAAGTTCTTCTTGGCACCGATGAGCGCCTTGATCTGCGTGTCGCTCATCTTGAACGAGTAGTCCTTGACCGAGAACGGCGCGGTGCGGATGTCGCCCCACTGACCCGCGCGGCCACCGCCGATCCACGAGAAGAAGTGATCGCGGTACCAGGTCTTGATGCCGAGCATCCAGCCGCCGCCGTCGCGCGTCTGGTCGCAGTACGCAAAGAACGTCTCGATGCCCTTGCCGACGCCATCGGGGTCGAGCCAGTAGTAGCCGTCCGTCGCTGCCGGGTTGCGCTTCTTGATGTCCCAGCAGGTCTTGCCGGGGTTCTTCTTTGTGGTGCCGAGCGCGGAGGAAAGGCCCTGCCAGCTGGTGCCGTCGCAGCCTTCAAAGTGGTTGCTGGTCACGTTCCAGCGAATCGAGCCCTTCGAGACCGCGTTGCAGGCCAGCTTGCTGTTGCCGAACTTGATGTCGCCGTGGCTGATGAGCCGGCCGTTGACCTGCACCTTCTTGTTGCTGAGCGTCTGGATCTTGATGCTCCAGCTGTTGAGCTGGCCGTCGGTCTGGTTGGTCTTGTAGCCGCTGTCGACGATGAACAGGCGCCACTCGCCCTTGATGTTCTTGCCGATCCAGTCCTTGTGGATATCGCCGGCGACGGTCGCGTGCGGCTTGGGGAAGGTCGCGACGAGCTTGGTCTTGTCCTTGGGATCAAAGGCCTTCTTCTTGGCGTGCAAGACGTAGTGCGGGTACTTCTTGCCGTCGACCCTCGGGTCCACCGGGTAGTTGGTCAGCAGCGTGCTCTTCTTCGAGGGCAGCACAGGCGCGTTGGGCGGGAAGAGGAAGATCGACAGCTGCGAGGTGTCGCTGTTGGTCAGGTTGAGGTTGACCGAGATGTCCTGCGCGACCCCGATGTCGGGGAAGTTGATGGTCGCATAGGTGCCCTCAGGGTTGTTGTCGCGCAGCTTCATCGCCTTGGCGCCCTGGATCTCGTCCACGAACTGGTTGGCGATGAGGCCGTTGCTGATCTCGTCGATGCCGTCCGCGGGCAACGCCTTGGGGTCCATCGCCTGGACGCACTTGAGCGAGCCGTCGGCGTTGATGCCCTTGACCACTTCACCGGCCTTCGTGCAGGAGCCGGCGGGGGTCTTGATGCCGGTGAGCTTGCTGCCGTCACCCACGAACTGCTTACCGGCGATGATGCCGCCAGCAACAACGTCGCCGGACGCGGTGATCTTGCCGGCCTTGAGGGCGCGGCCCTGCAGGTCGACGTCCTTGTCGAACTTGAGATGAGCGACCGAGACACAGCCGGTGCACTTGAGGGCGCGCGCGACTTTGGCGTCGCCGCCCTTGATACCGTCAGCGGCTGCCGCGTAGGCGAAGTTGACCGACGCGGGGCCGAGGCTGCCTTTGGCGACCGCGCCACCGCTGATGCAACCGCTGCATTCGACGCCGTTGGCCACCTGGGCGCGCTGAGCAAACATCACGCTGTGCATCGCGGATCGGGGCAGCTCCGGGTCGGTGCCGACCTTGAGTCCCATCCAGAGCTGCGCCGCGCCCTTGAGCTTGGCGGGATCGAGCTTGGTGCCGCTGCCGAGCACGATCGAGAAGCGACCGGCCTTGAGGTCGATCGAGTGCTTGGCGGAGTGAAGCGCAGAACCGCCGGTCTTGGCGCCATACAGGCCAACCGTTACCGAGTACTTGCCGTCTGCCGCGGGGCCACCGCCGCTGGACAGCAGAACGCCTTCGAGAAGCATCGTGCCGGGTACAGCTGCCTGCGCGGGCGAAACCACCATGGCCGCCGCGAGCGCCGCGCCGATCGCGCACATGCGACGCAACGCCGTTGTCTTGAACATCCGATCCCCCTGGGTGTTTCGCGTCGAGTTCGAGAAGGGCTACGTGCGACGCGCGGGGTGAAATGTACGGATGCGCGGGCAAGGCTGCAAATCGCAAAATAGCGCGGCCCGCGCCAGGCCCACGAAAACGCCGTCACCAAGGGGCTATGCGGAGCGAAATGAGCCTGGCCGGTTTGCATTTGACGCCGGGTCGGCAACGCTCGCGAGATGCCAGGCGCGCTGACCATCGCCGGACTCGACCCAACGGGGCGGGCAGGAATCGTGGCGGATTTGCGAGCTTTCGGCGCGTTCGACGTGGCTGGAGCAGCCGCGGTGGCCGTTCAGACCGTGCAGGGACCGGGGATCACGCCGCAGGTTCGCGCTGTCGAGGCCGATTGGCTCGCCGACCAGATCAAAGCGGCTCTCCTGACCGGTGCGGTGGCGGCCGTGAAGGTCGGCGCGCTCGGTACCGCGGCGAATGTGCGCGCGGTTGTCGATGCGATGAAAGCGTTCGCCGACGTCCCGCTTGTGGTCGATCCAGTCGCCGCAACCAGCTCTGGAGCGACGCTGCTCGACGACGCCGGCTGGCAGGTGATGAGCGAAGAGCTGCTGCCGATCGCCACGATCGTCACCCCCAATATCCCCGAGACCGAGAGGCTCGTGGGCGCACCGATCGCGTCGGCCGAAGCGATGGCAAAAGCGGGGCGAAAAATCGCCGATCGCGGTCCCTTCGTCTTGGTAACCGGCGGCCACCTCGGAGCCGATGAACGATTGTGTGATGTGCTCGTTGCACCGCCCGACCGAATGGGTATGCCGTGGCGCTCCGAATCGATCGCGTCCGAGCGGCTCGAGCTTCCCGCCAAGGCGCTACGTGGCACGGGCTGTCGCCTCAGCGCAGCGATCGCCGCACACCTGGCCTGGGGGCACGCAGTCCATGATGCCGTCGTCGCTGCCCGGCACTGGCTCCAGGCCGACCTCGCGGCAGGACGCGATAAACACGCCTAGAGCGCGCTTCGAATTCCAACTAGAACGTGTTTCAATTCGCGCGACCAACTGCCATTTTTCGGCGATTTGGAGCACCTCATCGACACGCCAAACGCAAGCCGCTCCGGCCGCAAAGATGACCCGACTGCGTACGACTACATCGTTGTCGGTGCTGGCTCGGCCGGCTGCGTCGTCGCCGCACGCCTCTCCGAAGATCCCACCTGTTCCGTGCTGCTTATCGAAGCCGGCGGCACGGATCGAACCCCGCTTTGCATGAAGCCGGGCATGATCTCGATCGTGCACACGGTCCCCGAGATCAAGAAGACCGTGGACTGGGGCTACTACACGACACCGCGGGAAGAGACGCTCAACCGCAAGATCCCCACCGTCCGCGGCAAGGTCATGGGCGGCAGCAGCTCGATCAACGGGTTGCTATTCGTGCGCGGCAACCGCGCCAACTTCGACAGCTGGGCGGCCCAAGGCTGTGAGGGCTGGTCGTGGGACGACGTCTTGCCCGCGTTTCGAAAGCTCGAGACGTTCGAGGACGGCAGCAGCACAACGCGCGGCGGCAGCGGCCCGGTCCAGGTCACCCGCACCAAGTTCAGCAACCCGGTGTCGGGCATGTTCGCCGATGCCGTGCGCGAAACGACCGGTGTCGACTGGATCGACGACTACAACACCGGCGAGCAGGAAGGCGTCTTCGTGGTGCAGCAGTCAGCCCGCGACGGGCTGCGCTATTCAACATCCCAGGCGTACATCGTCCCGGCAGCCGAGCGTCGCAACCTCGATGTGCTGACCGGCGTGACGGTGCGTCGTGTGCTGCTTGAAGGCACGCGCTGCGTCGGCGTCGAAGTGGAAGGTCCCGACGGCATTCGCTCGATCGGCGCCACCAGCGAAGTCGTGCTGAGCGCGGGTGTGATCGGTTCCCCGCACATTCTCCAGCTGTCCGGAATCGGCCCGGCCGCGCACCTTCGTTCAATCGGTGTGCAGCCCATCATCGACCTTCCCGTTGGCATGAATCTGCACGACCACCTGTTCTTCCCGCTCGTCTTCCTCGCCCCCGAGGCCAAACATCGCGGGACGGCGCCCTACTTCTTCGCCGGAATCGCGCGCGAATACGTCTTCGGCGACCACTGGTTTGGCCGCACCGTCTTCGAGACGATGGCCTTCGTGAAGACCGACCCGAGCGAGCCGATCCCCAACCTGCAGATCCACACGCTGCCGTGGGCCTATCCCGCCCCCAACCAGGACGCGCCGGTTCGCCCGACCGTCGACACCCGTCCGTGCATCACCGTTCAGCCGACGCTCATCTACCCGAAGAGCCGCGGCGAGGTGCTCGCGAAATCGGCCGACCCGCACGAGAAACCGCATATCGACCCGCACTACCTCGAACATCCCGACGACATGGAGTTTTTGCTCGACAGCATCGAACTTTGCCGCGAAATGGCGCGCGCACCGGCCATCGCACAGGCGCTGGACGGCGAGTTGGAACCCGGGCCCGCCTTTTTCGACCGCGTCGCGATGCGCAAAGAGCTGCCCAACCGCATCTGCACGGTCTACCACCCTGTCGGGACGTGTCGCATGGGCGTGGATGAGCGCGCGGTTGTCGATCCGCAGCTGCGGGTGCGCGGTATCGAGGGTCTGCGGGTGGCCGATGCGTCGATCATGCCGTCGATCACCGGCGGAAACACCAACGCCCCGGCCATCATGATCGGCGAACGCTGTGTCGAGTTGATGCGGGGTTGAATCGGCCGCCCGGCACTTGAATGCCCGCGCCTGCCTGCGCCTGCTTGCACACGCCTACCGGGATCGCGCCTACTTGATCGCGGTGATGACCTGCGCGGGGAACTGACCGTCCTTCTGCGCGCCGTTGCCCAGCTCGCCGTAGTACGCCTGCCCCCAGCAGAAGACGCCGCCATCCTGGAGCGCGGCGCAGCAACCGTCGCTGTCCGGGGTACACGCGATGTCGTCGGCCGGTCCCGGAAGCATGACGCGCACCGGGTTGGTCGAGGCTTTCGTGGCGCCGTTGCCCAACGCGCCCTCCTCGCCCGAGCCGTAGCAGTAGACGTCCCCGGCGTAGTCCAGAAAGCAAGTCGTGTCGTCGGCGAGGGCGATATGACGAACGACTGGGACGCCGGTGACCAGGTGCGGCACCGGATGGGTGGCCTTGAAGGACGATGCAGTCCCGGCATCTACCTGCCGCGCGCTGTTTTTGCCCCAGCAATAGAGCTTGCCCGCCGCGGTACGAACGCACGTGTGCCCGGAACCCAGCGCGATCTCGGCGGCCGGGTCCTTGAGCTCCGTGTTAATGCGCGGCGTCTTCAGCGCGACGTTCGACAGGTTCATCCCGGCTTGCTGGGTGTTGTTCTTGCCCCAGCACGCGACCTGCTTGTTGGCGAGGATGACGCAAAACGTCTTGGGGCCCGCCGCGATCGCCGTGGCTTTCAAACCGTTGGGGATCGTGACTTTGCTCGGGCTCTTGACGATCGAACCCGAGGCGTTGTTGCCGATCTGGCCGTCCAGGTTGGAGCCGGCGCATTTCACGTCGCCCGAGACGATGGCGCACAGCGTGCGATTCGTCGCCGCCAGCGCGTCGACCTTACCCCAGGCGCCGAGGAGCTTCGGCGACAGGTTCTGCAACAAGGAAGACGTCCCGTTGCCGCGCTGCGCATACAGAGAACCGACCGCGAGGACCATGCCGTCGTTGCGGCGGAAGAACGTGGCCTCGTGGCTCGGGTCCACCTCGACGACGCCCTGTTGAGCGAGCACCTTGGGCTCGGTCACCGCGGCGACACCCGTTCCGAGCTGCTTGGCGTTGTTTTGGCCCCAACACGCCAGGCGTCCCGACCCCGAGAGCGCACATCGGTTTTGGCCGCCCGCTGCGACAGAGGCTGCGAACCGGCATTTTCCGAGCTGGCACGCTCCAGCCGCACCGTTTTGCAGCGCGCATGGTGAAGCGGTGGTGATCGGCACGAACGAGCACCCGGTCTTGCTGCTGCATGAATCAGCGGTGCACGGGTTCTGGTCGTCGCAGAACACGGCTTTGGGTGCTTTCTTGCAGCCGGCGCCGGGGTCGCAGAACGAGAAGTCGCACACGCCTGGCGCGCACAGATTCGGCGACTTGTTGGGACACTTCGATGTCGTGGTGCATTTTTCTTGCAAGGCCCCGTCGTACACGCGGACGCGGTAGCCGTCTTTGCCGACGTCGTGCCACAGCGTCGCCAAACGGCCATCGGCCAACCGTGCCATGTCTCGTGGCTCCGACCCCGCGTGCTCTCGCGTTCCAGCCGCCAGCCATCCCGGCGCGAATCGCAGCGTCTTGCCCACGTCAGTCGCCTTGGCCGGCCTCACGATGAAAGGTTCGGAATTGACGAGCGCGGGGTTGGACATCCCGAGCACGAACAGCATGGAGTTGTAGTCGCGGACGAGCGCGACGGAACGTCGTCCCTGGGTCACAACGCCGCCCGCTTTCAGCACCAGCTTGGTGTCGTACGCCGCCAACCGCTCGGCCAACGCGCCCTTGTTCGCCGACGTCAGCGCAACGATCGCTGTGCCGTCGCTCTTGGCGAGAACGGGCCCGCCGAGCAGCCTGTGATCGGCGCCGCTGCTCTTTCCGAAATCCACGCATTTGCCGGTGCCGGTGCCGATGGGCAGACGGCAGTAGCGAACGATCGGCACCGTCTTGCTGCAGGTGTACGTGTAGTGCAGAACGCCACCGGCAACATCGGCGCCAGTCACGAACGGGTCCTTGCAGCTGGTCGATAGCTTCCACGTGGACAGCGACGCGCCGTCGGGTCGAATGTGCCGAATGCGAATGTCCTGCGTGCTGTCGTCCCCAACCGCCACGAAGCCGCCCGCCGCCTTGACGATGCGCCGGAAATAGCTGGTCGCCGATCCGTAGTATTTCGACCACACAATGCCGCTGACGGCCGGGTCGATCTGGGCGATGACCGCCCGCGCGTTGCCGACACCGATGCGCCCAACCGCCAACAAGCCGCCGGGTGGCGAGGCGACAGCGTCGAAGAAAAAGTCGTTGCCGGCCGTGTCGAACCGCGCGGGCTTCGCGGACAACAGCTTGCCCGTGTTGTCGTGACCGTAGACGATGGCGCCGCGGTCGGAATTGGACTCCACGTCGTGCCCGACGACCGCATATCCGCCGGCTTGGAGCGGTGCGATAGCGAGCGGTTCAAACGTGGCGGGCGTCCACGCCTTGGTGGCAAAAGCCGGCTCACCGAAACTCGCGCATTTGCCGGCGCCGCACTGCGTCCCAACGGTGCACGCGTTGCCGTCGTCGCACGTCAAGGCATTGGCGATGCTCCATTTGCACTTGCCGCTGCTGCACGTGTCGAAGGTGCACGGTTTGGAGTCATCGCACTTGCCGTTCGAGCTCGAACAGGTCGTGTCGGAAGAACAGTCGGACGCGTTCAGGTACCCATCGACACGAATCACAGAAGCGACCGGCTTGGGGCCGCCCGAGGTGATCACGCCGATTACGTCGCCGGACACATGCTCAATCACGCTGGCAACCAGGGGCATCGTCGCGCTCTTCAGCTCGAAGTGCCGATTCGCCGTGCCCTGCATCGCAACGAGATACGCGGCCATCTTCATGTCGTTCGTGCCGCCCAACAACCAGCCGCCGTTTGTCCTGGGAACGATGGTTGTGACGCGGCTGATCGGCGTGATGACGTTGGTCAGGTTTGTCATCATGCGCCCATCCGCGTCGATGGTCATGACGGCACCGTACGGTTGATGGGTTTTGCTCGTCTCGCCGGCCACAGCGATCAAGGCTCGCCCCTCAGCGGTAGCGCCGATGGCCGTCACGTTGCGCGCCTCGAGCCCGGTCGGCATGTCGACCTGCACCTGCCAGCTCACGCCGCCGAGAAGGTGAAGCCCGGCGATGTCGACTTTCGTGGTTGGCGGTCCATCGGGCACGCCGGCCAGGATGGTGTCCCCACTGTGCCTGACGACCGCTTTTTCGTAGCGCTTGTAAGGCTTGGAGTTGGTCAGCGATCCGCTGCCGAGCAGGCGACCGTTGCGCGAAAAGCGCAGCCAGTGCAGGTCCGACCCGGCCTTGGGGTGCTGGCCGATGACGCCGTAGCCGTGCAGCTCCGAGCGCTCCTGGCCGAGGTCGTCTTCATCGACCAACGCGCCCATGGCGATGGGCCACGTCGCGGTTTTGACCACGTTGCTGGCGAGCCGTGTCCCCGTTCGCGCGTCGAAGACAGCCAAGAGAACCTGCAGCACGCCGCCGGACGTCGGAGTGGTGCCGGCGGCGCCGATGGTCCCTTGGTGTGCGGTCGATAGAAACGAGATGGTCCCGTTGTTGGCCGCCGTGTCCGCCATGTTCGTCTGCCACAGCTGCTTGGCCAGCGCCGAAACGCGGGCGACGTAGACCTCCTGCTTGTTGCCGACGAACCGCTTGCCCGTGATCGCGAGGTCGGTCGATCCATCGTTCATCGCGGTGGCGAAGGATGTCGTGACGTTGGCGACGTTGAAGTCGCCGTACCAGGGCGTGGCCTTGTAGCGGTTGGGTGCGGTCTTGCAGGTCCCGTTCGAACAGGACCCGTACTGCTGGCAAGCGTTGACGTTTTGCAGCTGACACTCGGTAGCGACGAAGGTCGGGTCCTTGCAGCCGGATTTCTCCGTGCATGTGTCGACCGTGCAGACGTTGCCGTCGTCGCACTTGCGCGGCTTGACGGTGCAAACCTTGCCCAGGCATGACCCCACCAGGCAGTTGCCGCTGTCGGCGCAGTCCTTGTCCTTGGTGCAGGCCTTCACGCCGCAGGCGCCGATGGGCTCGTTCGAGCACTTCGCCGTGTTCTCGCAGTTGTCCTCCGTGCAGGCATCGTCGTCGTCGCAATCCTTGTCGCTCTTGCACGACTTCTTGGCTGTCTCGCACTTGCCGCTCTTGCAGACGCGCTGCCCGCCCGACCCGCAGGTCGTACCGTCCTTCGCCGCCCCATTCGTGCATCCCTTGGCGGTGCACGTGTCGTCGGTGCAGTCGTCCTTGTCATCGCACAGCCCATCTTGCTTCACGCCGACCTTGCAGCCGGTTTTCGGGTCGCACTTGTGGCCGGTCGTACACGCAACTCCGTCGTCGCAAGGCTTGTGGTTGAGCTGGTGAACGCAGCTGCCGGTTTTGGCGTCACAGGAGTCCAGCGTGCACGAAATCGCGTCCTTGCAGTCCTTCGCCGGCCCCTTCTTGCAAGTCGTGTTGTCGCAGTCGCCGGTCAGCGTGCACTTGTTGCCGTCGTCGCATTTGCCGGGCAGCGCGGCGATTGCACACTTGCCGCTCACGCACTTGCCGGTTGTACACGTACCGGCCGCCGGACAGTCCTTGTCGGCGAGGCAACAGCCGGGCTTCTTCGTGAACGCGCACTTGCCCGTCGCACCGTTGCACGCGTCGATGGTGCACGGGTCCTTGTCGTCACAAACGGTGGTCGCGCCGACCTTGCAAACACCCGATTTGCAGAGGCTGGCGGCTTGGCATTTCGACGGTGCGGCTTTGCAGATCTTGCCCTCGAGGATCGGTCCCGTCGCGCACGTGCCCGTCTTCTTGTCACATGCAACCGCGGTGCAGGGGGTGCCGTCGTCCTTGCAGGTCACGATCGATGCCGGAGCGACGCCGCACACCTTCTTCTTGGCGTCGCATGACTGCATCCCGTTGCACTTGTCGCCGTCATCGAATTTGCTGCAGTCGCTGTCCTTTTCGCATCCGCACACGGCCGCACCAGCGAGGCACTGAGCCTTCTTGCACAGGTCGCCCGACGTGCACGGATCGCCGTCGTCGCAAGCCGAACCGTCTCCGCGGACCTTGTCCGTGCACCCGCCCGTCAGCGGGTCGCAGGTCGAAACGATGCAGGGCTTGGTCGGGTCCTGTTTGCAGGACACCTTGGTCTTCTGGTTGGGCACACACGACCACTTCTTGGGGTCCGTGGCCGACTTGTCGCAGTAAAACGAGCCGTCGCAGAGGTTGCCCGCGGATTTGCCGGCACAGTCCGCTTCCTTGGTGCACGCGCAGAGGTTTGCATCGGCGACACAGACGCCCTTCTCACACGTGTCCTTGGGGGTGCAGGCGGTCCCATCCGCGTCACAGACGCCGGTTTCGTTGATCGGCTTCATCGCGCACTTGCCGGTCTTGGGCACACAGGTCGAGACGGCGCAGGCGGTGTTGTCCACGGTGGGGCACGTCACGGCGGTCACCGGATTGAGCTTGCAGGTCGACTTTTGGTTGGCCGCACCGGCCTTGGCTTTGGCGCAGTAGTAGGTCCCGATGCACTTGTCACCGCCGTCTTTTCCGGCGCAATCGGCGTTTGTCTTGCACGAACAGAGGTTTTGGCCCCCCCTGCACGTGCCGGACATGCAGACCGTGCTCACGGTGCAGCCATCGTTGTCGTAGCAGACGTTGTTTTCGTTTTGCGGCAACACCTTGCACGCCCCGGTTTTCGGATCGCAGACGTTGCGCTGGCAGTAGCTGTCCTTGACCGACGGGCACGAGACGACGGTCGCAGGGTTGACCTGGCAGGTGCCGGCCGCCTTGTTGCAGTACATCGTGCCGTTGCACACGTTGCCGTCGTCCTTGGCAACGCAGTCGCTGTGTTTGGTGCAGGGGCAAACACCGAGCCCCCCGACACACGTGCCACCCTTGCACGCGTCGTTCTTGGTACAGGTCGAGCCGTCCTCGCACGCCGTCGTGTCTTTGCTCGCCTGCTTGAAACAGCTGCCGTCCTTGCCGTTGCAGACCGCGGTCAGACAGCCGGAATTGCCGCTCTTGTCGCAGAAAACGCGCGTCGCGAGGTTGACGGTGCACGCGTAGGGCAGCGTGACCTTGTCGCAATACAGCGTGCCGTTGCAGAGGTCGCCGTCTTCCTTGGTCGCGCAATCCGCTGTGACCTGGCATTCGCAGGTGTTTGTCCCCGACAGGCAGGCGCCTTTGCCGTCGCATGAATCGCCGGATGTACACGGCTTGCCGTCGTCGCAGGTGGTCGACGTCGAAGCGTTCTTGTAGGCGCACTTGAGCGTCTTGGGGTCGCAGGCATTCGCGCGGCAGGCCGTGTCGCCAGCTTTGCTGCAGTTGATCACCGTCGCCGGGTTGTTCTTGCACGCGTTGGTCGCCGTGTCGCAGTACGGGACGCCGGTGCACGGGTTATCGTCGGGATCGGCGCAGTCTGCGTTCTTCTGGCACTCACAGATGTTCGTCCCGCCCGTGCACACGCCACCTTTGCACTTCTCGCCGTCGGTGCACTTGTCGCCGTCGGTGCACTTGAGCCCATCGGGTTTCTCGTCGCATTGGATGTCACGGCAGTCCTCTTGTTTGCCGGTCAGCTTCTCGCAGGCGGTCAGGCCCTTTTCGGCGCACAGCCGCTGCCCTTTGCACTTGCCGACCACGGTTGCCGCCTTGTCCTTGGTCGGAATCCAACACGTTGTCGCCAGCGCACCCGCCGTCGCCGCCTTGCTGCAGGGACAGGTGCCAAACTCCTTGCCGACCTCTTCGCGCACACACTGCTTGCGTTTGCCGGCATCGACCGTCTCGACGATCTTGCACACGTAGTTGGCGGGGCAGTCGGCGCTTGCCTCGCAAAACGAGCCGCAGAACCCGCCCGCACCGGCGTAGTCGACGCACCACGTCTTGGCCGCTCCGGACAAGGTGCAATCCTGCGTCGCGTCACATGGCCGACAAAGCAGCCCCCAAGAGGGGACGCAGACACTCAGCCCGTCTCCGCTGCCGGTCTTGCATGAAAACCCCGCCGGACATGAATCGACGCACTTGCGCGCGCATTCCGAGCCGTCCGGCGTCGCGATGCACTTGGGGAAGTCGCAGTCGACCGCCGTCTTGCATGGGCAGCCGGGTTCGCCGGGGCAAACGGGGGCTTCGTCGACGTCGGGCGCGTCGGTCGCCGCCACATCGCCCGTGCCGCCGGTATCGGCGGCGCCGGTGTCGACCGACACGTCGGAGGAATCGTCTTCAGACTCGGTGGGCGAGCAGCCGCCGACAGCCAAGGCAACCGCGGCGAACGGGGCCAGCAAGCGGGTGGTACAAGTCATGATTGAACGGTAACGGTTGCGGCGTTTGGGGTCGAGCGCCCGTGGACCGGGTGCGGATCGTTTGAGTCGGGCTGCCTGAGGAACCGAGGAAGGTGCAACGCGC
>CAZLMW010000130.1:0-21614 GCA_964560875.1 uncultured Enterobacteriaceae bacterium
GTCGTTGTCGTTGTCGTTGTCGTTGTCGTTGTCGTCGTCGTCGTCGTTGTCGTTGTCGTCTACGTCGTCGTCGCTGTTGTCTGGCAGAGCTGGCGGCGCATCAACCGGCTCGCTGTGTCCGAGGGGCTCGATGGAATCCAGCCCGAGCGTCGGCAGCTCGTCCGCTTCCTCTGCGGGTTCCGCACGCGGTACCAGGGCCGGCAGATTCGCGCTGACACGCCGCTCGGGCACGTCCTCTTGCACAACCGGTTCGGCCTCGCCGCGCGGAACCAACGCGGGCAGGTTCGCGCTCACCCTTCGCTCTGGCGCCTCCGCGTCGTCATCGACGCGCGGCACGAGGGCCGGAAGGCTGGCGCTGACCCGGCGTTCGGGCACGTCGTCGTCGTCGATCGCGAGCGTCTGCTCGGTGGCGCCTCCGTGCCCTGTCACGGCATCGAGCGCCGCGGCGAGGGCGGCATCCAAGCTAGTCATGGACGGCGGGCGAGAGTCGGCGACGGTCGCCTCGGCTTCATCGAAGTCGCGCTCTTCGGCGTCGTCGAGCGGGGAATCGAGCAAATCGTCCCAGGCTACCGATTCGGCGGGCACTTGCGTACCGAATCCTGTGTCCCCTGGTCGGCTGGCCTGGGGCAAGGGAGCGTCATCGCCTGGCAAGCTGTTGAGCGCGGCGAGCAGCGCGGCATCGAGGGCCTGTTCGCTCGGCGTTGCCGCATCGGCCACGTCGATCTCCGGCCGGCTCGGCTCGGCGCTTGGAGTTGGTTCGGGTTCGGGCTCGCTGACGGTGGCTTCGTCGTCGTCGGCTTCGTGGTTGATTGGCGGGGCGAGGATGGCACGTTCCACGACCCGCTCTTCGCCCCCTTCGAACGTGTTCTCGGCCGAGTCGGACGCCAACATCGGCCCGCCAGACGACCTCTCCTCAACGGCGGCGACAGCGTCATTCATCGCCGCAAGCAGGTCGACTCCTAACGCGATAGCCGCTTGGGGCGGGCGATCGACGTGGGCGCCGGGGCTCGGTGACGCGGGCTCGACATAGGCCGGCATCCCCGCCGGCGTCGGGAGGCCAGCCAGCGCAAGCTCTTCCTCGGTCGCGGCGCGGTCGTCACCGGCGTCTTCGGTCTCGACCTCTGCGCCTGCCGTCCGTTCCGCAGCTGCAGGGGCGTCCGTCGTCTCGTCGTCAGGAGCTTGGCCGGGCGTTGAGGCAAGTGGCGTCGTGGCGGCGTCTTCGGCTCCGAGTTCGGTTTCTCTGGCGGGTGCCGGGGCCGCTTCCACGCGCCCTTGCGCCGCGTTCGCAGGCGCCGAGTCCACCGATGGTGGGGCTGCTGGCACGCCGAGGATGTCGCTGTAATCGACCGTTTCGCGGGCATCCAAAGCCGGATCCCGTGTGACCGCCTCGTCGCTATCGAGCGGCGTCCCCGCGGCCGCGCCGTCGATGATCGCCTGCCCGTACTCGACCGTTTCGTTGGCCTTGCTCCGTCTTCGCTCACGTCGCCCAGTCGGTTCACGGATGGAATCCACCGCGGGTGTGGCGACCGCATTGTCGGCGACGGCGTGCTCCACGATTGGGTCGGGCGCCGTCCGGCCGTCGTCGTCCCCGAACACGCTCGTGCTTCGGCGCGGGACAGCTTCTTGCGCGATGTCACCCACATCCAGGCGGGTCGACTCCTGTCTGCCGCGCCTGATGGACTCGCGCGTCCTCTCGAGGCGCGGATGTAGCGCCCCAACATACGCCTGGGTGTCGCCGTCGCTGCCATCCACTGGCCCGGTCGGAAACCGCTGGTCGGCCACTTGCGGCGCGGGCGCCGTTTTTTGCACGGGCGCTGTGTCCGCTTTCCACGGTTCAGCCCTCGTTCCAGCCCGGATTTGCGAGATTTCGTGCGTGGCATCGTGCGGCGCGAACGCGCCCGAATCGGGAGCGTTCCGTTGCTTCTCAAAAATCGCCGCCGCGGATGACGCGATATCGTCGTCGAGCAGATCGACCTCACCTCGCTTGCCGTACGAAGCTGTCATCGATGCACGCTCGGGCGGCGCCACGTATGCGTCGTCGTCGATCCGCGCCATGTCGGTTGTCAGCTTGGCGGATCGTCCCGGCTTCTTGGCCGGTAACTGTGGGCTGTCGCCTGCGAACCCGGTCGGTGAGATCGCCGTGCCGTCTTCCACCGGGTTGCCGTCTGCGCCAAAGCCACCTGAATCGGAGACCACGCGACCACGGGAACGAAGAGGCAAACCCGTTTCGGGAGACTTCCACTGGCGCGGCGCGGCGCCGCTCTCCGACAGCGGGTTGACGTGGATCACGGTGGCATCGACGAGCGCGTCTGGTCCGAAGTCGCCGACAACGACCTCGGCGTCCGCGATTGTGTACATGTGCGTGTGGGGCGCGCCGGGCTTGGCGTCTTCGCCCGACACGATCTGCGTGGCGTGGGTCTCTTCCGGCTCGGCTTCCAGCACACCGCGCAAAGCGTTGGCGGCCGCCTGCATCGTCTGGATGCGGTTGTCGGGCTTCTTCTCAAGCAGCGAGCCAACGATATCGGCGATCACCTCGGGAATGCGTGCGTCTGGAGCGGTCTCGGTCAGCCGTGGCGCCGGCAGCGAAACATGCGCGCTCAGCACTTCGAAGGTGCTCTTGTGGTCGGGGAAGACGTGCTGCCCGCTGAGCATCTGGTACATCATCGCGCCGAGCGCATACATGTCGGTGCGGTGGTCGATCGTGCCCGACAAGACTTGCTCGGGGCTCATGTAGAACGGGGTTCCGAACACGTCCGCGCGCGACTCGACGTTGTACGGATCGTTGAAGCCGTGGACCTTGGCGAGCCCGAAATCGAGCACCTTGACGTAGTCGGGCTCTGGCTGGTTCTTGACCAGCATCACGTTTTCCGGCTTGAGATCGCGGTGGATCACGCCGAAGCGATGGGACTCGCCCAGCGAATCGCAGATCTGCAGGACGATCCGCACGACCCGCCGCCACGGCATGCGGCCAGCTTTCAAAACCACGTCGAGCGGGGTGCCGATCAGCAGCTCCATCGCAAGGTAGAGGTCTTTGCCGCTCTGGCCGCAGTCGTGAACGCGCACGGTGTGCGGCGACGAAAGCCGCGACATCGCCCTCGCCTCACGCATGAACCGGGCGACGAGGGTGTTCTCCGTCAGCAGGTTCTCGTGCAGCACCTTGAGCGCCATCTGCTTGCCAAGGTGGACCTGTTCGACGCGGAAGACCGTGCCCATGCCGCCGCGGCCGATCATCTCCTCGATTCGGTACCGGCCGTCGACGATCGCGCCGATCATCTCCTCGCCGGTGCCGGTCGTTCGCGCCATGTTGGTGCTCTTGGCGGCGCCGGGCGGAATGACGGGCGCGCTGTTCGCGTGCCGAGCGGGTGGCCTGGACGTCGGCGCGACCGGCGCGATGCCTTGCGATGGGCCGCGGCGAGCACCACGTCGGCCGAACGCCTGCGTGTTTGGTGTTCGTTGGACCGCCCGTGTGGGGAATGCCTTGGCAACGCTGGGCGGCGACGTCACGTCGGAGGAAGAGCCGAACTCGGCCTCCGTCATCCGGCGACTGCGTGGGACGCTTCGAGCGCGCATCTCGGCGGCTGCCTGGGCCGCGACGTGGTCATCGGGGGGCTTGCCGAGAAGGTCGGAATAGCGGTCTTCAGGGCCGCCGGCGTACACCACGGTATCTTCGCCGCCCTCCGCGGCGAGAAGGTCCCATTCCTGGCTGAGAGGGGGCCCGCGTCGTCGCCTGGAACGGCCGCGTGCCAAGGCGCTTGCGCGCGGATCTTCGAGCAAATCGACGAGGGGTGCGTCGTCATTGCGACACACCTGCGCCGATGAAGCGTATACTGAACTACAAATCGGACAGACTTTCATCCTGCAGTCGCAGCGCCTTATCTAGCCAAGAAAACCGCAACAATGGTCCCCGATCTGAGGGCTCGCGTCCAACGCACGGCGCGAAATGATTTTCGGTCGGCCGGTTGCGGCGTCGTCAGCCGGGGTACGCGACGCCGATCTTCAGCCTCTGGCGATGGCTTCGACGATGGTCGCGAGCTTCGTGCCGGGCCCGAAAATATGAGCCACGCCATGCTCTTGAAGCCACGCGTGATCATGGGGCGGGACAATTCCGCCGAGCAGGACCGTGATATCCGCAGCGTCGCGACGGCGCAGGCTCTCGTGCACGCCCTGCACGAACCGGCGGTGATTGCCCGAGAGGCTGGAGATTCCGATGACGTCGATAGATTCCTGCACCGCGGCCGCAGCGATGGCTTCGGGCGTTTGGCCCGGCCCCGTGTAGATCACTTCGATGCCGGCATCGCGCAGACCAACGGCCAACAAGCGCAGCGCGTTGACGTGACCATCGAGCCCCGCCTTCGCGAGGAGCACGCGCCTCGGTGGCCCGTCGTTTGTGTGAACCGGAACCTGTGCCGCGCTTGAGTCTGTGCCGAGCGACGCGACATAGCGCGGTCCGACCGCTTCGACCATGGCGTCGGTCCATTCCCCGGTCGTGCCGCCAGCGCGCGCAAACGCCACGGACGGCTCAACCACGGTGACGCCAGTCGCCGCGGCCTCGAGCAACCGCTGTCTCGCTTGCCGCCATCGGGTCTCATCACGTTTTTCCCGCCACCGCTGCAGCGACGACGATCGATCCTCTGCTCGTGCGCCAACCGCCTCGTGTTCGATGTCGCCCTCCGTCGCGATCGGGACGGCTTGCTGGAATCGGTTGACGCCAACCACGACGCGATCGCCGCTCTCGACAGAGGACTGAAACTCGGCCACGCGTTCGCTCAGCAGACTGGCCAATCGGTCGATCGTTGCCGTGTAACCCTCGGCGACAGCGCGTTGCACAATCGCTGTGGCCGCTTGCATGATGCGGGTCGTCTCGGCCTCGATCACGTGGCTCCCAGCGAAGATGTCCGGCCACTGCGCGATGCCAGTTTCGTGCATCAGCACCTGTTGCGTGCGCAACGACAGCACCTGCTCTCCCTCGTGGGGCAGCCCCAACGCCTCGCGGAATCCCGGCAGTTGGAGCGCTCCGACTCGCGCGTCGGCGCTCATCAAGACGGGCAGCGCCTGCAGCGCGATGCGGACGATGTTCACCTCGGGCTGTTGGGCGGTCAGCGTCAAGGAGCGGACCTGGCAGCCGGCTCGAAACCGCGGTCGGACGCCGTAGCGCTGCTCGACGAGGTCGGGCCAAATCTTGGCGTAGGCTCGCACTTTGGCGATCTCGGGCACGAGCTCGATGCCGCTGTTGATGAAGAAGCTGATCGCCTTGATGACCCGCTCGAACCGCTCTCGATCAAGCCGTTCCGCGACGCTGTCGAGGACCAGGATTGCCCCCGCCATCGCGTACCCCACTTCCTCCTCGGGTTTGGCGCCGGACTCCATGAGGTGGTAGCCGCAACAGTTGATCGGGTTCCAGCGCGGGGACTGGGCGACGGACTCGCAGATCAAATCGGTCGTGAGGCGCAGCGACGCTTCCGGCGCGAAGATGTAGGTGCCGCGGGCGACGAATTCCTTGAGCAGATCGTTTTGGGTCGTGCCGCGCAGAATTTCTCGCGAGACGCCGCGTTCATCGGCGAGGGCCACGTACAGCGCGTACAACCACGGTGCCGTGGCGTTGATCGTCATCGACGTGTTGATCGCGCTGAGATCGATGTCCGCGAAGAGCTCGCGCATATCGCCCAGGTGGGCGATCGAAACTCCTGTCTTGCCGACCTCTCCCGCCGCGAGGGGATGATCGGGGTCGTAACCGCACTGGGTCGGAAGGTCGAAGGCGACGCTCAGGCCGCGCTGTCCGCGGGCAAGGTTGTCGCGGTAGCGCTGGTTGGATTGCCGGGCGTCACCGAAACCGGCGTACGTGCGGATGATCCATGGATCGCGGGCCATCTGTGATCAGGCCCGCGCGGCGAGACGCTCGCGCAGCAGCGATCGGGCGATAACGAGAATGGCGAGCACCTCTTCGGCGCCCTCGAAGATCGACAATACGCGGGCGTCTTGCCAGTACCGACTCACCGCGAACTCTTCGCTGTAGCCCATGCCCCCATGCAGCTGCATCGCCTCTCGGGTGACTGTCTCGGCGTCCTTGCAGGCCAGCAGCTTGACCAAGCTGGCTTCGACCTGTCCGCCGCCATCATCCATCTGATCGCAGACCGCGTAGGTCATCTGGCGCGACAACGCCACGCGGGCGGCCATATCGGCGAGCTTGCGGCGGACGAGCGGGAGCTGGTCAAGCGTTCGGCCAAAGACTCTGCGCTCCTTCGTGTACGCGACGGCAGCTCGAAACGCCGCTTCCATCACACCGACGGCGCGCGCTGCGGTTTGGATCCGGCCGCCAGCGAAGCCCTTCATCTGCAACGCAAAACCGCCACCCTCTGGGCCTATGCGCCCATCGTCGGGGACAAACCACTTCTCGAAGAACACCGTGAAGCTGTGCATCCCGCGATAGCCGACCGTGGGAATCGCGCGGCCGCTGATGGTTCCGCCGCGACCGTCGTCGTGTTGGAACGACCGGTCGTCGGCAGGCGCCTTGGTCGGGGTTTTTTGCGCCAAGAACAGCGTCAGTCCCCGTGCCCCTTCATCCGCGGTGCCGGTTCGCGCGAGCACGAGCAGCAGGGACGCCCGGCCGGCAAACGTGCACCACGTCTTTTCCCCGGTGAGCTCGTAGCCGCCATCGACTTTCTTCGCTGCCAGGCGCAAGCGCGCGACGTCGGACCCTGCGCCGGGCTCAGTAACCGCGATCGACACGATCTCCTCACCGCCGGCGATCCGGGGTAGCCACGTGCTTTTTTGCTCTTCGGTGCCGCCGGACAGCAACGCCTTGGCGGCGATCTCCGGGCGGGTGATGACGGAGCCGCCAGCGCCAAGGGACGCGCGCGAAAGCTCCTCGGTGGCCAAAGCCATGCTGCGATGGTCGATGAACATGCCGCCGTATTGCTCGGGGATCGTGATCCCCAGGGCGCCGAGCTCGGCGTAGTCGGCGATCAGGTCTTCGGGAATCAGCGCGTCTTCGCAGTGGATGTGCTCAGCCAGCGGCGCGACCTTGCCGTCGGCGAACTCGCGGAAAAGCACCCGGATGTCCTCGTGATCTTCCGCCAACATGTAGGCGTCCGCGGATGACAACGCGCCGTCGAGCGCCAGTTCAGCCACCCGCCCAGCTGCTTGGCCACTCGCCGCTTCGTCGACACCATCGGGAACGTCGATTCTCGCCGCCGCACAGACCGCTTGGATCGCCCGGGCGGCGGCGTAATTGCTGAGCTGTTGGACGGCCGGGGATCGGCCCTCTGTGGTCTCGAGCAACGTCTTCGCCGCGCTCACTTCTGCCGTCCAGCGCGCGAGATCGAAACAGGCCTCGCCGTGCTCGTGGATCTTGGCGGTCGACGGCTTGTGCGGCGCGTCGTCGCGGGCAACGCGATCGGCCAACGCCTCGAGCCGCTGGTCAAGCGCGACCTGCACGCTAGCGAGGGCGGAAATCATCGGAGCAACTCCCGGCAATGACACACTAGTTGCCTTGAACCTGCGCGTCCCTGGTGACGACTGTTCGCTGCAGGTCTTCGAATGAAAAGCCGGTCGCTTCGATGTCGGCCTCGCCGATCGAACCACCACGCAGACCGGCCTTGACGACCCACCAGTCGGTCCCGACGACCGCTTTGTCGGCCAGCCGTGAGCCATCGACCTCGGCGCCAGAGCCGCTCTGAGCGGCGCGACAATAGGCGGCGGTCAGCTTCAACGCATCGAGCGCGCGCTGCCGGCTGGGCGTCCATGCCCCCTGGATGGGATCGATCTGATCGGGGTGCAGAATCCACTTGGCCGCAAACCCGATGGCGCAGGCGTTTTCAGCGTCGCGACGGGCAAGATCCAGCGTCTCCTGCCGGCGTCGCAACGTGGTCAGGAAGTCCATGCCGTAGACGCCGATGTCGAGCGTCGAAGGGTCGGACACGAGCGCCTTCTTGTAGACGTCGACGGCCATCTCCGGGGGCCGTTTCGGGCGGATCGGCAGCGTCCCGGTGACAGCATCGACGGCATCTTTCCCCTCGGCGGCTGCGATAACCGGCAAGAGCTGGCGGACAGTGCCCTGGTCGTGAATCCAGCCCTGCGGCGTGACCGACCCACCGATCGTGCGCGCGAAATCCCATGCGCCGAAGATCAACGCTGCAACTTCCGGAATGGCGGCGATCTCGGCCGCTTCAGCAAACGCGCGGGGGCTCTCGATCAAGACCTCGAGGTAGAGCGTGTGATCGTTGCCAGACGCCTTGTTGATGGCGTTGACGATTCGCGCCACGTCTCGCACCTCGTCGGCGGTCTCCGTCTTGGGGATGACGAGCGCCCGCAGCTTGTGCCCGGCTTGCGAGATGACCTCGACAACGTCTTGCTCGAAGTACTCGGTGCGGATGTTGTTGGGCCGAAACGCCGTTACGCGGTCGCCGTAGTCATTGGTGCACAGCGCTTCGACAACGAATTTGCGGGCCCAGACCTTGAAGTCGGGGTTGTCCGGCGCGGCGTCTTCGAGGTCGTAGAAGAAGAAGTCGATGGGCAGCTGCGCGGCCTTGTTCATCAGCTTGAGCGATTGGGCCCGGCCTTCCGTCGCAGGATCGCCTCCCGCCTTCATCTTGAACGCGGGGATCGACATCTCCGCGCGTCGTGAGTAGGGCACGAGCATGCCGCGCATGCGCTCTTCGATGGCGCGATGGTGGGCTTGTACGGCGCGGATTTGGCCGCGAATGGCGTCAAAGTCGGACATCGATGGCTCCGGCCGCTACGGCTTGTTGACTTCGTAGATCGGGAAATAGGTCGACGATTTGCCGGCGTCGTAGTCCTGTCGCAACGTCGGCACCTCGTCGAACGCGTAGACGTCCATTTCGGAGATGTCGTCGGGCATCCACCCGGTGTTCTCAGCAAACTGAACAGCGGCGCGACCCTGGGCGTAGCGAGCGTAGTGGGTGTGGACGTGGGTGTGCCGGTTGATGCACTCGATCGCGCGGACCAGCGAGATCTTCATCCCCTCTTTCCAGCCCGCCGTCGAAACCAGCCCCTGTCGCGACAGAGCTTTGATCGTCGCCCGAGTCACCGGCGAGCCCACATAGTCGAGGAAGATCGAGACGCCGACGCCGTTGGTCGTTTCCTGGACCGTGCGCAAGAAGATCTGCTCGGACTCGAGGTACTTCTTCTTGTATTCAGGGTCGTTGCGGTAGCGCTGGGTGTTGTAGTCGAGGTTGATGAAGTTGCGCCGATCGATCGGGTTCATGCCAGCCCGCGCGATGGCGCGCAGCCGCTTGGGGTTGCCGCTGATCATCGACACCTTGGCGCCGGAGTACTTCGCGAGGGTCAGTTCGGCCCATGTCACGCCGCCACCCCAGCCCCAAACGTAGGGCGACGGGCAGTCCTCGACGCCCATTTGCACGCGCCAGCATCCGTAGGCTTGGTGCCAGTTGCTCCACGCGGTGATGTAGCGCAGGGAGAACGCGGCCCACTGCTTGAGCGAGTGGCGGCTCGTGTCCGGCACTGGGATGACCTGGTATTCGCGGCAGACCGTGCGCTTGGCGAGCAAGCCGATCGTGCCGACCGCGTCGTAGCCGAAGATGGTCCGCGGGTAGCCCCACTTATCGCGGCTGCCGATGCAGAAAAGCAGCGCGAAGTCGCCCTTCTTCACAGTGGTGACGCGATCGCCGGTTTCGAGGATACGCACCACGCCGGCGTTGCCGATCACGACGAAGTCTTCGCCGCGCTGCCTGCAGATGTCGATCGGCTTGCGGCTGCAGGCGTGTCCCATGTTGCCTTCCCAGCAACCATAGATGGACTCGACCAGGCAATCGGACTCGCCCAGCTCGGGCAACGTGACTTCGTCCTGCTCCAAGTGGCCAGGCTTGCCGTCATCCTCGCCTTTGCGGAGGACCCAGGCTGTCGTCTTCTCAGGCATGATCTCGTGTCTCCGTGCCGCATGGCGCAGCGTTTTGCGTAGCGGCGGGACGCTATCGATTTTGACACACTGCGTCAAGAGCGCGTCAAAGCGTTTGGTGTTGCGTTTATCCGTGTTGGTCGAGGTTGTGTGCCGGGCGAGAACGTGGGCATAAATCGCCGCGTTGCGTTGCTCTTGCAGCCAGACGGTCCGCAACCATTGACAGCGATCCCAGCGGGTCTAACCATCCGACGAACCGTCCAGGAGCATGTTATGACGTCCAGATTCCCGATCGTCGCCGTTTCTGCGGTGGTCATCGTGTTCGCGTGCGCGTGCGGAAAGAACAACGATGCGCCCGCCGACAAACCGGGTGCGGCCGCGACCAAGCCCGCCGGGGAAGCCGCCAAGGCCGAAAAGCCCGCCAAGCCCGCTGCGGAAGCCGCCGAACCGACCGGTAAACAGGCCGCTGCTGAAGCCGCCAAGCCCGCCGCCGCTGGGTCCAAGCTCAAGCTCGTCAAGCCCGCCGAGGACATCGATTGGGCTGCGATCAAGAAGGAGGTCGCCAAGCACAAGGGCAAGGTCGCGCGGTGCAACAATCTGCTCGCGCCCGTCCCGCTCGCCGTCAGCGATTTCGCCGATAAAGAGCCGGTCGCCATGATCGAAGGACCCGTCGACGACCGTCGCAGCGCTTTTTTCTGCCGCACCAAGGCCGGTGGGCTCGACAGTGTGCCGGTGCAGGTCTACTTCCCCAAGGGCGACAAAGGGCAGCTCCTGCACGTCGATCGCGACACCGAGGTCAACGTCGAGGTCCGCGGCGAGCTCGGCAACCAGGTCGTCGGCGTCTTCCGGGGGGTCACAGCCTCGCCGCGGCGCCAGGTGTTCGATGTCAAAGCACCCGACCTGTTGAGCGCGCTGATCTGGCCCGACACATTCAAGGGCAAGACCGTGCTCTGCCGCTCGAAGATGGCCGTCACGCCGCAAACCGTCGCGGACTTTGATCGCGCCGCGGTCGAGATGGTCGGCGGTGACGTCGCCGCTCAGAAGGCGCTCGTACGTTGTGAAGATCGACGCGGTGACGGCGTCAGCGTGATGGTCTTCTTCCCCAGCAAACGCGGCGCGAAGGTCCTCGAACTCGGCACCGATACGCAGTTCACCGTCAAGCTGCAGGGGTTTGATCGCAACCAGCTCGTCGGCATGTTTGGTGAGCTCCAGTCGGGCGCCGTGGAGGCCGGAAAGGGCGAGCTGAAGCAGGTGCTGGTCGATCCCGATCCCGCGGTGGGCAAAACGCTCGAATGCGAGGCGCTCGTCGCCCCTCAGCCGCGTGAAATCGGTGCCGTCGACGGCAAGGAGACCGCCATCTTGAAAGTCGGCCTCGATGACCGGAAGACGGCGCTCATGTGTGCGCAGCGATCGGGCGGCAGCGTCGGCGTATCGCTGTATTTCAAGAAGGGCGACAAGAAACACATCCTCAGCATGGCGGCCAAGACACGCGTCGCCTTCGACTTCTGGGGCGTGGTCCACAACCGGCTCGTCGGCGTGTTCAAGGCGGTCAAGGGCGGCGCGATCGCGACCAAGGACGCCAAGGACATGCGCGCCGTCGCGCTCGACACAGGCAAGTTCGTCAACAAGTTGGTGCCCTGCGAGGTCAATCTCAAGCCGTTCGTCTCCGGGCTCGCCTACATGGGCGACGAGAAGGCGCGACTGCTGCGCAGCGAGTTGTTGGCCGAAAAGCACGCGGTCATCACGTGCAAGGACGCGACCGGCAGCCTCGGCGGCACGCGGGTCGAGGTCTATTTCGAGAAGAAGCAGGCCCACGAGATCGACGGCGTGGCCGAAGGCGAGAAGATCACAATCCGCATCAAGGGTTCGGCGTTTTCGACCCTCGTCGGCGTCTTCGCCGGCAAGGTGAAATGAGTGAGCGCGGCTGATTCCAATGGTTCCCGCGACGGCCTGACCAGCCAGCAGACCATCGTGGTGTGCGGTTTGCTCCTGGCGATCGGCGGTTCGGTCGCGTACGGCGTCCCGGCGCTTATGGAACGGCATCACGCGACCGAAGCTATCGACATGCTCGGCAAGCTCAGTCGCGCCGCGGCCGTCTACTACGTCAAGCCGAACATGGACGAAAAGACCGGAGATCGCGCGCCTTGTGGGTTCCCGACCGGCAAGGTTCGTTCCGCCCTGGCGTCGAGCTGCTGTGACGAGAGCGTGCGCCTCGCAGGGACGAACCTTTGCGATCCCGCGAAGATGGAATGGAATCGCACGTTGTGGCACGCCCTTGGCCGCTTCCAGCTCCGCGACGCACACGCGTTCGTTTACGAGTACGACGCCTCGGGTTATTTCGGCGACGCCGCTTTCACCGTATCGGCCTACGCTGACCTGGATTGCGACGGAGTAATCTCGACCTACCGATTTGTCGGCAAGGGCGACCCGGACGCGTCACCGGATAACTGCGTGCTCAAGACCACGCCCATCTTCACGTCCGAGAACGCGGGCGAATAGCGCTGCCCCGCCGTGTTGAGAAACGCGGGCTACCTGGTCGCGGTCGCCGGGCCGGGCATGTAGACCACGCGCCGCCGCCCATTTTGGTCGGGCGCAGCTTTCATGTGCTTGGCCGCTTCCACGTCATCGAGGGGGCGTCCGTACACGATCTCGAGGCGGGTCAACGCGCCCTGTTTCGGCGTGATGGGACGCAGGCAGACCATCGACAGGACCGCCTTTCCGGCCGGCAGCGGATCCGGCGCCTTCCACTGGCAGCAGCGGCCCGCGCACGTCACCGATTTGGCGACCACCAGCGGCACAGCACCCAGCGCGCGGGCATCGGGCTGAAAGCGCGCGGCAAGTTTCTGGGCCACGTTGAAGCCGAAGAGTTGGCGTTTTTCCGGCTTGCGGCGCTTCTCGTCGAGGCACTCGGGACACGAGCGAATCAACTGCCACGGCTCCTTGGGATGGATGAGCGTGCTCAGCGCTGCCGCTTTGCCCTTGGCGAGATCGGCCGCGATGTCGGTGGCCCACTTCTGCAAGGGAACATCGAGCGCCCCAAGCTTCTTGCGCAGCGCCTGGCCTTTGGCGGTCTTCCACAGTGGCGCGAGGGCTGCGTCGGAGCGGGAGACGATAATGGCCTCGCGGCAACCGCCGGACGTCTCACTGTTGGCGACGAGCTGCTCGAGCACCTTCAACGCCGTGACGGGTACGCCGCAACGGGCGTACACGCGAGCGAGGGACAAACGCGCGGATGTGAGGCTGGGATCGAGCGTCACGGACTCGACGAGCTTGCTTGCCGCAGCGCTGCAGTCGCCCTTCCCCATGGCTTTGCCGGCGTCGTCGGCGAGGATCCGAGCGCGGCGCGACACGGACCACTGCACCGGCTTGATGTCGAAAGCAGGGATCGCATCGAGCGGCTCGAGTTTCGTCTGCGCGGGCGTCGCAGGGGGCTGTTTGCAGCCGGTCGTGAGCAGGACGGCGACCGAAACAGTCGCGGCGAGGACCAAGGCGCCGCGTGCGGTGGACGACGAGTGTGGCGCGGTGAGGATCACGGACGAATCGTGCCTGCGAGCCGACGCATGATCAACGGCGGGATCGACTCCGCCACCAGACTGCTGCTGCGAGGGCGAATAACGCCGCGACGACGAGATCGGCGTACGGCGGCGTATCGGCCGGTGTGGCGTCTACTGGTGCGGGCTGTTCGGCGCGCTGCGGATCGCTGGCGACGGCAGAAATCCCGGTCCTGCGCGTGAACTCCGCGAACATGGTGTTGTCCTGGGGGCGGACCGCGCTGATGGCTAGCAGGTAGGCGAACACGGCATCCCAGCGGTCGGCGACGAGCGCCGCGTGGGCAGCCGCAGACAGCAGACCATGGTCGCGCTTGTGGCGAAGCAGGCCGGCACGCGCCCAACCGAGCGCGACATCGGCATTGGCGACGGACTTGTGCAGCTCCGAGTCGACGCGCGAGATGTAGTAGCTGGCAGCGGGAGTTCCCTGGGTCGGCGCGAACGTGTCCAACAGCTGCCGGGCGAGCGGGCCACGCTGAAATCGGTTGATGATCGACGCGGTCTGAAACGTGCCGCATCTCGGCTGGCCCGCGGGTGCTTCCCGACAGCGGCGCAGCAGCTCGGCGCCGGCATCCACGTGGCCAAGCATGACCGTCGCTGCGACACGGGCCTGCAAGTCCACCTGCCGCGCGTCCGGATCGAACGGGCGCAGGACCGCGTCATCTTTGCCGACCACGCGCTGCAGCATCCGACCGACATCGCCGAGCTGGCCGACCCGAAAGAACGCCTGCGCGATCAACACCCGTTCGTGGTCGCCGAGCGTGGCGTCCGGATGTTCTTCTTGAAGCGACTTCACCATGCGGTGGCCGCGCTCACGTTCACCGGAACGAACGGCACCGTCGATCAGCTTCACCGCGGACTCGACCGCCTTCCGTGTCCCGTCAGCAACCTTGGTTGCGTGAGCGGCCCCCGGGGCGAAGAACACCGCAGCGAACGACATCGCCGCCGCGACCACGAGCCCGCAAAGACGGACCGTGCGCCACGTGCAATGGGTGTTGGAGCCCGGCAAGGGCCGGTTCAGAACGCCTCGTCGAAGCGCACTTCGCCCGAAACGCCGACCTGGTATGCGGTGGTCCGTCGCTCGAAGAAGTTGGTCAACTCCTGGACATCCTGCTGCTGCATGAACGGGAACGGGTTGGACGCGTTGTACATCGGCTTCATGCCGAGGTTGGTCAGGCGCTGGTCGGCCACGAACTTGAGGTACTCGTGCATATCGACGAGCGACAGGCCGGCGACGCCCTCTTGCAGCAGATCCTCGGCGAACTGGAGCTCGCAAGCGACCGCTTCCTTCATCATGTCGCGCACGGCGAGCTGCAGCTCCGGGTCGAACAGCTCAGGCTCTTCTTCCCGCACGACGCGCACGATCTCGAACGCGAAATTCATATGGCACGACTCGTCCCGGAACACCCAGTTGGTGCCCGTCGCGAGACCGTTGAGCAGGCCCTTGCTGCGCAGGAAATACACGTAGGCGAACGCCGCGAAGAAGAACAGGCCTTCGATGCAGCACGCAAAGCAGATCATGTTCAGCAAGAAGCTGCGTCGATCACCGGCGGTGCGCAGCACGTGCAGCTCGCTGATCGAGTCGATCCACTTGAAGCAGAACTCGGCTTTCTTCTTGATTGACGGGATGTTGTGGATGGCTGCGAAGGCCGCCTCGCGCTCCTTGATGTCGGGCACGTACGTGTCCAGCAACGTCAGGTAGAACTGGACGTGCAGCGCCTCTTCGTAGAGCTGGCGCGACAGGTACATCCGCGCTTCGGGAGCGTTGATGTGCTTGTAGTAGTTGAGCACCAGGTTGTTGGCGACGATCGAGTCACCGGTCGCGAAGAAGGCGACCAATCGGCCCAGCAGGTGCGATTCAGCGCCCGTGAGCTTGCCGCGAAGATCCGCGAGATCCGTCGAAAAATCGACCTCTTCAACGGTCCACGTGTTGCGGATGCCGTCGCGGTACATCTCGTAGAACTGGGGGTACTTCATCGGCCGGAGCGTCAGGTTGAGTCCGGGGTCAAGCAGCATGGTTTGGCTCCTGATCTTGTTGTTTTCGCTGCTGTTTTGCAGCGGTTGCGGGTCAGCCGCGTCGATCCATGCGGGACCGGTCGGGGCTGAGAGGCGTGTTCGTAAGGGCTACTGGCAGGCTTCGCAGTACTCGGGGTTTTCCAGCGAGCAGGCGATGACCTCTTCTTCGGTGTACTTGCGGCCGGACGTTGTCTGGGCGATCCGCGTCGCCGGGCGCGAGCGCAGGTAGTACGTCGTCTTGAGACCCTTCTGCCAAGCGTACAAGTACATGGACGAGCAGCTGCCGATCGTCGGGGTCTCGAGGAAGAGGTTGAGGCTCTGACTCTGGTCGATGTAGGCCGATCGCGCGGACGCCATGTCGATCAGCGTCTTTTGCGACAGCTCCCAGGCGGTGCGGTAGCGGTCACGAATCGGCGCCGGAATCGACTTGATGTGCTGAATCGAGCCGTTGCCGCGCTTGATCTGGTTGCGGATCTGTTCGTTCCACATGCCCAGGTCGCGCAGCTCGGCGACGAGGTACTGGTTGATCTGCAGGAAGTCGCCCGACAGCGTCTCCCGCTTGAAGAGGTTGGAGACCATCGGCTCGGTGCACTCGTAGCAGCCGGCGATCGACGCGATGGTTGCGGTCGGCGCGATCGCGATAAGCAGCGAGTTGCGCAACCCGTGCTCGGCGACGTCGTTGCGCAAGCGATCCCAGCGCGCCGGGTCGGTCGGAGTCACGCCCCAGGTGTCGAATGCGAGCTGGCCGTCGGCGGCCCGGGTGTCCTCGAACGTCTCGTGCCGACCCAACGTCTTGGCCAGCTCACACGAGGTCGTCAGCGCCTGGAAGTAGATCTCTTCCTGGATGCGGGTCGAGAGCCGCAGCGAGCGCGGATCGTCGAACGCCCAACCGTGCTTGAAGAAGACGTCCTGCAGCCCCATCAGCCCGAGGCCAACGGGACGCCAGCGCATGTTGGACGCGCGCGCTTCGGTGGTCGGGTAGTAGTTGATGTCGATGACGCGGTCGAGGAACGTCACGGCGAGGGAAACGCGCTCCCGGAGCCGCGCGAAGTCGAACATCGGCATGCCGTCGACCGTCTCCGAACCGGGCTGGACGAAACGCGAAAGGTTGAGCGAACCGAGGTTGCAGACGGCCGTCTCACCCTGGTTGGTGACCTCGACGATCTCGGTGCAGAGGTTGGACGAGTGAACGACGTTGCCGTCCTTGGCTGTCTGGTTGCTGTGCTTGTTGCACGCGTCCTTGAAGGTCATCCAGCCGTTACCGGTCTGGGCGAGCGTCCGCATCATGCGACCGTACAGGTCACGGGCTTTGACCTGGCGCTCGAACAACCGGTCACGCTCGGCCTGCTCATAGGCATCCTCGAAGCGCTTGCCGTACAGATCGCACAGGTGCGGCACCTTGAGCGGGCTGAACAGCGACCAGACACCGTCGTCGGCGACCCGCTGCATGAAGAGGTCCGGGACCCAGTTGGCGATGTTGAGGTTGTGCGCGCGGCGGGCTTCGTCGCCGGTGTTGTCGCGGAGCTCGAGGAACTCTTCGATGTCGGCGTGCCAGCTCTCCAGGTACACGCAGCAGGCGCCTTTGCGACGACCGCCCTGGTTGACCGCGGCGACCGACGAGTCGAGCGTCTTGAGCCACGGAACGATGCCGTTGCTGTGGCCGTTGGTGCCGCGAATCAGTGAACCGCGAGCGCGGACACGGTGGTAGGCGACGCCGATGCCGCCCGAGAACTTGCTGAGCCGCGCGATGTCCGTGTACCGGCTGTAGATGGCTTCGAGCTCATCGGACGGCGAATCGAGCAGGTAGCACGACGACATCTGGCTGTGGCGCGTGCCGCTGTTGAACAGTGTGGGCGACGACGGCAGGTACTCGAGCGAACTCATCAACTCGTACATCGCGATGGCTTCATCGAGCGACCGCGCAAGGCCACACGCAACGCGCATGAAGAAGTACTGTGGCGTCTCGATGACGGCGCGCGACGTGGGATTGCGGAGCAGGTAGCGGTCGTAGACGGTCTGCAGGCCGAAGTACCCGAACAGCTTGCGTCGTTCGGTAATCAGGGCGGCGTCGAGGTGCTCGGCGTGGCGCTGCACGAAGTCGGCGATGTCGTCCGCGATGAGGCCGTACCGGTGGCCAGCGGCGATGCATTGACCGAAGTCGAGGATTCCCTGCCGGGCCACTTCAGCGGTCACGAGCTGGTCGAGAACGCGCGCAGCTGCGAATGACCACGCCGGGTTCTCGGGCACGAGAGCGGCCGCGTTTTGGACCATCAGGTTGAAGAGGTCGTCTTCGGACGCGCCGTCGTACAAGCCGCGCAAGGTCTGGCGGACGAGGCGGTCAGCGCTCACACCTTCGAGGCCGTCGAACAGCACCTCGATGCGGTCGAGCAGCTCGTCATGGGGCAGCTTCGTGAGCGTTCCGTCGGCGAGGCGGATGGCGATCGCCGGACGGGGCGCTTGCATCGCAGGGGCGGCGGGCGTTGTCGTGGCGACGACGGGGGGGAATGTGTCGGCGGTGGTGTTCACGGCGATCGTGGCGTCCATATGTGGGCTGCTCCAGGGGCTGCAAGCTCGTTTTCGTGGGGCGTTTCGAGATCGTCCGAATCGGACGCGGCGGCCGGCTCATCGCGATCGCCTGTGCGGCGATCTGAATCGGCCTGGTTTTTCTCGTCAACGCGCCCAGTTTCGGGTCTAAGTTCTTGTTTTGATTCGCTTCACGTGGTTGTCACCAGCGGTCAAGAGACCGAGCTTTCCCATCGCGCGCCGTGGCGTGCACTTCGCGCGTTACCTGCCGCGTGATGCAGCAAGTTGAAAAAGCTGGTGATTTGCGACGGCCCGGGTGACCAGGACGGCGCGACCCCGCAAGCGCGCAGGGGGACACCGCCGGGTGGATCGCTGCGACTACCGCTTAGCGGCAATAGCAGCGCCCGGAAGTGCTCCGCTCGACAAAGGCAAGTCAGCTGGTCGGCCAAATTGCCCGCGCTGTGAGGGCGTACTCCACGAGATATCGAGGTGACGGATCCGTGTCAACACCATATCTAGTGTACGAAGCGTCGCAGTCGCGCGTTCTTGACCAAGGGTGTTGGACTGCGCCTCGCAACTGCGCGAAACCTCGTAATCGGATCGCAGTGATCGGTTTGGACATGTTGACCTACGCTGCGTAGCGGCGTGATCACCGCTGATCAAGAACTCGCGGTTTCCGGGAAGTGGGGCGCTAACTGCTCAATACCAAAGCGCAAATGCTAACAGTTGGATATTGTTATGCTTTTCTTGGTGTCGGTTTACCGATAATTCGCAACCGCGGGGAATCCAGTAGTTTTCTACGCCACGGGCGCTTTTTTGCGACCGAAGACGAACACCACTGTCGTCAGCGCGATGCTCGCCGGGAGCCACGCGGTCCACGCCGGCACCTCGAGCCAGGCGGTTGCCACATATCCAAAGATCGCCGCCGCCAGCATGACGGTCAGCGCATACGGCAGCTGCGTGATGACGTGTTCATCGTGGGCACATCCGCTTGCGGCTGAGCTCATTACCGTCGTGTCCGAGATCGGAGAACAGTGGTCGCCGAAGATCGCGCCATCGAGCACCGCGGCGCTGGCCCCGAGCAGGAAGATGCCGTCCGGACCCGGAGCTGCTGCTCCCAGCGGCACAACGATGGGCAGAAGGATGCCCATGGTGGCCCACGACGAACCGGTCATGAACGCGACGAGGGCCGCCACGAAGAAGCACGCCACGGGCATCCACATGCCGGAGATCCCGCCGAGCATCGCCGCGAGATAGCTCGGTGTGCCCGCGGCGTCGCACACGGCCCTCATGGCCATGGCGCAGACGAGGATCACGAGAACGGGCGCGGTAACGGCGATGCCGTGCCCGAATGCGACGAGCGCGTCCTTCAGGGACAGCGCCCCACGTCCGACCGCCAGGAGCACGGCGCTCAACGCTCCCAACCCGCCCGCGGCTGCCAGGACCTTGAGACCTGACGCGTCGGCGCCGGCCAGGAACCGGTCGAGGAGGGAGCCGCCCTTGTCCCAGCCGAGCACAGTGTCCAGGCCAAGGACCGCTACCAACACCATCAGCACCGGACCCATCGCGTGCAGCCAGTGGCCGTCACGGCGCTCAGTCTCATCGGCGTCCACGATCGGTTTTGCGCGCAACTCGGCGGCTCGCATCGGTCCATAGTCGCGGCCGGACCACGCGATCAGGCCGGCGAAAACGATCGTCAGGATGCAATAGAAGCGATACGGAAGGAGGGCGAGGAAGACGCCGTAACCAGCCTCGGCGATTCCGGCGAAGGCTTCGATCCGGTCCTGCAGCAGTCCGACTTCGAAGCCAACCCAGGTCGAGACGATGGCGACGCCGGCGACCGATGCCGAAGTTGCGTCGACCAGGTAGGCGAGCTTGGCCCGGCTGACTCCCGTGCGGTCGGCGAGCGGTCGGATGCTGCTGCCGACAACCAGCGAGTTGGCGTAGTCGTCGAAGAAGATGGCGAGGCCGAGCACATAAGCAGAGAGCCGCGTGCGACGAGCGGGCGTTTCGGCGTCTGAGCTGCCGGAGCCGGCGATTCGGCGTGCGAGATCTGCGAACCCGCCGCCGACGATGGCCACGTGCACCATGCCGAGCATCGTCGCGGTGAACACGAGGATCATCAGGTTGTCGAAGTCGCTGACGGTGGGCCAGAACACGTCCTTTGCTGCCGACGCGAGCCCGGCCACGGGGCCGTGCAAGGCGATCGACCCGAACACAACGGCGAGGAACAGGCCGAGGGCGGGGCGCCGCAAGACAAGAACGAACGCGACGGCGAGCAGTGGCCCGACAAGTGACAGCGGCCCGGCGGTTGCGCCGTTCTTGAGCGCCACGGGTTCGGGACCCACGGCAGCGAACAAACCGAGCGCGCCGGCTACAGCGACGGCAGCGATCAGCAGGCGACGAGCAACGACCCTCAGAGATAACGAGTCGGACACGCGCTAGGCCGCCCGCAGGCCGCAGTGGCGCAGCAAGGCTTCGGTGCTCGGCTCGCGACCGCGAAACGCCTTGAACACGGCGAGGGGATGTTCCGCTCCGCCGCGGGCCAACACTGTGTCGCGGAAACGGCGCCCGACTTCGGCTACCGCTGACTCGTCATCGAGCCCCGCTTCTTCGAACGCGGCGAATGCATCGGCGCTCAGCACTTCGGCCCACTTGTAGCTGTAGTACCCGGCAGCGTAACCGCCCGCGAATATATGCAGGAAGCCACAGAGAAAGCGGTCCTCGGCGAGCATCGGCAGCACAGACGTCCGCTTCACGACGTCGGCCTGGACGTCGAACACGGTGCGATCACCGCCCGGCACGAAGCCATGGTGGATCCCGATGTCGGTGAGACCGAACGTCAGCTGGCGCAACATGCCGCTCGCTGCCCGGAAGGTGCGTGCCGCGTTGAGCTTGCCGAAGATCTCGTCGGGCAACGCCTCGCCCGTCTGCCAATGGCCGCTGATCGCGTCGAACGTCGGGCGGTCATAGCACCAGTTTTCCATGAACTGGCTGGGCAGCTCGACGGCGTCCCATTCGATATTCCGAATGCCGCTTGCGTGGCCGTCGTCGACGCGGGTGAGCATGTGTTGCAGGCCGTGACCGAACTCGTGAAAGAGCGTCTCGACCTCGCGGAACGTCATCAGGGATGGCTGATCTTCGACCGGCGGCGTGCCGTTGCAGACCAGGTACGCTACGGGTAGCCGCAGTGTCTCGAACGCCGCGCTGCGTCCCACACAATCGTCCATCCACGCGCCGCCGCGTTTTTCGGCTGGCCGGCTGTACGGATCGAGGTAGAAGGCGGCGGTTTGCGCGCCGGACTCGTCGACAATCCGGAAGAACCGAACATCCTCGTGCCAGGTAGGTGCGTCGCCGTCCGCCGCCTCGATCGTCACGGCAAACAGGCGCTTGGCCAGCGCGAACAGGCCTTCGAGCACACGGGGTAGCGGGAAATAGGGGCGCAAAGCCTCGGCGTCGACGTCGTAGCGATCTTCACGGAGCCGCTCCGACCAAAAACCGACGTCCCAGTGCTTGAGCCCATCGGCATCGACCGCGCCGAATTCCGGATGTTCTGCGGCGAACGCGTTGAGCCCGTCAAACTCGCGCTTGCCGGCCTCGGAGCTGGCTGCCAGGAGCTCTTCGAGGAGGTCTTGAACGCGGTCGACGGCGCC
>CAZLMW010000131.1:0-18078 GCA_964560875.1 uncultured Enterobacteriaceae bacterium
CAAGTCCGGCGCGCGATGGCGTGATGGTGAGAGCGCCCCGAGATCCGCGTCTTCCCGGCGCCCGAGCGTCCGGTCGGCAATTGTAGCCACGGCTTCGGATTCGGCAACGGCTTCCGCTCCGGCCACCGTCACGGAAACGGAGCGCATCGAGGCGCCAGCCGCGATGCTGCGACCCCAGGCCAACCAGCGGCGTCGCAGACGCCTCCAACTCCAATCTACGTAACCCCGCCAAGCACGCTAATAACGAACTCGGGCTGGGCTTCGAGTCGGAAGCCGGACTTGAAAATCGGCCACACGTAGGCGTCGGCGCGCAAGATGTGGACCTCGGCGCGCAGGCGGAACTGCACCGCCTGGCCCTTTTCGAGCGCCCGAATCATGCCCTTGGTGAACTTGGAGTCCGGGTCAAACGTGACCCGCGGCTGGCCTCCTTCGCGGATCTGGCGCAGGTGGTTGGCGTTCATCAGGTCGACCTCGTTGCCATCAGGATCGACGGCGGTCGCGATGACCGAGCGAATGTGCGGCAGCATGTCCACCCGTTTTCCGTTAACGAGCTTGTACGGCATCAACGTGTCGATCTTCAGCCGCATGCCGACCAGCGTGTCTTCGATTCGCTGCTGGACCTTCGACTTGATGTCCTTGGACGTGGACTGGTCGAGCGCGATGGTGTCGACCTCGAACTGCAACACAACGCCGCGCCGGTCGCCGCAATAGGCGTCGCATACCCCCGTGTCCGGGCACGCGATGAAGTTGGAGACCATGTCCGAACCGGCGCCGAGGTCTTTCTTTCCAGCCTGCGAGAAGCTGCGCACGCAATGGCCGCTGAGCTTCACCATTCCGAGGATGTGCGCGAGCGTCGCCGATTCGATGGAGGTGCCCTCGGGGATGCCGTCCACGTCGTCGAGTGCCGCCTTGGTCTGGGCGACGAAGTTGTCGTGATTGGGCAGCTGAAAGTCGAGCAGGATCGTCGCGATCTGGCCTTTGCCGATCGTCACTTCGCCGGCGCTTTCAAACAGCGCGCATCCCGGCAGTGCGGTCGCAGAAAACACCGTCGCGAGGATAACCGCGGCGAAGTGGATGGGTCGTGTCGGGCCGTTGGGCCGAGCTTTTTTCACGCCGGCTCCCCCTGGCGGCTGCGAATTGCGGGCCAAGAGGTTAATCGATCGCCGCAACGCCGATCAATGGAGGAAAGCCCTACGACATCTACTGGCAATCGGGGTCGCTGCCCTTCTTGCAGCCGGCGTCGCAAAAGCCATCGCCGATGCAGGTGGGCCAGCCGGCCTGGCAGCTGGGATCGCACGCGCAGATCCGGTCGGAGCGGCTTGAGCGGACCTCGCACACGAGCGTGTGACGGTCGCACGGGCAACCGGCGGCGTCGTTCGCGCCGAAAACACAGTCGGGGTCGTCGGTGCACGCCGGATTGCAGCGCCTGTCCTTGCCGCACTTGATGGTCTTGCAGTCGGGATCGTCGCCGCACATGCCGTTGCACGTCTGGTCCTTGCCGCAAACAGGGACGGGCCGGCTGCGTCGGTAGGTGCGACGAAACTGCTCCTTGCCGTCGACGTCGTGCATGGTCATGCGCATCGAGTCGCCCCGGGCCACGAAGTACGTAAACCCGAGGGTGTCGTCGGCGAACACGGTGTGGGCACCTTCCCCCTTTTCGCGCAGCTGTGCGGCGGCGCCAGTTACGACCTGGTGCACGCCGCAGTGGGAAGCGAGCACCTGCTTGTCGTGGTCGTGGCCGGCGACGTAGATGTCGACGTGGTGGCAAAGCAAGTGGTCGAGCCAGCGGGCGAGCCGCGGTTGAGCGTCTCCATGCGCGCCGTGACTGCGCCGCGGATGGTGGCCGAAAGCGATGACCCAGGGCTCCCGTTCCGCGCGGGAATTGCGGAGCACGCGCCACGCCCACTGCGCCTGTGCCTCGGTTGGGGCGGAAGTGTCGAGCGCCACGAATCGCACGCCGCCGCGCACGAATGTGTAGTAGCGCGCGGGCATGTGGGCTTCGACGCGGCTGCCGCGCTTGGTGCCGGCGCCGTCCTTGTACGCCTCGACCCACGCATCCGGGTTGCCGTAGTGGTCGTGGTTTCCGAGCGACAGGAATATCGGCACGCGAAGCTTGGCGTAGGGCTTCTCGAAGCGTTCGGCGAGCAGCGGATCGGACGGCGACTGGATGCCGCTGGGATAGACGATATCGCCGGTGTGGATCGCGAAGTCGCAGCCTTCGTGTTTGCACAGCTTGGACATCGACGCGGCGACGTCGACCTGGTTTTGGTTGCCGACGCCCGAATCACCAAACGCGATGAACTTGGCCTGGACCGCGCTGATGGACGTGTCGCCGAGCTCGGACGGGAGCGAAAACGGCCGGCCACCTTTGGCGGCGCCGCGGTCGGCGATGGCGCGGGTCGGATCGCTCTCGGCCGCGCCCTGTTCGGGTGCCGAATCGCCGTCCTGCTTGCGATTGCAGCCGTTGCAACCGGTCAATGCTGTCGCAGCCACAGCCATCGCAGCACAGGAAACAGCGACAAGGGTAGCGACAGGAGCACGGGCGCGGGCTCCTCGCATCACACGCTTGGTCGCGCGGGTCACGTCTTGGTCGACTTCTTGGCCTGGCGACTCGCGTGGAGCTTGTTGGCGTCGTCGACACGGCGCTCGTTGTGGAGCCGGTCGGCTTTGTCCTGCATGCTCGAGAGCTTGCGGTAAAGCTGCGAGAAGTGAGGGTTCTCGATGTACTTCATCAGGTGGTTGCGACCGCGGAAATCCGTGGTGGTCGCCGCGTCGATGATGTCCTTGAGAATCCGGATCTCGTTGCGCGTGAACGAGTTGCTGACGCGGATAATCGCCTGCTTGGCCATTGCCTCTCCGATGGAATCCTGGACGAAGGACGGTTAGGGCAAGGACGCCGTGTGTAGAGCGAATGACGCCTTGCGGGCCGAGCATGGCCTAACCGGCCGCGATTTTGAAGGCCCCCCCTCAACGTTGTGTGCCGGACGCTGCGGACGTACCATCGGCCACCTTTCGGAGCGTGCATGACACAGGACCGAGCACTCGCCGGCGCCGCCACCGCGACGACCCACGGCAACGAGCCCGGCGCTCGCGTCGACCTGCGCAGCGATACCGTGACCCGTCCGTCCGCGGGGATGCGGGAGGCGATGATGAACGCGGCTGTCGGCGACGATGGCTTCCGCGATGACCCGACACTCATCGAACTCGAAGAGCGCGTCGCCTCCACGCTCCACGTCGAAGCGGCGCTGTTCGTCCCGTCGGGCGTGATGGCCAACCAAATCGCGCTGCGCCTGCACACACAGCCCGGCGACGAGGTGATCGCCCACCGCCGCAGCCATGTCGTCAACCACGAAGCCGGCGCCCCAGCGGCCCTCGCCGGTGTCACGCTGCGCCTGCTCGATTCGGACGAAGGCATCCTGTACGCCGACGACGTCCGTGAGAACCTGCGCATCGGCGAAGATGGCCACCTCGCGCCAACGACCCTCATCTGCTTTGAGAACCCGCACAACGGTTGTGGCGGCGTGGTCGTGCCCCAAAACAACGTGCTCGGCGTCGCGGCCTATGCGCACCGTCGCGGAATCCGGCTGCACCTGGACGGCGCGCGGCTTTGGAACGCAGCTGTCGCATCGAGCCGGTCGGTGGGCGAGCTCGCCGCGCCGTTCGACACGGTCGCCGTGTGTCTGAGCAAGAGCCTTGGCTGCCCGGTCGGTTCGCTGATCGCCGGGCGCCGCGACGACATGAACCGCGCGCGCCGACTGCGCCGGATGATGGGCGGGATGATGCGCCAGGCGGGGCTCCTCGCGGCGGCGGGGCTCTATGCGCTCGACCACCACGTGGAGCGACTCGTTGACGACCACCGTCGCGCGCAGACCCTCGCCGAAGAGATCCACGTGGCGACCGGCCTGCCCGTGCAGACTCCTCAGACCAATATCGTCTATCTCGACATCCCGCGCGGCCACGGCCTGCGGATCGGCCGCGATAACGGCGAGCCCGGCCTGCGCCAAAGGCTCGCCGATCGCGGTGTGTTGACCACCGGCACCGACGACCGCGTGCGCCTCGTAACGCACATGGACATCGACGACGAAGACATCGAGCAGGCCGCCGAGGCGGTCCACCACGTGTTCGAAAACTACCGCTGACCCGGACCCGGTCAGCTCTCAAGACCCGCGGAGGCAACCATGCTCCTGACCGTCAACGGCCAACCCGTGCAATGGGACGGCGACCCCGACGACCTGCTCATCGACGTCCTGCGCGACGACCTCGGCATCAAGTCGCCCAAAGTCGGCTGCAGCCCGCAGGCCAACTGCGGGACGTGCTGCGTCGAAATCGACGGCAAGGCGCAGCTCGCGTGCGCGTTCAAGATGAAGCGCGCCGACGGCATCGACGTGAAAACGACCGAGGGTCTCGACGACAACGTCGCCGACGCCATCGCCACCGCGTTCGCCGGTTTCGGCGGCACTCAATGCGGGTTCTGCACCCCCGGCATCGCGATGAGAGCCGCCGTTCTGCTCCGCGAAAACCCCGACCCGACAGCCGAAGAGGTCGCCCTGTCGCTCAAGAAGCACATCTGCCGCTGCACCGGCTACACCAAGATCATCAACAGCATTGTGCAAGCTGGCGCCATGTTGCGCGGCGAAGACGTCACGTTCGAGAGCAACGAGTCGACCACCACCGGTGACAAGGCGCTCGACGGCGTTGGCGCGCGGCTGCGCAAACTCGACGCTTACGAGCTGACCCTGGGCCAGCGTCACTATGTCGCCGATCTCGAGATGGACGGGATGCTCCACGGGGTGATGATCCTGAGCGACTACGCGCGGGCTCGCGTCAACGGGATCGATACATCGCGGTGTTCGGAGATCGGCGGCTTCGTCGACTTCGTGGACGCTGGCGACGTGCCCGGCAAGCGCAACGTCGGCCTGATCGTGAAGGATTGGCCGGTATTCGTGGCCGTGGGCGAGCTGACCCGCTACGTCGGCGACTGCCTCGGTGTCGTCGTCGCCAAGACCCGCAAGGCCGCCCGCGCCGCCGCTCTCGCCGTGGTCGTCGACTACGAGGTGATGGACCCGGTCACCGACCCGTTTGAAGCGATGGATCCCCACGCGCCGCACGTGCACGACGGCGGCAACATCCTTGCCAAGTGCGAGTTTAAGCGCGGCAACGCCTGGGATGCCCTGCGCGCCAGCGAGCACGTCGTCAGCCATCGGTTCACGACCCAGCGGATCGAGCACGCGTTCCTCGAGCCCGAGTGCGCGATCGCCATGCCGCATCCCGATCATGACGGCGTGCGCATGTGGTCGCAGAGCCAGGGCGTCTACCAGGACCGTGTTCAGCTCGCGTCGCTGCTCGGCCTCGACGAGGAGCAGGTGCAGGTCATCCTGGTGCCCAACGGCGGCGGGTTCGGCGGCAAAGAAGACCTGTCCGTGCAGGGCCAGACCGCGGTCGCGGCGATGAAGGTCGGGGCGCCAGTGCGGATCGAGCTGACCCGCGACGAGTCGATTCGTGTGCACCCCAAGCGGCACCCGATCACGATGGACTACAAGGTCGGCTGCGACGACAAGGGCAAGCTGACCGTGGTTTGGTCACGCATGGTCGGCGACACCGGGGCCTACGCGAGCGTCGGCATGAAGGTGCTCGAGCGCGCGGCCGGGCACTCGACGGGCTGCTACAGCGTGCCCAACGTCGATGTCGAGGCGGTGACCGTCTACACAAACAACCTGCCCTGCGGCGCTTTTCGCGGGTTCGGCGCCAACCAGGCCAACTTCGCGATGGAATCATGCGTTGACGAGCTCTGCGCGCTCGGCGGCTTCGATCGCTGGCAGTTCCGCTACGACAACGCGCTGCGCATCGGTTCGACGACCGCAACCGGCCAGGTCCTCGAAGGCGGGGTCGGCGCGCAGGCCTGCCTCGAAGCCATCAAGCCGCACTACGACGCCAATATCGACCGCTGCGGGATCGCGCTCGGCCTGAAGAACACCGGCGTCGGCAACGGCAAGGCGGACGAAGGCCGCGCGAAGATCATCGTCCGCGCGCCCGACAATATCGAGGTGCACCACGGCTGGACCGACATGGGCCAGGGCGCCAACACGATGGCGGTGCAGTTCTTCTGCAACGAGACGGGAATCCCGGCCGCGCACACCACGGTCGTCGTCGACACGGCACAGCAGGTCGCTTGCGGGATGACCACGGCGTCGCGCGCCACGAGCCTTATCGGAAACGCCGTCATCGACGCGGCCAAGGGTTTTGCCGCAGATCTCGAGTCGATCGGCCTCGAACAGATGGTCGGGCGCGAGTACCGGGGCGAATGGATCTGCGATTGGTCGACCAAGCCGGGCGACTTCAGCAAGAAGGTCATCACCCACTACTCGTGGAGCTACGCATGCCAGTGCGCCATCATCGGCGACGACGGCCGGGTGGCGAAGGTGGTGGCGGCTCATGACGCGGGCAAGATCATCAACCCGACGCTCTTCGAAGGGCAGATCGAGGGCTCGGTGCACATGGGCCTGGGCTACGCGCTCACCGAAGACATGCCGTGCGACGAGTCCGGCTGGCCGGTCAGCACACGTATTAAAGACTGCGGCGTCTTGCCGGCGCACGACACGCCTGAGATCGAGGTGATCGGCGTCGAGGTGCCCGACCCCATCGGTCCACATGGCGCCAAGGGTGTCGGCGAAATCGGCCTGGTTCCGACCGCTCCGGCAGTCGCCAACGCGTTCTGGGCTGTCGACAAGCAGCGTCGACGCAAGCTGCCGTTCTTCCCGCTGCGACGACGGCCTCGCCGCAAACGAGGCACGACACTGACCGCGCAATAGCTGGTCCTTTCGCGAATTCATGGCAACGACAACCTGCGAAATCGAGGTGCACGCGCCGCCGGAGGTGATCTGGGCGGTGGTATGGGACGTCGAGCGTTATCCGGAGTTCATCTCGGACTGCGTCGACGCCGGGGTCGAGCCGATGGAAAACCACGACGAAGGCGCGCGCCAGCAGCGGATCGAGATGCGCGTGCAGCTGATTCGGCCGCTTGCCTACACCGCGTTGATGACTGGACAGCCGCCGTTGCACGTGCGATGGAAGGCGACGTCGACGGGCGGCTACCTGACATCGCATCGCGGGTCCTGGGACATCGATCCGAGCACCGACCGCCGCACTTGCACGGTGCGCTACATGCTCGAAGTGCACTTCCAACTGCCGATTCCAGACGCCGTCATTCGCCGATTCGCTGACTTGAACCTGCCCACGATGATGCGCCAGGTGAAGGCGCGCTCGGAGCTTGTCGCCCGGCGGCAAGAGATGGCGCTACCTTAGTGGTCCGATTCAGGAGTTTTGATGAGTTGCCGGGCGTTCGTCGGACCACTAACTTATATTTGCAGGGAGCCTCGCCGGGGAGGCCCCTCGGCCCGCGTTGTTTGGCGGCAGTGGGCGTCGTTTTCGTGCCTCACCCCAACCTCCGCTGCGCGGCTGTAGCTCGTTGCCGGCGACTGATCGTTTCCTCTGCAACGAGACATCTCAGACCCGACCACATGGAGTCGCGGCCCGACTTGGGCGGCGGCTCTGCAATGGGCAACGGTGAATACGAGCCGAAAACGGAGCAAACATGGCCATCTTGCGCGGGATCGAGACGCTGGCGATCGGCAAATCCAAGGTCGTCGAGATCTTCTACGCCGGCGCCGGGTCCTATGAGGACGCCGACGGCGAAGAGGTCAAGCTGATGGACGTTGCGTGCCTCGAATGCCGCAACAACTTCTACGTGCTGCAGAACGACCCGGTCGATTTCTGCCCCCACTGCGCGGATCGGCGCGGCAAGGTGTGGTCGGATTACGAGAAGGCGCGCTCGTGGGCGATGGAGCACGAGTTCGAGTGGCTGCGCGAGAGAGGTCGTGTGCCGATCGGTGTGCGCACAAGCCAGGGCGTCTGGGTGTTGGGATTGGCCCGCAGCGCGGCGGACCTGCTGCGCATGGACCGGACCGGGACCATCGTCAACGCGCGCGAGCTGCTCATCGATGACCGTCGTGTGGCCAACGTGGACAGCGGCGCAGGCTTCAGCAACCCCACGGGTGGTTCGAAAGGCCCGTCGGCGTTTGGCGGCAGCGGGGACGAGTGGGGGGGCGGTCTTGAAATCGACTGAGCCGTCGGCGACCCCTGCGGACATCGCTGGGCTTGGGCGCAGACAGGCCGTCGGCATCGTCGTCATCGGTGATGAGGTGCTGAGCAACAAGGTCGAGGACGAGAACACGCCGCGGATCATCGCGACGATGGCGAGCAACGGCGTGGACGTCGGCGAAGTGGCCATGATCGGCGACGTTCCCGACCGCATCGCGGCGGTTGTGCGCGATTTCGCACAACGGTTCGATTTCGTCGTGACCACCGGGGGCATCGGTCCGACCCACGACGACTGCACCTGGCGGGCCGTGGGCGCGGCCTTTGATCGACCGATCGAGCTGCATGAACGGCTCTGGGCGGCGATTCGGCAGTGGCTCAAGGGTGAACCCACCGAGTACCACCGGCGCATGGCCATGCTTCCGCGCGGCGCCGATGTGCTGTTCGAAGGTGGCCACTACCTGCCTGTTTTTGAGAACGTGTATGTGCTCCCCGGCGTGCCCTCGATGGTCCACGCGCGGTTGCCGATCATCGCGAAACGACACGCCTTTACCCAGCGTTCGCTGGCGACCGTCTACTTCGCGATCGACGAGTGGAAGGTGGTGGATCGTATCGACGCCGCGGTGGCCTCGTTTTCGGAGCTGGCCGTGGGTAGCTATCCTGTCTTCGACGCCAAGGACCATAAGCTTCGCGTCACCTTCGAAGGCGACGACCGGCCGCGTGTGCAAGAAGCGGTCACCGCCCTGGTCGCGTCGATCGGCGAGACCGAGCACGTCCGCACGACCTGGCGGAAACCGGGAGCAGAACGCTGAGCACCCTCACCTCCCTGAACCTGCACGGCCGATTCACCATCGCGGTACGGGGCTACCAGTTTCAGCTCGCGGACAACCGCACCGACCTCAACTACATGTGGCTCGATGCGCTGACGTCGGTCCGCGGCCAGAGCGGGCGCACCATGCGGATGCGTGCGCTGAACTGGGAGCTGCTCGCGCTCGCCGACGCCCTCGATGATGTGGCAGCGATTCGCCGGTCGGAGTGGCGGTCCAAGCTGCTTGACTCGGGGTTGCGCATCAGCGTGACGCGACATCCGCAGCGCGGCGACGCGTTCGAGGTCATGGCGGTCATCACCGAGATCGGCGGGCCCCTGCCGGCCTTCGCCGTGCCGCACTGGGATGGCGACCGGCTGGTCTGCCACGGCTTCCCGATCGAAGGAGTCCGCCTCGTGTGCAGCGCCGGCGCGCTGAGCCTGTTCGCCGCGGATCTGCGCGACGAGCTCGCGGACTTCCCGATCCGACGCCTGCCGAAGAACCGGCTGCACCTCGGCCAGCCTGTGTAGAGCGCCGAACAGCAATGCTTCTCGGTGCATGATCCTACTTGGTTGGGGGACTATGAGCGTCCCCACACCCCAAAACGTGTCATTTTCGTGGCGTTCCCCATCCCGGATCGCCGATTCCTGATCGGCGCGCTCGCTAGCCCGTCTTTCTCACCACGTCAGTCGATCTGACGCTCTCGGACAGCGATTCAACGATCGGACAAGACAGCTGATCAGGACGTGAGTGGCAGCGGTCGATGAGATCGGCGAGCGCGCTGCGGATCGCCCGCAGGTCGGCGATACGACTATCGATGTCGGCAACTTTCTCCTCGGCAGAGCGGCGTACATCACCGCAACGATCCATGCGATTGGTGCGCAGGGCGAGCAGCTGTCGAACCTCCCTCAGCGAGAAGCCGAGCGCCTGGGCCCGCTTGATGAACCGCAACGTGTGCAGCGCTTGATCGTCGTACTGCCGCCAACCTGTGCCGGTCTTGAGCGGCCTCTTCAGCAGCCCTTCGCGCTCGTAGAAACGAACCGTCTCCACATTCACGCCAGCCGCCTTCGCCAGTTTGCCTATGGTGCGCCCAGCCATCTCGTCTCCACGCCGCCAGGGCCGACTGCTGTGTCAGCACAACTTGGTGCGGTTTTGCGGCGCCCGCCGCGTCGAAAGCCAATGGCGGAATGCCATTTGTAGAGCCTCGCGCTGTGCTGCGATCATGCCACTATACGCTCGAGTTGTGATGGTTCACAGCGGCGCGACACGCGCGATCAGTTCCGGCGCTGGCTGGCTGTCGTGCCGTGGTGCCAGACGTGGAGCTTGTGGTGCGCGAATCGTGTGGTCGCTGCTTTCATGGTCGCCTCCTCGGCGCCGGATGAGCGGCCGTGGGCGACGACAGAACCGCACCCCCTCCGCGGCCGCACACCTTCGCATTTGCGGCAGGTCTGCTACTTTCGCTGCGAATTGTGCCAACGGCTCGATCGGAGAGTGCCTGGATGCGGTGGTTGACCCTCGTCGTTTGCGTCATCGTGAGCGCGACGGTGGCGCCGTTCGCCCGACCTGCGTATGCCGCTGATTCCGCGAAAAAGAAGGCGATTGCCGCGTCGATCCTGGCGCGCGCAGCCCTCGACGAAGGCAAGTTCGGCAAGTGCGCCGACCTCTATCGGGAAGCATGGATGGCGGATCCGGCTACGCTCGGCTACCTGTACAGCGTGGCCCGATGCGAGCACAAAGGCGGCCGATTCGACGCCGCCGTTCGCGACTACGAAGAGCTGCTGAAAGTGGTCGGGGAAAAACCCAACCCAATGGCGATCAAGTCCAAGAAGTTTCTGACCGAAGCCCGCGCCCAGCTCGCCGAGCAGAAGAAGCACGAGGCGGAGCTGCTCGACAAGGCGCGCAAGCAGGCTGAAGAGGACAAGAGAAAGGCGCTCGCTGCCGAGAAAGCCAAAGCGGCCGGCGCGAACGCGGCCAAATCCGCTCCGGTTGTTACCAAGCCGGCTGGCCGGGACGGCACGCTGCAGCGCAGCCTCGGCTGGGTGGCGATCGGGGCCGGTATCGTGATGGCAGGCACTGCAGGCGGCCTCTATTTGGTGGCTGGTTCCGACCGGAAAGCCCTGGACGGCAGGCTCGACGACCTCAAGACCGGCAAGGACCAGAAGTTCACGCAGAAGCAGGCGCGCGCGCAGGCCGACGACATTGCCCAGCAGAAGACCATCGCCGCCGTTATCGGCGCCGCGAGTTTTGCGGCGATCGGTGGTGGCGCGTACTTGCTCTATGCCGCGCCGCAGAGGACCGCGTGGACGCCGCTTGTTGTTCCAACCCAAGGTGGTGGACTCGTCGGCGCGACCATCCGCTTCTGAGTCGCGCTACTTTCCGCCGCAGATCTTGGTGGTGCTCGGTTTGCCGATGTCGGCGCACTTGCCGTTGACGCAGGACAGGTCACCGCACGACGCCGTGCACGCATCGCCCTCCTTCGGGGCTGTCTTGCACTTGCCGGCCTTGTTCAACGCGCCGTCGCAATATGTCGACTTGCACTCTGTGTCGGAAACGCACACGCCGCCAGCCTCGACGTGGGGGACGAAGACGCCCTCACACGCGCCCATCGAGCCGGACTTGGCGACCTTGCTGTAGTCCTTGCACGGCACGGCCTTCATCGCGGCGACGCATGTGTCGGCCTTGGCGCTGTCGACGCTCACGCGACCCTTGTTGATCGAGTCCTGCAGGAAGGCGGCGAACCCAAGCAGGATCTTGGACTGTTCGTCGGTGCACTTGGCGGCGTCGACGGGTACGGCTGACCCGAACTTCTTGGCCAGGTCCGCGGCGCTGCAGCACTCGAAGGCTTTTTGGCAATCGGCCTCGACGAAGGCGATCACCGCCTTGGATAGCGACTTACTCAGCCCGCCGGAGCTCGAACCGCTGGAGCTTGAGGCGCCGCTGCTGCTCGAGCTCGCGCCGCTTTTTGAGCTCGTACCGCCGCTGCTGGCGCCCCCCGAACTCGCGGCACCCGTGGGCGCGACTCCACCACCGCTACCCGTGCCGGCGACGCAGCCCGCGGTCGAAAAGGAGATGACAAGGACGGCAACGACGATGAGCGATGAGCGAAGGTTCATGGTGGCACTCCAAGGTGTTGGCGGGGAGCATGCCGGTCGGGACACGGATCACACAATCACCGCTTCGGCCTCGATTTCGATGAGGGTGCAAAGGGCCGCTCAAACACTGTGTTGAGGATCAGACTTCGAAGCGCGTGTCCGGCCCATGCGGGCTTCGGTCGCGGCATCCCTGGCGCGCTGGGCTTCCGCAAGGCTCTTGAACTTCTGCACCCCGACCGCGATCTGGCCGATCAGCTGCGGCGATCAGCAACGGCCCCGGCGCTGCTGATCGGGGAGGGCGCCAACCGACTCAACGCAGGCGCCATGGTTGGTAATCCTGATCGCGGGGACTGCCGGCGCGGGTGTATAAAAGGCTTGGCCAGTTTGTCGCGCGCGGGTCCGAGGGTGCACGACTGGGACCTTGCGAGGACCTTCGTAGATGCTGAATCTATTCCGGAAACCGACCCATCGGCTCGCCCAGCACCGCTACCTGCGTCCGCTGCAGCGGTGGTTTTCGCCCAGCGACGCAAGCAGCCTCGGTCGCCTGCTGCTGCTGTATGCCGGCGTGGGAGTGGTCGTCGGCGTGTGCGCGATCGGCTTTCACTGGACTGTCGCGTGGGCAGAGCACCTGTTGTTGGACCGTTTGGCGGGCTACCGCGCCGCGATTCCAGCGGGCGAGCACCACCTGAGCACGCCATCGAGCACCGCGTTTACGCCCTGGGTGCTGCTGGTATTGCCCGCGCTTGGGGCGGGAATCTCGGCGCTGCTGGTGTGGCGGGCGGCGCCCGAGGCCGCCGGCGCGGGCATGGCGAACGTTATCGACTCCTACCACGGCGGGGGGCACGTCCGGCGCCGTGTGTTCTGGGTCAAGACGCTGGCCTCCGCGCTGGTCATCGGCTGCGGTGGATCGGCGGGGCGCGAGGGCCCGATCGCCCAGATCGGCAGCTCGCTGGGCTCGTTCGTGGCTCGCCTGTTGCGCATCAGCCGACAGGAGCGCCGGACGCTGGTAGCGGCGGGCGCGGCGGCGGGCGTGGGGGCGCTGTTTCACGCCCCGGTCGCGAGCGCGTTGTTCATGGCGGAGGTGCTCTACCGCCGCATGGAGCTCGAGCACGAGGTGATCGTGCCCAGCCTGATCGCCTCGATCGTTTCGTACACCATCTACAGCATCGAGTTTTCCTGGCGACCGCTGTTTCGCATCGACGACTTCATGTTCAGCAGCCCGCTCGAGCTGGGCCCCTACCTGCTCTTGGCGATCGTGCTCGCGATCAGCGGGCGGCTGTTCGTGCGCACCTACTTCTTGATGGCCGGGCTCTTTCGCCGGCTGCCGTGGTCTGCGCTGGTCGCGCCGGTCGTCGGCGGGCTGGGAGCAGGCGCGATCGGGTTGCTCGCGCCCGAGACTCTGGGCGCCAGCTACGGGAGCCTGCAGGCCGCCATCGACGGCGAGCTGGGCTTGTGGAGCCTGGCGGGCCTGGCCGTGGGCAAAATGTGGACCGCCACGCTGACGTCGGGCGCCGGTGCGAGCGGCGGTTTGTTCGGCCCGTCGATGGTGATCGGCGGCCTGATCGGCGGCGCGATGGCGATGGGGGTCCACGAGTGGATGCCCGCGATCGCGCCACCCTACGCAGCATTTGTCGTCATCGGCATGGGCGGCTTCTTCTCCGCCATCTCGAACGCTCCGATCTCGGTGATCATCCTGATCACGGAGATGACCGGGAACTATCACCTGCTGGTGCCGGCCATGTGGGTGTGCGTGATCGCGTGGCTGCTGACCGCCGACGTCACGCTGTTCGACACGCAGAAGGACACGCGGCTGGACTCCCACGAGCACCTCATGGAAGCCGTCAACGGGGTGGCGCGGCGCCTGACGGTGGGCGACGCGATCCGCAACCAGGAGCACGAAGCCGTGGTCACTGCGCGCCCGGACACGCCACTGTCGGAGCTGCGGCGACGCTTCGCGCACACCCACCACGCGAGCTTCCCGATCACCCGAGAGGACGGCGAGCTGTGTGGCATGGTCGACGAAGAGGCGATGCGGCAGGCGATGGAGGATCCTGACCTGCCCGACATCATCGTCGCCGGCGACGTCTTGGCCCCCGCCGACCCGGTCACCTTGGAGGACAGTCTGCACTCCGCGCTGCACAAGCTGGTCTCCTCGCACCGCGACGAGCTGGCGGTCGTGGAGCGAACCGATCGCACCTGCCTGGTGGGCTGCCTGAGCCGCCGCGACATCGTCGCGTTCCTCGATGAGCGCCTGCACGAGGGGGAGGTGACATGAGCGCGACGCACGAGGCGCCCGCCGGCCGCTGTGCTGGTGGTCCTGCGATTTCAGGGCTGTCCCTGAATTGCGCACAATCCGCATGAACTTGCAGCGACGCTGCTACTTGATCAGCTTCACGCAGCGGAAACCGACGCCGATGGTCCCCTTGGCCTGGTCGGCGGGGCTGAGGTGGGCCGTGCGGGCGGCGGTGCCGGGTTTGGTGTACCGACCGCCGCGCAGGACGCGCTTGGCGTTGGCGGGGGCGACCGGGTTCTTCTTGGTCGCAGCGGGGCTCGCGTAGAACTTGGGATCCCAGCCGTCCCGGGTCCATTCGGCCACGTTGCCGCCCAGGTCGTGCACGCCGCGCTGTGTCACATCGCCTTCGGCCCGGGATCCGACGGGTTGGACGCCGGTCGGATGGCAGGGAGCGCCGGGTTGGGCGACGACCGAGTGGCTGCAGCTGGCCTCCGGTTTGTTGCCCCATGGGAAGTTGGTCGCCGCCTTCTTGCAGGCCGGCCCTGGAGCCGTGCACGGGCTTCGCGCAGCCGCTTCCCATTGCGCTGAGCTGGGCAACAGGCCGCCCTTGATGGCCCAGGCGCAAAAAGCGGTCGCCTCGGTGTGATTGACGCAGTTGACCGCGGTTTGTTCGGCCGCGCTGAGCGCGTCAGATTCGGTCACCTTGGCGGCAAGCTTGGCGTGTTTGAGCAACGTACAGTTGCCGAGTCCAACCACGGGATCCTTGCACTTGCCCGCCTTCTTGCACGCGTTGTAGCGCGCGACCGTGACTTCGAAGCGGTCGATCCAAAAGCTGGTGATCGGGACGATGTGATGTGGCTCTTCATGGGGCTTGCAGCGCGGCTTGCCGTCCGGGCCGAGATCCGACTTGGCGTTGCAGCCGATGGCGTAGTTGCCGGCGGGAATGAGCGCCATTCCATCGGGGATCTGGGTGGCGACACCGCCGACGCAAAACCCGCCGATCGTGTCCGCGACGCCGTCGGGCTTCTTGAGCGCGATGCACGCGCCCTTGGTGGAACACGAGCTCGTGGTGCAGGCGTTGCCGTCGTCGCACTTGTTTGTGTTGGGGATAAACGCGGTGCACTTGCCGGTCTTGGGATCGCAACCGGGCCAGCAGCCGTCGGACGCGGCGCCGGGCTTGCAGCTGACGACCGAGGTGGGATCGAGACGGCAGGCCGATGACTTGCCGCTCTTGTCGCACAAGAACGTGCCGTTGCATGGGTTGCCGTCGTCTGCGTCGGCGCAGTCGTCGTCTTTGGTGCACGCGCAGACATTCGTTCCGGGCTTGCACGTCCCGTTTCCATCGCACGTGTCGCCGACCGTGCAGGGGGACCCGTCGCTGCAAACCGTCTTGGGTTCGGCCGCGCCTTGCGCGCACTTGCCAGACTTGGGATCGCAAGCGGAAGGCGCGCACGGGTTGGTCAATGGGTCGCAAACGGGCACCGAAGCCGGGTTGGCCCGACAGACGGCGATGCCCTTGGACTTGTCGCAAAACAAGGTCGGCGCGCACTTGTTGTTGGGGTCGGCGAACGACGCGCAGTCTGCCGATTTCTTGCAGGCGCAGACGTTGACGTCGGCCGTGCATGCGCCGCCATCACATGTCGAGTGGGGAGTGCACGGGTCGCCGTCGTCGCAGGTCTTCAGCGCGCTGACCGCCGCGACTTTGCACGTGCCGGTCGCGGGATTGCAGCGGTTCTTGAGGCAGAACGTGTCGCCCGCCGCGTCGCAGTTCACCGCCTTGGCGGGGTTGGCCCGACATGAAAACGGCGCCTTGGTCTTGTCGCAGAAGAACGCGCCAAGGCACTTGTTGGACGACGCGCTGGCGCACTCGGCGTCGGTGGTGCACTTGCAGACGCTGATGCCTGCAACGCAGACGCCCTTGACACACTGATCGCCGAACGTGCAGGGATGACCGTCCTCGCACGGCTGGCCGGGTTTGTCGTGGGGAGTAAGGGCGCAGAGCCCGGTCTTTGGCACGCAACGATTGACCAGGCACGCGAGTCCGGACTTGTGCGGGCAGGTGACGATTGTGGCCGGATTGATGCGGCATGAACCGGACGACGCGTCGCAGTAGGGCGTCCCGTTGCAGCTGTCGCCGTCGTCGATGCAATCGCTGTCTTTGTTGCAGGCGCAGACGTTGACCGAACCGGCGACGCAGGTGGCGCCCTTGCAGTGGTCGTTGGCCGTGCATGCGTCCCCGTCGCTGCAGCTGACGTGGGCGACGACGGCATAGGGGAACGCGCGCTCTATAACGCTTTTCTTGCTCGCGCCGCCGATGATCTTCTCGACGCGGATGTGGGTGCGTGGTGTCAGCTTGCAGACGCCGCTGGTGGCGTAGCAGAAGTTTCGGACACAGCCTGTGTCGTGAATCGTCGGGCAAACCACGAGGGACGCCGGATTGGGCACGCATTTGCCGCTCAGCTTGTCGCAGGCGAGGGTGCCATTGCAGAAGTCGCCGTCGTCCTTGTTTTCGCAATCCGCATCCTTGGTGCAGGTGCAGATCCGCGTGCCCTCGCCGCCCGTCGGGAGATGGTCGTTCTTGGGGTCGGCGTCAGCGAGCTGGGCCTTCTTCTTGGCGACGTCCGCGGCGCCGCACACACCTTTGAAGCAGGTCTCCGAAGCTGTGCACGGATCGCCATCGTCGCAGACCGGCGTCGCGATCACCGATGTCTTGGACACCACCAACGGACACGGCGGGTCATCGGCGCCGGCCTTGCAGCTCTTATTGGCCTTCTTGACGTGCGTAACCGAGGTCATCTTGCAGTGCCCGTCGAGCGGATCGCAGGCGTTCTTCAAGCACTCGGTGTCCGACCCGATGGAGCACTTGACGATGGCGGCCTTGTTGATGGCGCATTTCCAGCCCTTCACGTCAGCGGCGGACGTATCGCAGTAGACGCCCCCGCACTGGCTGGCGTTGAGATGGGCGCAATCCTTGGCCGCTGTCTGCGGCGTGCACGGACAAACGTTGGTGGTGCTCGTGCACTTGCCATCTTTGCAGAAGTCGTTGGGCGTGCACTTGCTGCCGTCGTCGCACGGGGTGTTCGAGGGCGCCGGTTTGACGCTGCAAGCGCCGGTGGCGGGGTCGCACGTATTGAGCAGGCACGGGCTGCCCGGTTGTGCGCAGGTCTCCTTGGTGACCGTCGCTGGGATGGTCTTGCACTTCCAGTCGCCGGCCTTGGACGTGTCGCAGTACTGCTTTCCGAGGCACTTGTTGGTCGGGCTCGCCCAGCCGCACGCCTTCTTCCCGGCGACAATCTCGGGGTACTTGGACCATGGCGCCTTGCCCTGCAGGCCGGCCGGGACGCAGCCGCACACGAAGATGCCCTTGCCACACGTCCCCTTGGTGCAAAACGCGTTCTTTTCGCAGCCGCTCGCGTCCGCGCACGGGGTGTGATCCTTGACCGGCTTGGCCACGCACTTGGGGGCGGCCGCCGTCCCGTCGCACGCAAAGGTCATGCACGGGTTGTCAGACGGACATTCGTGCCCCTTGCCGGGCACGCAGGCGCCCTTGCCATCGCAGGCGTCAGCCACGGTGCAGCTATCCCCGTCGTCACACGTGCTGCCCTTCGCCACGTCCTCGAGCACGCACGTCCCGTCTTTGCCGCAAACCGCTTTCTTGCACAGATTCGTCGACGCCGGACAGCCGTTGGCGACGCAACCTGAATCGGCCGTGGACGCCCCGTCATGGCTGTCGGCACCCCCGGCCTGGGAATCCGTTTCGCCTGTGTCTGCGGACGCGGTGTCGCCGCCCGTTACGTCCGGCGTGCCGCCTGCATCGACGCTCGCCGAATCCGCCGCGGCGGCGTCCTGGGGC
>CAZLMW010000131.1:18178-21289 GCA_964560875.1 uncultured Enterobacteriaceae bacterium
AGCACAGGCGACGACTCGACATCGCTAATCAGTCCGCAAAGCGCGGAGCGAGCTCGTCGGCCGCCTTGACCGGTGCGCGCTTGGCTGGTTTGGGGGCGGGTTTGGCCGGCTTGGGTGTGCGCGGGCGCGCCGTTGCTTGTCGGCGCCGTACTTTGGCCTTACGCGTCGCCTCTAGCACGCGCTTGTCAGCCTCTAACTTGACCAATCGATCAAGGTATTTTTCGTTGCCCGGATCCAGCTTCAAGGCCTGCCGAACGTAGTCGATCTGGGCCTGGGGATCGGGCGACTTCAGCGACATCTTGAACGCGATCTTGGCCTCGATCTTCTTCTCGTTTTCGGCGGCTTGTGCCGCTGCGTCCGGCGCTGCTTTCGGGGCGGCCGCGACAGGCGTGGCGGCCGCCGGCCCGATTTTTGCCCCGGCGGTGTTGGCGCGGGCGGTGCCGGCGTTGGCTGCCCCTTCGTCGCGGGATGGGGCGGGTGCGTCGGCGGCAGCGACCCCTACCTCCTCGGTTGCGGCCGCCGGCTCGGTGCCGGTCTCCACCGCGTCGTCCCCCGCGGCGCCTGACGCCGATTCATCGGGCCCACGCATGGCGAAAGCGGCGCCAACCGCAGCCAGCACGAGCGCTGCGACGCCGATCATCCATTTCTTGGACCCGGACGACGCCGGCCCAAACGCCTCCGATTCGGCCGCATCGGACCCAGCGCCATCGGACCCAGCGCCATCGGACCCAGCGCCATCGGACCCAGCGCCATCGGACAAAGCGCCATGGGACAAAGCGGCAGCGGACCCGGCGGCAGCGGACTCAGCGTCATCTGACAAAGCGGCACTCGACTGAGCCGGGCTCGGCGGCTCGGGCTCTCTTGCATCCGGCGGCTCATTGGGCGCCGGAAATTCGGACTTCTCTGCGCGGACCTTGGCTGAGAGCGGCGGAATCGGCGCCACGCTGGTCGGCAGTCCGCCAGGTGATGGCTCGGCGGTTGCGGGCGCCGGCGCGGTCGCGCCCGACTTGCCACGGCGGCTGGCCGAAGGTGTCGCAACGGTCGCGTCGTCGTCGGTGACGCCGGAATGAAGCGTGGCCTGGTCAACCGCGCTCGACGGAATGTTCTTGGAGGCGACGGTCGGCGCCGAGCCACCTTGTGCTGACGCCAACTGCCCGTCCTGGGCCGTGCCGCGCTCGGTGCCGGCTTGCGGCGATGTCGTCCGGTGGGCGCGGTCGTTGTGCCTGCCAACGTCGTCGGTTTCCCAGAGCGGATCGTCCGGTTGGAGCCCAAACCGGTCGACGTCGGCCCAATACTTCTTGCGAATAGCGACGAGCATTTTGCGCATCTCGCCGGCGTCCTCGAAACGTTCGTCTGCCGTCTTGCGCAGCGATCGCATCAACAGATCAATGAAGCCTTCGGTCAACCCGGTCGCCCCGAATTCGCGCGGGTCCGGCGGGTCGGCGTTGACGTGCTGAAACATCAGCGCCATCACGTCGGACTTCTGAAACGGCAGCCGCGCGCACACGCACACGAACATCATCACGCCGAGCGCGTAGAGATCACTGCGCCCGTCCAGGTCGTTGCCGAGGCACTGTTCGGGGCTCATGAACGCTGGCGTGCCGAGGCTCGTCCCGGTCGCCGTCATGTTGGAGCCGACGGCGCGAGCGATACCAAAATCGAGCACTTTGACGATGGTTTCGTCGTCGGGCCCACGGTGCAAGACGATGTTGCCCGGCTTGATATCGCGATGGACGAGCCCGGCGCGATGCGCTTCGCCGAGGCTCTTGAGGATCGCGATGGCGACGTCGATGACGGCCGGCTCCGTCATTCGCTCGCCTTCCTGGAAGAGGCGCTTGAGGTACTGCACGAGGCTCGGACCGCGCAGCAGCTCCATCACCAGGAAGAGCGGGCCGCTTGGGTCTTGGCCGACGTCGAATACGCGGACGGTGTTTTGATGCAGGAGCTGTGCGGTGGTGCGAGCTTCGCGATAGAACCGCTTGACGTGGTTGTCGTCGCCGACCGACTCGCCGTCGCCGAGCGTGAGCATCTTCACCGCGACCGCTTGTCCGGTTCCCGTGTGACGGGCCGAATAAACCGCGCCGTACGCGCCGCGCCCGAGGGCTCCTTCGATTCGATAGCGGCCCGCCACGAGGTCGCCGGGCAAGAACGACAACCCATCCCGCTTGAAGAGCTGCTTGACGACGGTCGTCGTGCCGTCTTTGGGACAGTGGGCCAGCTCGGTGCGCTCGCCGCAAACGGGGCAATAGCGCACGCCGGGATCGGTCGTGCGGATCGCCTCGGACTGCGGGGCCCCGTCGGTCATCGCGCCGCTCCAGCTGGGTCATGCATGGGATTGATGGGCGATGATGCTGGCAAACGGACCCATGCGATGCAACCGATCGAGGCGTCCGACGGGCTGGAGCGCGCCTCTTCTTCGAACTATTTGCGCACCTTGACCCGTTTGACCCGGCCAAGATTGAGGAACATGCGATGCGCTTCCATGCCCGCACGGTTGCCGCGGAATCGCAGCCGGGCCATCGCCTTGGCGACACACTTGTTCAACGTGTCGGAGACGTGGTCGCCCTGGACGACCGACTGTGTCACCCGGCCACGGGCGCCGATATCGAGGTTGATTTCGACCCGATGGTAGTTGCCGAGCTTGGGATAGTGCCGCTTGAAACAGACGCGAACGCGGGACAGCGATGACCTGCCGGCCTTATCGACCTCGGCCGCCGTCAGCGGCGGGCTCTTTCCTTCGGCCGCGGCGGCCCGACGCTCCCTGCTGCGACGTTTCTTTTCGGCGCCGAGCTGCTTGGCGAACGCCGGCCCTTTCATCGGACGGTGGCCGCCGCGCGTGGGCTTCTTCGCGCGTCCGTATTGGGCTACGGCCGCCTCGGCTTCCAGCAGCGCTTCCTTGCCGCCATCCATCGCGGCGCTGGTCGGATCGCCCTTGAGAAGCCCCGCACGAACCGCGTACTGGTAGCCGAAGTACGCCACCGCCGCGACACCGAGGAGCGCCAGGACAGTCGTGATGGCGCCGCTGCCACCGCGCCGCTTGGTCTTCTTGCTGACGTTGCGAGCGGGCCGACCCGGACTGGATGGAACCACGCTCGAACGGTCGATCGAGTC
>CAZLMW010000132.1:0-20944 GCA_964560875.1 uncultured Enterobacteriaceae bacterium
CGCGTACGATAGCCACGTGCACAAACGCTGACAAGCGAGCGACTCAGGGCCCCAGGTTCGATCGGAGTTCGCGGGGCGCGAGGGTCCGCGGGTGCTGCCGCGCCAACCGACTCAACGCAGGCGAGAAGCGGCAGCGCTTCAACGAGGCGCGGGGCGAAGCGTGCGAGGCGGCGGTGGCGGTGGAGCTGGCCGCGGCGCCTGGTCTGGTGCCGGCCGCCGAAGCCGAAGCGCTGCTGGCGGCGGCCGACAAGGTCGCGGCCATGCTCACGGGCCTGATTCGCAAGCACAGCGGCACCCCGTGAGGATGTGAGTTCGGGTTCGGGTTCGGGTTCGGGTGGCCCGGACCCGGCCGATCGCTCAGTCAGCGACTTCCAATCGGGCCTGCTCAGGCCCCGCGACCACGTTCAAATGTCGTCCGGTCCGGGCGGTGCAGCGTCGCCGCCCGCGCTGTCATCGACCGCATCTGCGTCGTCGACTGCGGTATCCCCGGCGGGCAACGAAGCCGGGTCAACCGGGTTGCCGTGTTCGTCGAAGATGGGGCCAGCCGGCTCTGCGCGAGCCGGATCAGCGGCAGGAGGGGCGACCGGACGCGTGCGCGAGATGGCGTTTCCGACCAAGCTCGTGGTCTCCGGCGCGCCGTTGTACGGGATCACTTCAACCGCGAACCCGGACGCGAGCTTGTCGAAGCTGGGCTTGAGCACCTTGGCGTCGCCGACGACTACAGCGACAGCGTGCGAGGGGTCGAGGTACTCGGTGAGTGCAGCGTTGACGTGGTTGCTTTCGACCCGGGCGATCAGCGCGGAAAGACGCTGTGGAAAGTCGATGGTGAGGCCAAGGGCGAGAGACCGCATGCGTTCACTGAGTTCGCCGGCCGCCGTTTCGATCGCCAGCTGATGTGCGCCGCGCAGGTGGTCGCGAGCAAACGCAAGCTCGGGCGACGTAAGGCCAGCTTCGCGGAGCAGCTCGACCTGGCGCATCACGAGGTCGATCGACGCGGCGGCCACGCGGTTGTCTGGCGCCCAATCGATCTCCACCAGGCCGCGATCGGCCGCCATGCGCAAAGTGGCGTCGATGCTATAGGCCCAGCCGCGGAGCTCGCGAACCTGCCGGACAAGACGCGACGTAAACGTGCCTCCCAGCGCAGCGATGGCGACCGAAAGCTGCGGCATGACCGGGCGGTTCGCGCCAGCCGTCGGCAGCAGTATGACGACGTGTGCTTGGCTGCGACCGGGCCGATCGACGATGAGCAGCCGGCGGCCCTTCACAATCGGTAAGCGCACCTTGCGATTGCCGGCTGCGGAGCGCGGATTCATCTTCGGGAAGTTCTCGCGAACCAACCGGACCGCTGTCTGGCGGGGCACGTCGCCGGCGAATCCGAACCGCAGTGTGTTGGCCGTGGCCCGCCGGTGAAACGAGCGCAAATGGGACGCGCGGAGTTTCTTCAGCGTAGCCGGCGTGCCATGAATCGGCCGTCCGGCTGGCGTCCCGCGGTTGAGGTATCGGCGCGCAGCGTCATGGGCCAAAGCGGCGGCGTCATCGTAGATCTCTTCGGCATCAGCGATGGCGAGCCCGCGGTGCAAAGCAACGTCGGTGCGCGAAAAGCGCGGGCGCCGAATGACGTCGGAGAGCAGCTCCATGAAGCGCTCGAGGTTCTTCGTCGGAACCTGGCCGAAAACAACGGTCTCGTGCGCTCCCACTTCCGCATCAAGCGTGGCCCCAATGCGGTCGAGCGCCTCGTTGAAGCGGCGCTTGTTGCGGTTGCCGCCTGCCTCAATAGCCACTTGCCATGCCAGGTGTGCGAGGCCTTCGCGACCGCCGGGATCGGCCAGCGCGCCGACCGGGATTTGCACCCAAACGTCGATCAACGGGGGCCACGGCCGCTCGACCACCACGATGTTGGGGCGGTTGAACATCGATTTGCTCCCGACAGCGGGCGTGACCAGCACGGCGACCAGGACGCCGACAGCCACGACCAACAGCAGCGGACGCCCAATCACCTGGACGCCCCATTGCGGCGCGATCGACCGACCAATTCCACCCGGTGAGCCGCGACCAGCCAGCGCTTCACGGCCGCCTGCACATCCGGCTCGCGGACGGCAATCGCGCGCTTCCACCAAAGATGCGGATGGCTTGGATCGCCAAACGTGACCACCGCGTGACCCAGCGCATCGGCCCGGCCGTCGACGGCCGCCAGCTCGTTGAACCAACGTCGTCGCATTCGGTTGCGGGCAGCTCCGAGCTCGGATCGGGTGATCGGCTGGCCAGTCTGAAGGCTGCGCATGACGTCGAGCACCGCGTCGCGGGCTTGACCAGCGCTCTTGCCGGGCATCACCTGCACCTGGATCTCGAAGACAGCGGGGCCAGCGAGCGCGGGCATTTCGACCATCACATCCGCGGCGATCCCCGTGTCGACTAGCGCGCGATGTAGCCGCGCAGAGGGCGACCCGCCGATGATCTCGGCCGCGACGGTAAGCGCCGCGTGGTCGGCATGATCACCACCTGTTGTGAGCCAGCCGATTCGCAAACGGTCGCTCGCGGTGTCGACAACAACGGTCGCCGCGCGCGGTCCACGAACGGCGACGGGCGGAGTGGGCTCCCGTTTGGCCGCCGGAGCAGGCGCGTCAGTAACTGTAGCCGCACCGTAGGCATCGATCACCGTGGCGAGCGCGGGGATCGATTCGACGGCCCCGGCCAGCACCAGGGTCGCATTCGCCGGCCGGTAGTGGCGCTCGTAGAACCGCTGCACGGTCCGTTGCGTGAGTCCGCGGATGCTGCGCGCGGTCCCGAGGGTTGGCCGGCCGTACGGATGCTGGCCATAGACCATCGTGGCGAACGCTTCGTCCAGCAGCGCGTCCGGGTCGTTGTCGACCGTCTCACGGCGCTCGTTGAGCACGACCTCAAGCTCGGCCTTCAAGCCAACGGGATGGATTGCAAGCGCGGAGAGGCGATCAGCTTCGAGGCGCGCAACCTCGGCCAAGGCCTGCGGAGGCACGGTCTGCTGGTACATCGTGTAGTCGAGCCACGTAGCGGCGTTTGGGGCCGACCCATGGCGCTCGAGCAGACGATCGAACGTTCCCGGCGGGTGCTCCCGTGTGCCCTTGAACATGAGGTGCTCGAGCAGGTGCGCGACGCCGCCTTCGCCCTTGCCTTCGTCGCGGCTGCCGGCGGCGATCCACGTGTGGTAGGCGATGACCAACGCGGCGGAATCGGGCGCGAGCACTACGGTGAGCCCGTTGCGCAGTCGCCAATGTTCGATGTGCCCGACCGCGAATCGATGCACGCCGAGGAGCTTGACGACGTCGGGTCCAGTGCCGCTTTCACCGCGATACCGCTGGTTGAGTTTTCGTTGCGCGCGGCGGGCTGCCTGGAGAGGAGTCAGTTTGCGCTTCTTCTTGCTGGCGAGCTGCTTTCCGCGTGCGGCCGCGCCGGTCACTGAAGCAGGTGGGGCGGCGGCGGTCATCCCGGCTCCAAGTGCGGTCACAGCCGCGACAACGACGGCTGTCATCGCGATTCGGCGGGCCGTCGACGACAGCACAGTCATGCGATCGCGGCAACGTTGTTGCGAATCTTCGCGCGGCTCAAGTCAGCGAGCCGCTGCAGCCCCACAAGGTCCATGGGACGCATGAGGTGGGGCAACTCGACCACCGGCATGGACGCTGCGTGGTGAAGGCGACCGAGCTGCTTTTGCTGGGCGACCCGCCATCGACGATAAGCTTGGGCGTTCATAGCGCTCGCCTGCACGATGGGGTCCGCGCTCGCCGCGAGCGTCGCGAGGTGACCGTCAAAGCTCGCCGGGAGAACGTCGGGGAGCACCTGGTTGGCGAAGATGACACCGGCCGGCATGCCGATCACGGCGAGCGCCTGTCGCTGCAGATCGATCGTTTCGTTGACCGGCAACTCCATGGGCAGCGCGACAATATTGAAAGACGTGCGGTTCGGGTCGGCGAGCAAGGCCTGCATGCGTCGCGCGTCGTCGGCCATCGGTCCCACGGGAACAGCCTGCAGAATCACCTCGGGCAGCCGGAACAGAGCGACGCCGTGACCGGTCGATGGAGCGTCGATGATGAGCGCGTCCCAGGCGGGCTGGCCGGCGTCCGTTCGCTCCTCCTCTTCCATGAACCACGCTTTGCCGAGCAGCAAGGTCTCGGTCATCCCCGGCAGCATCCCCAGTAGGCGCCGCATGACGTCGTTTTCGAACACGAGCCGGTGCAGGGCCCGGAAGCGGAGTTTCATCAAGCTATATTCCCGCAGCGCCTGGGCGGGACGGAGGTTGCAGCCGAAAAGCGGCGCGTCCGGCAACAGTTGGACGGGCTCGTAGCCGATGGGAGGCAGGCCGAAAAAGCGGCCGATAGCGTCCCGGGTGTTGAGCTGCACGATGCACGTGCGCTTCCCCATTTGCGCGGCGGCCATGCCGATGGCCATACAAAGGGTTGACTTGCCGACACCGCCTTTGCCGCTCACCACGATGAAGCGCCGCTGGAAGAGATCGGAGTCCACACACCCTCTGTGGCTTGGTCGGCCTGTTGGCTGGGCCTGTTGTCAGGCCTGCTCGGGCGGCGGCGCCCGGAGAACGGACGGTATCTTGCAGCCGCCGCCGCGCGCCTGTCCAGCCGGAAAAAACGTCCCGCGATCGCGCGAATCGGCGCCATCGCAGGCGCGTTGCAAGGGGGACCGCGGCCCTGTACCTTCGCGGTCTCGGAGGCGAGCATGGCACTCATTTGTGGCCGTTTTTACAGCACTTTCCTGTCATTTCCGGGCGCTTGGGCAGGCCCTCTGCTGATCGGCTTGTTCGCGATGATGATGACGGGGCCCGCTGCTGCACAGCCGGCCAAGGCGAAGCTTTTCGAGGGCTACGCGAGCCACCCAACAGTCGCCAAGGTCCGTGCGACCGGTTATTTGACCATCCTCAGCCGGGAAAAGGCGCTCAGTCGACGGATTCCGGCCGACCGCGCGTTGGCTATCGTGGACGCCGTGGGCAAGGCAGGAGCGACCAAGTATCGCGTCGCGGATGGCCTGGTCCGAGCGTACCGTGCGCGGCACACGCTGGGTCCATCCGGTGCGATGCTCAACAAGCGCATCGGGGCTGACAAGCTCGGAGCGCGAGAGTCCCTGGCCTTGGGCTGGGTTCGGGTGCTTGAAGGTAACAAGAAGGCGCTGACCCGAACGGGCACCACGATTCGCAATGCCGGAGGTCTGCAGCTGCTTCGCCAGGCCGTCGCCAAGGAGCCGGCCGTCCAAGCCCACCACCTGGCGCTCGCCCTGGGCGGTGCGTCCATCGCTCCCAAGCGTGGCAAGAAGGCCTGCAAAGCGTGGGTTGCAGTGCAAAAAGCTGCGCGTGACGGCCGCAAGCAGGCGGTTCCAGTCGCGATGGCCGAACGCGCGGTGAAGTCTGTGGCCAAGCTGGGCAAGGCGTGCCCAAAGAAAAAGCGCAGGGCCTTCAAGAAGAACATCTCCCTGCCGCCACCGGTCGCCGAAAAAATGCCGGCGAGCAGCAACAAGGACTACAGCAGCCCGATGGTGAAAGACGTCTACCGTAAGGGCGTCGCGTTCTCGGTGTCGGCGCCGATTTTCAAGGGCTACATGAACAAGCCCAAGGTGCGCGACCTGATCCGCAGCAAGCGGCTCGGCGAGCTGTATCTGTACATGCTGATGAAAGCCGACAAGACCGGTGACACCGCGATTGCCGCGGTCAACGCCGCCCTGTGGAGCCGTCGCCTCGACCCGACTCGCATCGCGGACGTGACGTGGCGGACGATCTTGATGTTGCACGACCGCAAGGTGACGCGGAAAGCAGACGACAAGGGTTTGCTCACCTCGAAGTTGACGCCGGTCCAGGCCACAGTGCTCGGCTACGCGCGTGCGATCGCAGGTTGGGGACTCGAGCGCCAGGAGCAACCGGGCAATGCACCGGCGCTGCTCGCCTTGCCGCGCCAACTGTTCAAGCACGCCCACGGAAAGTTGCCGATGAACGCCAAGCTTGGTCGCATCGTCCCGCAGCTGCATACGATCGATCTGCAGCGGCAGGCCAGCCTGTGTATGGCGGCCAAGCGCGCTGACTCGCTCGCCTTTGCGGTCGCCAAGAGCCAACTGCCCAAAGCAGCCGACCGGGTCTTGCGCGACGCCACGGATATGGTGAAGTCGCAGTGCTTCGCGCCCAAGCGTGCGGGCAAGCGGGTGAAATGAGCGATCGAACACCTCCGGAGCTGCGGTCGCGCCCCTACTTCGCGCCGCGTGACGACCATAGCGATACGGAGGCCACGGCCTTTGTTGGCGCGGTCGCCGAGGACATGCCGCAGCTTCCGGACGCCGGTGACGTGCCGCCGCTGCCTGGCGAACCGCCGCCCATGCCGATGGATCCGATGGATCGACCGCATACGCGCGAGAGTTTCGCTATCCAGACGATCGACGAAGACGACGAAGTCGAGCCAACTCGGATGCGCAAGACTGAGAGCCGCCATCGGCCTGCCCCGCGTCGCAAACGGCCGACCTTGCTGCCCAAGAACATGCCGCGTCCGGGGACCAATAACGCCCGCCGCAACCAATCGGTGATGCAACCGGTCCGCTCACGCCAGGACGTCTCCCGCCCAGACATCGGCTCGACCGATCGCGAATCATCGGACGTCGTGCACACGTTCAACCCCGCCGATCGCTCCAGTCCCAAGCCGATGAACACCGACGAGGGCCTGCGCAAGCCGCGCGGAGACCTGCGCCGCAAACCCGGCGTCAAATCGCGGCGCAAGACGAACTCTCCGAAACGTCGCGCACCTGCGGCACGCGCAGTCGCTCCACCCCCCGCCGCGCGGCCGGCGCCGTCCCACCTACCTCTGTCTGCCGAACAGCTCGGGATGCTCATCGCCGATCAGAGGCGCCGCCTGCATCTCTTGGACGCGTTCGCGCGTGGCTTGGAGATCTGTGCGGGTGTGCTGGGAACCCTGTCACTTGCCGTCCTTATCGCGGCGTTGGTGAGCATCCTGGTCGGGAGCGATGTCTCCGTTCTCAACGCGTCATCGGCCCTTATTGGCGCGGTCGGCGCCATGGCGTTGACGTTGATGATGGTCGTCGCCGCGCTCGCAATGCGTCAGCTAGCCCACTTGAGCGCCCAGGTAGCCGCCCTGCTCGAAGCCCTGAGTCACCGCCGCTGACCCGGTCCAGACAGCCGGAGAACGCAGCCCCACGGCCGTCCCGTCGCGCGTTTGACTTTGACCGGGGCGGTGCCTAAGTTCCCGGCGATTTTTGGGCGGTCCGACGGCCGCAAGGGCACCGCCGGACGCCATCTCCGGAAAAGAAACGAACCCGCTCTTTCCTAACCCGGGCACCCCGCCCAACAGGCAAACATCATGTCCACCACACGCACCCGTGTCGCCGTCAACGGCCTCGGCCGGATCGGTCGCGCGATCGCCCGCCTCGCCGCGGCAGACGCCAACCGCAACTTCGATATCGTGGCGTGCAACGACCTCGCGCCCTGCGACACGCTCGAATACTTGCTTCGGTACGATTCGGTGCACCGGCAGCCGGCCCAGGAAGTGTCACTGGACGGCGAAACTCTGTCGATCGGCGACGTGCGTATGAAGACGCTTGCCGAGCGAAATCCAGCCGAGCTGCCGTGGCGCGAACTCGGCGTGCAGCTCGTTGTCGAATGCACCGGCCGCTTCCGATCGCGCGAAGGGGCCGCCAAGCATCTCGCGGCAGGCGCCAGCAAAGTCGTGATCTCGGCGCCCGGCGACAAGAAAGACCCGCCCGACGCCACCGTCGTGTTTGGCATCAACGACGAGGTCATCCAGCCCGCGGATACGGTTATCTCGGCCGCTTCGTGCACCACGACGTGCCTGGCGCCGCTCGCCAAGACGCTGCATGAATCGTTCGGGATCGAGTCGGGCGTGATGACGACGATTCACGCCTACACCGCCGACCAAGCCATCGTCGATGGCCCGCACAAGGACAAACGCCGAGGGCGCGCTGCGGCGGCCAACATCGTGCCTACGAGCACGGGGGCGGCTGCCGCGATCGGCACGGTGATTCCGGCGCTTGCCGGCAAACTTCACGGCATCGCTGTGCGCGTCCCGACTCCCGACGTGTCGCTGGTTGACCTGATCGTGCAGACCGCCAAGCCGGTCACCGCCGAAGCCGCCAACGAAGCGCTCGCCGCCGCCGCAGCGACCTTGCGGCCCGGTACCCTTCGCATCGAGAGCCAGCCGGTCGTCTCCACCGACATGACCGGTGAACAAGCCGGAAGCGTCGTCGACAGCTTGCTGACCGCGTCGCCCTCCGAAAACCTGCTCCAGGTCGTGTCTTGGTACGACAACGAGTGGTCGTATGCGTCGCGGCTCTACGCGCTCATCAACCACCTCGCAGCTGAAGCCGGAGCGACCGCGTGAGCAACATCCTCGCCGAACTCAACGTCCGGTCGCTGGGCGAGCTACACCTGCAGGGAAAGCGCGTGCTCCTACGCGCCGACTTCAACGTGCCTCTCGACGCCGACGGCAACGTCACCGATGACACCCGCATCACGGCTGCCTTGCCGACGATCCACGCGATCCAGAAAGCGGGCGGGCGGGTCATCGCATGCTCGCACCTGGGCCGGCCGAAGGGTAAACGCGTCACCGCCCTGTCGCTGGAGCCGGTGGCAACACGCCTCGCGGAGCTTCTCGACCAGGACGTGCTGTTGCCCGACGACTGCGTGGGCGAAGCGGCGCAACACCTGATCGGCAACCAACGCGACAACCAGGTCGTGCTGCTCGAAAACCTGCGCTTTCACGGCGCCGAAACCGACGACAACGAGGACTTCGCACGCCGGCTCAGCGCCCACTGCGACATCTTCGTCAACGACGCATTCGGCGCCATGCACCGCGCGCATGCGTCCGTTTCCGCCGTCGCACGCGTCATGCCCGATCGCGCAGCTGGTCTGCTCGTGGCCAAGGAGCTGACGTTCCTGACGCCGCTCACCGGCGGCGCCGAACGTCCTTACATCGCCATCCTCGGCGGCGCCAAGATCGCCGGTAAGATCGAGGTGATCGAGCGCCTGCTCGGCTGCGTCGACGGCCTGATGATCGGCGGCGCGATGGCCAACACCTTCCTGGCCGCCACGGGTCTTCCGATGGGCGGCTCCAAGGTCGAGACCGACAAAGTTCAGCTCGCGCGCCACCTCATCGGCCGCTGCACCGAGCTCGAAATCCCGCTGTGGCTGCCTGAAGACCACGTGGCTGCGCGCGAGATCTCCCCCGATGCGGATGCCGAAATCGTCACGGCCGGCGCGCTCGCGCACGACCAGATGGCGGTCGACATTGGGCCCAAGACCATCGAGCGCTACACGATGATCCTCGACGGCACCAGCGACGGGCTCGACGGAGCGCCCAAGAGCATCTTCTGGAACGGGCCGATGGGCATCTTCGAGATGGAAAACTTCGCAGCTGGGACGATGGCTCTCGCCCGGGCGATCGCACGCGCACCTGCAGTCAGCGTGATCGGCGGGGGCGATTCGGCCTCGGCTGTACGCAAAGCTGGTGTGCAGACCATGGTCTCCCACGTTTCAACCGGCGGCGGCGCGAGCCTCGAGTTCCTTGCCGGCAATGTCCTGCCCGGGCTTGCGGCCCTGCGCGGCGGGCGGAGGTAAAACATGACACGTCCACTGGTCGTCGGTGGCAATTGGAAGATGAACCTGGACCTTGGCACCGCCACCTCGCTGGCGGCCGAAGTTCGCAACCGTCTCGCGAGCCATCGCGGCGCGGAAGTCATCGTCTTTCCGCCGTTCCCGTTCCTCGCACCGGTAATCGAAAAGCTCCGTGAAGGTCGCGTTTCTGTCGGTGGCCAAGACCTGCATCCTGCAGCCAAGGGTGCATTCACGGGCGCCGTTTCCGCGTCGATGCTGACATCGATCGGCTGCACCCACGTCCTCGTCGGTCACAGCGAGCGACGCCACGTCTTTGGTGACAGCGACGAAGCGGTGGCGGCGAAGCTAAACGCTGCGCTCGGCGCGGGTCTCATCCCGGTGCTCTGCATCGGCGAAAAACTCGACGAACGACAGGCTGGCAACACGTTTACCGTCTGCGAGCGGCAGCTGACCAGCGCGCTTGAAGGTCACACAACCGCCGCGCTCGCCAAGTTGGTCGTCGCATATGAGCCGGTCTGGGCGATCGGCACTGGCGAAGTCGCGACCCCGGCGCAAGCCCAGGAAGTCCACGCCCACGTGCGCGCTCATATCGCTGGCATGTTCGGACCAAGCTTCGCCGGAAGCCTGCCCATCCAATACGGCGGAAGCGTCAAACCGGGCAACGCAGCGGGTCTCCTGGGCCAAAGAGACATCGATGGTGCGCTGGTTGGCGGAGCAAGCTTGAAAGCCGACGATTTCGCTGCCATTGTGCGCGCCCGCTGAAGCCAGCCGGGCTTTTCACCGCGACATCAAACGGAGCCTCCCGTGCTTTACTATCTCGCAGTCGTTCTCTACGTGATCGTGTGCCTGTTCCTCATTGTCGTGGTGCTCCTGCAGCCCGGCAAGGGCGACGGCATGGGCTCCGCATTCGGCGGCAGTTCGACCGGCAGCGTCTTCGGCGGCCGTGGCGCGTCCACCGTGCTCACCAAGATGACCACCGGCGCCGCCGTTTTGTTTATGTTGCTGTCGATTGTGCTCGCGAAGTTCAGCGCCGACAGCAGCAGCGTCGACACCGCCAACATCGACGCGCCGCCGGCCGGCGTCGCTGCAGCCGCAACCGCTGGTGGTGAAAAGAAGGCAGACGAGAAGCCCGCGCCGGCCGAAGAAAAGAAGGCCGACGAGAAGAAGCCCGCCGAAGCCGCTACAAAGACCGGCTCCTAGCTAGGCGCACCATCCCAGAGCGCCGATTCCTGATCGGCGCTCTAGATCCAGACTTTCGCGCCTTATCGCGGCCCGATTTGCTCCGCCCCGACGTAGGGGACGAGCGCCTCCGGGATGCGGATTGATCCGTCCGCTTGCTGGTGGTTTTCGAGCAGCGATATCAGCGTACGGGAGATCGCGATAGCGGTGCCGTTGAGGGTGTGGACGAACCGCGCCTTCTTGCCGCCATCGGTCGGCCGCGCGCGGATGCCGAGGCGGCGGGCCTGGTAGTCGGTGCAATTGGACGCAGAGGTCACTTCGCCGTAAGCGCCGCGGCCGGGCATCCATGCTTCGATATCGAATTTGCGGTAAGCCGGTGCGCCGAGGTCGCCAGCGCACACGTCGATGACGCGATAGGGAATCTCCATCGCCTGCATCAGCTCTTCCTCGATCGCCAGCAGCTCGTCGTGGCACGTCTCGCTGAACATGCGCTCGTCTTCGCCGGCCTGGTCGTGGCAGAAGATGAACATCTCGACCTTGGTGAACTGGTGGACGCGGTACAGCCCGCGGGAGTGCCGTCCGGCAGCCCCGGCCTCGGTCCGAAAACAGTGGGAGATTCCGGCGAATTTCAGCGGCAGTACGTCGGGGTCGAGGCGCTTGTCGGCCAACATGCCACCGATCGGGATCTCGGCGGTGCCGACGAGACAGAGGTCGTGTCCGTCGATCGTGTAGACCTGCGACTCGGCGCCGCGGGGATTAAAGCCGATGCCTTCGAGGATCGCGGGCCGGGCGAGGTCGGGCGTCACGACCGGGGTGAACCCATGTCGCATCAGGGTGTCGATGGCGAAGCGCTGCAGGGCGAGGTCCAAGACGACGGCTTCGTTGCGCAGAAAGTAGAATTTCTGGCCCGCGACAGAAGCCCCTGACTCGAAGTCGATGAGGTCAAGCTGTTCACCGAGCTGCACGTGATCGAGCGCCTCAAACCCTTCCGCGCCGAAATCTCGCGGAGTGCCCCAGCGCGACAGCTCCACGTGGTCGTCGTCCGTCTTTCCGGCCGGCACATCCGGATGGGTCATGTTGGGCAGGGCGCGCACCCCGGTATCAAGGGCCGCCTTGAGTTCGTTGGCGCGGCGGTCGAGATCGGCGACTTCGGCTTTCAGATCCCGACCCCGCTGAATCAAGACCTGGCGCTCATCCTGCGGCATCGGCCCTTTCATCGACCGCGCGTTGTCGTTCATCTGCCTGCGAACGGCTTCCATTCGCTCGATGGCGACGTTGCGTTCGCGATAGGTCTTGACCAACGACTCGACGTCCGCGGGCATGTGCCGGCGTTCGCAGTTGGCGGCGACGTCTTCGGCATTGCGAGCGACGAACTTGATGTCAAGCATGGCGGCCTCCCCAGGATGGCCGCGCAATGTAGTGGATGGACCGGGCGTTGCCTACTGGTGGCCACCCAGCAATCCGAACAACCAGCCACGCACCGAACTGATAACTTGCGGGGCGCGCAACAGCCCAGCCGGGTCGGCGGCCTCATCGACGAGCAGCACGCGTGGCACCATCGTTTCGGGCCGATCACCTTCGAGGACGACGCGATCGGCCTCGTCCCGCTGAGACCCCACCAGGCAAAGCGACCAGGGCAGATTGGGTCGGTTCCACGCGGTCTTGGCAGCGGCGGAGACAAGTCGTGGGGAAACACCGATCACCACCAGCCCATCCTCGGCGGCCAGCTGTGTCAGTGCGCGGTCGAAAGCCCGCTCGAGCGCGACGACAACCGCGAGGGAGTCGCTTTTGACGTGCCGGCGCATCGAATCGATCGTGACGCGGAGGTCGTCGGTCGCGTCTTCAGGTGCCGCGATCGCCACGACGTTGACGTCGATGACTTCGTCGAGCTCGGCGACGAACGGCTGCCATTGGGACAACTCCATCGCTGTCGGTCCAGCGAGCACGACGATTGGGCGCCCGTCTGTCCGCGCCGGCCACATCCGCGTGTTGAGCAGTCCGCCCGCGATCGGGAGCTCGATCGACGTGCCTTCACCCAGCGCTTCGGTACCGCGGGGTTTCCAGTTCTTGAGCGGCTCGTCGACCGGCGACTCCACGGCTTTGGGCTGCTTGCTGGCAGCGACCGGCGCTTGGGGCGCCTCATCGACGGCTGTCTCGGCGGCGGCGTCGGGGTCGACCGCAGCGGATTTGGGCCACCACCGACCGGCAAAAAAGGCCACCACGATGACCAAGCAGGCCACTGTCCACTGCACTCTCGAAGCTGTGCGCGGGTCTGTCATCGCCCAAACGTACACGGTCGCCTGTGCTTTGGCAGCCCCCGGGGCCGCCCCGCCTGTCGGACACCCCGCTGTCCGACAGATGCGCGTTGTGAGATTCAACTCGTTGAAATAACACCATGAATCGATGCGAATCCGCGGTGCAGGTTGAATTGACACTGCGAAAACGCGATTGGTATAGTTCGGTGGCCGCGAAATCGTGGACCGCATCCCTTTTCCGCGAGACATCCCAATCCGCGACAACGATCCACGTGCCATAACCGGATCGATGTTCACCGGAGGAGCCATGGCCTTCACTACCAGCCGGACCTGTAGCCGACTTGCAATCCTCGCGCTTGGCGTCGCCACCGCGTTGAGCGGCTGCGGCGACGAGGCGTCCGGCGACGACGGCGTCAAGAGTTCCAACGAGGACACGGGCGGCGGCGGCAACATCGACGGCTCGATCACCGACGACGCTGGCAGCACCACCGACACCGGCTCGGGCACCACCGACACCGGCTCGGGCACCACCGACACCGGCTCGACCGACGCGGGCGACCAGGACACCGGCTCGACGGACACCGGCAGCCCCGACGCGGGTCCGGCGGACACCGGTAGCGACGACTGCCCGGGCGGACCGGGTTGCGATTGCAAGCAGAACGACCAGTGTGATGCGGGCGTCTGCCTCGACACGCACGAGGGCAAGAAGTGCGCCAAGAAGTGCACCGACACCTGCCCACAAGGCTACGCGTGCAAGAACATCAGCAGCAGCGGCGACGCGCTCTTCTTCTGCGTCTCGACTCAGGTCACGATTTGCGCCCCGTGCAAGGAGCACAAGGATTGCGTGGTCAACGGCGTGGATTCGCTCTGCCTGGACTACGGCGAGGACGGCAAGTTCTGCGGCGCCCCGTGCAAGACGGACAAGGAATGCCCCAGTGACTACACGTGCGCCGACGCCAAGGACGCCAACGGCAAGACAGTGAAGCAGTGCAAGACCAAGTTCACGACGTCCGGCGGCAGCGGCAAGACCTGCAAAACAGACGCTGAGTGCGACGCCAAGACAGGCGAAAGCTGCGTGGCCGGCAAGTGCGCGATCGGCAAGAACAAGACCTGCGGCTGCAGCGATTGGGCAAAGAGCAAGGGCGCGGAGACGAACTGCGCGATCTCCAATGAGTACGGGACCTGCAAGGCCACCCGAAAATGCACCCAAGCCGGCCTCGGCAAGTGCGAAGCCGAGGCCCCGAAGTCGGAGGTGTGCAACGGCATCGACGACGACTGCAACGGAACGAAGGACGATCTGCCCAAGACGTTCAAGTGCAGCAAGAAGGCGTTTGAGGACAAGGGCAGCAAGACAGCGTGCAAAACGGACGCGGACTGCACGACCAAGGGCGAGGCCTGTGACGAGAAGGACAGCAAGTGCAAGATCCTCATCGGCGCCTGCCCGGGCAAACCCACGTGTTCATCTGCTGGCGAGCTGATCTGCGGCGACGCCAAGATCCCGACCATCGAGCAGTGCAACCTGCAGGACGATGATTGCGACGGCACGACCGACGAGGGCTTCCTGTGGAAGGACCCGATCTCGGGCAAAGACCTGGCGGTCAACACCGATTGCGGCGGCAACGGCCCGTGCAAGGGCGGCAAGGTTGTGTGCGACAGCTTCACCAAGGCGACGTGCAACAGCTACGACAAAGCCAAGCCTGAAAAGGGCGCCTGCGACGGCGTGGATACCGACTGCAACGGCAAGGTCGATGACAACGCCTGCGACGATGGCGACGAGTGCACGGTCGATAAGTGCGACAGCAAGGCGAGCAAGTGCAGCAACACGCCCGGCGCGGACTGCGACGACAAGAACCAGTGCACGAAGGACAGCTGCGACACCAAGACCGGCAAGTGCGTCAACGCGCCGACCGATGGCGTGAGCTGCGACGACCAGAACGCCTGCACAAGCGGCGACACCTGCGGCAAACATCCCAAGACCGGCAAGCTGACGTGCATCGGCGGCGCTCCCGTCAAGTGTGATGACAACAACATCTGCACCGATGAGAAGTGCGACACACAAAAAGGCTGCGTGAAGCTGCCGAACGCGGCGACAGAGACCTGCTACAGCGGCGACAAGGGCACCGAGGGCAAGGGTGTCTGCAAAGCCGGTTACAAGCAGTGCAAGGACGGCAAGCTCGACCCGAAGTGCATCGGCGAGGTGCCCAACGCCAAGAAGGAAGCCTGCGATGGCAAGGACGACACCTGCGACGGCAAGACCGATGAAGGATGCAAGCCCACGGACGTCGCGGTCACATTCTCGAGCGCCTACGTGGCCGGAAAGAGCGGGACAGGGGCCAAGGCTGTCAATGTGCAGATGCTCGTCGGCCCCTCCGGTCCGGTCGGCAAAGCAACGGGCAAGAAGCACGAAGTCGAGTTCGGCTTCCTCGCCTGGCTGATGGCGCTGCTCAAGTAGCGCAATACTCCAACCATTCGTCGTCGCAACGCTGCCTGGCCAGCGCTTGCGGATCTATGCAGCTCCCGTGCACAGCATGGACGCCGCCACGTGCTATCGACGGGCTTCGTGGCGAGCTCGCCTTTCACTTAAACGGATAACCAGACGCAACGCGGCACATGGTTGTGCTCGGTTCGGCGACGGCTCGACGGGGATTGTTTGCGAACCGCGGCGTGCGCGGTGAGTAGCCCGGTCTTCTCATCAAAGTGCGCAGGCATGCCGTTCGATGTTCAAGTCATGCGGTCTTTCGACGCTGCAGGTGTGGCAGAGTCACATCAAAGCGGCGAACGGCCACAGGACGCCGAAGGTCGGGCGGCAGGACCCGTGCGCGATGCGAAGGGCGGGCTCGCCGGGTTGGCTAGAGCAACTCGATGACGCGGCCTTCGTGACTGAACGAAACGTCCTCGTCCTGACCGTAGATCTCATTGGCGAGCAGGTCGAGTTCGTCGTCGGAGCGCTCTGGCTCATGGTGCGTCAAGATGATGTGCTTGACGTTGCCAGCACGGCCATGACGCACACATTCGGCGTGCGTGGCGTGGCCCCAGCCGATGCGAGGCGGGCCCTTGCGACCGTGGTACTCGTCTTCGGTGTACGTCGCGTCGATGCTGAGCACGTCGGCGTCGCGAATAAAGTCGACAAACGCGTCATCGAGGCTCCCGTCGCTGGGATGCTCCCAATCGGACGCGTGTATGAAGACCTTTCCGCCGAACTCGAACCGATAGCCGATGACGCCGCCCGGGTGGTTGAGCAGCATCGTCTTGACGACCAAGTCGCCGAAGGTCAGCTCGTCACCCGCGGTGATGAAGTGAAACGACACCTCGGACCGGAACGCGTCCATGGAGATCGGAAACGCTGGCTGCGCCATCAGCTGCTTGAGCACATCGTGGATGTTGCCGCCGTTGTGGTGGGCCGAGTAGATCTGGAACTTGTTGCCCGGAATCAGGAAGGGCGCGAAGAACGGGAATCCTTGCACGTGATCCCAGTGCAGGTGCGTCATCAAGAACGTGACCTGGACAGGCAGCTTCGGGAACAGCGACGAACCGAACGCGCGAACGCCTGTGCCACCGTCGATGGCGATAGTGGCATCCCCCGCGGTGACCTCGAGACACGTGGTGTTCCCGCCGTACCGCTGAGTCTTGGGGCCGGGCGCAGGGATACTCCCGCGCACGCCCCAGTACTTCACGGAGAACCGATCGGTGCTTTGAGTCATCTAGACCTGCCAGTGGTCAACAAGCGCCCCGCCGTCATGACAGTGGCTTGGCCGCTTGAATCGCTCCGAAAGTTGCCCGGTTGGGTCGCGACGAATGCGGGACTGGGGCCTAGTGTAGACACGATTGGAAGCCCCGGGCAAGTTTTCGCGGTTGCCCATCTAAGCACCGGACTGCCCAGCCCCTCGCGCCCGAGCAGGCGCACGATCTTCGACGATGGGAACGGTCACGCGGACCCGCCGGCCGGCGCGCATCAAGTCGACCTGCAGCGTCGCGGCGTTGTGTAACAGTTTGAACACCTGCATGAGGTGAGCGGGGGTCAGGACGGGCTGGCCGTTAATGCGCGTAACCATGTCCCCGGGCAGCACCCCGTAGCGGAGAACACGCCGATCATTGTTCCAGAGCGAGACGATTCGAAAACCCACGAAGCGACGTCGGCTGCCGAAAACAGGCTCGATCGGAACGGCGTGGAGCAGCGCGCCGGGTCCGGCGGCAAGAACACGATCGAGGTCGCTCCGTACGATAACGCGGCGACGTTTTCGGGGCGACGTTTGCAGCGCGACCTTACGTGCGCCGCTATGGCTTGAAACTGATTCGTCGACCTGGACGGGCGAATCGTGAAACTCGCGTTGATCAACGGATGCGCCGGCGCAGCCGACGGCGAACGTGCCCGCCGCGAGGGTGGTCAGGCAGATGGTGGCGCGACGCCACAGAACTTGCATCGCGTCTTGCTGTCCAGGCATCGGGGCGATCCGGCGTTGGTAAAGGTCGCCTCGGCCGGAAGGCAGGCTTGGCCCCCGCGGCAGTCGGCGTCGGTCTCGCACGCCAGCATGCACCATGTTGTCTCGGTGCCGAAATCTATGCACACCGCTTCTTCAGCGCACTCGTTCGCGCGGCACGGTGTCTGGGTGCAGTAGCCGCCTTCCGTCGCCAGGTCACAGATCAGCCCCGCGCCGCACGCGCTGTTTCGCTCGCACTCACTGCCCACCTTGGGACCGCACGCGGCCAAGACCGTGGCGATCGCCAGCGGCCAGAACAGACGTTGCGCCGAACCAGCCCGCGTCATTTGCCAGCCTCGTCTTGCTTGCAACCGTGTTTGATCGACGCATCGATCGTGGTCGATGCCCAATCAGCATCCGCCGTCGCCGCCTCCGAGAAGGCCTTCGAAAACGCCGCCGCACCCGCGAATCCGTGCTTGCTGTACGTCTCAGCGTCCGGGCGTCGCGCTCCATTCAGCATGCAGCGAATCTCGTGGTAGGCGAGCCCGAGTTTGGCACGTGCGTCGGTCTTCTTTGCCGGCTTCGGCGCCGCTTCCGGCTTGGCCACAGGCGCCTTCGTTGTCGTCGGGGCCTCGGCTGGAGGCGCTTGCTTGGACTTGCCACAGCCGCCCAGCGCCAATGCCAGGAGCGAGCAGCAGGCCAGGTGAATGACGGGGATACCAACGGACCTCAACACGTTAGACCTGCCCAAACACCGCGCGACCCGGGTAATCGGCGGCGGCGCCAAGCTCGTCTTCGATGCGAAGGAGCTGGTTGTATTTCGACGTTCGCTCGCCGCGGGACGCCGAGCCGGTCTTGATCTGCATCGCGCGGGTGGCGACGGCGAGATCAGCGATCGTCGTGTCTTCGGTCTCCCCGGAGCGATGTGAGATGACAGTCGTGTACCCGTGGTCGTGCGCGAGATCGATCGCGTCAAGTGTCTCGGAGAGCGTACCGATCTGGTTGACCTTGATGAGGATGGAGTTGGCCACGCCGAGGTCAATGCCCCGTGCCAGCCGCTCGGTGTTCGTCACGAACAGATCGTCGCCAACAAGTTGGACGCGATCTCCGCAGGCATCGGTCAGCGCTTTCCAGCCGTCCCAGTCGTCCTCCGCCATGCCGTCCTCGATACTGACGATCGGGTAACGGTCGGCGAGATCGGCCAGGTAGGCGGCGAAATCGGCGCTGGGCAGCTCGCGCGCTTCACTGGTCAGTTTGTAGACACCGGCGTCGGCATCATAGAACTCGCTGGACGCCACATCGAGGGCAAGAGCAACCTCCGCGCCCGGGCTGTAGCCCGCGGCTTCGATGGCCTCGGTAAGCAGCGAAAGACCGTTTTCATTCCGCTCGAGTCGCGGGGCGAAGCCTCCCTCATCACCGACGAGCGTCGGCAGGGAACGCTTCGACAGGATCTTCTTGAGGTGTTGAAACGTCTCGACACCGGCTCGTAGACCTTCGCGGAATGTCGCGAATCCGACGGGGACGACCATGAACTCCTGGATGTCCATTCCGCCAGCGGCGTGCGCGCCACCGTTGATCAGGTTCATCATGGGAACCGGCAGCGTGCGGGCGGCCGCGCCACCGAGGTAGCGATACAGCGGCAGGCGCATCGATGAAGCGGCGGCGTGCGCGGTAGCAAGGGAGACCCCGAGCAGCGCATTGGCGCCCAGGTTGCTCTTGTTGGGCGTGCCGTCTACCTCGAGCAGTCGAGCATCGACACCACGCTGGTCCGCGGCATCGGCGTTGCGAAGGGCGTCAGCGATGACGTTGTCGATGTGGCAAACAGCCTTCTGAACGCCCTTGCCCACGTAGCGGCTGTCCTTGTCGCGGAGCTCCAGCGCTTCGTGAATTCCGGTGGAGGCGCCCGAAGGCACCATGAACCGGCCGACAGACCCATCGGCGAGACGAACCTCAGCTTCGACGGTCGGATTGCCGCGCGAATCGAGGACTTCGCGGCCGATTACTGAGGTAATCGTTGTGTTGCGGTTGGCGGTCATGGCGGTCTCCCTGTCGCCTACGTTAGCGGGAGCGGAACGTACGCGCGGGGTCGACGCAGGTCAACGGCATGCTGGGCCGGTTTTGCAAGCGAATCGCGCCGATGCAGCGCTGGGCTTGCCACGCGTGGGGCCGCTGGTCGAAGGTGCGCGCGGAGGTGAACGATGGACAGGATCAAAGCCGCAGTCGTGCAGGTCTGTGCCACCGAAGATGTGCAGGCGAACCTGAACCGAGCCGAGGAGCTCATTCGCGCCGCCGCAGCCGACGGAGCAACCTGGGTTTCGGTTCCCGAGAACGTGGGGTTCCTCAAGACTGGCGAAGATCGCGACCCGGGCGAGCCGCTGCAAAGCAGTGTCATCGTCAACCGGTTGCGCGGGGTCGCCGCAGACTTGGGGATTGCGCTTCTGATCGGGTCGTTTCACGAGGCGACTGGGCTTGGAGACGGACGCGCCTACAACACGTCTCTGTTGGTGGACGCAACGGGCGAGATCGCGGCCAAGTACCGGAAAATCCACCTCTTCGATATCGACCTCGCGGGCAGTCCCGTGTCGTTTCGGGAATCCGACGACATCAAGCCCGGGGAGGCAGCGGTACTCGCGCAGCTCGGCGACACGAGGATCGGTCTGACGGTCTGCTACGACCTTCGGTTCCCTGAGTTGTATCGGGAACTCTTGAGCGCCGGTGCGGAAGTGCTGACGTGTCCGGCCGCGTTTACAAACACGACCGGGCACGCGCACTGGGAGGTTCTACTTCGGGCCAGGGCCATCGAGAACCAGTGCTACGTCGTGGCGCCGAATCAATGGGGCCGCCACGGGGGCCGCCGCCACTCCTACGGCCATTCGATGATCATCGACCCGTGGGGAACGGTCGTTGCCCGGGTGTCCGACGGCGAGGGCTGGGCGTCGGCTTGGCTGGAACCGGACCTTGTGGCGAGTGTCCGCCGCAACCTGCCATGTCAGCAGCATCGGCGTATCGGCGTGTAATTCCGGGCTCCTCGGACGTGCGACTGCTCGGCATTCTTGATCGAGCGCCGGGAACCCCCTACGCTGGAGATGGCAGCACCGCGGCCAATCAACGGAAATGGAGGACGCACATGGCGGCTCGCACCTCGAGAAAGGGCAAGCCGATGGTCCCACCGCATCCGCCGCGCAAGCCCCGCCGGACGCTGGAGGAAGAATTCTTCTGCGACCGTCGTGACCTCAGCCTGAAAATGCACCAGTGCTTGACCGACTACGTCAACGCCAATGCACTCCAGGCCCGCACTTCCCCCTGTTTCAAGTGTGAACGAGGCCTTGGGCATCGCGTCGATTTCGCGAAAGGCCGGATCTAACGACCCGCGCCATCGGCAAATCACCCCACCCATAGCGCTCCGAACAGGGGAACGTCCGTCAGTTTTGCGCGAAGCGCCGTGTTGAAGCGTCGCGGGCGCGAAGCGCCCGGCCCCCGGGCGG
>CAZLMW010000133.1:0-20612 GCA_964560875.1 uncultured Enterobacteriaceae bacterium
GACACAGACACAGACACAGACACAGACACAGACACAGACACAGACACAGACACACCGGGGACCGATGCCGGGACGGACGCGACGCCCGATGCGATTACCCCCGCGCCCTGCGGCAAACCCGGGATCTGTTTTTCACCCGATGCCCCCGGCCCGCAGGCCACGATCGTCGCCGTTCCGCCACCCAACATCGCTACCTGCACCCACGACGCGGGCAAGCTCCTCAAGGTGCCGCTGAAGGGTCCCCCGTCGTTGCCCATCACGCTCGGTGTCGGCGATCCGAAGACCAAGCTCGTCACCGCCTACAAGCCCGGCCAGTTCATCCCCATCACCCACGGTCCACAAGGCCTTTTGCATGTCAACGCGGCGTTTACGATCGCCATCTCCGGCGCGCCGGCAACGAAACGCAAACTTCGCGTCACCGCGCGCGTCTATTTCGGCTGCGACGAGGCCGCATACGCCAATTTACCGACCGTCTGGGTCGATCCGATCGCGGGCAAGCCCGGCCATTTCCACAACGTCGGCAAGATCAAGCCAGGCATCGAAGTCGTCTTCCCGATCGCCGGCAACAAGTCCTGCCAGATATGCGGCAAATGGGCGGATTTACGACTCTTTATCTATGATCACGGCAGCGCCAAGTGGGGCACAAGGTCGGTGCACGTGCGCCTGCACGACACGTTCGCATTCCCGTGATTTTCAGCCCCGGTCCCGCTTGGGACGAAATGCCAAAAAGGCGCAGAGATTCCCGCTTTTGCTTGACACGCGCGCGGGTCGTCGGGCATTTTTCATCGTAGCGTTCTCCATGAGTTCGCTGCATCCCCCGCATAAAAGACCAGAACCCGGCGCCGTGAGACGTCATGGTGTTGTTGCTGGTCCCAGATTGCGGCCGCACCTTGGTTCGCAACGCGGAGAAGAGATGAGAGTCCTTGCCACGATTCTTGCCTGCCTGTTCCTCGTGAGCTGTTTGGCAGAAGAGCAGACGACGCAAGCCACACCCGAAACGACGCTGCAAGCTGAAGCAGTGACGAAGGCGAAGTTCGACGACGCCTTCCACCCCTTCGGCTACTTCGTTCTGGTTGACGGTACGATTGGCGTTGTCGATTTCTTTGACTTCAAGATCGTCAACAAATTCAAGGTTGGCCATCGCGGGGTTCACCGCGTGGCTGTGCTGCCGGACAACCGGACGCTCTACCTGGCCAACACGGACAACAACAAGATGACCAAGGTCGTCATGTCCAAGGACGGCAAGAAGCACACCGCGACCGAGCTTGAGCAGGTCCCTGTGCAGCTTCACCTGTGGATGGCTTCGCCGGACGGCTCCAAGGTCGTGCAGACCAGCCGCGTCGAGCTCAAAGACACCGTCCTGTACGAGATGTCGCCGCTGCCCGACGACAGCATCGCGCTGTTCGACACCAAGACCGACAAGTTTGAGAAGACCCTCAAGCTCCAGTCGCCCGCGAGCGCCGAGTTCTCGCCCGACGGTAAGCTGCTGTACGTGACCAACGTGCACCACGGCACGCTCTCGGTCGTCGACATGGCCACGTTCAAGGAGATCAAGAACATCCCGGTTGGCGACAACGAGAAGTTCCTCGACGACGTCGCGGTCAGCCACAACGGCAAGTACCTCGCGGTCGCCGCTGGCTCGGCCAAGCAGGTGGTCGTTTTCGACACCAACACCTGGAAGATTCACAAGACGGTGCAGCTCAACAGCCTGCCCCACGACGTCGGCTTCTCGCAGGACGACAGCGAGCTTTGGATCGTCGATCGCGATCGCAAGCCCACCCCGGCCGACGAAGCCGCCAACGCGGCGATGGCCACGTTCGTGTACGTGCACGACGTCGCGACCGGCGACCTCAAGCGCAAGATCGAGCCGCCCGTCGCCTCGCTGCGCGCCTCCCTGCCGCCGTACGCGATGAACGACGTGTTCCTGTCGACCGCGGTCGGTGGCGTGCTCAAGGTCGGCCGTGACGACGGCAAGCTGCGTGGCCAGCTCGTGGTCGGTGGTGTTGGCAAGCCCGTGATTTGCGGCGGCGTCGCCTTCTAGACCCAACAGACTCATCTCTGCACCAAGCCGTCCTTACCCAGGGCGGCTTGGCTGCTTTTGGGGCCGTTTCGCGGATTTTCGCGGGCCCGTTTCTTTGGGCCTTATCGCCGATTCGCTGGCCAAAATCGCAGGTTGATTGCGCTCGGTGACGGGCGGTTCATGATGGGCACGTGAACGTCCGCAAGCTGCTGCATCCGCGTCGCTCGGTCCCGGTCCTGATGACCGTTGGGCTGCTCTGGTATTTCTTCGCGACCACCGACCTCGATGCGTTCGAAGCCGCCTTATCAGGCGCGGACGTCACGCAGTTCGTGATCCGCCTGTTCGCGATGGCCGCGGTTGCGCTGGCGTGGGACGGGGTGTGCTACCGCTGGCTGTTGCGCCGGTTCACGGCCGAGACGTCGTGGTGGGAAGCCGTCAAGCTGCGCGGCGCGTCCTGGCTGCTCAACGTGGTCAACTACGCAGCCGCCAACGCGATGGTCGTCGCCTACCTCAAGCAGACCAAGGGCGTCGGGCTGGGCAAGGGCGCGTCCGCGGTCATCTTCTTGATGCTCGTCGACGTCTATGCGCTCGCGGTCGTAGCCACCGCGGGTGCCGCCGTGATGCTGCCCGACAAGGTCGATGCCTTCCTCTATGCCGACGCTGCGCTCGCCGCCTTGATGCTGGGCCACCTGCTGTACTGGCGACGTGGCTGGACGTTCGGCCCGGTGGATCGGCTTCGCAGCGCGGGTGTCTTCGTGGCCTTTGCGGAGGCAACCGTGACCGACTACCTGCGGCTCGGCGGGTTGCGGCTGGTGATGATCTGCGTCTTCGTGCTCTACAACGCGACCTTGCTGCCGTGTTTTGGCCTCGACATCCCGCTCGAGGGCATCGCCGCGTTCACCCCTATCATCAGCTTCGTGACCGCGCTGCCGATCTCGGTGGCCGGCTTTGGAACGCACCAGGTCGCCACTCGCGAGCTCTTTGGAACGGCGCTGGGCAACCCGCTTGCGCTTGTCGACGCGTTCTCGTTGGCCACACTCGTCGGCGTCACCATCGTGCGCCTGGCCTACGGTGCGGTGCTCTACGCCCTCGTCGTGCGCGACGTGGACCTGGGCGGCTAACCCGAATGCCGGTCACTTGGGCTGGAACATATTGAAAACATCATGGAATGGCACAGCGCCATCCTCTCCACCTGCCAACGCAGGGGGAGAGGGGCCGAAGGCTCAGAGGGGGTTGATCCGAACAGCCGCCGAAGGCGTCCTTTTTCAGACGTCGATTATGGAAAACCGTCTGGAAACAGGATGTTATATGTGCCGACGCCGATGGATTGTGCGCCTGCGGCGCGCGGTCATTCTTGCTCCTCTCTGGCCCTTCGGGCCATCTCTCCGCGCGCTGGCGAGGAGAGAGCAAACCCAAGACAAGACGACCGTTGCACCCAAGGCGACCGACGCCGTGCAAAGCGCTGAGAATCATAGCCTTACACCCTAAGCGACCGGCATTGCGGCTAACCCCGACTACGGGCCGGGTGCTACGGCGTGTTTGCAGACGTGGTCTTGGGCAGCTCGAGGCGCTTGAACTCGACGGCCACCTGGAAGTTCGTGCCGCCGAATTTGAACGGGAAGCTGCCCTTGCAGTTGTCGGCAAACTTGTCGTTGTTGCCGTCGGTGCACGTCGATGTGATGCCCTTTTCGATGAAGAACTTGCCGAACGTGGTGTCGAGGTAGAACGGCGCGAGGATGAGCTTTTCGCCGCTGACGTGGCCGTCGACCGAGCCCTTGTCGATATCGCCTTGCTGGAACTTGGTCAGCAGCGCGCCGGTGACCTTGCCGCCCTTGGCCTGCAGAAACGCGATCTCGGCCGTCTGCGTGCCGATCGCGGCTTGCTTGAGGATCGCCTTCCACTTGCCGGAGACGTCAAATTTCGGCGTGCCGCCGGTCGAAAAGCGGATCTTCTGGGCGCCACCGAGCTTCTCGCCGAGCTGCCCGACCAGGGTGGCGCCGATGGCGATCTCGTAGCTCGTGTACTGCTTGAGCTTCACGCCGACGGCGAAGCGGGCATAACGACCCGAAACCTTCCATGTGCCGGGCACAGCCTTGGGCGCGCCGGACTTGGGCACCTCGCGGAAGAGCAACAGCCCCTCCTGGCCGGGGTTGAGCAGGCCCGAGAACGAGACCTGGACCTTGGTGTCGAACCAGACGTGGTCGGCCTTGTCCAGCGGGGTCGCGCTCGTGATGTAGAGCCGGTCACCGGGCAGCTGTTGCACGAACGCGAGCAGGTCGGCCCTGGCCTTGTCGCTGAGCTTGGCGCCGGTGAACTTCGCGCCATAGTCGACCATCGCCTTGAGCGTCGTCCACTGGCCTTCGCGGCCCCACGGACCGGTGTCGTACACGCCGAGCAGGCTGGGCACGTCGGTCTTCTTGCCGGCCGTCTTGCCGTCGACCGTGTTGGTGTTGGTGTACAGCGGGCCGGAATGGCATTCGGCGCACGACGCGCCGCCGAAAGACGACGAGCCGTAGAAGATCTTGGCGCCAGCCTTTGCGGCGTCGGTCATGCGGCCGCCGGGCAGCGAATAGGGGTTGGGTGGCGCCGTGACGGACTGCATGTAGGTGGTCAGCAGCTCCATCTCCTTGCCGGTGGCGGCGGCGCCGACGAGCTTGAGGACCTCGCGCGAGAAGTCGAACAGCGTCGGCAGCTGGCCGCCCCACAGGAACGGTCCCGTGCCGCCAACGTTGCGAAACGCCAGCGTGTTGACCGAGCCGTCGACGAGCAGGTCCCAGACGAGGCCGTCGGTGATGCCGTCGAGGTGGCAGTTGTTGCACGAGAAGTCGCCGTGCTTGGAGAAGGCGGCGTCGTTGAAGATGCGCTGGCCTTCCTTGACGTCCTTGGGCGTGGGGTCGGCGCCGATCACGAGGCTGACCGGCTTCTTGGTGGCCTTGGGAATCCACGGGATCTTCTTGGCGTTCTTGCCGCCGCCCAGCCCCGGCGTGACGAGGATCGGCTTGCCCGGCGACTCGACGCCCTGCAACACGTTGGAAAGCCACGCGTACGTCCACGTCCGGCCCCCGAACTCGTACAGACCGCGCGGATCGTGCTCGACCGGGATGCGGCCCAGCTCGGCATAGGTCTTGGCGTCGAGGAACATGATCGCCTTGCCCGCAGACAGCGTGGTCACGAGGTAGTGACCGTTTTCGCTGAGCATCATGGTGTAGGGGCTCGGCGCGGGGCCGGTGAACTTGTGCAGCTTGTCGAGCTCGATGCTCTTGATGACAGCGGGCTGGGACTTTTCGGCCTTGGCGGCGTCGATGACGGCCATCCGGTGTTGATGCGGTTTGGAGTTGGCGTCGATCTTCGCCTGGTGGTTGGCGGCGTGCGTGTGGGCGGCGAGCAGACCGCCGGCGTCGGGTCGCAGGTAGAGACCGCGGATGATCGTGCCGACGTTGCGCGCATAGCCGAGCACCTTCCACTCCTTCACGTCGATGACGGCGATGTCGCGCTGCATCGGCTCGGGGACCTTCTCTTTTTTCTGCAGCAGGCCGCGCGGGTGCTCGTTGGACGACAGCAAAGACGCGACGTAGAGCCGGCCCTTGGCCTTGTCGAACGCCATGGCGCGCGGATCGCGCCCGACCGTGACCTTGCCGACGACCTTCTTCAGCTTGAGATCGACCTTGGCGACCGCGTCTTCGCCGGACAGCGCCACATATGCGAAGTCACCGTCGGCCGCCTTGTGCGCGATGACATGGGCCGGTTCGTTGCCGACACGAATCGCATCGACCAGGCGCGGGGGTTTGGCCGCCAGGTCGAGCAAACCGAGGCTGTCACGACCGCACTGGGCCACGAGCAGCGACTTGCCATCCGGGGTTGGGGTTACCGCGGTCGGCCACGAACCGGTGGGCACGAACTCCTCGGCGACGGGCTTGGTGTCGTCGGCGGACAGCTTGACCCGCTGGACGCCGTTGGACGTTGTCGCGGTGACCCACAGCCAGGCGCTCTTCGCGGACGGCTTGTTGCCTGGATCGGCGGCGATCGGGCTGGTCGGCGAGTAGTTGTAGTTGACGAAGGTGTCTTCGTTGAGGAAGTCGGTGACGACCGAGACGTCGATGCAGTTCTTGACCAGCTCGCCCTTCTTGGCCGGATCGCCCTTCTTGGTGGGGTCCTTGGGGTCCTTTGCGGGTTCGGTCTTGCAGACGACCCATTTTCCGGGCTTGTCGGGGGTGAGCCTTCCCAGCGTGCTCGTGCCGTCGCCGCCGACCACCTGCGCGGTTGCGTCCTTGGGTTTGGCTTCGATGGTGATCTTGGCTTTGGTCGCGTCGGGCGCGCCGAATGACCAGAGGTAGTCGTCTCCGTCGAGGAAGATCGTCTCGCCCATGGGGACGGTCGCCTTGGTCTGCTTGACCACAACCGGCTTGGTGGCGCCGGCGTCGGTCGGTCCGGTTGAACCGGCGTCCAATGGCGGCGTTGTCCCCGCGTCGACAGGCCCGCTGCTGCCCGAATCGTTCACGGTGCTGCCAGCGTCGCTGCCACTAGAACCGGTGTCGGTGTTGTCGATGGTGGTGTCGGTCGCTGCAGCGTCGGCGGCGTTGTCGTCATCGTCGTTGGTCGAATCGGACGCACACCCCGCGAACGCGACGGCTGCAAGCAAGCATGCGGCAACGACCAGTGGGAACAGCCAATGGCGTCGTGCGAAGCAATCTGTCATGTCGATCTCTTGTCTTTGGCTCGGGCCCTGCGAGCGCGTGAGGCTGGGATCTCCGAGGCCCCCGGTCAACGGTTTTCCCGTTTGCGGGCAAGCGATTGCGGGGTGAACAGACCCGTTCTACAGTCCCGCGCATCCCCCGCGTCTCTCGCCGCCACGAGGCTCATGACCGATCCGTCCGCCAGCCCTGCCGCGAACAACCCGTCGTGGGTAGGTGAGTGGTCGCGCTTCTGGATGGCGACGCCCGCGCGCCGTGTGCAATTGTTTACGCTGCTGACCGCGTTGTGGCTGGCGATCTTTGCCAACCAATGGCTGCGCGTGGACAAGACGATCGCGGGCGCCCACCGCGTGCTTGGCGTACAGGCTGAAACGGTCTACGTGCCGCCAACACCGGTCTTGCGCATGGCGTCGCTGGGCCACCAGTCGTTCGCCGCCGACCTCCTTTACTTGCGCGTCGCCCACTATTTCGTCGATCACTTGATCGGCGACTCGCAGCTGCCGTGGATCGACGTCTACCTCAACGCCATCTGGGGCTTGGACGCGTACAACCAGTCGACGTACCGCTGGGCCGCGCAGGTCATCAAGTTCGGGCAGAACATCGACCTCAGCGTCGCCGAGCGCGCCAACCAGTTCTGCCGGCTCGGGCTGGAACACTTCCCCGGCGACTCGTGGCTCTATCACGAGATCGCGTTCAACCTGCATTTTCACATGTCGACGGTGGCGCCCGAGGTCCGCAAGGCCAATGAGGAGCTCGCGCTGGAGTATCTCAAGCTCGCGTTTGAGATGCCGGGCTTCGGCCAGGACCCCAACTACCTCGCGCACCAATACGCCCGCGCCGGCCGCGTCGATGAGTCGGTCCAGCTCGCCTTGCAAACGTACGCGTCGGCCACCGCCGCGCAACGCCTGCAGCTGCGTCGCCGCCTCGAAGACCGCAACCGCAAAGACGCCGCGCGGGAGCTGGCGTGGCTCGACCGGCTCGTGTTGCGCGATTGGCCTCACGTGCCCGAGACCCTGGCCCGGCTGATCGGCCCCAAGCGCGTCAATGCCCCGCCGTTGCGACCGGAGCGGCCCGAGAACTGGCGGCCCGAACACGCGACGCCCGAGAAGGTGTGGGACGCGCTTGGAACCCGCCAAGTTGCCGTCCCAACCGGCATGCAAGACCCCGCCGAAACCCGCGCCGATCGCAACGAATACGCCCCCGTCGACGGCAGCGTCGCCGCGACCCAAACCCGCGTCGAAGAAGATCCCGGCGCGCCCCGCAAACCCGTCGACTGAACCCGGACCGAATCCACCATGACCTACGACTTCGGACCCCTCACGGGCAGCACCGTCGCCATCACCGGCGGCGCGGGCTTCATCGGCAGCTCGCTCGCGCGGCTGCTGTCCGACAACAACATCGACTGCGTGCTCTACGACAACCTGCACCGCAACGCGATCAAGGCGACCGACCTGCTGCAGCGCGAAAGTCGGGCCGTCGGCAAGGGCCGTGTGCGCCTCATCCAGGGCGACGTGCGCGACAAGAATTCGCTCTACGGCGCGCTTGCGGGTGCCGACCACATCGTGCACATGGCCTCGATCGCCGGCGTCGACACGGTGATGCAAAACCCGGTGCTCACGATGGAAGTGAGCCTGCTGGGCACCATGAACGTGCTCGAGATCGCCCAATCGCTGCGGGACGCCGGCCATCGCGTCGGCAGGGTCATCGATTTTTCGACGAGCGAGGTCTTCGGCCGCTACGCGTTCCGGGTCACCGAAGGCGACGCGACGTCCCTGGGCGCAGTCGGCGAGGCGCGGTGGACCTACGCGGTCAGCAAGCTCTGCACCGAACACCTGTGCCACTGCTACCACAAGCAACACGGAATGGAGACGGTGAGCGTCCGGCCGTTCAACGTCTACGGCCCCAACCAGGTCGGCATCGGCGCGATCCACAACTTCATCCGACGGGCGCTCAAAGGCGACGCGCTGACCATCCACAATGACGGCTCACAGATCCGCTCCTGGTGTTTCATCGACGACATGGTGCAAGGCATCGTGCTCGCGCTAACCAGGCCCGAAGCGGTCGGCCAGAGCTTCAACATCGGCAACCCGCGCAGCACGGTGACCATCCACCAGCTCGCGCGCGACATCGTTCGCGTCGCCGGCTCCACGTCGAGCGTCGAGTTCGTGCGCTGGGACCATCCAGACGTCGAGCTGCGGGTGCCCGATATCGGCAAGGCCCGCGAGCTGCTTGGCTATGAGCCGACCGTGGACCTGGAAGACGGCCTGGCGACGACCATCGCCTGGTACCGGGAACAGATGTGAGGGAGACGAGGCAATCGTGGCAATTCTGAAAGTCGACAACCTCAGCAAGACGTTCCGAACCGGGCTGCTCGGCCGCAAGGTCGAAGCGGTCCGCGGCGTGAGCTTTGAAGTCCCCGCAGGCTCCGTGCTCGGCTACCTGGGCCCCAACGGCAGCGGCAAAACAACGTCGATCAAGTGCATCCTGGGGCTCATCCAGCCAACCGCCGGTCGAATCGAGCTGTTCGGCGGCCGACACGACGATCCCCTGGCCCGCGCACGCGTCGGCTACATGCCCGAACACCCCTATTTCTACGACTACCTCAAGCCGACCGAGGTGCTCGATTACGTCGGCAGGCTCTACGGAATCCCGCGCGATATCCGCAACAAACGCATCCCGATGCTGCTGGAACGGCTCGACGTGGCGCACGCGATGGACCGGACGTTACGCGGCTTCTCCAAGGGCATGTTGCAGCGTGTCGGCCTGGCGCAGACGCTGATGAGCGATCCGGATTTGTTGATCTACGACGAGCCGCTCTCGGGCCTCGACCCGTTTGGGCGCAAACAAGTCCGCGACCTGCTGCTGGAGCTGCGCGCTGAGGGCAAGACGATCTTTGTGACCAGCCACGTGCTCAGCGATATCGAACACCTTTGCGACTCGGTCGTGATCCTGCAAAAAGGCGTGGCGGTGGCGCAGGGGCCGCTCGACGAGCTGCTGCTGCCCGACAAACGCGAATCGGCGGCGACGTTGGTGCTGCCGGCGACCGATGACGACGCCCGGGAAGGCGCAGCGACGCAGCTGGCCAGTATCGAGGGAACCGCGGTGGTCAAACGCAAGGACGACGTGTTGGTGCTGAGCCTGCCGACCGGCAAGGTGGAAGAGCTCACGGCCACGGCCGCCAACTGCGGCGCCCGGTTGGTCGAGCTGGCCCCGCAGCGCGATTCGTTGGAAGAGCTGTTCGTTCGCAAAGCCCTCGACACGGACGCTGCAGCCACTTCCGGGGCGACCGACCAGGGGAGCGCGGCATGAGCGTTATCAAATCCACCCGCGAACAGATCCCCATGCGCATCCACGGCATCGTGCCAGCCCTGTCGCGCATCGCCGCGGTCGCCGGAAACACGGTCCGAGAAGCCGGCCGCAACCGCATCTTCTACGGCGTCGTCGCGATCGCCGTGCTGATGTTGCTCTTTTCGATGGTGCTGAGCGACCTGGCGCTGGTCGACCAGAAGGCGCGGCTGGTGCAGGACTTTGGCCTGTTCATGGTGCCGATCATCTGCGTGCTCACGGCCGTCATCATGGGCGTGGTGCTGCTGCATAAAGAGATCGAAAAGAAGACCCTGTACGCGATCTTACCCAAGCCAATCCGGCGCGGGGAGTTCCTGCTCGGCAAGTTCTTCGGGCTATGCGCGCTGCTGTTTGGTGAGCTTGTGGTGCTGGCGGTGTGCTGGTCGGCGGTGCTGGCGCTGCGGGGTGGCGAGATGTCGCCCATCCTCATGACGGCGCTTGGCCTGGCGTACATCGAGATCGTGCTGGTGACCGCGATCGCGACCTTCTTCTCGGCGCTTTCGAGCCCGATCCTGAGCGGCATCATGACGCTGGGCCTGTTCATCTGCGGGCGGGTCAGCTACGTCATCACCGACCTGATGACGGCGACCAAGGGCGTCTTCGTCGACGTCGCGTTCATGCGCTGGTTGGGTCGAGCGCTGGTCGCATTGGTGCCGGATTTGTCGACGTTCAACGTGGCCGATGAGCTGCTGTTGGGCTGGACGATTCCGACCGACTACGTGCTCAGCGCGGCGGGCTACGGGCTGTCGTACGCAGCGGTGTTCGTGATCGCGGGCCTGCTTGTCTTCGAGCGGAGAGACCTCACGTGAACGACTCCGCGCCAGCCGCAACCGAGCCGGGGTTTGTCCGTCGCTACTGGGCGATCATCGTCGCGATCGTGGCGATCCTCGCCGCGATGTCGGTGCGGGCAACCGTCGAACACATGCGCGCCTACGAACGGGCGGTCGAGCTCGAAAATGAGGGCCGAATCGACGCGGCGATCGACGAATACCGCTGGTCTCTGCGCTGGCACACGCCGTGGGGGCCGTGGCATGACGACGCGGCGCAGGCGTTGCTCGACATCGGCACCGCTGCCGAGAAAGAGCGGCCTGAACGGGCGGTGGCGGCGCTGGATAGCCTGCGATCCGGGCTGCTCGCGGCGCGCTCGTTTTACCAACCGAGAGCCGACCTCGTCGCCCAGATGAACGAACGCATTCCACCGTTGCTGGTACGCATGGCGATTCATCGCGGCGACACGCGGGACAAGGCGGCGCTACTGCAACGCTTCAAGGCGGACTACGCACGGCCGATCGGCGTCCCGGGATGGGCGTCATTGGCGGTGTCTCTCGGCTTCATCCTCTGGCTGCTTGGGCTGGTGATGGCGTTTACGCGTGGGGTCGATGACGAAGGCAAGCTGGCGGCGCGCGGCTGGCGATGGATCGGGGCCTCTATCGCGGGTTTTGGGGCCTGGGCGCTGGCGATGTGGCTGGCATGATGGTCATCGAGGACCTGCGGCGCCTCATCGCATACCCAACTGTTTCATCACGACCGGTCACCGCGATCGCGAGCCACCTCGCCGAACAAGCCGAGGCGCTCGGGTTTGGCATCGAACGTTTCGACGACCCCACGCAGGACGACAAGACCAATATCGTCGCGTCCATCGGCCCGCAGTACGGCGAAGGCGGCGACGGGCTCGTGCTGACCGGGCATATGGATGTCGTACCGGTCGCCGGACAACCGTGGACCAGCGATCCGTTTAAGCTCAAGGAACACGACGGCCGCCTCTTCGGCCGCGGAACCGCGGATATGAAGGGCTTTATCGCCGCCACCATGCGCGCGCTGAAGCGAATCGACGCCAAGGACTACAAGCGGCCGCTCGTGCTCGTCTGGACCCACGACGAAGAGGTCGGCTGCCACGGCTCAGCGCACATGGCCCGGTCGTTGCTCGCTGAACAAAGGCGTCTGCCCGATGCTTGCCTGGTCGGTGAACCGACGGACTTTTCTGTGCTCCGAATGCACGCAGGCCACGTCGCCGTTCGCATCGCGGCGCATGGAGCCGCCGCGCATTCCGCGTTCCCCGAGCTCGGCGCCAACGCGATCGAAGCGGCCGCGCTCGCGGTGTCGGAGATGGGCGACCTGGCCACGCAGCTTCGGGGTGAACGACGGCCGCAGCCTGATCTTGAGCGCGATTTCGTGCCGCTGAACGTGGGGCTCGTCGGCGGTGGCAGCGCGGTCAACATCGTGCCCGACCGGTGCGACGTCGAGCTCGGCTATCGGCCGCTGCCCGGCGAAGGACATGAGGCTGTCCTGGCGCGAATCGAAGCGCGCATCGCGGGCCTTTCACTGCCAACGGGCACGCGGCTGACCACCGAGCTGATTCGGGTGACGCCGTCTCTGTCGACACCGGCCGACGGTCCCCTCATCGCGGAGTTGCAGGCCGAAGCGGACGTCCCGGGCACGGGCGCGGCTGGTTTTGCGACCGATGGCGGAAACCTGGCCCGCTGCGGATGCCAGCCGGTCGTGTTCGGGCCGGGCTCGATCAAGGTCGCTCACCAGGCAGACGAATACGTCGACGGCGCCGCGCTGGTGCGCACGGTGGACATCGTCGAGCGCCTCGTCCGCAGCCGGTGTTGTTCGTAGCCCGGGTTAGCCCCAATGCGGGTCGTTTAGGCCGTAACATATTGAACATATGACGGAATGGCGCATCGCCACACTCTCCACCTGCCAACGCAGGGGGAGATGGGCCGAAGGCTCAGAGGGGGTTGATCCGAACAGCCGCCGAAGGCGTTCTTTTTCAGAGGTCGGTTATGGAAAACCGTCTGGAACAACATGTTCCAGTGCTGCCTGAGAGGTCCGTTGACCACGACGGTGCGAGCCGCAAGGCGGCGGCAGGCAGTAGCTTGGGGTGCCAACCCCAAGGAATGCGTTCGTCTTCGGGGATAGCCGCGACGCGGCGGCAGGACCTGTCGGCGCTTCACGCCTCAAGATGATGAATCGACAGCCCTTGGGCTGGCGCCCAAGGCTACTGCCCGTCGACGCATCGCGCCTACAGATCTGCTATCCGCTACAGGCTCCTGGACCGGGTTAGAACCAACGCCGGTCACTTAGCGACCCCGGCTGAAGCCGGGGCCTCAGTTGAGCAAGCCCTCCTTCGAGGCCTCGGCGTTGGCGTCCGTAGGATTAGGACGGATTAGCCGTCTTTGCGCTCGATCTGCTCGATCATCCGACCGGTGGCGGTGCTGCAGGTGATCTGCACCTGGTCGCCGACGCTGAATTGGTCGAGCAGCGCGATGTCGCCCGAGAAGCTCGGCGGTTGGATGCGTGAAGGTGCCTCTTGCTGCCCATCGGACATGCGCGCGGCCGTGACCTTGAGGTCGAAATACGCCTCTTCCGGTGCGGGATTGGGGCCAAGACGTGTGCGCGGCTGGTGACGGCCGGCTTCTTCGATCGTGCCTTCGACGATCAGCTTGAGCTCGACGTCGCTTTCGGCCTCACCTTTGAGCCGCCGCAGGAGCTTGCCGAAGACCATTTATCCCGCCCTTGTCATCGCGCCGGCTATCAGGCCATCTCGCTTTCGTCTTCGGGCACCGCTTCGGGGTCTTTTTCGCGGGCTTGCTTGCGCTTCTTGTTCATCGCCGCCGAGAGGTCGTTGGGGTTGGCGATGAGCGCGCCGAACATGCCCGTGGGGGCCTTTTCGCCGGTCGCGTTTTCGAAGAATCCCTTGGCGAAGGTGGCGCAACTGTGACCACCGTCGAAGCCGAACAGGTTGTACTTGCTGCCGGCCGCTTCGCCCCAGGCTTCACCGCGCCGGAGCTGGTCTTCATCGACGTCGACAGCCAACGTGCCGGTCGCGCCGCGGCTGCCATCGGGATGCAGGACTTCGCCGTCGACCGTCTTCCAGGGCTGGTAGACCGGAAATGAGCTGACGTTCTTGGCCGTGTAGCCCCATGAATCCTTGCGGCGACCGTTCTCGCGGATGTCGACCCAGCAGTGGCCGACGTCGAGGTCGGTCCAGAACTCCTTGGTGAACGGGCTGCCGCCCGCCTTGGCCGAGAGGATGACGGTCTTGTCCTTGGGCTTGGCGCCTTCACCTTCGGGGCCAGCAGCGTCGCCGCCATCGGCGGGCGCGTCCCCGTCGGGGCTGACCATGTTGCGGCCCTCGTCGTAGGAGCTTGTGCGGAGTGACTTGCGCAGCTGGACCGCTGAACCACCGCGGGCGCCGGCGGCGGGTGATGCGGCGGCGGGCGAAGCGGCGGAGGATGCGGGTCGATGGTCGTGTTTCATGGGGAATGAAGCTAAGATGTGGCAACGTGCAGCGTCAAAGGTTTCTGCATCCGCAAGAGGTCACCGGGCCCCACCGTCACGTGCTGTCGACCGTTGCCCATGTCGGCGACAGGCCGGCGTCGACTGGCAGCGCCGGTCTCGATCAGCCGCTCATTGCCGCGACGGGATCGCGCTACTGCGCCCAATTGGTGTCCAGCGTGTAAGGCCACGGGCCGAAGTCCTTGTCCTTGGCCTTGCCGCGCACCTCGATGATGAACATGCCGGCGCCGGCGGGGCAGAGGTTGGTGCTGTGGCAGTTGACCGCGTCGGTGCCCGTGCCCTTGTTGGTGCTCGACCGGGTCGCGAGGTACTTGCCGCCGCTGGTGAAGATGTGCACCCGCAGGTCGTAGTCCTTCACCATCGGCTTGAGCGTGACGTAGATGATGCCTCCGTACAGCACGTAGTGGTCGACATCACCCTTTTCGCCGATCAGCGCCTGCAGCTTGTGTTTCCAGCCGCCGCCGCTGCTGTAGACCGACCGCAACCCCGAGATTCGCATCGCGCGGGAATCGCGGAGCGGGTTCTTGGTGGTCTTGGGGTCGAAGGGTTTGTTGCGCACGTCGTTGGGCTCGAAGGGGTCGTGGCCCTGGGTCGGCCAGTGACTGCGGCCGATGCCGTTTGTCGCGCCGGGATGCAGCACGCGTTGGTCGTGCCAGGTGTCCGGGCCCAGCGTGTAGCAGTTGACCGAGTTGTTGCTGCCGGACGTAAACAGGATGTCGAGCTGCCCATCGCGGTTGATGTCGCCGACGATCGGCGGGTCGGTGCCGAGCTTGATCGGGTAGCCATCCATGACCTTGCCGCCTTTGCGCACGACGAGGCCGCCGGACCCCGGGCCGATGTATTCGTAGTCGCCGCCGCCATCGATATCGACCACCGCGCCGCCCACAGCGCGCACTTTGCCGGACGTGTCCAGCTTCCAGTCCGCGGTGACCGGCGCCACCTGCGGGAAGCCGCCGGCGCCGAATTTGCCGTTTTGGGGATGGAGCGTGCCGTCCTTCTTCCACAGGCTCGTGCCGCTCTTCGCGAAGGTGTAGTAGACCTCGTTGACCCCGTCGCCATCGACATCGAAGTACAGCGGCCAGCGCCCCTCGCCACCGTAGGACATGGGATAACCGTCGACCTTGAAGTGGGGCTTTTTCGCCTTCCAGAGCGGGTCGTTGTAGCGGCTGCCGTCGGCGTTGAAGACGTACAAGCGCCCCTTGCACGTCGTCGGCTTGGAGACGCAGCCCCAGTTGCCGCTGCCGAGCACCATCTCGGCGATCCCGTCGCCCTGCAGGTCGAAAATTCCGGCGGGAACCAGCGAGAAGTACTCGCCCGATAGCGGCGCGAGGGTCACGATCTTCTTGACGTCGAGGTTGCTCTTGAGCAGCAACAGCCGGTACGTGCTGCCGCCCATCGGGATGATATCGGTCACGCCGTCGCCATCGACATCGAACACCGACGCGCCGTACCAGCCGCTGCCGTTGACGCCGCTGTAGCTCTTGAGAATCTTGCCGTCCGAGCCATTGAGGATGTGCACCGCGCCGCCGTGCGCAGGGCTGACAATGTCGACCGTCGAGTCGTTGTTCATGTCCGCCAGCGCCGGGTACGAGTAGCTGACGCCAAGATTGGTCTTCCACTTGATGGTGCCGTCGGTCTTGAGCGCCCGGATCGCGCCCTGGTTGCGGGCCACGACCTCGAGCGCGTTGTCGCCGTCGAGCTGTGCAACAGCCGGGAAACCGGAGCTGCCGCCGACAAACACCGGCCACTTGCCCTCGCACTTGCTGGGGCAGTGCATGTCCTTGGCCGGCTGGTTGCAGTTGTTGAGGATGCCGTCGCAAAGCTCGGCCGCGCCCGGGTAGACGGTCGACTTGCTGTCGTCGCAGTCGTCGTGTGACAGCGCATATCCCAGCGGCGGGGTCTTGCCGTCGATCAAGCAATGTTTTTGCGCCTTGGCGTTCTTGCCACCAAAGCCGTCGCCGTCAACGTCCGCGTAGATCGAGATCATCTTCAGCCCGTCGTCGATCAGCCCGTTGCAGTCGTCGTCGGCCTTGTTGCACAGCTCCTTGGCCTTGGGGTTGAACGCCTTGTTGAAGTCGTTGCAGTCGCCGTCGACGGATGTGTAGCCCTTTGCGGCCGGCGCCTTGCACGCCTCTATCTGCGCGCCGGCGCCGAACCCATCGCCGTCATTGTCCTTGTAGAAGACCTTCTTGACGCCCTCGTCGACCGCGCCGTTGCAGTTGTTGTCCTGCCCATCGCAGACCTCTTTGAGCCCGGGCGCAGCCTTCTTATCGGCGTCGTTGCAGTCGCCGGTCTTGTTGACCTTGTGCGTCTTGGACGCGGCGCAAAGGCACACGGGCGCGACTTTTTCACCCCAACCGTCGCCGTCCTGGTCGGGGTAGAAGCCCGAACATCCAAGCGAGCCGGGCGGATCGACGAGCTTGTCGCAGTTGTCGTCGACCTTGTTGCAGCTTTCGACCGCGCCGGGCTTGATGTTGGCGTTGGCGTCGTTGCAGTCGCCCGCCACGAACGCGCCGTACGGGAACTTGGGGGCGCCGAGGCACTTGGTCTTGCCGGCGACGCCGAAGCCGTCGTTGTCCTTGTCCTCGTACATCGTCTGGCAGCCCTGGCAGCCGGCCTCGTCGAGCTGGCCGTCGCAGTCGTTATCGAGCCCATCGCCGCACTTTTCGTTCTGCGCCGGGTTGACGGCGGCGTTCTTGTCGGCGCAGTCGCCCGGTTTCTTGGCGCTGTAATCGCCCGATGGTGAACAGAAGCAGCGCGGCTTGAGCACCCCGTACCCGTCGGCGTCGGCGTCGAGCCAGAATTTCAGACAGCCCTTGGCGTCCTCCTCGTTGACCGAGCCGTTGCAGTTGTCGTCCTTGCCGTTGGCGCAGATCTCGGTCGCGGCTGGATGGATCGCCTTGTCCTTGTCGTTGCAGTCGCCGCTTTTCGGCGCGGTGTACTTGCCGGTCGGCTTGCACAGGCACAGAAACGCCGCGACGCCATAACCATCCCCGTCGCCATCGACGTACCAGGTCTTGCAGCCATTGGCGCCGGGCTCATCGGTGGCGCCGTTGCAGTTGTCGTCCTTGCCGTTGCAGACCTCGAGGGCCTTGTGGTGAATCTTGGGGTCCTCGGGCGCGCAATCGGGCGCGTTGGGGTCGCCGTCGCCGTCGATGTCCGGATCGCACGCGTCACCGCGACCGTCGCCGTCGAGGTCGGGCTGCTTGGCAGGTTGGCCGGAGCCGGATTTTTTCGGCGGGTTGAACGTCAGCGGGCAGTTGTCAAGGACCTTGGGTTTGGGGCACGCGGCGCCGACATTGGCCACGCCGTCGCCGTCGAGGTCGCAGTCGCATGCGTCGCCCTTACCGTCTTTGTCGAGATCGGCCTGCGCCTTGTTGGCGATCCACGGGCAGTTGTCGGCCTTGTTTTTGACGCCGTCGCCGTCCCAGTCGTCCTCGCAGGCATCGCCGATCTGGTTGCTGTTGTCGTCGGTCTGCGTGGCGTTGGCGACGAGCGGGCAGTTGTCGTTGGTGTTGAGCACGCCGTCACCGTCCTTGTCGGGATCACAGGCGTCGCCCTTGCCATCCTTGTCGAGGTCGGTCTGCGAGCTGTTGGCCGTGAACGGGCAGTTGTCCTTGCCGTCGAGCACCCCGTCGTTGTCGTCATCGGGGTCGCACGCGTCGCCTTTCTTGTCGCCGTCGTTGTCGGTCTGGGTGACGTTGGCGACGAGCGGGCAGTTGTCGGGCGTATCTCCGATCGTGTCGTTGTCATCGTCGGGATCGATGCAGTCGGCGAGCTTGTCGCCGTCCGTGTCGGTGAATCCCTCGTCGGTCGTGCCCGAGCAGTTGTCGTCGATGCCGTTGCAAACCTCGGGCGCCGCGCTCGCGCCCTGGCAGAGCAAAGTCCCGCCGACGCAGAGGGTTTTGCCCTTGCAGGTGCCATAGACGTTCTTCAGGTCGCAGGCCACGGAGTTGACCCCTTCGTCGGTCTTGCCGTTGCAGTCGTCGTCCTTGCCGTTGCAGACCTCGGCGACCGGCGTCTGGCCCTGGCACACGCCCATCTTGCCGCCGCTGCAGGTGAACGTTCCCGGGCAAGTGCCGTCGCCGCTGCTGATCGCGCAGTGTCCGCTGACGCCGTCGAGGCAGTCGCAACCCTTCTTGGCGGGCAGACACACCTTGCCGGCGCTCGTGGACACGGCCTTGGTCGAAAACGCGGTGAGCTCGGCGCAGACGTCGCCTTCGCCGATGCAGCCCTTTGTCGCGCATCGCTGCAGGCAGAAGCCGCCGCCCTTGAGGTTGACGCATGCCCCGCTGGCGTTGGCGTCGCTGCCGGGCAGCTTGCAGTCGCTGTCCGTCTGGCACGTTCGGCAGCGGTAGGGCGTCTTGTGCGCGCAGACATGGATGACGTCGGAGCCGGAAAGTACGTCGATGCATGCGTATCCGTTGGGGCAGCCTTCGGTGCAGGGTGTGGCGCAGAATTTGCCCTTGGGGCTGTCCAGGCACACGCCGGAGTTGCACGTCGCGCCGGTCTTGCAGGGGATCTGCTCGGGGCCTGAACCGTTGCTGTCGCTGGTCGCCGCGTCGGCACCACCGTCATCGCCCTGTGAGCTGGTGTCGAGCGCGACTGCGGTGTCAGGCGCAGCGGCGGTGGTGTCCGACGATGCGCCGCTGTCCGACGTCGAGTCGCCGAGCGCAGACCCGTCACCTTGGCCGCCGTCGACCTCGAGGTTGGAGGACTGCAAGCCGTCGCTGACCGGATCGTCGCTGCAGCCGATGAGCGCCACGAGCGCCAGGCACACGCTGACGACGAGTGTTTTCGATCTAATCATTCCGTTGGCTCCCTCGCGCTCGGCGCATGTCCGATAAGCAGATAGTACTGCGTCCACCCCGTGATAATACGCCCCCAGTGCGAGGCACGCTTGAGATTCGCGCCAACCGGAAATAGACGTAGTTGGGCGAAGGAGACAACGTTGGGCGAAGGAGACAACGTTGGGCGAAGGAGACAACGTTGGGCGAGACGTCGCTTGAAGCAGCCTATTCCGACTGCGGCGCCACGAGCTGCGGCAGCACTCCGCCGGGTCGGCCATGGTGGGGTACGATCCGGGAGGTTGTCTGCTGCAGTTGGGCCTGGGTTGGCGTGACGAATCGCTGCTCGTCGACGTCCCAATAGAGACACCCGATGTCTTCGGCCGGCGGCAGGCGAACGAACGCCTCTGCCCGTTCAAGCGCGCCCAGCCAACGCCCCTTGAGCGCGACTGGATCGATCGGCGCCGCTGTCCGCAGGCGGTTCAACTCTTCGGGCTGGTGTCTTCCCCGGCGGCGCAACAACTCGATGAGGGATAGTGGCGAAAAGCCCGGGTCTTTGCCGGGAGCCGCCCAGCAGAGGGCGCCCAGCGACAGGTAGGACTCGTCGAGAATCAAGGCATCGAGGTAGTCGCGCGGCTCGTTGCGGCCGGCCAGCGCGAGGACCTTGTTGACGGCGACGTCCACGGGGTGCATTCGGTAGCCGCAGTCCGGATCCTTGACTGTGGGCATGAATCGCCACGCGCTGTCGTGGGCCCACTCCACCTTGGTCGCTTCCCCATCGCGTGCGATTCGGCACCGGACGTAACCGGGCTGGACGATGTCCCGCACGACCTCGTATCCCAGCGATGTCAGCTGCTCCTCGTCGGCGGCGAAAGCGGTCGCCACTCGAGCGACCGAGTCATGAAAGTAGTCGAGGTCGTTGCTGTACCGTTTGGACTGGGGCTCGAAATGGAGCGCAGCGCCACCGGCCAAGTGGCTGTCCGGCGTTCGATTCCCCGCGAGCGCGCGGGCGAGCGAGGCTTGGAATGGTGTTAGCGGCATAGCTTCTCGGCGGCGAGCCATTCGCGGCGACCGCCATGTCGTCTCAACTGATCGACAACCCACGGAATATCCGCCGCGGTAACGCGATAGTCCGGCGCATATGACCAAAAACAGCGCGCGTGAAACGTCCGGTAGGCGCGTCGTGCCTCGCGAACACGCACCATCTGGCGAGCCTGCTCAGCGGACAGTTGACGGCGGCTCTTGCGGCCTCCGCGTTGACCGATTGCGCAGAGATATTGTCGGACCACATCTTCCATGCAGCAATCGTAGTCCGCTTACGATACATGTCAACGAATAGCTAGAATTGAACGCCCGCTGACCGCGCCGATGTCACAGGGTGGCCATCCTTGGGCCAGTCGCGCGGAGCTTCGTAAACGTGGTCGGTAAAACCGGACACCTACGGTTTTGCCGATCACGTTTGGCTGT
>CAZLMW010000134.1:0-3692 GCA_964560875.1 uncultured Enterobacteriaceae bacterium
TTAGGCGGTTCTGCGAAGCAGGTTCGCCGACCGGATCCCGAACGGGATCCGGGGCCGACCGGATCCCGAACGGGATCCGGGGCAAACCACGAGAGTAAAACTTATCGTGATGACTTTTACTCTCGTGATTCGTATAGACTCTGGCGCGATGATCACCGACCCGACAAAGCGACGCACCTGGCTCCGTGCCGCGGGGATCGAGACCTTCAGCGACATCCGCTCGATGGACGCGGAGCAGCTCATCGACGCGTTCTCCAGCGCCAATGGGACGGTTGTCACCACGCGGCTCGTGCGCAACCTGGTGGCGCAGGCATGGCAGCAGATCCAGGCCGGTGACGCGCCGCCTGTGCAGGGCAACGTGCGCTCGTTTTGGTACGGCTGGGTCAAGCCGGTGTTGCTTCGCGTGCCGCCAGACCGCCGCCGCCGGGAGCGACCGGACACCGTGGTTTCGGACACGCTCGCCAGCCTGATCGAAGGCAAGCGGTTGATGTCGTACGCCGACTTTGGGTTCACCGACGAGAACTGGCGCAACCGCGTGATCGGGGTGCTGCGGCCAAACGTCCTGGTCTTTGCGGAGAAATCAGCCCACCTGCGCCTGCTGCTGCGCCTCAACAAGCTGTTTGGTGTGTCCGTGCTGACGCTGGGTGGCATGCCGAGCGCTTGCACGAGTGAGTTCACGGTCCGCCAGCTGCAGGAGGCGATGCATAGAACCAAGCTCGGCGCCAATGGCCCCGTTCACCTGCTGGGTTTGGTCGACCACGATCCTGCCGGGGCGATTGTGGCTGCCTCGTTCGTCCGACAGCTGACGAGTTTTGGCTTGCGTCCGACATCGGTGCGGTTGCTGGTCGAGCCAGAGTTACTCAGCGCGGAGCAGATCGCCGCCCACAAGTACGCCCTCAAGCCAGGCACGGGAACGAACCGGTGGCTGGACGCTGGCGGCGGGGTCGACGGCGAGGCGTTTGGTCTGGCGGTCGACGCGGTGCCGATCAACGAGCTGCAGCGGGTGGCGACAGAGGCGATCAAGGCGGTCGCGCCGGTGCCAGTGGAGGTCGCGGGGGACGCGCTGCCGACCGATGATCCGCGGTGGCAGGAGGCCGTCAGCGGTCCGGGTGGATTGGCCAATGTCGTGGTGATTGGCCCCAACCAGCTCGACGCGCACGTGCTGCGGCTTGTCGATGAGGGCAAGCGGGTGGTGGTTGTCGAAGACGGCGCGGTGCGGGCCGTTTTGTGAGGCGAGCGTGCGCCGAATCGTCAAGACTTTTCGGGCGGAATCAGGCAGGGTAAAAGCCCGTCCTGTCGTCGATGTCCACGACGTTGTGCAAGACGCTGCCCACCAACCCCAATACGAACATGCTGAATCTGCGCTCCACCTATCCGGCCGCATTGCGCGGTCGCGCCACCGTGTTGTTCCGCCTCGCGGCGACCGTCGCCCTGCTGCACGGATGTACAAACGCCGCCGACGATAGCGACGACAGCGAGGCCGATACCGCCCTGGCCGACACGGGCGTCACCGACGTAAGCGGCAACGTAAGCGACACCGCGTCGAGCGCCGACACCGCAGCGAAAGACGCGGGCTCGACCAAAGACACGTCCGAACCCAAGGACACCGCCAAGGACACCGGCACTACCAAAGACGCGGGCGCCAAGGATTCAGGACCCAAAGACACCGGTCCCGAAGACACCGGACCGACCTTGTGCAAGTCCAACAGCGACTGCCCCGAAGCGCCCACGTCGTGCCAGAAATCGGTCTGCAACAAGGACGGCAGCTGCAGCTTCGAGACCCTCGCGGACGGCGATAAGTGCGTCGGCACGAGCCTGTGCATCATCGGCGGGACATGCAGCAAAGGCGTGTGCAAGGGCGCCATCAAGGACTGCGACGACGGCAACATCTGCACCAAGGACGACTGCGTGCTCGCGACCGGCAAGTGCGGTCATGTGCCCGATCAGAAGCTCGACAACGTGGTCTGCACCGACGCCGACAAGTGCGCCCTGGCCGCGCAGTGTTTCAAGGGCGCCTGCATCACCAAGACCAAGAAGAAGTGCGACGACGGCAACCCATGTTCGTTCGACGGCTGCGACCCGAAAACCGGCGAGTGCATCGTGCTCGCGGGGGCGGCGACCGATACCTGCGACGACGGCAACCCGTGCACCGAGGGCGACAAGTGCGACAAGTCCGGCAACTGCCTCGCCGGCAAACCCGTGTGCTCCTGCAAGACCCACAAGGACTGCAAGGACAAGGACGACGGCGACCAGTGCAACGGCTCGATCTATTGCGATCTGAAGACGAAGAATTGCGTGCTCGACATCGCCAAGATCGTCAAGTGCTCACCGTCCACCGATCCCTGCTTCCTGCGGTCCTGCGACCCCAAAGACGGCTTTTGCAAGTCCAAGCCCGCCAAGAGCCTCACACCCTGCGACGACGGCAACCCCTGCACCGCGGGGGACATCTGCGACGGCGCCGGCAAGTGCAAATCGGGCACCGTCGTTTGTGCGTGCGTCAAGACCGCCGACTGTGCGGCCCAAAACGACGGCGACCCCTGCAACGGCACGCTCTACTGCGACAAGACATCCAAGCCGTTCAAGTGCGCGGTGGCCCCGTCGACGATCGTGAAATGCCCCAACTTCAGCGACACGCAGTGCACCAAGCTCAAGTGCAGCAAAGCCACGGGCCAGTGCCAGATGACCGAAGAGGCCAACGGACAGGGCTGCGACGACGGCAACCAATGCACGGTCGATGACGGCTGCCTCGCGGGCAAGTGCAAGCCGGGCACCGACACATGCTCCTGCAAGAACAACGCGGACTGCGCCAAGCTCGAAGACGGCAACGCCTGCAACGGCACGTTGTTTTGCAACAAGTCCAACGGCCAATGCGACCTGAACCCGGCGACGGTCGTCTCCTGTCAGACCGTCAACGACACCTACTGCAGCAAAAACCAGTGCCAGGCGACGACGGGCAAGTGCCAGATGAAGGACGCCCACGAGGGCAACAAGTGCGACGACGGCGACGACAAGTGCACGACCGACGAGACCTGCCAAAAGGGCAAATGCACGACCAAGACCAACTCCTGCAAATGCAACACCAACGCCGATTGCGCCGCGCAGGAGGATGGCGACAAGTGCAACGGCACGCTGTTTTGCAACCAGCAGACCAAGACCTGCAAGCTCAACCCAGTGACCGTGGTGACCTGCCCGACGGTCGATGACAGCAAGTGCGCGGCCAACCTCTGCCAGCCCAAAACCGGCAAGTGCGCGCTGGTGCCCCGCAACCCCTTCCAGCCCTGCGACGCCGACGGCGACGACAAGTGCACCAAGAACGACTACTGCTTCGGCGGAAAATGTATCGCCGATAAGAACACCTGCCAGTGCCAGACCGACAAGGACTGCGCCAAGCACAGCGCCGACGACAAGTGCGCCGAGTACTACTGCAACGGCCAGAAAAACCAGTGCCAGCCCAACCCGGCGACCGTGCCTTTCTGTTCGCCGCTCGACGACACGACGTGCGCCGTCAACAAGTGCGACCCGAAGACCGGCAAGTGCGCCAAGACGCCGATCAACGAAAACCTGCAGTGCGACGCCGACGGGTCCAAGTGCACCGTTGGCGATAAGTGCGTCAAAGGCACGTGCGCGGCGGGCGTCAACAAGTGCCAGTGCACCAAGAACGCGGACTGCGCCAAGCTCGAAGACGGCAACCC
>CAZLMW010000134.1:3792-6529 GCA_964560875.1 uncultured Enterobacteriaceae bacterium
GTGTGCGACGACGGCAACAAGTGCACCGAAAGCGACGTCTGCGTGAAGGGCAAGTGCACGGGCAAGCTCACCAAGTGCGCCAACGCGTCCGATTGCGTCGCGGCGAGTTGCAGCCCGCTCAAGGGATGCATCTACTTGGCGGTGTCCGGAGGCTGTGACGACAACGACGCGTGCACGGTCAACGATAGCTGCTTGGCCGGCAAATGCGCCGCAGACGCCGTCGTTTGCGACGACAAGAATACGTGCACCACCGACTCGTGCGACCCGCAAAAGGGCTGCCAGTTCGTCTTCGGCAAGGCCAAGTGCGACGACGGCAACAAGTGTACCGACTCGGACGCCTGCAACCAGGGAACGTGCATCGGCAAGCCGATCGATATCGCCAAGGAATGCGACGACGGAAACACCTGCACGATCGCCAAGTGCGACAAGGACATCGGCTGCATCCAGTCGGCCAAACCCAAGATCGACCGGGGCAAGAAGTACACCAAGCTCGACCCGCCCTGTGACGACGGCAAATGGTGCACGACCGACGACCGGTGCAAAGGCACGGTCTGCAAAGGCAACGCGCCGCGCTGCGACCCGCACAAGACGACTCAATACAAGCACAACAAGTGCGTCTTCCCGGTCTGCGACGGCACCAAGAAGACCTGCACCTACCTGCCTATCAAGACCGGTAACCCGTGCAACGACAACAACAAGTGCACCACGGGCGAGGTCTGCACAGGCACCAAATCGTGCGTCGGCAAGGGCATCAACTGCAACGACGGCAACTCGTGCACCAACGACTCGTGCCACAAGTTCAACGGCTGCGAGTACAGCTTCAGCAACAAAGCCTGCACCGACGGCAGCCTCTGCACCATCGGCACCAAGTGCGCGTCGGGGGTCTGCCAGGGCGGCACAGTGCGCGTGTGCGACGACGCCGAGCCCTGCACGACCGACAGCTGCGACGCCAAGAAGGGCTGCGTGTTCACCGCGGGCAGCAACGACGGCAAAGCCTGCGGCGACGCGAGCGATTGCCAGACCGAAGGCACATGCAAGGCCGGCCGGTGCGAGGGCGCGACGGCGCGACCGTGGTTCCGCGACGGACTGAGCACCGAAGGGGATTGCGGCGACATCGTTAGCGGCGACGGCGGAGACTGGTTGGTCTTCGGCAGCCGCAAGAACGCGGCGGGCACCCGCGAACCGGCGTGGAAGGTGCTCAACTACGCGGGCAAGGTCAGTCGCGCGTGGTCGGTTCCAGCCAAGGCCAACGGCTTTCTGCAAAAAGGCATCCGCAACAAGGCCGGGTTCGTCGCCGTCGGGCATACGTATGACGGTGCCAAGGGCGGCACCGACGGGCTTTTTGTGCGGATCGCGGGCGAGTCGACCGTGACGACCAAGCTGCTGATCGGTGGGTCCAAGAACGAACGCCTGCACAGCCTCGCCGCCACGGGAGACGGCGGTCACCTGCTTGTGGGCATCACCTCGTCGACGGGTGCAGGCCTCGCGGACGGGCTCGTCGTGCGGCTCGACAAGGCCGACAAGGTGCTCTGGAACAAGCCCTACGGCACTGTGGTCGACGACTTCTTCCTGGACGTCGCGGCGCTCGACGATGGCCACTTCACCCTCGTCGGCGGTGTCGGCGCGTACGGAGGCTGGATCGCCCGGCTCGACAAGGACGGCAAGCTGGTCAAGCAGGCCATCGACGGCAACAGCAGCGACCGAAGGCTGTACGGCATCGTCGAGGCGCTCAAGGGCGGTAGCAGCCTCGTGGGTGGCAAGACACTCAAGACCTATGACAAGGACCTCAAGCTCATCAAGCAGACCGCGGCGCTGGGTGGCTGGGTCGACGACATCTCGCCGTCACTCGGCGGCGGATACGCGATCGCCTGGGCCAGCAAGCACACCAACAAGGACAGCTGGTCGTACAAGGCGACGCTGGTTGACGCGGCCGGCAAGCAGCACAAGTGGATCATCAACACCGTGGAGACGTCGTCGATCAGCCTGGGTGCAGACAACGGTCGCATCGACGGGGCAGCGCCGCGTGCCCGCATCATCGCGGTCGGCGCCGATAGCTTCGTCGGCATGCGCCAAAAGGGCTGTCGGCTGCTGCACCCCGACAACTTCGGCAACGTCAAATGCAGCAACTCGGGCGCATGCTTCACCAAGAAGCGCGCAGACTGCCTCGACGCCACCAAGTGCACCGTGTTGGAGAGCTGCTACCAGGGCAAATGCATCTCCAAACTCGCACCCGGCCTGCCGTGCAAGGACGGCGGCATCTGTGTGACGAACAAGGGCTGTGACCCCAAGACCGGCAAGTGCACCTACGACAAGTCCGTCGACGGCGCCAAGTGCTCGACCGCCGGTGGTCCATGCGCGATCGCCGGCCAGTGCAAGAGCGGCAAGTGCTACGACGACGCCATGTCCGTGTGGACCGCCAACCCCACCGTCTTCTATGGCTGTTGCGGGGAGATGGGTCGACCGGGCAAGCGCCGCGACTCCCAAAAAGGCGACTTCCGCCACGTCGCCGTGGGCAACAACCTCAAGGTGTGGGGCATCGGCCTCGGCTTTTCGAGCGCGGGAATCAACTCGATTTACGGCAAGTCGTTTTCGCCCACCGGCGTCGCAGGAGCGCGATACGCGTGGGTGTCGGTCGCCGGGAGCTGCAACGACAAGAACGGCGCTCGCATCAAGACGCAGGTGATCAAGGGCAAGCAGCAATACGTCGGCTGCACGACCGAGCGAGCGCACCTTTACA
>CAZLMW010000134.1:6629-20572 GCA_964560875.1 uncultured Enterobacteriaceae bacterium
AACCACCATGACCGCGGTACGGCGCTGGGGCGGGGGGCATCACAGCCAGGCGGTTGTGGCCCTGGGCACGCGTTACACCCTGCCGATCGCGCTGGACCGGTCCGCGGACCACAAGACGGTGGCCGCGCTGTGCACCGATCCCGAAAACGATGATCCCAAGAAGCCGCGTGGCTACTCGGTCTATTGGCTCAACTACGGCAACCTCAACGCCAAGGCGACCATCTCCAAGAACGCGCGCATCCGTTTGGCGGACAAGGACACCCCGGTCGGCGTGGATGTGCGGGACGATGGTGGCGTCCTCATCTGCGGGCACACCTACACCAACGCCACGAAGCAGTGGTCGACGGTCGCGGCGCGGCTGACCGCCACCGGCGCCGAGGTTTGGAAGCACAGCCAGGTGCACAGCGAAACCACCACCGTGTTCGGCTGCGCGCAGACGCCGGCGGGCGATGTGGTGGCCGGCCGGAAGAAGACGACGATCGCCGGCACCACGGTCAACTCCATCTGGCTGCAAGTCCGCAACAGCGTTGGCAACGTCGCTTGGGAGGCCAAGTACAAACCTTCGTCCGGCGACACGTATGCGCGCGACATCATCCCGGTCGCAGGTGGCTTCGCGGCCGGCGGTCGCGTCAACAATCAGCAAGCCCTGCTGCGCTTTGATGGCAACGGCAACCTGGTCGGCGACAAGCGTTTTGGCGGCGACCTGCGGCAGTGGAAGGCGATGCCGACCGGGGGCTTTGTGGCCGCCGGTGTCAACGCGGGCAAGCCCTACATCGTGCGTACCGACGCATTCGGCAACGCGCCCTGCGACAAGGTTGGCAAGTGCGCCGGCAAGAAGTTCAGCGACTGCGACGACAAGAACCCGTGCACCGTGGACACCTGCGTCGCCGACAAGGGGTGCACCAACGTCGAGTTGGACGACGGCGTGGTCTGCGGAGCGGACGACAACGCTTGCACGGAGGACGCCAAGTGCGTCTCATCCAAGTGTCAGGCCCCAGCTTTGGTCAAGGACGGCTCGGCGTGCGAGGACGGCAACCCGTGCACGCTGGCGGGCGCCTGCAAGACCGGCAAGTGCACGCCCGGCGCAGCCAAAGCCGAGTTCACCGTCTGCGACGACGGCAGCCAATGCATCAAGAACGGGCGCTGTGACGCCAGCGCGGTGTGCTACGGCGTAGCGGTTTGCAACGACAACAAGCCGTGCACGCTCGACAAATGCAAGGCTGGGGCTTGTACCTACGTGCCGATCGTGGCTGGCGGCGCGTGCGATGACGGCGACATCTGTACCGAGACGTCGACCTGCGACAAGGACGGCAAGTGCTCGGGCAAGGACGAGTGCACGTGGAAAACGCTCTACAACGAGCCCTTCGACTGTGGTTCCGCGCCGTTCAATCTCTACGGCGCCAAGAACGGCGTCGGTTGGGCGGTCGACGGGACGCCGAGCACGCCGGGCTACAAGTCCAAGGATTGTTCGTTCAACACCAACAACGGCACCACGTACGGCACCGAGTCCTTCAAGCTCGATGCCCGCCACAAGACCGAGTGGAAGCTGCCCCAGCGCGGCCGAATCGTCGCGCGCTACTGGAGCTACTACGGGACAAAGGACGCCGCCGAAGCCCAGCAGGACCGGCGCACGGTCAACCCGTACATCAACGGCAGCGGCAAGTGGCTGATCTTGCTGACCGACGCCCTCGACCTCAACAAGTGGTACGAGCGTGAGATCGACCTGACCCATTTGCCCAACCGCCGCGTGCGTATGCGCTTTGTGCACCAGTCCGACGGCGACGCAAACACCGGCGCGGGGTGGTTTGTCGACGACTATAAAATCCTGCAGGGCACGCCGAAAAAAGGCTTCCCATGTCGCTTTTCCAGCGAGTGCAACGACGGTTTGCGCTGCACCGCCGATGAATGCGTCGACCGTGTCTGCAAATGGACGAATATCCCCGAAGGCGGCGCGTGCGACGACGGCGATGTCTGCACCGAAAAAGACGTCTGCGACAAAGCCGGCGTCTGCAAGGGCCCGGTGGCCAAGACCTGTAACGACGGCGATCCGTGCACCGTGGACAAATGCGCGGCCAACCGCAGCGGCTGCTACGCCGAACCTGGCAACCACGGCACGACTTGTGACGACAAGGACGCGTGCACAACGTCGGACAAGTGCACCGGCGGCGTCTGTCGCGGCACGAGCAAGTGTAACGACGGCAACCCGTGTACCTGGGAGTCGTGCAACAGCAATGGCACCTGCAAGAAGACCAACGTGACCCGCTGGACACCCTGCGGTGGTGGTCGCCAGTGCAACGGCAGCGGCGCTTGCCTGGCGCAAAACGGCGGTTGGGGCCTCGAAGCGTCAAGCTATTACCGTTCGGTCTGCGCGGTGCGCGCCAACGGTGAGCTCTGGTGCTGGGGTTACAACTCGCACGGCGAGTTTGGCAACGGCACCCAGACCGCCTCACTTGTCCCGGTCAAGGCGACGGTGCCGGGCAAGGTGCTCGACTTCGACATGGGCGGCAGCGGCGGCTCCTTGAGCTGTGCGGTCATCGAGGTGGCGTCGGTTCGGGACACGTACTGCTGGGGCGGCTCGAGCTCCTACTCGGTCGGTGTCGCCACCAAGTCATCGGGCATCTACACCACGCCCAACAAGGTCGGCGGCACGACCGGCGCGGTCCAGGTCGCAGTCGGCGGACGGCACGCTTGCACGCTGTTCGAGGATGGCGGGGTGGGATGCCACGGCTCCGGTTACAGCGGAACGACCAACGGCAGCCGCGCGCCGGACACGCCAACGCCCAACCTCGTCCCCGGCATCAAGACCGCGGTCCAGATCGCGACGACCGGGTACGCAACGTGCGCACTGCTTGCCGACCGAACGGTGAGCTGCTGGGGCACGTCGGGCAACGGGGAGTTGGGACGTGGTTTCCGCAGCAACTCGGCTCAAAAACCGGGGCTGGTCACCGGCTTGAAGGACGTCGTGCGCGTCTCCGGCGGTCAGCGGCACTTCTGCGCGGCCACGACCAAGCGGGAGGTGTGGTGTTGGGGCGATAACCAGTACGGAAAGCTCGGCGATGGCACCACCACACGGCGCGAAAGCCCGGTTCGTGCGGCTACCAACATGGACGAGCGGGCCGTTCTCGGCCTCGGGATGCACAACACCTGCGCGATGGCGACCAACGACTATCTCAAGTGCTGGGGGCGCGGCAACGAGGGCCAGATCGGCAACCGCAAGAACTCCTCGATCAGCAAGATCGGGCCGCAGACCTACGGCGGTCACGGTATCCGCGCGATCGGCAAGTTCTACTACACGCCATGCTCGGTGCAGAACACGGGCAAGGTCTTCTGCTGGGGCGAAGGCTCCTTGGGCCAGATAGGCAACAACGCCAAGGTCGACCGGAACCAGCCCACGCAGGTCAACGGCACGTAGCTCACCGGCGAGCGCTGACAGCCCAGCGGGCAAACGAAATCACCGGTTGCACTCAGCCGGCGGGACCGTCACAGTCCGCGCCCTTCGCGACGCTGTTCACGCCAGCGCCCACCGCAGCCACTTCCCCAGCCCGCTTCGCCGAGCCCGCCATGACGCCTCGTCCCCAGCGCAGCTTTGACTTCGAAGGCCTGCTGCTCTCGCTCGAACACGGCAATCCCAAGACGGTCCTGGCCGCCGCCGAGGGCGCAGTCGTGCCTTTTGTGCTCGCCAACATCCGCCACCGCCTCGATCGACCGCTGCTCGTCGTGGTCCCGACGGTTGAACGTGCGCGCGCGGTGGTCGACGCGATGGGCGCGTTCGAAGGGGAGCAGTGGCCGGCGCTTGAACCGGTCCTGCCGTACTCACCCGACGACGTCTCGCCCTACCACGAGATCGTGCCGATTCGCGCCCTCGCCTCCGAGCGCGTCGCCGCCGCCTATCGCATCCAGATGGACCTTGGCATCGCCGCCATCGTGCTGCCGGCCGAAGCGCTGCTGATCAACACCCTCGACGCCGAAACGCTCGACTCGTCCGCCGCGATGGCCAGCGCGGGCGCCAATGTCGACCGGCTCGAGCTCGCCGAACAGCTGGTCGCCGGCGGCTACGATCGCGTCCCGGTCGTCGAAGATCCCGGCACCTTCTGCATCCGTGGCGGCGTCGTCGACATCTGGAGCCCGCTTTACGACCGGCCCGTGCGCCTTGACTTCTTCGGCGACGACGTCGAGTCCATTCGCTTCTTCGACCCGGACAACCAACACGGCGGCGCGCTGGTCCCCGACGCCATCTTCCCGCCGGCGCGCGAGCTGCTGCTCGACCCGGAGCGCATCAACGTCATCGTCGACCGCATCACCGACATCGCCGACGAACAGGGCCTGCCGACCGCCGACCTGCGCGCGATCACCGACGAGCTGAAGTCCGGCCACCTGATGCCCGGTCTCGAGGCGCTGCTGCCCGCCGTGCCACCCGCCATCGCCCCGCTGCTCGAGACAGCCAGGGGCGCCGACCCGATCGTCATCATCGAGGGCCCCGACGCGTGCGAGGCGCGGCTCGAAGAAGCCTACAAGCGGTTGACGCGCCAGTACCGGGAAGCGCGCGCGTCCGGTCGTCTCGTCTTCTCGCCGGCCAAGCTGTTCACGTCGCCCGCCAAGGTCCGCAAGCTGCTCGACAGCTACACGCGCCTGCTCATCCGGCCGGTCGCGCTCGGCGAAGAGAACGCGCTGCCCACATTCGTGGTCGACGTGCAGGCCAACACCCAGGTCACCGAGGCGATCCGCAAATCACGCGGCGCCGATGAAGGCCTGCGCCCGCTCGCCGCCCGCATCCGAGAAGCCCGGCGCCTCGGCCATCTCGTCGCCATTACCTCGCGCTCGGACGGTGGCCGCCAGCGCCTGCATCACATCCTGCGTCACTACGGCATCGCCGCCCGTATCTACGACGAACCCCTGCGCCCCGCCGACATCGGCAAGCTGCGACTCGACAAGGACACCGCCGCGTTGCTGATCCTCGGCGGAACGGGGCGCGGTTTCTGCCTCGAAGCCCTCAACCTGCTCGTCATCGACGAAGAGGAGATCTTCGGCGCCCGGGTCCGCAAGCCCAAACAACGCCGCGACCGCAAGGCCGGCCAGCTCATCGCCAACATCGCCGAGCTCAACGAAGGCGATTATGTGGTGCATGTCGATCACGGCGTCGGCCGCTACGTGCGCATGGTTCGCATGGAGGTCGGCGGCACCGAACAGGACTTCCTGCTGCTGCTCTACCGCGGCGAAGAGAAGGTGTACGTCCCGGCGACCAACCTCGATCGCGTGCAGAAGTTCGTCGGCGGCGGCTCGGGCTCCCCGCACCTGGACAAGCTGGGCAACGAGCGCTGGTCACGCGTCAAGAAGAAGACGCGCAGGGCTGTCGAGAAGATCGCGCAGGAGCTGGTCAAACTCTACGCCGAGCGCCAGGCCCGCGAAGGCCACTCGTTTTCGCCGCCCGACGAGCTGTACCGCGAGTGGGAAGCGACGTTCCCGCACGAAGAAACCGCCGACCAACAGCGCGCGATCGACGAAGTGCTCGCCGACATGCAGAGGCCGCGACCCGCCTGGCGCCTCGTTTGCGGCGATGTGGGCTACGGCAAGACCGAGGTCGCCATCCGCGCGGCCGTCAAAGCGTGCCTCGACAACAAGCAGGTCGCCGTCCTGGTGCCGACAACCGTGCTCGCCGAGCAGCACCGCTTGACGTTCAAAGAGCGCTGCCGGGGCCTGCCGGTCACAATCGACTCTCTGTCGCGTTTCCGCACCAGCGCCGAGCAGCGCGAAGTCATCGACAAGCTCGGCAAAGGACACGTCGACATCGTGGTCGGCACCCACCGATTGCTCAGCAAAGACGTGCGATTTCGCGACCTCGGCCTGCTCATCGTCGACGAGGAGCACCGCTTTGGCGTCAAGCAGAAAGAGGCCATCGCCAAGTGGCGCTCGACCCTCGATTGCATCGTGCTCACCGCGACACCGATCCCGCGAACGCTGCAGATGGCCACGCTCGGTCTGCGCGACCTTTCCCTCATCGCGACGCCGCCCGAAAACCGCAAGGCCGTGCGCACCATCGTCTGCCGCGGTTCCGATGAGCTGATCAAGGACGCCATCGACCGCGAGCTCGCCCGCGGCGGCCAGGTCTTCTACATCCGCAATCGGGTCGGTGACCTGCCGCGCATCGCCGAGGAGATAAAGCTGCTCTGCCCCGACGCGCGCCCCGTTATGGCGCACGGGCAGATGTCCGAGACCGACCTCGAAGACGCGATGCTCGGCTTCATGCGCGGCGACTTCAACGTGCTCGTCGCCACCACGATCGTCGAATCCGGGCTCGACATCCCCAACGCCAACACGATGTTCGTCGAGCGGGCGGACACCTTCGGCCTCGCCCAGCTCTACCAGCTCCGCGGTCGCGTCGGGCGCGCCAGTCAACGCGCGTACTGCTACCTGATGATCCCGCCGCGCCAGCAGATGACCGCCGACGGTGCCAAACGCGTTGCCGTGCTGGAGCGCTTCTCCGAGCTGGGCAGCGGCGTGCACATCGCAAGCCACGACCTCGAGATCCGCGGCGCCGGCAACATCCTCGGCGAAGCGCAGACCGGTCACATCGCCGAAGTCGGCTACGACCTCTACATCCGCATGCTCGAAGAAGCCGTGATGAAGCTGCGCGACGACCACCTCGGCGCCCCCGTGGACCCGGAGATCAAGGTCGCCGTCACCGCCTACCTGCCCGACACATGGATCCCCGACGCCAGCCAGCGGCTGATGGCCTACAAGCGGCTCGCCTCGGTGCGAACGGAAGACGAACTGCGCGCGCTCGTCGACCATCTCGTCGATCGATTCGGCCGCATGCCCGAAGAAGCCCACGCGCTCGTCGACACCATCGAGATCCGCGTACTCGCCATCGCGATCGGCATGGAAAAGGTCGAACAAGGCCCCGCCGCCATCGCCATGACCCTGCACGAACGCGGCAAGCTGCAAGCCGAACGGTTGCTGGAGCTGGTCAATCGGCCAGGAACGCTCTACCGCCTCACGCCGTCGATGATGCTGCTGCGCCCGATGCGGGGTCACGAACGCGACGATGCCCTGCAGACCACCAAGGAAGTGCTGCGCGAGCTGCTCGACTACGCCACCGAGCCCGAGCCCGTCGTCATCGATATCTGAACCGAATCACTACTTCGCAGAATCGTTGCTTCGCAGAATCACTACTTCGCAGACGCATTACTTCGAAGCGGTCGAGCCGGTCACGTCGGTTGCCTTGCGCTCCACGCCCATCTTCTTGGCGGCCTTGGTGATCCTTGCCTTGAACTTGCGGTAGTTGAGCTTGCTCAGCCCGATGCGACCGAGGGTGACGCGTCCAGCCTTGCGGATCGGTCGTTCGCCGGCCTGTTTTTCGTAGAGCAAGGCGCGGATGCCGGGCAGCTGATCGACGGCGCTCTGCATGAACGCCCTGGCTTCGTCCTTGTCGGGTTTGGGGCCAGGCCAGGACGGTGAACCGGGGGCGTTGGCGTCGGCGGGCAAGACGAGAAGTTCGCCGGCGAACGCGCGGTCAGCTTCCAATAGCGCGGCCATTTGGTGGAGCGCGGCGACGTCGAACGCGAGCTTGGCGGCGGCTTCTTCTGCCTTTTTGTGCAGTCCGACCATGGCCTCCAGCCGCTGTTTGGCGGTCGCGGGGCCTTCGGGTGGGCCGCTCGCCTCGGCGTCGGAGTCCCGGCCTTTTCGCGCCGCGTGTTCGAGCATCCACCGGGCAAGGGCGACGGTCGCAGGCGCGTCTGCGGCGGCGCGCAGCAACATGATGTCGGCATCGGTCCAGGCACACGGATCCTTGTTGTCGACCGCTGCACCTGCCTGTTTGGACACGATCGCGGCGAACGCGGGGCCGCGGGTGAGGTCGGTGCCCTTGTCGTCGAAGAGCTGCCAGCCGCACGTGGGTTTGCCATCAACCAGCCTGCCGGCCGCACGTTTGGTGCCGTTTTTGCGATGCAGGCTCGCCGGTCCGGTCTGTTTGCCAGCGACCCACGTTGTCTTGCGCCACGGTGTCTCGGTGCCGCGATGAAACTCGACCATCTGGCCGTGTCGTTTGCCGTCTTTTTCGGTCAACGTGCCGGTCCTGTTGCCTTTGTCATCGACCATCACCAGCCGCAGCACGCCGCCAACGACGACGCCTTCGCGCACGACTTTGCCCCGTTCATAGAACGTGACGCCGGCCTCTCGACCCTGCGAGTCAAAGGTCTTCCACGGGCCATGGCGTCGGCCTGCTTTGTGCGTGCCGTCGCTGATGCGGTGGCCTCGCCGGGTCCATCGCTGCCAGCGGCCGTCGCGCTGCCCGTTAACCCAGCGGCCCTCGAATTCGCGCTGCCCGTTGCGGTAGTTCTGCCACTCGGTGCGGTGGGGTTTGCCCTCGCTGTCGAAGCTGCGGTGGTAGCGGGGCGCTCCGTCGCTGTACCAGCCGGCCCAGTCGCCGACCTTCTTGCCCTCGCGATAGTGGGAGATGGCCATGCGCAGACCGTCGGACGCGAAGAGCTGCCACTCACCGTCGCGACGCCCGTGGTTGTATCGACCTTTCTCGTAGGCGCCTTTGCGGCATTGCCGACACGACCAATCGACGACAGGGCCATGCCGGGACGCGATGCCGGAGCGTCGCAGGTCCGCGCAAAAGAGGATCTTGCCGTTGGGCGGTGCTTTGCCGTGTAGCTCGGTGCCGGCGGGACACGCGAGGTCGTGACCCGGGCCCTCGTCGGGCGCCTTCTGGATCGTGGGACCGCCGCATCCGGTCGCCACCAACGTCGCGCCGATCGCGACAAGCAGCCCCTTATTCAGGGTGACGCGCGCGGGGCTGAACGTGGCAAGGAGAGGCGACATGCGCGGCCTATCTTCAAGCTGGGTCGAGTCCGGCGATCACCGAGTCGAGATCGGCATGGTCGCCCATATCGTCGTCAACGTGCAGAAATCTCAGGGTTCCGTCCGGTCCCACGACCGCCAGCCCGCCATTTTGAAACGGGTCGCCGCGCACGCCGGTCTGTTTGTGGCCGCTCATCGTCGCGCGCAGGCCGCGTTTCCAGACCGCCGGTTTGAGGATGCCGGCTTTGCTGTTCTTGAGCCCGAGCGCCTTGTACGCGTCCTTGCCGGGGTCGGTGTACAGGGGGAACGTGATGTTCTCGTTTTCGGCGAACGCCTTGGCCATGTAGGGGGCGCCGTTGCCGATCGCGACGAGGTGATGGCCCCTGGCGTGGATTTCGTCGACGCGCTTGCTGAGACGAGCGACCTGCTCGCGGCAAAACATTCAGCCGTAGTGGCGCAAGAACGCGATGACGACCGGCTTGTCGCGCCACAGGTCGGCGATCGCGTAGTCCTCATCTTCGAGGGTCTTGATGGTGATGTTGTGCAGCTGCATGGCGTCTTCCTCTCGCCGCTAAAATGGCACCAAAGCGCCGCGACCGGTACCCTTGCGGCACGCCAGGCGAGGAGTATCCATGCGATTTCACGGTTTTTCCGGCGCGCTCACGCTGTCGGTTGCGATCGCCACCGACGCGCTGATCGCCGACCGTCACAACCACAAGATGCGCAAGATCACGGGCGCTGGCGTCGTCACGACGTTCGCGGGCACCTACAAGGGCGACGACGACGGGCCGCTCAGCAGCGCGCGCTTCAACCAACCGTGCGGTGTCGCCAAAGGTCCCAAGGGCGTCTGGATCGCCGATCGCGACAACCACCGACTGCGCCATGTCGCAAACGGCATCGTCACAACGGTGGCCGGCACCGCCTACTCCGGCCACGTCAACGGCCCGGCCTTGAAGGGCAAGCTCAGCAAACCCTGGGGAATCGTGGTCGCGGGGGACGGAGCCGTCTATTTCGCCGACAGCGCCAACCATCGAATCCGCAAGCTGGCTTGTCCGTGAAGCGACTCTGCGCGAGCCCCGTGTTGACCGCGGCGTTGGCGGTCATCGTCACGACGAGCGGCTGTGGACTGTTCATCGAAACGGTAGCTCGCCAAGACCCGCGCATCGCCATCGGCATCGGCGCCGGCAAGATGATCGCGGCGCAGGCTGAGCTGAGCCCACAGGCCGAACAACGGGCCGGCGACCGGGTGCACCCCGTAATCGTCGATATCTACGGCGGGATCGCGCGACCAGCCAACGTCACCGCCTACATCGCCCAGCTTGGCGAACGCCTCGCCGCTCACAGCCGTCGCGCGTCGCTGCCGTGGCGGTTTTTTGTGCTCAACTCGTGGGAGCGCAACGCCCTGTGCGCGCCCGGGGGCCGGGTGTATGTGACGCTCGGATTGCTCCGCGCTGTCCGGACCGAAGCTGAACTCGCCGGCGCGATCGCCCACGAAATCGGCCATGTGGTGGCCCGCCATCCGGGCGAACGAATTCGACGCATCCGCACCCGCGATGCCGCGATCGAAGCCGCCAACCGGGTCGTCAATTCCGATGTATACGGCTGGTTGCCTGGTGTGATCGGCACGTTCGCTGACGACTACCTGCTCAAGGGCTTGCCGGTCGAGCACCAGATCGAGGCCGACGCGCTCGCGGTCAAGCTGCTCGCCCGCTCCAAGCACGGCGCGTGTGGCCTGCGTGACCTCGTTGTGCGTTTGCCGAGCACGGGCCGAGCTATCGCGACCCTCCACCGGACCCACGCAACGGCCAAACGGCGCATCAAGGCGTTGCAGGGCACCGTTGCCGGCACGTGCTCGACGGCCGCAGTGAGCGAGTCATTTCACGCGATGCAAAAAGCGCTGCCTGCGCCGCTGCAAGGACTTGGCCCGGGCTGATTTTTCGGCGCGCTTGACCGGACCGGGTGCCGGCGGAACACTCGGCGCCCTTGACCTGTTCGGGTAGCCCATGCCGCGTTGTCACCAGATCCGCCCCGCCGCGCCTCTCGCCGTCGCCCTCGCTTGCGTGGTCGCCGTGCTGGCCGGGTGCAACAAACCCGAACGTCCGCGCCCCAAGGGCCCCGGCGTGACCGCCGAAGCCAAGACCAAGACGGTCGCCGAAGTGCCCAAGGTCGCCGCAACGGCCGATGACTCGCTGCTTTCCGAGGAACAGCGCAAGATCGTCCTGGCCGATCTCGGCGGCGGTCACACGATCACCCTTGGCGACCTCGAAGCGCGCCTCAACCGCGAGTCGCAGGTCGTCCGTCAGCAGTACTCGACCATCGCCAAGCGCAAGGAATACCTCGTCAACTGGGTGCAGTTCGAGATCCTCGCCGACGAAGCGCGCAAACAAGGTCTCGCCGAGCACCCGGACGTCGTCGCGGCGCTCAAGCAACAGATGGTGCGCCGCTTCCTCAAGGAAGCCGTGATCGACGCGATCAAGATCGAAGACATCAAGGACGCCGAAATCGAGGCCTACTACAAGAACAACCTCGTCATGTACCAACGCCCCGCGCAGGTCGAGGTTCGGCACATCCTCCTCAAGACCGAAGAGCAGGCCAAACGCGTGCTCAACGAGATCCGCGCCGGCAGCCAGGGCAACTCGGCCCAGATCGCCGGGCTGTGGAAGGACTACGTGACGCGCCTGACCGAAGACAAGGCGACCATTCCCTACCTGGGCTCCATCGGGCGGGTCAGCAAGACGATTCCCGAACACCTCTCCCACGCGGAGAAAGCGCGCCTCAACGCGATTCCCAAGGCCGTCGTCGACGCCGCATTCCTCACCGAGCCCTACAAGCTTTCGGGCGTGATCAAGTCCGACAAGGGGTTTCACATCCTGCTGCCCGTCAGCAAGCTGCCCGCCGTCGACAAGAAGCTCGATGCGGTCAAGGAGTCGATCCGGCGCCGCCTGCTCAAGCGCAAACGAGACCTCAAGCGCAAGGAGATGATCCGGTCGCTCCGAACCAGCGCCAAGATCACGATCAACGACGACGCAGTCCGCCAGCTGCCCGCGCGACCGGCCGCTCCCAAACCGCTGCCCAAGAAGGCCGCACCCGTTGGCGGTAAACCCGCCGGGAAGGCCAAGTGATGCGCCGTCACCTCGTCATCGCAGCCCTCGCCGGCGCGGTCATGGCCAGTTCGATCGCAACCAGTCCAATCGCCAGCGGTCCAATCGCCGCCGGTCCGTTCGCCGCCGGCCTCATCGCCGCGGTGCACGCAGCGCAGCCGACCAAATCGCGCCGCGCCGTCTTGCCCAAGGGCTACACGCAGGTCGACGGCATCGTGGCGGTGGTCGGCAAACGCATCATCACGCGCACCGCCCTGGTCCGCGCCCTGGCCCAACACGGTCGCAGCCAACAGATGGTCCCGACCGAGGCCGAGCGTCCCCGCAGCGACGACGACATGCTCCGCCAGGTGCTCGACGTGCTGATCGAAAACGAGCTCGTGCTTTCGGCCGCCCGCGAGCTGGGCCTGACCGTCTCCGACGCCGAGATCGACGCGGAGCTCGCCAAGCTCAAACGCAAGAACGTGTGGGACAACCAGGAGCTGCGCGAGAACGTCCGCAGGCTCGGGTTTGCGGGTGTCGGCGAGTACCGCGAGAGCATCCGCACCGAGAAGCTGCGCATCAAGATGCTTCGAACCAAGCTCGGCAGCCGGCTGCGCATCACGGAGGCCGAGGTCAAGCGCGTGATGGACGTCAAGTACAAGGGCGGCACCATCGAGGAAGAGGTGCGCGGCCGCCACGTGCTGGTGAAGATCCCGCCCGGCGCCGGCCCGATGCAGGTCAACAAGCTGCGCAGCAAGGCGTGGCGGATCTGGGACATGGTCCAGGCGGGCGGCAAGTCATTCGCCGAGATCGCCGAAGAGCACAGCGACGACGTGGGCACGCAATACGGCGGCGACCTCGGGTTCATGCGCCGGTGGATGCTCGATCCGACTTTCGCGCGCACGCTTTGGGGGCTGAAGAAGAAGGGCGACGTCAGCAAGGTCATCCAGACCCCCTTCGGCTTTCATATCGTGCAGCTGGTGGACCGCCGCATGGCGCCGGCCAAGGACAAGCGCTACATCGAACAGATGGTGCGCGGGCTGCTGACCGAGCAGGCATTCCTCAAGCTGTACCGCAACTGGATCGGCGAGCTGCGGCAGACGCGCCACATCGAGCTCCGGCTCAAGTAATCCCCGCCGCGATGATGGCCGGCCTGCAACGGCGCTGGAGCCAGTGGCTGACCACGGCGGCCGTCGACGCAACCCACAACCTGTGCGTTTCGTGGCGCGATCCGACCGGCCAGGTGCCCGGCTATTTGTACGAAGAGGCGACGGCGTGGGCGTTGCTCATCCCTGCTTTCGCCAAGACCCATCGCGAGGTCGCTTCCGCGCTGCGATCCATCTCGATTCAGCGCGGCTTGGCCCGCGACGGCCGGACATACTTGTTTGATACCGGGGTTGGACTCGCAGCGGCGCTTGCGCTCGACGATGACGCCTGGGCGCATCGGTTGCTCGAATCCATCGAGCCCATGATCGGCGCCCGCGTGGGCGTCTCGGGCGGCCCGAGGCTCGGCGCCGAAGAGGAGTCCACGCGCTGGAGTGAGTCGTTTGGCAGCCACCTGCTTTGGCTGCTCGGTCCGCTTGATTCGGCAGGCCGCAGCGACCTCGGCGACATGCTCGTCGATGAATTGCTTCGACCCTGTTCGCGGGGCAACACGCTCGCCGTTCACGCCGGCACCGATCGCGTCTACGCACACGCCATGGCCTACGCCGTTGAAGGGTTGGCCACACGGAAGAGGCACCAAGCTCTCGCGCGAAGTCTGACCACGAGCCTGCTTGACCACGTCCGGGACGGCGTCGTGCATGCGGGTCTGAACAGCGGTCCGGCGCGGCTCGACGTCACCGCGCAAACCTTGCGCCTCGCCGCGGTCCTGGGGCTTGCGGATCGCGACGAAACCGAGGCTCTCATGGCGTCCCTCGCCGAACACACCCACGCCAGCGGCGGCCTGCGGTACGAGCCGGGCAGCGACCACATCAACACCTGGGCGACCGTGTTCGCCCTGCGCGCGGCCAGGCCCGATTGGAAGTCGCTGACTGAGCGATAACCCGGGTCCGGGCCACC
>CAZLMW010000135.1:0-2251 GCA_964560875.1 uncultured Enterobacteriaceae bacterium
TGCCTTCCCCTGTTGGGTCCTTCCCCCTTGATCGAGGCGCCGTCTGCCAAGACAACCCCCTCAATTCATTGAGCCGATCCATCGGAGATACAAAAAAAACCGAGGGGACCCCTCCGGGTCAGACCCCGCTCTTGGTAATCGCGAGCCACAGGATGGCGGTGATGGCGATCCCCGCCCCCACCGCCGCACGCGCCAGCATCATGCGCCGCCTGGTAGCCGATCGACCCGCTTCACCGCGCAGCGATTGCACGTCCTTGTACGCCTTTGGCAGCGCGCTGTGGCTCAGCCACATGTCCCACGCCTCGAACGCGATGATCACACCCACCAGCGCGAGCTTCTGCTGCATCCACCCCGCGGCGATGAGGCCCGAGTTGAGCGCCAACATCGCCAAGCCGCTGCCGATCAGCGCGACAAATGCGACATGCTCAATGCGCAGAATTCGTTCGCAGACGTCCTCGGCCCACACCAGGCGCCGCGCCATCTCGTCGCTTCCGTCGTCCGCCTGCCACGCTCGAAACAGGAAGATGTAGCCACCCAGCGCGGGGCCGATCCACAGGATCAGCGCCAGGACATGGACCCACTTGGCGACGAGGTACGGCATCGCGTGAGGATAGCCGACTTGCCGTCAGCGCACCGCCGGCCTCACGCGGCCGCAGACTTGGCTTTGCGCGCCTTTTGAACCCGCTTGTGGTCCCACTGCTTGCGGTTGAGGTCTTTGAACGTGTCGTCGTCCGTGGACGGATCGACCGCGCCTTCGAAGATGGCCACGTTGCGCTCGTAGTCGGCCGATCGGAAGCCGTCGAGGTAATCGCAGAAGTGCGCCGAGTCGTAGTAGTAGAGCAGCTGGCCGACGTCGCTCATCACCGTCGGATCCTTCAGCCGCGCCCACCCGTCGCGCAGGAATTGCTGAAAACGCGGCGAGCCCTCGTGCTTGAAATTGCGCAGCTTCAGCTTGATGAACGTGTTCTCGATCGGCGTGCTGCGGAGCTTGCGCCAGTCTCGCCAGTAGCGGGTCATCCGGTCGAGCGCGCGCTCGGACGTGTAGGCCTGCTCGTACATCCAGATGTAGCCATCCATCAGCTGGTCGCGGCTCATGTGCGCCGGTTCCATGACCACGTGACGGGTGTCGTACAGGTCCCAATCGAAGTGGTCGAGCCGGTCGGCGGCCTTGTATTCCTCGTGCAGAGCGGTGCCCGGCATCGGCGTCAGGATGCTGAAGAAGGGGTACAGGATCGTGTGCTCGTCGACGAAATCGAGGATGTCCTTGAACGTCTGCAGCGTATCGGTGTCAAAGCCGACGATGAAGTTGCCGACGATGCTCATGCCGCGGCGGTGAATGCGCTCGATGGCCTCGCGGTAATCCAGGCAGAAGTTGACGTTCTTATCCATCGCCTTGAGCGTCGCCTCGCTGATGCTCTCAAAGCCGATGATCAGCGTGCTGCAACCGGCCTGCGCGAACAGGTCCAGCAGCTCCTCGTCGCGGCTGACGTTGAGCGTCGTCTCCGCCGACCACTCACCGATCTCGCCCTTCTCGTACAGCGGCACGAGCGCCTTGAGCAGATCCTTGGTGTAGCGGGTGCGCGAGATGAAGTTGTCGTCGACGAAATAGACCGCCTTCATCTTGTCCTTGAGCCGGCCGAGCAGCCCGGGACTCCTGGGCAGCGATCGAAGCTCGTTGACCACCACGTCGACCGGCTTGAACCGAAACGACTGACCCGAGATGTCGGGAACCGAGCAGAATCGGCAGGTAAACGGACAACCGCGCGTGGTTTGAATCTGGTGAAAGAGGAACTCGCCGCTGTCGAGCCGATCCCAGGCAGGGACCGGAATCTCGGCCATCGGTGGAAAGCCGGCTGAGTCCATGCGCGCCGGTGCCTCGCCTTTTTCAAACTTCTCGCAGAAGACGGGCCAGGTTTTTTCCGCCTCGCCGAGCACCACGTGATCGACGTGTTCGAGCGCTTCTTCGGGCCGCAGCGACGCATGAATGCCGCCGAGCACCACCTTCTTGCCGAGCTGCCGGTAGCGATCAGCGACATCGTAGGCGTGGGCGACGCATGAGGTCTTGGCGGACAACGCGACAAGGTCCGCGTCGGTGTCGTACGGGATCGGCTCGAGGTATTCGTCGACGACCTGGATCTCGATGTGCTTGGGCGTGCACGCGGCGACCGTGATGAGGCCGAGATCGAGCAGCGAGCGCTTGAACCCCAGAACTTCGCACATGAAGTCCATCTCATAGAGTTCGCGGTCTGCC
>CAZLMW010000135.1:2351-10282 GCA_964560875.1 uncultured Enterobacteriaceae bacterium
GGATCGCGGTTCTTTCGAGTGGCAATAAACAGGATCTTCATCGGGCGAACTCCATGAGATCATGCGTTGTTGGTTTTCTTCGCACCGCGGGCGGTGCTGCGCGGCCTGTCTTGCTTCGCGAAGACGCCTTGCGGAGCTCGCGGTCTGCCGGATCGCGGTTCTTTCGAGTGGCAATAAACAGGATCTTCATCGGGCGAACTCCATCACGCGGGACGATTTCACCTTGTCGCGCCACTGCTGCAGCGTCACCTCGCCAGTCGGGTCGTTGCCCTCGACGCGGTTTTGGTTGCGCAGGTGCATGTTTTTCGGTTGCCGCCAGCGCACGACCTTGTCCTGCACACCGGTCCAGAAGCGGCGTCGGGCAGCGAGGGACAGCATCGCGCCGCGCCAGATTTGCCTCTGGGCGGCTTCGGTGTCGGCGTAATCGACGAGGGCCTCTTCGAGCCAGGCGCCGTGGTCTTCGTCTTGCTCGAGGTGCAGCGTGAAGTAGAGGATTTCCTCTTCGCTGTAGCCGGCCCTGCGAAGGCCCGCGACGATCATCGGGAACATCTTGGGGATCGCCCATTCGTGACCGGGGCCGACCGCGCCGAGGCCGACGAGAAAGGGTTCATCGCGGCAGATGCGCAGGTGCTCCTTGATGAAGCCGGTGACGTCGGTGTGCAGCGATGTGCTGGTCTCTTCCCCGACCGCGACGCCACACGCCCGCAAGAACCCGAGGTAGAGCTCGGCGTGGTCCTTGCCGTCGCTGCCTTCGCCGTATTCGTCGACCAGCACCTTGGCGATCCACTGTTTGGCGTCGGTATCGGGCGCGGAAAGCAGCAGGTATTCGAGATAGGCGCAGAAGTTGCCGACGAGCGCGTAGTGCTGCAGGCCGAAGATCTTGTAGTCCTCGCGCGTGAACGGAACGTGGCTGACCCGGCAGAGCAGGGGATGGTTCACGGCGACGTGGGATTCGACGTCCTCACGGAGCCGCCGCAAGAACACCTTCGGGTCGGCGTCGGGCTGAAACGGTGCGCCGGGCACGTCTTCGTACTCATCGAGCTTGAGCTTGCGTGCCGTGACGATCGACGTTCCGACCGAGCGCGCGAGCTTTGTCACCGCGACGCTGGACGTGTGCACTGTGGCCCAAACCTTGCTGACAGCGGTTCGGTTCTGGTCGCTCCAAAGAGCCATAACAGCCTCCTACGCGGCTTCTTTTTCGGCGTTGGCGAGCACGACGTCTTCATTGACGCGCTGCTCGATGATTCCAAGCTCGTCACGCAGGTGGCTGGCAGGGTCTTCGTAGATCGGCGAGTACTGGCGAATCCGCTTGAAGAACCGCAGCATCCCCCGGAACTGGTCGATGAAGAACGCGGGGCGATTGCGCATCACCGTGAACGTGCCCTTTTCGAAGCTCGGCCAGGTCGCCTGGTTGGACTCGGCGAGCTTGGCGTAGAACTTCTCGCGCGGCAGCTTGGTCGGCACCACGGCGTGCAGCAGGTCGAACAGGCGCGCGTCCCTGGTCAACAGCTTGTCTTCCATCTTGCGGTACAGCTGCGTGCCGGGCAGCGGCGTCCACACCGTGATGATCGGGATCGCGACGCCCAGTGAGTTGATGCCCGCGTACAGCGTGTCGAAATCGGCCTCGTCGAAGTCGGGCCGCGCCATGAAGATGCCGGTGCTGATGATGCCGAGCTCGCGCAGGATCTTGGCCGCCTTGCGGTTCTTGTCGGCCGAGTTGCGCTTGAGCACGAACGACAGGCCCTCTTCGTCATTGGCCTCGTAGCCCGACAGGATCATCACCAGGCCCGAGTCGCGCAGCCGTTTCATGACGTCCGGGTTGTCGGCCACGAAATCGGTGCGTCCCTGCGTGCCCCACCACTTCTTGATGCCGCGCTTTTGCATCTCGTCGGCGAGCGCGAGCAAGCGGCGTTTGCTGGTCAGGAAGTTGTCGTCGAGGAAGAAAACCGTCTTCTCTTCGATCGTCTCGAGCTGGTCGCAGATCGCCTCGGCCGACAGAAAGCGCGTCTTGCGCTCATAAAACTCCCAGATCGCGCAGAAGTTGCAGTCGAACGAGCATCCGCGCGATGTCGCCATCGACGCCATCGGGCCGGCGATGGTGAAGAAGTACTCGTCGCGGTAGCGCTTGGGCAGCAGGTCGCGGCGCGGCGCAGGGAAGGTATCGAGCTCGCGATTTTGATGGCGCTTGGGCGTGCTGTGCCAGGCGCCATCCTTCTGCTCGAAGCGCAGGCCGTTGATATGATGCAGCTCCTGGAAGTCGCCGCCCGATTCCAGGTGCGTCACCAGCTCGACGAACGTGTCTTCGCCCTCGCCCATGCAGAGCGCGTCGACGTCGTCGTGCTGAAAGTCCCACGGCGCCAGCGTCGGATGATGGCCGCCAACGATCGTGAACACCTTGTCGCGGCCGAGGGTCTGCTTGGCGCACGTCATCAACGCGCGGGCCTGGTAGCAGTCCGTCGTCATCGACGTGGTGCCGACGATATCGGGCCGAAAGCTCAGCAGCGTTTCGTTGTAGACCGTGTCGGCCTCGAGCCGCATGTCGAGGATCTTGACCTCGTGGTCGGGCACGATCGCGGCGATGGTCGTGAGCGCGACCGGTTCAGGGAACCAGATGGCGTTCTCCAAGCCGATGCGCCCCGGCTCGAAAGGAGCCGGTTGCACAAGAAGAATGCGCATGGAGACAGTCTCCGCGGTGGGGCAGCGAAGGAGCGGACGGTAGTGGCGCACAGCTGCCGGGACAAGGCATCTATTCGCAAGGGCCCGAAAACGTTATACGTCCGTATGGCAGAACCGACCCACCGAAGCAAAGGCGCACTCGCCGGCACATTCCTCGAAGACGGCCGCGTCACCGCCATGTCGCCCGAGGAGTACACGTCCATCAGCGAATGGTTCGCCGAAAAAGAAGTGCCGGTGCAGACCGAAGTCGACCAGGAAACTGGCCGCGTCACCTTCTACGCCGCCGCCGCCGACGCCGCGACCGGTCCGCGCCCCGTCCAGGTGCTCATCGACGCCTTTCTCAACCTCGGCTCGGTTGTGATGAGCCCCGAAGAATCGGCGCTCTTCGACGACTGGGTGCGAACCAACAACGTTCCCGCCCATCGACAGGTCGACCGCAAGCTCGGCAAGATCGTCGCCATCAATCGTGGTTGGGGCACCGTCGAAGGCGCGTGATCGCGTGCTAGATTAGAGTTGCGGTTCGTTCGACCATGACCCGATCGACCTTGGAACCCGCCCAGATGCAAGCTCGACGACAAGCGATCGCGATGGTGGTGTTGTGTGCGGCTGTTGCTGCGTGCAACGAGCGCGTGCCGTTGGACGACTTCGCGTTCGAGACCCCCGAACAGCTCGCCGAGGGCCTCGATGCGCTCGACGCCGGGACCCAAGCTGACACGGCAGGGACCGATACGGCAGCCGCCACGGATGCGGGCGCGGCCACCGATGCAGGAGCGGCTCTCGATTCAGCCGGCTCGACGGACGCAGGCCAGGTGACAGACGCCGGTTCAACCGCTGACACAGCTGGCCCGGCCGATACCCATACGCCGCCGCAGGACGCCGGTTCGCTCGACGCTTCGCCCAAGGACACGTCTTCACCCCCAGACACATCGACGCTCCAGGACACATCGACGTCCAAAGACACGGCTGTCCCGCCCCAGGACACGTTCGTTCCTCCCAAGGACACCAACGTTGCGCCGAATGACACGTACGTTCCTCCCAAGGACACGTATGTTCCTCCCAAGGACACGTATGTTCCTCCCAAGGACACGTATGTTCCTCCCAAGGACACGTATGTTCCGCCCAAAGACGCCGGGACGACCGGATGCACGTCCGGAGCGGCTTGCGATGATGGCAACAAGTGCACGACGGGCGATAAGTGCGTCGCGGGCACGTGTGTCGGCGGCGCCCAGGTCACCTGCGACGACAACAAACCGTGCACCAAGGACGTCTGCAGCCCGCTCAATGGGTGCGTCTACACGTCGGCGTCCGGGGCCAATTGCGACGACGGCAACAAGTGCACAACCGGCGACAAGTGCATCAGCACCAAGTGCGTGGGCTCCGGGCAGCTCAAGTGCAGCGACGGCAACGCGTGCACAAAGGACCTCTGTCAGTCCGCTTTGGGCTGCATCTTCACGTCGGCAGAGGGCCAAAACTGCGAAGACGGCAACAAGTGCACCGAGGGCGATCGCTGCAAGAACAAGGCGTGCGCAGCCGGCGATCCCAAGAAGTGCCTCAAGCCAGCCCAGCCCTGCCTGGCGTCCGCGTGCAGCGTGAAAACGGGAAGCTGCGTGGTCAACGCCCTCCCCGACGGCAGCTCATGCGGCACGGCAATGGTCTGCAAATCCGCCAAGTGCATCCCGACCCAACCGGTCGTGCAGGCCAAGGCGATCGGCGTTGGCATCAAGCACTCGTGCGCGCTGCGAACCGACGGCGTGATCCGCTGCTGGGGCGATGGACAGTACGGTCGCCTCGGGGCTGGTAGCGTGTCCAAGTCCAACACGCCGGTCTCCGTGGTCAGCAAGAGCAAATTCAAGGCGATCGCCATCGGCCGCGAGCACGGCTGCGGGATCACGACGTACGGCAGCCTGCAGTGCTGGGGCCGCAACTCGTCGGGGCAGATCGGTTCGGGCACCAAGGTCGACCAGGCGATCGCGACGACGGTCTCCGGCATGAACAGCGGCGTCGGCGCGGTCGGTATGGGCGCAAGTCACACCTGCGCAACGCGCTCGGGCAAGCTCTACTGCTGGGGCTACAACCAGCACGGCCAGCTCGGAGACGGCACCAAGACGGCGCGCCTCAAACCCGTCGAGGTAGCGGGAGTCACGAAGGTTCGGATGATCGACGGCGGCTACGGCTTCACCTGCGTCCTGCGCGACGACGGCACGGTCTGGTGCTGGGGCCAAAACGACAAGGGCCAGCTCGGCATCGGCCACAAGCTCGCCAACGTCAAACCGGCCGCCGTGCAGGGGCTGTCGGGCGCGGTCTCGATCGACGCCGCTTACTACTCGATGTGCGCGGTCAAGAGCGACCAGACGGTCTGGTGTTGGGGCTACAACGGCTACGGGCAGCTCGGCGACGGGACCAAGACCGACCAGGTCAAGCCCGTGCAGGTCAAGGGTATGACCGACGCGCTGGGGGTCAGCATCGACCAGGACTCGGCCTGCGGGCGCACCAAGAGCGCTATCATGAAGTGCTGGGGCAAGACGCAATCGACGTTCTCGCTCGTCGCGGAGGTCAAGATCAACGCGTGGCACGGTTGCGTTATCAACAGCACCACGGGCGCGCCGCAGTGCTTCGGCGCCAACCACGACGGCCAACTCGGCGATGGAACCAAGACCAGCAGCAGCAAACTGGTCGGGATCAAGGGGCTCTAGCGGATGCAGCGGCAGGGGCTCGCACGTGTTGTTGTCGCCGCGGTGACGGTCGCTTCCGTCTTCGCTTTCGCCGCGCCGGCATCGGCCGTCACCAAGGCACAGGAAGCCGAGGCGCTCGACGTCTTCAAGGCCGCTGCCAAGCACTACAAGGCCGGTGAATTCGCGCAGTCCGACAAGCTCTTCCGCGAGGCCTTCGCGATCCACGGCCGGCCTGTCTACCTGTACAACGCCGCCCGTTCAGCGCATCGACGTGGCGACCTTCACACGGCCGCTCGCGACTACAAGCGCGTGCTCGATCTGCCCAGGACGTCCAAGAAGGTCGCCGAACGCACCCAGAAGCTGCTCGATGAGGTCAACGCCGCCCAAAAGCGCGAGGCTGCAAAAGCCGAACAAGAGGCCGAAAAGGAGCGCCTGCGCCTCGCGAAGAAGGCCAAAGAAGACGACGTGGCGTTCCGCTCCAAGGCCGCGTGGGCGTCGACCATCACCGGTGTCGTGGCGGTCGGGGTCGGCGGCTATCTGCTCGCGGCCAAGGCGTCTGAACAGGCAGATCTCGATGACAAGGTCGGCAAGAAGGCCGGCGGCAAGGTCATCGGCATCGACGCGCAGACCTACACGGCCGAACAAGACCGGCTCGACCGCAACGGTGTCATCGGGATGGCGACTATCGGTGTCGGTGTGGCAGCGGCCGGCCTCGGCGCCTACCTCTTGATGACGCAGCCCGCCGACAAAGTTGCCATCTCGCCCTTCTTCAACGGCCACGGCGCGGTCGTCACGCTTCGTTTTTAGAAGACCCCGCGGGCCGATCCCAAGACCTACTTCCCGGGCCAAGCATATCCGAGCACCGATTCGCTGACCTGGCCCTCGCATGTCGGGTGCGAGCTGATGAAGTGATCCGTGCCCTTGCCGACACGACATCGACGCAGCGGGACCAGCCCTTTTGTGGGTTTGCTCGCGACATACCCGACCGGCCCCAGCGGCTGCAGGCCTTCGCACTTCGGATCGGGGCTCAGCAGGTTGTGGCTGCCGACCTGGCACGCGAATAGCAGCTTGGATCCCGCAAACTTGCCGCGCTTGAGACGCCAGCTTTTCTCGGAATTGAAGCCCGGCGGCAGCATCCCCGTCGTCGCCCAATGTCCCTTCGAACCGCCGAAAGCCCGCGTCAGTCGCACGTAGGGCAGCAGCTCGAATCCGCATGACAGCTTGGGCGGCTTGAGCTTGTCGCGGTTGGCCAGCGCCCACGTCCCCCACGCCTTTTTCGCCTTGCCCGACGCACTGAAAAGCCCGAGACCGAGGCCATTTTTCGTCTCCGCCGGGTGGTCCTTCATGCGGTGATAGATGTAGTTGGTGATTCCCGGCACCGCGAGCACGTTGCGAAGGCTCAAACACACACCTGCCGCCTGCTGGTCCTGGTTTGCGTGGGGCGCGATGCCGTTGACACCGCTCTCGGTCAGCTGCACCTCGTGAACGTGCGCAAGTTTTGGAAATTGCTGGTGTAGCCAACCTACGAGCACGCCGATGCTGCCGTACGTGACCTTGCCGTGGACCTGGTGGTCGAGCGCGCCAAATGCCGTCTTGAGCAAACTCGGCGGATACGGGTGATATGCGACGCGCCATTTGCGCTGGCCGACCCGCTTGGAGAAGCCCAGAAGGAAGGTCTGCCCGGACAACACCGGGTCCTTGGCGGCGGGTTTGTCGTACTTCTTCGGGTCCCAGTGGTGCTCGAGGCTGATGAGCACGCGCGCGTCGGGCTGATATTTGGCCACCGCGTCGTAGGCCGCGTTGTAGTTGGCGGCGTAGTCGTCGAGCCACTGCTTGGTATTGCATGGCTTGCCGTGGCCGCAGCCGATGTCGAACCAAGTGTTGCTGTTGACCTCGTTGTGGATGACGAAATCGACCACCCGCCCGTGCCCGGACAGCCCGCCAAAGCGCTTGGCGATCGCGCCGACAAACCGTCCAAACTGCTTGGGATCTTTGGGCTTGCAGAAGACCTTGAAGCCCGGATCGTTGCCGGCCGGTGAGCAATCCTTGTCGGCGATACGCGCCCACGCCGGCACACCCCAGAAGATCCCGGTCACGAGCACACCGGCCTTGCTGTACGCGGCGACCTCATCGGCGACGTGCTTGTTGAGCTTGAAACAGACGCCCTCGTGCCCGAACCACCCGGCTTTGCACGGCGGCTTGCTGACCTGCGGCTGCCAATGTGCCCAGACGAAATTCACCGCGATTCCGCCCGTGTTGTTGCCGATCAGCTCGACCCGCTTGGGCCAGAAGTCCGGCTGAATCGCCTTGATCCGCATCGCGGTCCGCTTCGGATAGGGCAACGGTTTGAGCGGCGGCTCGGCGGTGTCGGGGGCGGCGACGGTATCGGCTACGGCCGCGGAATCGGTCACGGCGACGGTATCGGCATCGGCTACAGAATCGGCTTCTGCCCCGGCATCGGCGACGGAATCAGCTACGGCTCCGGAATCGGCTTCGGCTACGGCATCGGCTTCGGTCCCGGTATCGGCTACGGCTCCGGAATCGGCTACGGCGACGGTATCGGCTACGGCGACGGTATCGGCT
>CAZLMW010000135.1:10382-20356 GCA_964560875.1 uncultured Enterobacteriaceae bacterium
CGGCGACGGTATCGGCTTCGGCTCCGCTATCGGCTACGGCTACGGCCCCGGCATCGGTTACGGCGACAGTATCGGCTACGGCCCCCGAATCGGTTGCGGCGACAGTGTCGGCTTCAGCCCCGGCGCCGGTATCCCCGGCCTGGAAGACCTCGTGCGCGCCTGTATCAACGTTTTGCGCCACATCGTTTGCCTTATCCGTGCCGCAGCCGATCATGAAAACGGCGGCAGCAAGGAGGGCGCGTGGCTTTATCACGCCCAGATCATAGCCCCGGGGGCGAAACGACGACAACGGCCGCAGTTGGTCGCCATCGACGCTTCAGCCCACTGCCCGGCATGGTCGCGTGGCTGCTTTGGACCTGCACCCTCGGCGCCGTCGTGGCGCGCGTCACCGATCTCTCGTTCGGCATGGCGGTGCTCCGCATCGTCGGCTGGGTCACGGCGATGGGCGCGATCGGCCACCTGCTGGGCCGCCGGGGTCGCTGGCCGGGAATCTTGCTTGTCGCGCTCGGGACCGGCTTTCTCGGCGTCGCGGTGCTCGACCTGTTCGCCCACTACCGCGCCAACCAGGGGCTCTGGGTGCTCTTCGAGGTCTACGAATACGACGGCATGGTCGGCATTTCGCGCTCGCTCAAGGAGTCGGGCGTCGGCATCCCCACTTTGATGTTGCTGCTCTTCGGCCCCTTCGCGACCGGCGGGCTGCTGGGCCTGGGCTGGCAACTCCCCGCCCGCTTGTGGCCCCGTCTGACCGTCGACACAGGCCAGCGTTGGGCCATCGCTACGCTCATCGCCGCGGTGGGTTGGACCGTCGCTTTCCCCGGTTCTCTCGCGGTTCCCCGGACCCTCGTCGCCTTCTACGGCCCGTCACGCATGGCCGCGCGCTTCATCGCCGAGGGCAACCCAGCCACTGTTTCCCTGCCGAGACCGCCGCCGCTGCCGCCCACCAGCTTCGATAGGGATGAGCTGCCCGCCGACGCCCCCAAGACGGTCATCCTGATGGGCATCGAGAGCCTGCGCCCCGACTTCATCGACGCCGAAACGATGCCCAACGTGCACCGCTTTGCGCAGACCGCCACCGCCATCCCGACCGCCTATGCCGGCGCGAATACGACCCATCCGTCCTGGTTCAGCCTCGTCTTCTCCGCGCATGGCATGTGGTGGCATCACGTCGTCACCGGCCCCGATTCCGGCCGCCTGCCCACGCCGTTGCAAGCCTTCAAACGCGCCGGTTACCGCATCCATGTGCGCTCCGGCGCCGACTTCAACTACATGGGCATCGCCGCCGCCGCCTTCGGACCCAACCGCGAACGCACCGATAGCTACGTCGATGTCGTCAAATGCGCTGAACGCGGCGCCGTAACCCGCCCCGAAATGGACCGCTGCGCCACCGACGCCGCCGTCCAACTCCTCGGCGACCCGAAAACACGCGGCGAACGCGCGCTCATCATCATCGCGATGGACGGCACCCACTTTCCCTACGACTGGGACACCGAAGAGCCGCGGTTTACGCCCGTCGTCGAAAAAGCCGCCTTCAACGCCGGCGCCTACAACGATCTCGCGCACGTGCACAACCGCTTCCGCAGCGGCCTCTTCTCGGTCGACAGGCAGATCGGCCGCATCTTCGAAGCGCTCCAACCCCTGCAAAAAGACGGCGTCGCGATCCTCGTCACCGGTGACCACGGCGAAGAGCTCATCGAACACGGCAAGATGGCCCACGACTCCGAGCTTTGCGACGTGCAAACACGCGTCCCGATGCTGTTCCGCGGCGTCGGCAAGCTCGCTCCAATGCGTCCCGGTGACATCGGCAGCCACGTCGATGTGCTTCCGACACTCTTGCACGCCGTCGGCCTCCGAAACGCCGCGCGCACCGCCGGCCAGGGCGTTCCGTTGCAGGTGAAATCCCGCCGCTGGGCCTTCCTCGTCCACGGTTCGCCCGGTCTGCCCTTCCTGGCCGCATTCAAGGTCGGTGATCAGACGCTCGAAGTCGCCATCCCGCAGCGAACCCATGTCGCCGAGATGCGCGAGCTCTTCTTGCTGCAAACCTACCCGTCCGCCGGCGCCCCGATCGGCCAAGCCGTCGATCGCACCGACGCCACCCGGGCCGCTATCAACGCTGTGTTCGGAGAGGCGATCCGCGCCGTTTTCGCAGCCGGACCCTGACGTCGCAGCCGCAACGAACCTGTCTACGCCTTCTTTTCCGCCAGCAAGCGCGTCGTGAGCAGCCGCGCCATCGTGATGATCGGCGTCATCGTGTGCGTCGACGAGCTGCTCGGAAAGAGCCCCGAATCGAACACGTACACATCGCGAGTGCCCCACACCATGCCCGCGGGGTTCGCGGCGCCGTCCTTCTCGCTGCTCGCCATCCGCACGCCGCCCTGCTGATGGGCCGAGATCATCGGCACGGTCGCGGGTTCGAGGCTCAGTTCATCGATGCGCGCGAGCTCTTTTTCGCTGCGAATCGTTATCGGCCGGTTGCTCGGGATCGCCACCTGCTCGGCGCCCGCAGCGAGGTAGATGCGCGCCGTAACCTTGGCCCCTTCCCGTATGCGCTGCTTGTGCTCGGCGAGATGGTCGTACCGGACGATCGGGCGGGTCCCCGCACGCGTGGATTCACGACCGACAAGCACGCGCCCAGAAGGGCTGTCGGGGACGAGCACAAGCGCGGCTGCCGTGCGCGCAAACGTGGCCATCTGCCGCTTGGCCGCCAAACCGGCGACCGGGACAAGCGACGCTACGATGCCCGGTGTGCCCATGATCGGCTCGATTCGAAAACCCCAAAGCCCATGTTCGGGGTGGTCATCGACCTCGTGGTGGGTGATCGCGACGGCCTGCGGGATGCCTTCGAAGGCGCGGATCGGCTGTTTGAAGCGCGCCATGACCGGCAACTGTGGCTGCAGGCTGACGTGGCGACCGACGTGCGCATTGCCGATGCCCGATTGCAGCAACAGCTGGGCCGAACCGATGGCGTTGGCGGCGACGATGACCACCTTGGCGCGGACCACCAGCTTGCTTTCCTCGCGGTAGCCCTTGCTGTCGAGCGTGCGGACGTGGATGTGTTTGGTCTCGGCCCCGGCATGCTCGATGCGCACCGCGCGCGCCCGGCAAAAAACGCGCGCACCGGCGGCGATCGCCTTGGGAACGGCCACAAAACGCGGGTTCTTCTTGGCGTTGACCGGGCAACCGATGAGGCATTGACCGGCCCCCACGCAGCCGACGCGGTTGTGGCGCATCACCTCCTGGCGCAGGTTGAGCTTTGTGGCCCCGTCGCGGAGCAGCCGGTTGGCGAGGTTGAGCTGCTGCTCGGCGATCGGGTTGGCGTGCAGGTCCTTGAGCGCGGCTTGAGCGTGCGGGCGGATGGCGGCCTCGGTGAGCTCGGAAAGCCCGTGTTTGTCGCGCCAATGGGCGAGCACACCACCGGCAATCGGCACGACGTCGCACGCGTTGATGACCCCGCCCCCGCCGAGCGCGCGGCCTTGCAAGACCGTGATCGACAGGTCTTCGGTCATGCGCCCGCCGCGGTCCATGTAGAGCTGGTCGTAGCTCTGCCCATCGCGGCCCGAAAGCTGCGCGCCGGTCTTGTCGCCACCCTCCTCGAGGATCAGCACGTCCTCGCCCGCCTCGGCCAGCAACATCGCCGCCGTTGCGCCGCCGGGTCCTGAACCGATCACGCAATAATCGGCGTCGACTGTGGCCGAGGTCGCGTCGCGCGACAGGTCGAGGATCTCGCCGGGCATCTCGTTGCTATCCGCCTTGCACGCCGTAGCCGCGCACCAGGAACGGGCCCGGGTAGCCGATATGCGGCCAGACGGTGGGTTGGTCGAAGTACACCAGGGAGATGAACTTGCGGAACGCGATGGCGACCTGGCGGCGCAGCAACGTGTCGCTGGTGATCCACGCTTGCCAGTGCGTGAGGCGGTCGGCTTCGGACAGGTTGGAAAACGTCACCAGCTTGCGGTCGAAGATCACCGGGCCGAGCTCCACGAGCGTCAACGCGCGCTTCAAATCGGTCGCGATGTGGTCGGGCTCGTCGGCGATGAAGCCGTCGAAGGCCCGCGCGATCGCCTCGCCGTCCGCACCTTCCGGCCACGGTCCGCCCGCGGGCAGCTGCGTCGTCACCAGCGCCGTGAGCGTGGCAAACTCGTGGTCGCTGAGCATCCGTAAGCCGGCGATCGAAGGCGCCGAGCCGCGCAACGCAACGACCCCGCCGACACCCGCGACAGGCACCGCTGCGAGGCCAAGCGCGAGCTTGAGAAAGCGCCGCCGCGAAAGGAACGCAAACGGCCCACCCGACCCCGTTTCCGAGCCGGTCATGAGCCCGCCTTCGCCGTCGCCTGGTCCGCGATCCGCTTCTTGCGCGCCGCGTCGATCGCCCTGGAAACCGAGATGCCGCGGTCCCGCAGTGAAAAGAACACCAGCCGCAGCTTGTCCATCACGAAGAAGCGCTTGGTGTATCTGCGCATCGCCCACGGGTCCAGCTCGATGCCGAGCCCGGGTTTGGTCGGCACGTCGAGGTAGCCGCGGGTGTGTTGAAACGGCTCGGTCAGCAGTCCGTCACGGCCTTCGATCGTCCATCCGGGCGGGTTGTACGGGTATTCGAGGGCCTTCTTATCGCCAAATCCGGACGCCGCCATCAGCTGCAGGTTCACGGCAAATCCGATGCCATTGGTCCAGGTGTGCGGCGTGTACAGCAGCCCGTGTTCGCGGCATAGCCGGGCCACCTCCATCGTCTGCGCGATGCCGCCTGTGAACATGGCGTCGGGCTGGAAGATGTCGTAGCACTTGCGCTCGATCATCATCTTCAGCTCCGGCAACGCACCGGTGTGAATCTCGCCGCCCGAGATCGGCACTTTGCTATACGCCGTCAGCTCGGTGAGCTCGTCGTAGCTGTCCATCGCGAGCGGTTCTTCGAGCCACGACACGCCCACATCCGCGCACACATCCGCGAACCGCTTGGCCCGCGCGAGGTCCCACTTGGGCGCATCTGCAATGATCGCCACCCGCCACGCCTGGTTGGCGTCGACGCCGATCTTCATCTTGTCGCCAACGGCCTCGGCGGTGCGCACGACCTGCTCGATGTCCCTGGCCTCGTCGAAGTCGTGCACCCGCAGCTTGATCGACGAAAACCCCTCCGCCAGCCGGGCCTGGGCCTCTTCGATGCGCGCCTCGGGGCCTTTCACTTCGCCGGTCGACGCGTACAGCTTTACCCGCTTGGTGTTCGGATCGTTCGGGTCGCTCCCGAGCAGCTCGTGCACCGGCTTCCCAGCCAGCTTGCCTTTGATGTCCCAGCAGGCCGGTTCGATCCACCAATTGCGCCAACCGAGGTAACCAACTTCGCGCAAACGCTGCTGAATCAGCGGGATGTCGGTCGGATCTTCGCCCAGGAAGTAGGGCGCGATGAGGTGGCCAAGACCCTTGTGTTCGACGCTCATCGCCGGCCCGGCCGAGATCCCCTGCACCCCGTCGTCGGTCGTCAGCCGAATCAGCGTGAAGCGGTTTTCGACCTGGGGAAAACCCGGGATCCAGCTCGGGTAGAAGGGCGCCGGCAGCGGCACACGGACGCGAAAAAGCTCAACCTTGGTGATGGCGGTCATCGCGGCCTCCGCGCCGGCAACTAGAATCCGGCGAGAACAAGCGGTCCTCAAGACGATGGGCGCCGACCGGGGCGCTGACAACCGCTCACGATTGCTCAAAGAACTCCGCGGCGACCGCGACGACCTTCGCTTTCTCTTCGTGGTTGACCCAGTGGGTGCCCGATTCGATGCGCACCGCGCGCCCGTCTTCGCAATACGCCAGCGACGGCTCGATCAGCTCGGTGCCCAGCGCGTGATCCTGCGTGCCCCAGATCAACAACACGGGGATCGTGATCTTGTCGGCGGTAGGCTTCTTCGGCTGTGCCCACAACCCGGCCCGATACCAGTTGACCATCGACGTGAGCGCGCCCGGCTGCGACCAGGCCTCGATATAACCGGCGATCTCCTTGTCCGAAAATGTCCCCGGCACCGCCGTTTCGCGCAACATGCCGGCGAATTTCGAGAAGTTGTCCGCGCCGATGAAGCTCTCCGGCAGCCGCGGCAGCTGGAAGAAGAACATGTACCAGCTGCGCATCACCTGGGTCGGCGAGAAGAACAAGACCCGCCGGAACGCGTACGGATGCGGCACGTTGCACATCGCGGCTTTGCGGATCCGATCGCCATGCTTGTGGGCGAGCCACCAACCGACCACAGCGCCCCAGTCGTGGCTCACGATCAGCGCCTTGTCGCGCCCAAACCCGTCGATCAGCGCCACGATGTCGTCCGCCAGCACGTCCAGGCAGTAATCGCGCACCCGGGGCGGCTTCTCCGAGGTGCCGTACCCGCGCTGATCGGGCGCAGCACAGCGATAACCGCGCGCCGCGAAGGCCTGCATGTGCTCCTTCCACGCGCCCCAGTACTCGGGAAAACCGTGCAGGAACACGACCAGCTCGCCGTCTTCGGGACCGCATGTCGCCACGTGCAGGTCGACACCCGCGCCTCGCATCGTTGTGTGCTCGATCGGCATCGCGCCGGCCGCGTCTTGTGCAGCCGTCATCGGCCCGTCCCCTTGTCGAGATTGTGCGCGGCGATCCACCGATAGACCTGCTTGCGGCTGCGACCCACGTGGCGCGCGACCTTGCTGACGTTGCCCGAAAACTGGTCCAACAACTCGATGAGCTCGTCCTTTGTCGGCGGCCCCTTGCGCGAAGGCTCGTCCACGTCGCTGCCATCGCCGGCCGCCGTGGCTTCGGGCGCGAGGATCGGCCGATCGGAACCACCCGCGGGGAGGCGCGCGGCGGGCCGCGGCATACGCATCTCGGGTTCGAGCATGTCTTCGGTCCACAGCTCCGCGTCGGCGTGCAAGACGGCAAGGCGCTCGGCCAGCTTGCGGAGCTCGCGGACATTGCGCGGCCACCGCCAGAGCAAGACCCGCTCGGCGAAATCGGGGCTCATCGGCACATGTCGCAGGTCCGCCGGCAAGAAGCGAGAAAAGAGCAGCGGGATGTCATCTTTGCGATTGCGCAGCGGCACCAGCTCGATCCGCACACCAGCGAGACGCGCATAGAGGTCCTGGCGAAACGTGCCGTCTTCGAGCGCCTGCGCCAGCTGCACATTCGTCGCCACGACCACCCGCGAGTCGACCCGCCTGCCCAACGCGGAACCCACCGGTGTCACCTCGCCGCTTTCGAGCGCGCGCAACAGCTTGGGCTGCAACTGCACCGGCATATCCCCGATCTCATCGAGAAAGAGCGTGCCGCCATCGGCCTGCACGAAAGCGCCCGGTTGGTCGCTGGTCGCGTGCGTAAAAGCGCCCTTGCGGTGCCCGAAGAGCGTCGATTCCACCAGGGTCCCCGGCAGCGCAGGGCAGTTGACGGCGATAAAGGTGCCCGACCGGCCGCTTTGGACGTGCAGCGCGTTGGCGACGACCTCTTTTCCGGTCCCGGTCTCCCCGGTGACGACCACGGACAGGTCACTGGGAGCCACCCTGCGCAGCGCGTCGCGGACTTTCGCGATGGCTGGAGAGCGGCCCGCCAGGCCATTGTCGCCGCCCACGGGTTGCACCGCCCGTTCACCGCGGCACACGAGCATGACCGTGTCGCCGAGCCGGATCACGTCGCCGGGAACGAGGACCGTGCGCAGCGTCTTGACGCCGTTGATCTTGACGCCGTTGGCCGACCCGAGGTCGATGATCTGCAGCGTTCCGTCGAGCGTTTCGATCGTTGCGTGTCGGCGCGAGAGGGTTGGATCGTCGAGCCCGAGGCCCTCGTCGTCGTCCACTGCCCGGCCGATCGGCAGCCCGCTGTCGTCGATGCCCACGAGCCGATCGAGGCGGTCGCGATCGTGACTGGCCACGATGCGCACCGCCCATCGCATGGCGTCGCGTTCAACCGCTTCGGGCCCACGCCGCGCCACAGGCTGCGTGCGAGCATAGCGGGCCCTCTTCTTGCCGGAGGTCTCGGACATGGCGTCGTCGCTGCGCAATTGGATGGGTCGAACATCCGCAGGGTAGGGGCGCGCCGCTCCGGAAACAAATCGCTTGACCCTCACGTTACGTGAGCCCCCATGCTTGGGGGCCGGAGGTGACGTCATGTCTGAAAAAACACGCTGGCTGGTCAAAGAAGTGGCCGCCCTCACGGGGCTGACCGTCCGCACGCTGCATCACTACGACGAGATCGGCCTGGTTGTGCCGGCCAGGGACGCGAACGGCTATCGGGTGTACGTCCAGGACGATCTCGCACGCCTGCAGCAGGTGCGTGTCTACCGCGAGCTCGAGCTTGACCTCGACGCGATCAAGGCCATCGTCAACGCGCCCGACAGCGACCGATCCATCACGCTGCAGCGCCAACACGCGGCGATCGAGCAACGTATCGAGAAGCTGATGGCGATCGCATCGTCGGTCGAATACGCGATGGAAGCCGAACGCGCTGGTTTGCGATTGACTCCCCGCGAGATGTTCGAGGTGTTCGGCGACTTCGATCCCACCGCCTACAACGACGAAGTGGCCGAGCGCTGGTCCGGCGAACGGCTGGACGAGTCAAGGCGTCGCACCCGCCGCTACACCAAGGCGGACTGGTTGCGCATCAAGTCCGAGGCGGCCGGGCTGAACGACGAGCTCGCCGCGCTGATGAAGGCCGAGGTCCCCGCCGCCGCGCCCGAGGCCATCGCCATCGCCGAGAAGATGCGGCTGCACATCGACCGGTGGTTTTATCCATGCCCAGCCGAACACCACGGGCGATTGGCGGCCATGTACACCGAAGACCCGCGTTTCGAGGCGACGTACGAGAAAGTAGCGCCCGGATTTGCGGCCTACGTGCGCGCCGCGATCGAAGCGAACTGCGGTTGAAAGTCGCGGACGAAGACAGAACGGTCCAAAAAGACCGCCGCCCGCGATCCAGCAGGATGCGGGCGGCAGAAGGAAGGGTTGAGGAGTGCGGCCAGGCGAACAGTACCGTTGTGGACCCCCCACAACGTTCGGAAAGAGTGCACCGCCGAAAGTATCCCGATGCACTGTTCGCCTGACCCCATCTCCTCGGGTCTTGGTAATCTATAAGAGCAAGCGCCGTGCCAAGCTCGAAAAGAAAATCACAACTAGTTGATTTCAAACGATTAAAACATGATTCGGCGCCGGTGTGACATGCCTGTGGATCGGGTCAAAACTGTGACGGTACCAACGTGCGCGGGGTGTGACCGTCACAGATCGATGGGACACAGCCCGGATTCTCGCTCGTTGACGTCACGCGAGGAGCCGCGCAGATTGCCGCCATGAACACTCGCACCCGCTCTCTGCCGTTTCTTGTCCCCGCATTGCTCGCCGCAGCCGCCCTCGCCTGCAGTGAACCCGCGACGTCCAGCGGTCCGGCGACGGACAAGGACACAGGCTCAACCGCCGACACAGGCGTCTTTGTCCCGTCCGACTCCGCAGCGACAAGCGACTGGGCTGCTGGTGACCCGGGTGATGGCGAATCGACCGTCTCCGACACCGGCGTGGCGCAAGATTCAAGCGCCGCTCTCGATGCCAACAATGTCGCGGACGCCGGATCGAGCTCGGCAAAGGACGCCGCAGGCTCGGACACGGGCGCCACGACATCCGACGCAGGCGCCGGCGACTCCGGGGCAAACCCTGGCGGCGATACGGCATCCGCGTCCGAGATCACCCAGGTCGGCCCGGTGGCGGGCAACGGCTGCGCCGACGGCACGCGTGAAGGCTTCGTCGACGACAAGGAGTTCCCGAAGATCGCGGCGTGCTCGGGCGCATGGGACGTCAAGGGCATCCACCACGGCAAACCCAAGTGCGGTCGCAAGGCGGGCAACACCGGCACCAACAAGGCCGGCAAAGGCTGCAACGTCGAGGACCTGTGCGCCGATGGCTGGCGCGTGTGCTACGGCAAAGCCGACGTCCTGTCGCGCAATCCCGAGGGCTGCAGCCGCATCATGGAGGGCGTCAAGGAGCCCGGCTTCTTCCTC
>CAZLMW010000136.1:0-20122 GCA_964560875.1 uncultured Enterobacteriaceae bacterium
GGGTGGCCCGGACCCGGGTTATCGCTCAGTCAGCGACTTCCAATCGGGCCTGGGGCTGAGGGCCGCGATTATCCAACGCGTCGTTCAATGAATGGAGCCGTGGCGACGCGACACTTTCGCCTGCCCGGCGCTGATCGACGTGCCCTTGGGGGCCCAGAACATGAGGTTGTCGCCGCTCTTGGGGCAGTGTTCGGCGAGCACCATGCTGTGACCCGATTTCAGCGCGCACTCAGCGGTGTCGGTGACCAGGTCATGCAGGTCTCCGGGGCGCTCGGTCGTGTGCCACAAGCCGAGGTGATGGCCGATCTCGTGGGCGAGCCTGTCGCCGAAATACGCGCCGGCAAGCTTCGCCGAGGGGTCGGTCGCGTGGAATTTCTTCACTGTGGTCGCAGACATGGACAGCGCGATCCCGGAGAGGCGATTGCCAGCGAGCCCGTTGACGCCGCCGATCTGCCCTGTGATGCCCGCGGCCGCTGCCTGACCGGCATGATTGAGCGACGAGACGATGTACAGCGCGACGGCCGTGGACGCGGGCTTGAGCTTGGCGCCGAGCGACCACAGCGTGTTGAGCTCGTTGGTGTCATCGACCGCCAGGACGTTGTCGACATGCAGAAACTTTTGCCCGTCGGAACCGCCGATGTCGGTGAACGTTACCTTGCCCACGGCGATCCCGGCGGGCTTCCAGATCGCGTTGACGCGCGCACGGATACGCGACCACAGCACCGAGCTGGCCATCGTCTTGGCCGGCTGTGGTTGGCCGCCGAGCAGATAGATGTCGAGGTCGATGGCGGCGGCTGGCTTGGCGGGCTTGGACAACAACGCGCCGACGTGGATGAACCCGGCCTGCAAAGGGCCCGGACCGCTGTTGGACAGGTTGTGCGTGCGGCGGAAGCCGGCGGTCCAGGTGCCCTGGGCAAGCGTCGTGACGTTGGAGCTGCCAAAGAACAGCGTCGCCCCACCGAGCCCGCCCGCGCCGCGACCAGGTGCCTTGGACCATTCGCTGGGCCCAAGGATGTGCTGTCCGTTGGGGTGTGTCAGCCAGTCGCCGGCAACCATCACATGCGGTTTGGAGACGTCGCGGGCGACCGCCGTGCCGCGATGTCCGTTTGCGGGCAGCGTGAACTTCACCTTTGGTCCGGTCGCGTCGCTTGGTTTCACCTCGTGCACGCCCATGTCGATCCACTGCTGGTCGCCGCGTAGGTTGGGCGCCGGGTAGCAGCCTTCGTCGATCAGGCCGTCGCCGTCGTCATCCTGGAAGTTTTCGCATTTTTCGATCGCGGCCGGGCCGGTGTCCGTCGCTGCGTCGAAGGCCGATGTCCCGCTGTCGGATTCGACGCTGGTGTCTTGAGCGGCGTTCGAGTCGGTGTCGCCGGGCCCGGGCACGTCCGACTTGGCGCTGTCAGCCTCGGTCGCGTCCACGACGTCGCCTGTCGCGGTGACGCCGCTCTTCACGTCGTCGTCGTTGCCGCCGCACGCGACAAGGCAGATGCCGAGTCCGATCGCAGCGCGCGCGATGATGATGGGGGCCCGTAGCACGGGGAAAGGATGCAGGTTGTCGGGCTAGAAGTGCCAGCCGAAAACCACGCGCGGCTCAAACCGCGTGACCGTCGTGGGAGCGTAACCGGGCAAAGTCAGGTCGCTCTTCAGGTCGTCGTCGAAATTGTAGATCCACGTGTCGTAGGTCGCCCTGACCATGCGCAGATCGAGCCCGATCGCGAAAACCGACTCGGGGATGCGGTATTCGCCGCTGAGCCCGAACGGGATGGCGGTACCGGTCCACGATTTGCCGGTCGCCTCGGTCTGGAAGACTGTCTCGTGGTAGCCGAGGATCTCGAAGAAGCCATAGCCGCCGTAGAGCCGGACGTCGACAGGGAACTGCCCGTTGCGCACGAACCGCAGCGGGTGAAAGCCGAGCATCAGCGCGATCGTTCCGGCGCCCGCGGTGTCCGATTTGGCGCCGAAGCTGCCGTGCGCGGACAGGTCAGCCCAAAGGCTCGCGTAGCCCATGATGTTGTAGCCGATCTGCAGGTTGACAGCGATACCGCCGCCGACGTCTGTCGTGACCGCTTCCGCGTACTTGGACGGCGAGGCTGCGTAGAGAAACTCGGGGCCGCCGACAGTCGACACGCTCGAGCTTGCCGGGTTGGGGATCCGAGGCGAGTTGGCGCCACCCGTCGAGCCGTAACCGATATTGAACTCGAGAAAGAAGCCACCCCAAAGCGGCTTCTGTTCGCGAGGAGTGATGTCCTTGGCGCCAGCCAAAGGGGCGGCTCCAGGAGATCCGGCGGGGACAGCCGCGGCGGATTTGTCGGCTGCCGCTGGCGTGGGTTCGCCGCCGGTTGAACCCGATTTTCTCAGGTTTTCAAGCTGGATCCGCGCCTTTTCGGCCTTGAGTTGAGCTTCGGCCGCGGCGGCTTCGGACTCGGCCTTCTTGCGCTGCTCGTCGGCCTTCTTGGCTTCGAGCTCGGCCTTCTTGCGCTCGGCTTCAGCCTTGCGGACCGCGCGCGACTTGCGGCGACGACGGCGCTTGGCTTCGGCGTCGGTGGCAAAACCACCCAAGACAAAAGCGCTACAAACCACGATCGCAACGGCCCGAAGGGCCCGCGAAGCGTGGTTTGAACGTGCGCGGGACAGACGCGTCACTGTTAGCGGAGGTAGCCGCGCTCGCGGGCGATGCGCATGGCCTTCTTGCGACGACGATTGGCTTCGCGGGAGCGGCGCTTCTGCTCTTCGGAGGGCTTCTCGTAGAAACGGCGCTTGCGCATCTCTTTGTAGATGCCTTCGTTGGCCATCTTGCGCTTGAGCATGGACAGCGCGCGGTTGACGTTGCCGTCCTGCACGGTCACTTCCAAGGCGCGGAATTCAACGGCGCGCGCAGACGCACGGCGCGGGCGCTGCGGCTTGGCTTCCTGGTTCTGTTCGTTCTGCTCGCTCATCTGGTCCTCGTGTGCACCAATCGGCCTCTTCGTGGCGATTGTTCTGGTGCTCGTCGTACTCGGGTTCTTTTTCGTCGTTGGGACAAACCGGGCCCGGTCCCCCCCGGGGGCGCGCAACCCTGCCAGAGCCCCAAGTGGCTTGCAAGCGAATTTCCGGCCGAATCCAGCGCCCCGAATCCGGGCGCCTGCAGTGGTTCGCTGGCTAGCGGGAATGCGCGACTGCGAGGTCGCCGGTGGCGATTCGCGGGCCGGCTTGGACCGAACAGCTCGGGGTGGGATCGCTCATCATGACGAAGTCGCTCATCGACAGGCGTCGCAGCTGGGCCATCAGGAACGTATTCAGGGTCGTAATCGGGTTGCGAAGCGCGCAGCAGTCCGCGCGGTCACATGAGATCCGCGGTTGCCCGGCGCAATCGACCAGGCCGATGTGCTCCTCGAAGGGCGCGATGACGTCCACGAAGAGGATCGCGTCGATCGGCCGCGTCAACCGATAGCCGCCCCCCGCCCCTTTGACCGACAGGACGATGTTGGCCCGTTTGAGGTCTTGCATCACCTTGGCGAGCAGCTGCCGTGGGATGGATTGTTGGGCGGCGATCGTACCGACACTCGCGCGCGCCCCTTCACCGAGGCTGGCAATATGTTGCACAGCCATCAGGGCGTATTCGGAGCGGCGACACAGTTTAAGCATGCGCGCGTGGTACCTCGTGAGCGTTCGACGGCTGATGGGACAGGTTGAAGCGTGTTGGCCAGCGTCGGGTTCACGGTAGGGGCAGGGCTGCGGCAACTCAAGACCGCACGTGCATCGCCCTAAATTTGCAACGTTTTGGCGGCCCGTCCGACCTTGGTGAGAAAGTGGACCAATTCGGTGCATTTTAGCTTGACCCAGCCCGCGGCTGACCGCTAATGTTCAATTCGGACCTAATTGGTCCGCTTTACCCGCCCCGATAGGAAGACGCGCATGAGCACCATCGCCCGTGAACGCATTGAAAAACGCGCCGAACAGCGCCGAAACCGCGTCCAGATCGCGCCCGATGACGAGTTCTACTGTCGTCCCCGACGTCGTCGCCTGACGATCGAGAAGTGCTTGGACGACTACATGAACGCCAACGCATTCGGGAACAAACGCGCCGCGTGCTGGCGCTGTCCGCAGGGCTGCCACAATCGCAAAGCCTTCGCCGCGTCGATCTGACTCGCTGGTCGCGACCACGGTCAACAGCACATCGCCGTCCAACTCTGCTAGCGTCGGCGTATGATCCAGCGGCTTCGCAACCTCAATGTTCGGGCGTTCAACGCTCCCGGCGTCGGCCAGCGGATGCTCGTGCCGCCCGACTGGATCGTCCTGGGCGTCAACAACGTCTGCAATCTTCACTGCAAGATGTGCGACGTCGGCACCGGGTTCGACGGCAGCAACTTCTATCAGAACCTGCTCGGCGCTCGGCCAATCAACATGCCGCGCGACCTGATCTTCGACGTCATCGATCAGACCGCCCGCAGCTTTCCCAAGACCGGGATCGGCTACGCGTTTACCGAGCCGCTCATCTACCCCCACCTCATCGAGTCCCTGGCGCGCGCCGACGACAACGGGCTGCGCACCTTGATGACGACCAATGGCTTGTGGCTGCCCAAGCTGGCCGATGATCTGTGCCGGGCCGGACTCGACCAGCTGTCGATCTCCCTGGACGGTCCAGCCGAGGTGCACAACGCCATCCGCGGCAACAAGAAGTCGTTTGAGAAAGCGCGCGAGGGGATCGAGAAGATCGTCCGCCACCCGGGACGTCGCCCGCGCGTCTCCGTCTTCTGCACCGTCACCGAATGGAACCAGGATCGGCTCGCGGAGATGGTGGAGTTGTTCGTCGACCTGCCGCTGCAGACGCTCGGGTTCATGCACCTCAACTTCACGACCGACGCCATGGCCGACGCGCACAACCGCGCGTGGGGGCATCGCTACCCGGCGACGGCGAGCAACATGGAAGGCATCGATCTCGACGCGATCGATCTCGAGGCGTTGCAAGCAGAAGTGGCACGTGTCCGCCGCGTCGACGCACCCTTCCCGGTGACCTTCTCGCCGGAGCTGAACACCGCGGCCGAGCTGCACAGGTTCTATCGCGACCCGATGGTGCGCGTTGGCCGCCGCTGCAACGACGCCTTCTCCGCCATGATGGTCAAGTCCGACGGCAGCGTGATCCCCGCCCATGGTCGCTGTTACCAGGTCGTGGCCGGCAATCTCTACAGCGACTCGCTCGCCGATATCTGGAATTGCACCGCCATGCGGCAATTCCGGGCTGCGCTGATCGAAGAAGGCGGCATGCTTCCCGCCTGTACGCGATGCTGCTCGGCGTTTTGATGCCGCCATGACAACCGGCGTCAGCGCGCTGGCACCTTGTCGGGCCCCATGAATCATGCAACCGTCGCCGCTCGTCACGGCCGGGGGACGCTCATGACTGCGATCACACTACCTCCCTACCCGCGACCGTCCGCGTTTACGGCGCTCATCCTGCTCGTGATGATGTCGCTCGCGGTCGGCTGCGAAAACGAAGTCGACACGTCTGAGAACCTGTTGCCCCACACCGCTGGCGACACTGGCGGCAGCGATGACGTCAAGGACACGACGGGCGGTGATACCGGCGGCAAAATCGCCTGTAGCTGCTTGAAGAAGGGGATGTGGTACCGCTTCAACAAGCTCAAAATCACCGAGATCGACCTGGGCTTTCACCCGGTCATGATCACACTCAACGCGCTCTGGGCGACCGATATCAAGAACTACGAGCTCAACTTCTACGCCGAGGTGCTCGATGTGAGCGACACCCAGGTCACGATCCGCGTGGTCAATGGCGCGCGAAAAGTCGGCAGCAAAGACGAAACCTGCGTGATGATGTCGACCGAGGCCACGGTCACCCATCCGCGCAGCGGGTGCGCCCTGCAAAAGAGCGCCAAGGCCGCGATGAACGTCTACGCAGGCACGCCGGCGCATCCGAAGAACTGCACAGACAAGCTGCCAGTCCATCACGCGATCCCCGTGCGTAACGCCATCATGCAGGTCGACGTGAGCTCCGATTGCAGCGAGCTCAAGGCCGGCAAGGTGCTCGACGGCAGCTTCTCCGCCGACGCACTCCAGAAGACGTGCACGTGTCTGACAACCGGCGCGACGCTCGCCGAGAAGTGCGGCGAGCCCGATCCCAAGTACGTCGACAAAGAAGGCTGCAGTGGCTGCAACAAGAACTTCAGCAACCTCAAGACGTTGTTGGAGGGCTTTGGGAAGCTCGACTACAAGTGCAAGTCGCCATCTGGCGGTCCTGCGGCGTGTCTGAAGGCCGAGTTTGCCGCCAAGCGCATCGACAAGGCGCCACCCAACTGCAACTAGCTCCTTGAGCGCGCTTCACCTGACCGCGATGCCCGTCGCCGGGGGACGTCCCATGCCGAATACCAAGCTGAGCCCAAACGGCGGTCGCCGACGTCTCACGATCATCGCAGAACCGGTCGCTGCACTGCTTGGCGCCGCTTTCATTGTCGCGGCATTGCTGGTCGCCCCCTCCGCATGGGCGGCCGGGTTTGAGATCCCGGGCAACGGCGCGCGCTCGATGTCCCGCGGCAACGCATTTGCCGTCCGCGCCGATGATCTCAGCGCGCTCGCACACAACCCGGCGGGACTGGTCCGCAACAAGGGGCTGCAGATCTACCTCAACCACCAGACCGTCCGGCAAGAGATGTCGTTCACGCGCGCCGAAAGCGTCGTAGCGCGGTCCGACAAGTACCCGAGCGACCCGTTCCGCACCGTCGAGAACAGCGACAACATCTTCGCGCTCGGCGGCATGTTCGTCGCCGCGCACGATCTCGGCATCGAAGGCGCGCGGTTCGCGTTGGGAATCTACGGGCCAAGCGCGTCGGGCAAGCAGACATGGCCGGTCGATGGCGGTCAGCGCTACATGATGACCGGGATCGAGATGCTGCTCGTCTACTACAGCGCCGCGGTCGCGTATGGCGGCAAGGACTGGGGTGTCGGAGCCACGTTCCAGTACGCGCAGATGCCCCTGACCCGCATGACGATGGTGGTCGACGGCTCACCTGGTGGTGACTTGAACCCCTACTACGGCGCAAATGACGTCGAGGCGGTGATCGAGCTGAAGGATAACTTCGCGTACTCGGCGATCCTCGGCGCGTGGTATCGCATCTCGGACAACCTGGAAGTGGCGCTCAGCGGCCGCGTGCTGCCGGTTCGGATCGATGCGACCGGCGACACGTTCCTCAGGAACATCCCCGGCCAAACCCAATTCCCCGACTCCAAGCTGCAGATCGAAAACAGCGCCGCACGGATGTCGCTTGTGATTCCGCCGACGGCCACGCTGGGCTTCCGCTACGTGCACCAGGCGGCGGGCAAGGAGCTGTTCGATGTCGAATTCGACCTGGTCTACGAGGCCTGGTCGATGATGGAGCAGTACAAGGTCGAGCTCGACGGGACGATCAAGCTGTTCGCCGCGCAGGAGGCGCCCGACGTGGTCATCGCAAAGAAGTGGCGCGACACGCTCAGCGCGCGGCTTGGTGCAACGTTCAAGGCGACCGATATGCTCGATATCTCGGCCGGCGGCTACTACGAGCAAGGCGCCGTGCCCGTCGCGTACACCCACGTCGATTTCCCCAGCTTCGACCGTATCGGCCTCGGCCTGGGCGCGACCGTCAACGCCGGTTCGCTGCAGGTAACGCTGGCCTACAACCACGTCATGCAGGATGACCGCGTCGTCGACGAGAAGCTCGCCAAGGTCTTCCAGGTGCGCCCGCTCAGCGAAGCACCCGCCGAATGCGGCGCAACGGGCGACCAGCAGTGCAACACGGTCCCTGCCAACGCCGGAACGCTGAAGACGGCGATCCAGATGGCGTCGATCTCGGTGGGCGGTTCGTTCTAAAGCGCCTGAGTTCGCGCCGTTTGACAGCCCTAAAAACAAACGCGCCCCGGCCGAAACCGAGGCGCGTCCGTTGATCGTGCGATCTTACTCGTAGACGCGGTCCTTGAGGCCCTTGCCCGCCTTGAAGGTCGGGACGGTGCGAGCTGCGATCTGGATCGGCTCACGGGTCTTGGGGTTGAGGCCGGTGCGGGCCTTCGCGTGACGGGTGGCGAACGTGCCGAAGCCGGGCAGGCTAACCTTGCGGCCAGCGTCGAGCTCGATGGCGATGATGCCGTTGCCGGCCTTGGTGTCGAAGATCGTGTTGATGACTTCGAGGGCCTTGGCCTGGCTGAGGTCGCACGTGTTGGCGAGCTTGGCTGCCATTTCTTTCTTGGTCATAGGAATACTCCTGTCCCGATTCGGGTCTGGGATTGGTGGCGTTGCCGCTGGTGGGGCGTTCGATAGGGGAACTCGCGCCAGCAACGCGGTGGGATTGCGCGCGATGCGGAATGTGCCCATGCCGGCGTGGGCCGTCAATGCACCTTGGCCGGATATTCGCGGGCTGACCGTAGTTTTCGTCGGTTTTATCGAAGTGCTTGTGCGCTACGGACCGCCGAAGTTGAATCCGCAGACGCCGCTTGGGCCGCACTTGCCCTTCTTCTTGCCGTCGGGCGTGGGCGGGCAATCCGCGTCGACCTTGCATACGGCGACGCACTGTTTGCCCTCACCAGGGATGTCTCGGCATCCGCACGTCTTTGTATTATCGATGCATTTGCCTTTTCCCTGGCAATCCTTGTCGGCGCTGCACTTGACCGCGGGCTTGCCGCCGCCAGACGAGCTGGAGCTGGACGAACCCGAACCGCCGGACGAACCCGATCCGCCGGACGAACCGGAGCCGCTGGACGATCCGCCCCCGCCGGGCACGCAGTAGCCATCCGTAACGCAGTAGCCGGGCATACCCTTGGCGTCCTTGGGACAGTCCGCCGACACCTTGCACCCGGGCATGCACAGCGGGCCGCCGGCCACGAACGCGCAGACACACGACTTGGCGCCGGGGCATTTGCCGTTGCACTGCGGGTTGGACGAACACTTGGTGCCGCCGCCCGACGACGAAGATCCACCCGACGAACCGGACGAGCCGCTGCCCGACGAGGTGCTTGAGCCCGAAGAACCGGAGCCACCCGACGAACTCGAGCTACCCGAGCTGGTCGACGAACCACCGGACGACGATCCGCCCGATGCCTGGCAGAAACCTTGCGGGCTGCACGTCTGCCAATTGCCAGCAGCGTCCTTGGGGCAGTCGGCGTCGAGCTTGCAGGTCGCGATGCACACGGGGCCGGCCGGGTCGTTGCCGCAGATGCAGCTCTTTGCGCCGGTTCCACATTTGCCCACGCAGTCTTTGTCGTTGGCGCACTTGGGACCGCCGCCGGAGCTGCCGGAAGAGCCGCCCGACGTCGAAGACCCGCTGGAACCTGACGTGGACGAGCCGCTCGATCCGGACGTCGAAGAGCCGCCGGAGCTCGATGTTGATGAGCCGGACGTGGATGAGCCCCCTGAACCGGAGGTAGACGAGCCGGAGCTCGACGTGGACGAGCCTGATGTTGATGATCCGGACGTCGAGGAGCCGCTTGACCCGGATGTGGATGAGCCGCTCGCGCCGGACGTCGACGATCCAGACGAGGTGGATGAGCCGCCAGAGCCTGAGGAAGTGGACGAGCCAGACGACGTCGACGACCCCGATGAGGTGGACGAGCCGCTTGAACCGGACCCTGACGAGGTCGATGAGCCGCTCGACGACGCGCCGCCTGTCGAGGATCCGCCCGTCGATGAACCGCTCGACGAAGCCGTGTCCGACGCGCCGCTTGAACCGGCGGTGCCCGCGTCCGAAGTTCCGCTGGAGGACCCGGCATCCGCCGAACCGCTGCTCGACCCGGTGTCGGTCTCGCTATCGTCGTCTGTTGGCTTGGCCGTTGCGCATCCGACGGTCCAGGCGCCTATCAAGAGCGTCGCCAAGATCGCCGTTGTGCGGCGCCAATCCACCGCGCCGGAGCGCCCCTTTCGCGTTGTCCATCGTTGCCGCATCGCGTCCTCCATCGCCGAGGTGGCGTAGCTTCGCCTTTGCTTGGTTCTTTTAGCAGATCCGCGGCCTTGTCGGCAGTTCCTTTGCGCCCGAGTAGACCCGCCTGCACATCAATTCATGGGCATCACGGGCAGCGGGCGGCGATGAAACGCCACGGCAGTTCGCGCTCGCCATAGTCCAGGAACTCGCCGCGCAGACCCTTCGGACGCAGCTCAAACGGCGCGGTCTTGACAGACCCATAAGCACCCGAGGCGTCGCGATCGGCGTAGGGCTCAAGGCGCTTGCATGGGCGGGCAAGGCCGTCTTCGGATGCGTCGATCGCGCAGGCCGGATCGAAGAACAGATACACCGGCCCGGGGAGCGGCAACCCGGCCGCGCATGCTGCGACAAACGACTCAACGTGGAGGCGGTGCACGGTGGGCCCGTCACGGCCGAGCTTGCCTTCGGGCACGTGCAAGACGGCCCCTCGCTCGGAGGTGCGGCCGGCGTCGACGATCCAAATCTCACCGCGCAGATCGCTGAGTTGACGGCGCAGGAAGTGGTAAGCCCGTGTCTGCGCGTCGATTCCCTGCTGGTCACCGGCTGCCAGGTCGGCGTCCGATGCGGTCCATACGGCGACGATCGCGCTGATGACGACAAATGCCCGGATGGCAAAAGCCTGGACTGTCGAGCGTCCGAAGGCCAAACGGGGCGCGAATGCGGTGCAGACGATGATCGGTGGCGCGAGCGTGGATTGGTACCGCAGTCCGTCGGTGAGACAGGCGCACACCAACAAACCGGCGCCCGCGATCGCGGCGAAACCCACACCGGCCCCAATCGCCGCGGCTCGTCGGTGCCATGGCTGACGTTCGTCTTCGACCACACCGACAGCGGCGACCCCGGCGATGGCCAGCCCAAGCACGGCGGACGGCGACGTCTCCATCAACCACAACGAAAAATAGAAGGGGTTGCCGGGGATCGGTAGCAGCGAACCGGCCGCCTCAAGACGGGCGCCGACCTCATTGGACGAGGACGCGATGCGCCCAACCAACGCGATGGTGGGCAGGGCAACCAGGGCGATCAGCCAAGCCAAAGTGATGCGCCGCTCGTTGCCGTCGAAAACGCGTTGAAGGACCGCTCCCGGACCGCGTGGCTGGCCGTCGCTACCCGCCAGGACCGTCGGCAGCGAGACACCAAAGCACAGCAGGGCGGCGCCACCGGCGAGGATCGGACCCACCACATGGCCGTTGGCGAGCAACCAGAGAGCCGTGACAAGGCCGACCGTTGCCGACCACGTGGCGACCTGGGTGGCAAGCAAGAGAGTGGCCGCGCCCAGGAAGACGGCGTAGGCGACCGTGCTCTCGGAATGGCCGATGTGCGTCGTGATGGGCAGCCATGAAACCGCCGCACCGATCAGCAACGCCAGCCACCAAGAACCGCCCCCCGCGAGCGCGGCGACGACGGCGAGCGCGACAGCTGCGGAAATCGCCCACGCGGACGCCTCGCCGAGCCCGTCGTGGTGGGCTCCAAACGCGGACGTGGCGAGCCTTTGTGCGACGAGCCAGGTCGCCCCATACCCGACGACGTGCCGTTGCACCGCGGCGCCGGATCCATCGCTGCCCAGGCCCGCGGCGATGTCTTCGTACGCGTGGTTGTTGGCGTGCAGCGGCCAAACATCCAGCGATGCCCGCCCGGTCAGCGCGCTGCCGAAGATGAACGCGACCGCCAGGCCTCCCATCAGCAGCTTCCCTCGTCCCGGCCCGAGCACCATGCGCCGCGCGAACCGTCCGGCCGCGACCAGCAGCGCCAACCCGAGCACGAGCCACCCGATCGCACCGAACCGCGCCATCCACGACTGCCACAATGAGAAGCTGCCGTCTTCGAGCTCGATCGGGACCTTGTCGCGCGGATCGACGGGCTCTTTGGGGCGGTGGATCTGCTGAGAACCGGTCGCAGTGACGCCATCAGCTGCCGGCGTCGCGTCGTCAAAGAAGCTGCCATCGTCGTTGGACCGGATCGCCTTGGTCACGGTTTGGACAGCGGCTTGGAGACGGTCGTCGCCGCGCACGATCTTGACGGCAAACGCCTTGCCGCTGCTCCGTCGGTCGGTGGCTGGGAGCGGGATAAGGCCGATTTCGGCGGTCTTCTTCGGTTCGGTCGACGTCGCCAGGATCACGACGATGCGCTGTTGCTCGATGCGCACGCCGGCAAGGATCGCGTCGGGCTGGACGGGGCCACCATCTTTGAACGGCTGGATCAACGCCATCGTGGCGGCTTCTTTGCCGGGCTTGATGACAGCGGCGGCCGATTCGAGGCTGACGACGGTGACCGCGACCGCACATGCCAGGCTCGCGAGACGGACGGTCACTTCTTCGCTGCTTTTTCAGCCGCCGCGGCTTTCTTCGCCTCTTCGGCCACTTGCTCGGGCGTCAGCAGCAAGAGCAGCCCGCTGGGTGCGAAGTACAGGCCGTCCGCGCTGCGTGTCATGAAGCGCCCGCGGAGCGTGATTCGGCTGCCGATCTTCAGGTCCGCGTGCTCCTTACCGAGCACACCACCGATGAGCAGACGCCGGCCTTGCAGGCTCTTGGCGTCGGTGAGCTGCAAATACGGCGCGGGGTTGCACCGCTTGGCTCCGTCCGGACAGCGATGAAGAGCGGCGACATAGCCACGCACATTGATCGGATCGCGCGGCAGCTTGGCGCCCCGTTCATGCACGCCGTGAACCGAGTAGGCGTCGTCGTCGTAGTGAACCGGCGGCATGGTCGGGTCGAGGTCGGGCGTGGGCGGCAATACCGCGGTGCCGCGAGTCGGTGTGCGCTTGGGGTATTCCGGCGCCTTGGCGTCTTCGCAGGCCGCTGCAGTGAACGCGCAGAGTCCTGCCAGGGCGATGATCGCGGCGAGTCGGGTGCTCTTCATGGGTCCTGGTGTTCCAGTGTGCTACTTGTTGAGGTGCGGCACAAAACCGGGCAACGAAACGATGACGAGCGAGTTGGGGATTACGTAGACGTCGCTGTAGCCGATCGCCACATCCTTGCCGTCGACGCGTCCGGCGACGGCGATTCGGTTCGGACCGGCCGGGATGCCGACAGCCGCATAACGACCGACATGGTTCGTCGCGGTGCGGCTCTTGACGGGCACAGTATCGACCTCGCTCTTGTTGAAGTACGCAAGGCCTTCCGCCGGGATTCCGATGCCGATCTTGGTGTTGAACAGCGACCAGCTTCGCCGTTTGTCCGTTCCGCAATCGCGCACGCGGCCGCCGATGACGCCGTCACCGTCCGAGATGCCGCCGAGCACGCCGATGGTGTCGGGAACAAGCTTCCACTGGCCCTCGCCGACGATCGTCGGGTTGTAGCGATACGTATCTGTCCCGATGAACGCCTTGGGCTGGTGATCTTCACCCTTGGGGTCGAGCCGGTTGCTGAAGAGCACGACATTCCAGATGTACGAGTCGCGCCAGCCGTTGGGGTCGTTTTCCTTGGCGGCGCGCGTCCGGACGATGAGCGCAACGTTGGTGGGCAAGCCACTGATGGCGTAAAGGCCGTGCTGGAACGTGCACTTGGGGAAGCCATCGACCTTGTCGCAGAGCGAGCCGTGCGGGCAGGTGAGGTGTTTGCCCTTCGTGCACTCCTGTTGGTCCTTGAGCGGTCGTCTGACGTGCCAGCCCTTCTTGACGCCTCCGTCGTAGCCAACGCTCGTCACCTTCGCGAGCGGTTTGCCGACCTTGGATTCGTCGCCGTAACACGCGCGGCTCTCGGCTGGGTCGACGATGGTCGCGCACGGCTTGGGGTTGAAGTCGGACGCCTTGAAGACGGACACTTCGATGTCGATCGTCGCGCCACCGCCACCGAATCGATCCACCCGGCCCCACATCGTGACGGTTGCGACCGACGGAAGGCCCTTGACCATGTCGGCGACCGTCTCGTCTTTGCATCCGAGCGAGACCTTTTCGCTTGTGGGCTCGTTGTCGTTTTGCGGGTCGGTCACCGTCGTCGTGTCCGAGGAGTCGAGCTTGGGCACGCAGACGCCCTTGATGCACATGTGGTTGGTCTTGCACTCGCCGTCGGCTTTGCACGCGTCTTTGAACGTATCGGGGACCTTTTGCGTAGCGCCGGAGCTGCCGCCGCTCGATGCACCGCTACTGGAACTACCGCCGCTGCTGGCCCCGCCGCTGCTCGAGCCGTCCGCGCCGGCGTCCGACGCAGGACTCGGATCGCGTTTTTCCTCTTCGATGCAGGCGGACATCAGCAAGAGCGCCGCGATCGACACGAGCGCTGCGCCTCGCTTGGAGAATAAGCGTGGGGAGATGGAGAGGTGACCGTGGGTCGATGCAGAATTCGTCATCATCGTCTCCGCGACGGGGAGTTCGCCGTCGTTTCTTCGTTCTTTGCGCGGCGCATCATGCACGAAACCGCCGCATTTCGCTGCTTTCGTGTCAGCTGCCGATCACGTCCAACACAACTTTGCCGAAGACCTCGCGACGGTCGAGCATTTGCAGCGCTTCGGCGCCGTCCTCAAGGGGAAGGACCGCACCGATGTGGGCTGCGACCCTACCTTGGTTGGCGAGCCGCAAGACGTCGAGGAGATCGGCCTTACTGCCCATGGTGGAGCCGAGGATCGAGATGCTGTGGAAGAACACCTTGCGCAGATTCAGCGTCACTTCATGGCCCGCGGTGGCCCCGCACGTTACGAGCCGACCGCCGCGCCGCAGGCATCGAATGGAACCGTCCCACGTCGCGCCGCCGATGTGCTCGAAGACCACGTCGACTCCGCCAGGGGTGAGCGACTTGACCTGTTTGGGCCAGGTGGGGTCGTCGTTGCGGACCACGTGATCGGCGCCGAGCTGGCGGGCGATCGCTTCGTCCTCCGGGCGGCGCACCGTTACGATTGTGCGGCCGCCAAGCACGCGCGCCAGCTGAACGCCGGCGCTTCCGACACCGGAACGGCCGCCGTGGATAAGCACTGTTTCCCCAGGCTGCAGCGCGGCACGCGACTTGAGCATGTGCCACGCGGTGATGAACGTGGTGGGCAACGCTGCGGCTTGCTGAAACGAGATGGTTGGGGGCTTGGGAAAAACCCCGGACGCGTCGATGATCACGTGGTCGCGGGCGCAGCCGTCGGTGTTTTCGCCGAGCATGCCGAAACCGCGCGCGAGCTGTGGGGCGCCACGCAGCGATTGTTCGTCGTAGGCGGGCGCGACGACAGGAAAGAGCACGACCTCGCCGCCCGGGCGAATGTGCTGACAACCGCGGCTCGAGGCGGCATCCGCTACGCCGGGACCGAGCGCATCGATGACGCCGGCTCCATCGGCGCAGGGCACCAGCGGCACGGGCCAGTGGTTGGCCGGGATGCCGCGACGCACCCACAGGTCGAGATGGTTGAACGCGGCTGCATGGATGCGCACGCGGATCTGACCGGGACCGGGCTCGGCGATCGGGCGATGATGGATTTGCATCACCTCGGGGCCGCCATGGGCCGTGGTGACGAGCGCGCGGGAGGTGGCCCTGTCGTTTTCGAACGTCCTGTCGTTTTCGAACGTCCTGTCGTTCTCGAACGTTCTGTCGTTTTCGGGCATGGCGTCTTCGGGCATGGGGTCTTTGCGTCTGTTTTTTTGTTTCGGGCAGGGGGCGGGCATGGCCGAATCGACCGGCGGGTTGGAAGCGACGCACTCCGACGGGCAAATGACATTTGATCGTCTGTGCAGGCAACATTGGGCGGCAACCCTGCAACCGGATCCGGTGAGCGTCAACGCATGAACGTGCCAGCCTCAGCTCCGATCCCGCCGCCTCCAGGTGCGGCCGGAAAGCCCGCTCGCAACGCACCGCCCGCCGTGGCCGTCGGTGTTGTCGGCGTGCTTTTCCTGGTCGTCATTGGCGGAGCTGCTTGGTGGTACCAGGCCGCTGAGAACCACCGCGCTTTCATCAATCGTCTCAACGAAGCTGCGGCCGCCATCGATCGCGGCGACTACGTGCTCGCCGAAGGGAAGCTGACCGCGGCAGCCGCCATCGAAAACGACGATCCCCGCCTCGTGTGGCTCAACGGACGCGTCGCGCTCGGAAAGAAGGATTACACCACGGCGGCCCGTTTGCTCGCCAAGACCTGGAAAGTCGCGCGCTCGGAGGCCTGGCACGACAAGGATCGCGCCACCGTCGCCAACGACGCAGTGGCTGCTCTGCGCGGCAACGGGCAAACGAAAGAGGCCGCCGCGTTCGCGGATGCCGCGATCGGCGAGCTGGCGGATCTGATCGACCGGCATTTCGACCGTTCAGACCTCGACCGCAGCGGCCTACCGCCCACCACCGGACCCCGCGCGAAAACCACCGGAGTTGCCGCCGCCGTCGGCCTGGTCCGTCAGGACGGCGAAGTCGCTGCGGAGCTCGCTGACGCCCGCGCGGGGATCGGGGACGTAAACGGCGCCAAGGACGCGATGAAGCGCGCCGAGGACCGCATCTCGGGCACGATCTGTACGGGCACGCATCGCATCATGTGCCGCGGAATCCGAGCGCAATTCCGAGACCGCGTGATGGCGCCCATTCACCGCTTGCGGACGCGAATTCGCATCGATCGAGCCGTCGCGATGGTCAATTCCGGTCGCTTCGAACAAGCCGTTGAGCTGGCCAACGAAGCCGGCGACGAAGCGGCCAAGTCCACGGCCGATACATCCGATCCCGCCAAGAAAGCGCGCGTTCGCAAGGACGCGGCCCAGGTCGAATACGCGGTCCGATTGGCATGGGCGCGATCGCTGGAGGGAAAACGAGCATGGGCCGACGCCCGCGACCAATACCAGCGGGCCGCCGACCTCTGGCAAGCGCATAAGGGGTTGCCCATGGCGCAGGCAGCCACACCCGGGGACGCCCCGCCGCATACCGATGGCCTGGAACGCACAGCCGCCGTGGCCAAGGCGCTGGATGAGACCTCCAGCGTGCTCGACAAACTGACCGGCATCGGCCTTGGCGACCAACATCGGCAGCTGTTGCACGAGCGCATTCTCAAGGACCCGACAAACCCGCGCGTGTACGCCGAGTTGGCGCTCGAAGACGCCCGGGCCGCCCGCGACGGTCGCCTGGATCCGGAGACAGCTACTTTATTGCGACGGCGCTCCGAGACGTGGATCGAAACCAGCCGCAAGGTCGCGCCTGGCGAGCACATGCCGCGATTTTATGACGGCGTGCTCCGGTTCCTGCGCGGCGAGGCGAACAAGGGCATCCAGAAGATGCGCCGCGCGTATCGCAAGGGTTATCGCGACGCGGTGGCCGATCTCTACCTCGGCGAGGCGCTGTCGGTTGTCGGCCGCCACAAGGAATCCGCCCGCCACTGGAAACGCGCCTGGCGAACCGATCGAACGCGTCCCTATGCGCTGCTGCGCGCCGTCGAATCGATGCTTGCGGACCGCCAATACCGCGGCGCGCGCGAGCTGGTCGACGCCGCTCTCAAGCGGGAAAACGCCTTTGACGGGGGACCGCTCAACGCCACCCATCACGGCGCCCAGGCCATCGCGATGATGCACTTGTATGCCGGCGAGTATGACGCGGCCCGCAAGGTGCTTGTCGTTCAACGACCGCTCAGTAGCCCGCGCATCCCCGCCGTCGAACGGGGCCGAAGCATCGCCGCAGCCACGTTCAACCGGCTCGGCCCCGACCAGATGACAGCCATCCTCCGGCGCCCAGCCATCGTCGGCCCTCGACAGCCCGTGCAACCCGGCGCCGGAGCGGGCCAGGGCGACAAACAGCGGGAAGAAGTGCTCGACCGCTTCTACGCGTACGACATCCCCGCCGAGTCGCCGACGACAGGTACGCGGGTGCAATGTGCGCTGCTCGTCTTCACCAACAAGCGCCTCGTCGTCGTCCGCTGGGACGCCGCCCACGATTACCGCGGGGAGATCCGAACCGGCATCAAGATCGCTCGTCGAGCCGTGCGACTGGGGCGCGATCTCGCCGGCGATTGGGCGCGCTTGAACCTGGGCGTTGGCGGCATTCACAGCCTTCTCGACCAGATCGCCGGCAGGCCACTGCGCGTCGCCCCGATCGATCGCCTCGATGACACAACCGAGCTCGTGATCGATTCGCTGGACCTCTTCGACCGCCTCCGCACAGACATCGAGCGCCACGTCGACCCGCGCAAGATCCAGGTCTTCGAGGTGCCCGCAGCCGCTATCGTCGCGTGGACGCTGACCTCAGAAGACGCCGCCCACGGCCGCCACGCTCTCCATGCCCGGCGCCGCGACGGTCGCAGTCCGTGGCGCACCGAAGGCGACAAGCTCTTCGTCATGACCGACTCACCGGCCTGGCTCCGCGCCCTCTTGCGGCGCTACCTCGACAAGCCCGCCCGCTGACTCCCCGCTCTCAAGGCCCGCCGCATGAAACCACCCCAACCCCGTGATCCCGCCGCCGCCATCCCCGACGTGTTCGTTCGCGAGGCGATGCCAGCCAGCGCCGAACGTGTCTTCGACCTCATGACGCGCGCCGATCAGCTTGCCCTGTGGCTGTGCGAAGAGGCCCTGAGCGACCGCCGCGTCGACGGAGATGTCGTCGCCCGCTGGCACGACCCGACCGGCACCACGTCCGGGATGATTCGGCGCGGTCGCTGGGTGGAGTTCGAGGCCCCGCGGCTTGCTTACCTGCAGTGGGAAAGCGACGGCTCAGCGGGACCACCCGAGCTACTGAAGATCGCTGTCGCCGAGACCGAAACCGGCTGCGCCGTCACCATCGTCAGCCCCTGTCCGCAAGAATTCGATCACACGTCGATCGGAACCGTCCAAGACGCGACGCGAAGATCCTGGCAATCGCTCCTGCGCGAGCTCGCCGCCATGTTGCGCAATGAAGCCGCCGGCACGCCAACTCCGATCTGATCTCCGCGAGATCCCCCGCCATTTCAGTATCGCCATTGTCGGTATCGAACGTGCGGCGCGCTTGCCGAGTCCGCCGGCGCCTCCTAGATTGCGCAACTCGCCTCGTTTTCCTGCGACGGCGCACCCGCTTCACCAACTCCGCGCCGACCGTCCCGGCCCAAGGAGCGTTCAATGTCCTTCTTTGACACCCACCTCGCGATGATCAAACGGCAAATCGCTGAGATCGAGACCGACGAGGTGCTCCCCAGAATCGGCAGCGACGCCATCATCGTCGACGTGCGCGAACGCGACGAGTGGGAAAACGGCTTTCTGCCTGGCGCCCATCTGCTCGGTCGCGGTCACCTCGAGGCGCGTATCGGCAAGGTCGCCAAAGACCCAGAGGGCGAGATCATCGTCTACTGCGCCGGCGGCGTCCGTTCTGCTTTTGCGACGCACGCCCTCAACGCGATGGGCTACGCCAACGTCAAGTCGATGGCCGGTGGCTTCACGGCATGGGCGCGCAACGGTTTGCCGGTCAAGACGCGGCGATCGCTGACCCCCGAACAGGTCGCGCGCTACAGCCGTCACCTGCTGATGCCCGAGGTCGGCGAGGAAGGGCAGATCAAGCTGCTCGACGCCAAGGTGCTGCTCGTCGGCGCCGGCGGTCTCGGAAGCCCCACGGCGATGTACCTGGCCGCCGCCGGTGTCGGCACGCTCGGCATCGTCGACGGCGACACGGTCGATATGTCCAACCTGCAGCGCCAGCTCCTGCACACCGAAGATCGCGTCGGCGTGCTCAAGGTCGACAGCGCCGAAGCCACGCTCAAGGGCATCAACAGCGACATCGAGATCAAGAAGTACGCCCACCGCATCGACAGCACCAACGTGATGGAGCTCTTCGCCGACTACGACATCATCGTCGATGGCTGCGACAACTTCCCGACGCGCTACCTCGTCAACGACGCCTGCTACATGCTGAACAAGCCGAACGTGCACGGCTCGATCTTCCGCTTCGACGGCCAGGTCACGGTGTTCAAGCCCAACGACGGGCCGTGCTACCGCTGCCTCTATCCCGAGCCCCCGCCCCCCGGCATGGCGCCGTCCTGCGCCGAAGCCGGCGTTCTCGGCATCCTCCCCGGCATCATCGGCGTCGCGCAGGCGATCGAGACCATCAAGCTCATCCTCGGCATCGGCGACCCGCTGATCGGCCGGCTGCTGACGTTTGATGCGCTCGCCATGACGTTCCGCACGCTCAACATCCGCAAGGACCACGAGTGCCCGCTGTGCGGCACGAACCCGACGGTCACCGAGCTGATCGACTACGAACAGTTCTGTTCGTTCGATCCGTAACGATCTCAATCCGCTACAGCTAGATGTGCCGGGCACGAGTGCTGAATCGTTTTTCTTGCCATGTGATCCCGTT
>CAZLMW010000137.1:0-7907 GCA_964560875.1 uncultured Enterobacteriaceae bacterium
ATCGGGGGACGGACCCTTGCATATTACATTTTCATCCAAGCACACGAACGGCCGTGTTCCTTCGTTGGAAAAAGTAATATGAAAGGGTCAGACCCCCTTGCCGCCGTGCCCCATCCCCGAGGTTCACCGACCGGATCCCGAACGGGATCCGGGGCAGAACCACGAGAGTAAAACTGATCCCGATAACTTTTACTCTCGTGATTCTGAAGCTGGCTGGAACGTGCGCCGCGAACCGCACTCCACCAGCGGCGCTCGTCGCTCTCGTCTTGCCCCGCTTGGACCCGGGACGTAATCTCGCGAAAACCTCAAACAGGGCGACAAACGCGTGGTCAGCAAAAAGAACAGCCCATCGGGCACAAAGGCCAAATCCAGCAGGCGCACCGTCGCATCGCTGGGCAAAGAGGTCGTGGAGCTTCGCGCGGAGGTCGCCGAGCTGCGAGAGTCCCTGGCCGCATGGCGAGCCGCACAGAAACCAAGCGCCCCCGTCCAGGTCCCTGCCTCCGTCGATATCCCGGCCCCCGTCGTCGCTGCCGCCGCAGCCGCCGTCGTCAAACCTGTCGCGCGGTCCGCAGCCACTGCGCCGCCCCCCGCCGCTGATGCGGTTGCCGAGGACCGCGGCAACGACCCCGTCGCCGAGCTACGCGCGTTCCTCGTCGAGATGTTCCGCCTCGCCCTCGTGCCGCTGCCGGAGGACGAAGACGACCGCGAGGAGCTGTTTGGTCGGTTCATCTCGATGATGCACAGCGACCGCCGCGGCACCGCCATGCTCAATCAGAACATCCTGTCGTACGTCTGGGATCCGTTCCGGCGGCGCGTGGCGATGTACCTCAAGGACGCAGGCGATCCCGGCAGCTTCACCGTCACCCGGATGCACCCCGACGAGCTCGACGCGAACGCCGACCACGTCAAGCTGTTCATCAAGGCACGTGCCCGCATGCCGACGCCGATATCGGTGCGCCGCGACGCCAAGCTCGACAACGCCTGGCGCCTCGAATCGAGCTCGCTCTGAGTGCTGATTTGCGCTGAGCTCTATTTGAGGGTTCGCGCGCACCGAAAGCCGATGAATCGCACCTTGTTGAGCGGTCCGTAGCCGTTGCGGGCAGCGTAGACGGCCTCGTTGCTGCCATATTTGTGGCTGCCACCGCGGAAGACCTTGTTCTTACCAGTCGCGGGGCCCGTCGGGTCAGCGAGCGGACCGGGTTTGTAGTCGCCTTGCCAGTCCCAGACCCACTCCGCGACGTTGCCCAGCATGTCGTAGAGGCCCCACGCGTTGGCTTTCTTCGTGCCGACCTTGTGGGCGCGGACGCCGCTGTTGTTGTCGTACCAGGAAACGTCGCTGGGTTTGTCGGGGAAGTCTCTGCGGTGGCCGGCGCGCGCGGCGTACTCCCACTCTGCCTCGGTGGGCAAGCGATACCCGCCGCACAGGAGCTTGGCGACGCCGACGCGCCACTGCACCTCTTCGGGCAGGATCGTGTAGCACTGGGGCAGGCCGCGGCGTTTGCTCAACCGATTGCAGAACGCGGCCGCGTCCACCCACGAAACCATCTCCACCGGGCAATCCTCGCCGCAGTGTTTGGCCCAGGCTGGGTTGTTCGCCGTGACGGCCTTGTATTGGCGTTGCGTGACTTCCGTTTTTTGAATCTCGAAGGGGCGCGTGATCTTGACGACGTGATGGGGCGCGTCGGCGTTGTTGCCGATCGGGACCTTGAAGCCCATCGTGAAACGGCCAGGCTCGATGCGCACAAACCCGGGCGTCACAGCGCTTGCGTCAGCTTTGGTGCCCGTCGCGGCGGCCGGGATGACGGCGGCTGGGGAGTCCCCTTCGCCCAGCTCGACGATCTCTTCGGCGGTGCTTTGGGCGGGTGGCGGCCCTTCGTCCGGGTTGCGCAGCAGCAACCACGCGGCCACAGCGATCACGGCGACGACCCCAATCGCGACGTTGCGCGCGTTGGTGTTGTGCGCGGTCGGCAGGTCGTCTTCGGGCGCTTCGGGCTGTGGTAGTCGTGGCTCAAGTGCCATCCCATACCCCCATCTGCACGACACACAACCGCATCGCGGTCCGCGATCGATAACACACCCCACGACGATGGCCCATGCAGGCTTGGGCGCGGATCGTTTGAGTCGGCGCTCGCCGGGGATCCGCAAAGCCGCGATGCCGAAGGCCCGCCTGGCGCGCAGCAGCGCCTGCGCTGCGCAGAAAACCAACTACGCATGGGGGTCGGCTCAGTTCGGGAGGGCGGCGCGGCAGCGCCCCGGACTGAATCGAACCGCACCATGCAGGCTTTGACACGCCTCCGCGCCGCCGTATGCTTCGTTCGACCGGCCCCGATGCAGGCCTCTTGGACCGCCACCTGATCCCGCACAGCCACACGACCATGAACCACACGGGCTCCACTGGGATTCCCGCCGCCCGTGCGCGCCGCCGCGGTGTCGCCGTTGTTCGGGCCGCCGTTGTTGGTGCAGTGGTCCTCGCCATCGTGGCGTCGACCGCGTCGTCAGCGGTCGCCCAGAGCAAGAAGGACCTCGAGCGCGCCGAAGCCCGGGCGACCGAAGGCAAGGCGTACTTCAAGAGCAAGCTCTACAAGGAAGCCGCCGAAGCGTTCATGGACGCCTACGCCATCGCGAAGCGCCCCACGCTCGTCTACAACGCAGCACGTGCGCGCGAAGAGCTCGCCGACAACAAGCGCGCGGTGGCGCTGTTCTCGATGTACCGGGGGCTCAAGGGCGTCAAGGCCGACGGGCGCCGCGCGGCCGACAAGCACATCAAGGCGCTGCAGGTGAAGATCGCGGCCGCGGACAAGGCCGCTGCTGAAAAAGCCGCCGCCGAAAAGGCCGCTGCCGACAACGCTGCCGCTGCCAGGGCCGCCGCTGCCAGGGCCGCTGCCGACAAAGCGGCTGCAGACGCCAAGCGTCGCAAGAAACGTCGCGGGTCCGCGAGCAACGGATCAGGCTCCACGGGTCCGGGCTCGACGCGGGTGAGCACCGGCAAGAAGCTCCCCATCGTGCCGATCGCGGGCGCTGGCGCTGTCGGGATCTTCGCCGTCGTCGCCCAGGTCACCGCGCTCGGCCATGCCGATGACGCCAAAATCGCCAATATCAAGAAGAAAGCCGACGCATCCGCCGTGCGGGAGAGCCGCGACGCCGCCAATCTGTGGCAGGGCATCGCAATCGGCGCTGGCGTGGTCGCTGTCGGGCTCGCCGGGTGGGCCGCTTACGAGCTGCTCGTCGCCAAGCAAAGCGCGTCCAAGTCGAGCACCAAGAAGAGCGCGGCCTGGCGCATTCGCCCATTCGTAGCCACCGAAGTGGGGGCCGACAGCCCGGTTGCCGGTGCGCTGATCCGAGTGGGGCTCTGAGGCCTCGCGTCGGTCGCTGCGCGCGCTGATGCGCCGACCATGCCGCCGGGGAATCCGTACGTTGACGAGGGGGAGGGGCCCATGAAGAGCCACCGATTCGCTGTCCGCCGTCTCGTCGCAAGGCGCGTCGACGTGTCCGCACGGCCGGTCAGCCAAGGCTTCGCAGCCACACTTATGATCTGCGCCGCTCTTGCCAGTGGCTGTGTCGGCGACTTGCCCTCCGACGAGCAGATCGACGAGAAGGTCGACTCGTTGGTGCAGGGCGATATCGGGGTGCTCGACGCGACCAGCGCCAAAGACGCCGCTGTGTCGGACGCGGGGCCTGGTGAAAGCGACGCGCCGCCGTCGGGCGACCTCGGATCGCTCGACGGGCTCGACGAAGACGTCGCCGACGATATCGAGGAAGGCGACGAGTGCATCACCGACACCGATTGTGTCGGCGTGAGCAAGGGCACATCGGCATGTCGCGTGCCGCGTTGTGAGCAGGGCTTTTGCAGCACCAAGCAGCTCGCCAAGGACACTCCGTGTGCGCCGCTGGTGGGCGCTCCGACCGAGTGCGAGCAGGCGCTTTGCACGTCGACTGGCGAATGCACCATCCAGGACAAACCCAAGGGCACCGCCTGCGGACCGTACAAGTGCGGCAAACAATGCGCGGCCGGCAAGTGTGACGCCGTTGGACCCGAGGCCTACGACGACGGCAACCCTTGCACCAGCGACTACTGCAAAGACGGCAACGCGGTCGTGCACGACCCGATCACCGACGTCACCGGCAAGTGCGACGACGGAGACGTGTGCACCGAATCGGGCTTCTGTTTCGACGGCAAATGCGAAGCCAAGAAGGTCACGTGCGACGACGGCAACACCTGCACTGTCGGCGTGTGCAAGACCGGCGAAGGCTGCAAGTTTCTGCCCAACGACTCGCTTTGTGACGACAAGGACCCGTGCACCCTCGACGTTTGCGATGTCGCGGCCGGCTGTGCGGTGGACGGTTTCGCAGCCGCGACGGTGACATGCGACGACGGCAGCGCGTGCACCAAAGACGACCACTGCGGCGACAAGGGCACCTGCACCGGCACCGCCATCTGCGCCTGCAAGGTCGCGACCGACTGCGCGCAGGGCAACCCGTGCCTCGGCACCGTCGACTGCAAGGCCGGCAAGTGCGTGGTGGACGCGTCCAAGGCGGTCCAGTGCGACCCGAACAAGGACACCGCCTGCGAGAAGAACTCTTGCGACGCGAAGACGGGGCAATGCGGGCTCAAACAGCTCGGCGACGGAAGCACCTGCGACGACGGCAGCGTCTGCACCAGCAAGAGCGCGTGCAGCGGCGGGCAGTGCATCGGCAAGGCCGACACGGTCTGCGACGACAACAACCCGTGCACCAAGGACGTCTGCGACGCGGCGAAGGGCTGCACGAAACAGCCCATCGATGGTGGAAAATGCGACGATAAGAACGCGTGCACTTCCGGCGACGTGTGTGCCAAGGGTGGCTGCGGCGGCTCGCCCAAGGACTGCGATGACGGCGTCGCTTGCACGGCCGATTCCTGTGACAAGTTGACCGGCAAGTGCGCCAGCAAGCCCCAGGCGACCGCTTGCGACGACGGAAACCCGTGCACGACCGGCATGTGCGACGCCAAGAAGGGCTGTCAGTCCAAGGCCAACGACAAGGGCGCGTGCGACGACGGCAACGCCTGCACCAAGGACGCGTGCAAAGGCGGCAAGTGCATCGGCGTCAACACCTGCGAGTGCAAGTCAGCCAAGGACTGCAATGACGGTAACCCCTGCACGATCGACACATGCACCAAGGGCACGTGCACCACAAAGGCGGTCGCCGACAAATCCAAGGTCAAGTGCAGCACCGGTGACAAATGTCAGCAGCCCAACTCCGGCGTCTGCACGGCGGGAGTCTGCGCGAGCGGCAACAAGCCCAAGAACTGCAGCAAGCTCGCCGATACCTGCAACCTCGGCGTCTGCGACGTAAAAACAGGCGCGTGCGTCAAGAAACCCAAGACCGAAGGCGCGCCCTGCTTCGCCGACCAAAACGGCTGCACCGTCAAGGACTTCTGCAAGGCCGGCAAATGCGTCCCCGGCCTCCACCCCGACTGCGGAAAATCGTCCGACCCGTGCTTCTCGGCCGGTTGCGCGTCGCTCAGCAAGTCCAAGTACAAGTGCACCAAGTACCCGCACAAGAAGGGCCACGCGTGCGACGACGGCAAGTTCTGCACGCTCAACGAAAGCTGCGACGGCAAGGGCAAATGCGCGGCCAGCTCCTCGCGGTCATGCGCCGAAGTGGCGGACGTCTGCAACTCCGGTTTCTGCGACGCGGCGGCCAGCAAGTGCGTGAAGAAACCCAAGGGCAAATCGGCCAAGTGCAGCGACGGCAACCAGTGCACTCAAGGCGACTACTGCAGCAACGGTAAGTGTGCGTCCGGCAAGCTGAAATCGTGCCCCGCCGGCGGGACCTGCAGCCTCGCTTCGTGCGACGTCAAGAGCGGGCAGTGCGGTCTCAAGCCCAAACCTTCGGGCGCCGTGTGCGACGATGGAAATAAGTGCACCAGCGGCGAAAAATGCGACGGCAAAGCGTCGTGCAAGGGCGGCACAACCGCGCCGTGCAAGCTCAAAGCCAAGGCCTGCCAGACCCAGTTCTGCAACCCGCTCACCGGCGGGTGCCAATACGAACCGATCAAGGAAGGGACCGGGTGTGACGACGGGCAGAAGTGCACCAAGGGGGACAAGTGCGACGCTTGGGGCCAATGCCAGTCCGGGGTCTGGGACAACAAGCAAAAGGGCTGCAAGTGCAAAGATGACAAGGACTGCATCGACGGCAACCAGTGCACCAAGGACAAGTGCGACAACGGCGAGTGCGAAAACAAGATCGACGACGGGGAAAAATGCGACGACGGAAGCTCGTGCACGACCGAGAGCAAGTGCAACAAGAGCGGCAGCTGCGTAGCGACCAAGTCGTACACCAAGTGCAATGACCAGGCCAACGCATGCAACACCGCGACGTGCGATGGATCGGGGGCCCTGCCCAAGTGCATCAAGACGCCCAAGGACGCCGGCGCGACCTGCGATGACGGCAAGTGGTGCACCCAGTCCGACGCCTGCAGCGTGGTTGGCGTGTGTGTGGGCAGCAATCCCAGGGTCTGCAACGACAACAAGAAGTGCACGATCGACACGTGCGACAACGCCAAGAAGAAGTGCAGCTACGACCCGGTCAAGTGCGATGACAACAACCCGTGCACTCTCGACAAGTGCTACCCGAACTACGGCTGCTACGGCACGCACAACGCCGAGATCTGCAACGACGGCGACCCCTGCACGTACGACAAGTGCAACCCTGCGGACGGCCTCTGCAGCTACACCAAGGCCAAAGACGGCGCCTACTGCATCGACAGCAACCCCTGCACGTACAACCAATGCAAGTCGGGTAAATGTCTGTATTCGCGCGACAAATGTGTGGGTGCGGCGTGCTACGACAACACCTGCACGGTCAAGACCTCCAGCAACGGGGTCAAGTACGGCCAATGCAGCATCAAGCCGAAATTCGGCGCGACGTGCAGCGACAACAACAAGTGCACCGCCAACGAAAAGTGCGTGAAGTACGGCGCCTACGCCAAGTGCGCGGGTGGGACAAAGGTTCAGTGTGACGACAAGAACCCGTGCACCATCGACTACTGCAACTACAAGCAGGGCTGCCTGACCAAGGCCGGCAACAACAACACCAAGTGCGACGACGGCGACAAGTGCACCGTGATCGACCGCTGCAAGTCCGGCAAATGCAAGGGCACAACGCGCACCTGTGACGACCGGACGCCGTGCACCGCTGACTCCTGCGACGGCGCGACCGGGCTCTGCAAACACACGAAAGCCGACGTGAGCTGCACGGGACCGGCGTGCAAACCCAATGGGGTCCCGGCGTGCCACAGCTCGTCCGATCCGTGCCTGAAAGCGACGTGCAAGCAAGGGTCGGGGCCCAACGGGTCCGCAGAAACGGGCTACACGTGTGTCTACACCGAGAAATGCGCAAACACCGTTGGAACGGGCGGATAGCCACCGGTTTGAGCGTGGATCCTGCCGGGTTGCGTGGTAATGTCGCGCCGCGGGATGGAGGAATCGATGAACACTTTGCTCACACGCGCGCCGCGCTGCTTGGCTGCGTTTGCGTCTTTGGCCCTGTGCGCGAGCCTTTCGGGGTGTGAGACGCACGGCGATTCGTTCTGCGATGGCGAGGCGATGACCGGCAACAACAAGGTGCCGCCGAGCTTCGAAATGGAGCTGGGTCGAAACGGCGGCACGTTCGATTTCTACTACGAAACCCGCAAAGCCCAGGACCGCATCCAGGTGTTCTACGAGGGCAAAGAGCTCTACGACAGCGGCTGCGTTTCCGAGGCGGGCAAGAGCGTCAAGCTGCGCTACGGCCCCGGCCGCACTAGCCACGTCGACGTCAAGGTCTCGCCCAACTGCGACGGCGGCCCGATGACCAGCTGGATGTTCAAGGCCTCGTGTCCCACGCCGCTCGTCCGCGGCAACCGCCCGCGCCCCAAGACGTCGAAG
>CAZLMW010000137.1:8007-20063 GCA_964560875.1 uncultured Enterobacteriaceae bacterium
CTCGTGTCCCACGCCGCTCGTCCGCGGCAACCGCCCGCGCCCCAAGACGTCGAAGGACGCCAACCAACCCCAGCGCCAATGACCTGACGCCAATGACCTGACGCGATTGACCCGACGCCCCTGACCTGGCGTTCGTCGGTCAGCCGCCGGCGTTCACGGTCGCGATCACCTTCTCAGCATACATCTTGAGCGCGCCGATCTTGCGCTCGATGGGTTCGTCGTCCTGCGCCATCTGGTAGCTGTTTCGGAAGCCGACGATGACGTCTGTAACGCCAAGGTCCGCGAGACGCTTCACACCATCAGGACGGTAGGCGTCCATCGAGATAACGCCGATGCGAAATGGGCGGTCAGCTGTCCCGTATTCGTCTCGCAGCTCATTGAGTCGCGCGATCAGCCTGGCCAGCTCTTCCGCTGAGCCTCCAGCGTGTAGCCAACCATCTCCCGACCGTGCCGCACGCTTGAGCGCGGCTTCGGAGTGGCCGCCGATGAGAATGGGCGTGGGCTGCACGGATACCGGACAAATCTGCAGCGACTCGAAGCTGTAGACCTCGCCATCGAACTTGAAGAAGGCGCCTTTTTCGAGCCCGCGGATGATCGCGATCGACTCGTCCATGCGCTTGCCGCGGCGTTTCCACGGTACGTCCAGGATGCGGTAGTCATCGGGCCACGGACTCGAGCCGACCCCAAAGAGCAGCCTGCCGCCTGACATCACCGACACGGTCGACACCGCCTTGGCGACATGGACAGGGTGGCGAAGTGGCAGCTTGTAGACGAACGTCGTGAACGTCAGCGATTCGGTGACAGCTGCGAGCGCACTGACCAGGTGCAGCGGCTCGAGGAAGGGCTTGTCCTTGAGGAATTCGCGGTTGCCGTCGGGCGTGTACGGGTACTTGCTGTCGCTCTCTTCGGGGTAGCAGATGCTGTCGGGGATGGTCATGCCGTGCCATCCCGACGCCTCGAGCGCGCGGGCAATCGGGGCGTAGAACGCGGGGTTGATCATCGCGTCGGCATAGTGAAAGCGCATGGTCGGATTCCGGTTTGGCGGGGCGGGGGGGGACGGGGTCTTTGACCTCAGGGCTTCACGGGGGCGATGTCGCTCATCTCCCAGTAGCCGCGCAGGTTCGTGATGAAGCCGTCCGCGTCGACGGCGTAGGTGAAGACCGCCTCGACAGCGACCTTGTGATCGCCCGGCAGCGTCGTCGTGAGCGTGAGCAGGTGCGCGACTTCGGCGGCCGCGGTCCAGGAGCGGTGGCAGGTGACTTCGATGCGATTGGGCGCGATGTTCTGGTCCCAGAAGCGCTCGATGGCCGCCTTGCCGCGGTGGCCTTCCCCAACAGGGTCGAGCATCGACTTGCCGATCGGATCCTCGATGCAGGCGTTGTCGGCGAAGAGGGCGAGCCAGTCTTCCTTGCGGTGATTTTGCACACAGTCCAACGACTTGCGGGAGGCCTTGTACGCGGGGTTGTCGCGGTTCATCGGGGCTCCTGGACGATTGCTTCAGCCCGCCTCAAATCAGCGTGCGGACAGGCGCAACGCGGTCGGCAGGGACATATCCCACGCCGCGTTGATTTCGTCGACAAGGTCCGCGGCTGGCCGAGTCAGCGTGTCGAGGTTCCAGGTGCGCACCGAGCCGTCCCAGCTCGCCGTCACCAGCTGACCGTGCACGTCGTCGAACGCCACATCGGCCACCAGCTTTTCGTGGCCGCGCAGCACGCCGAGTAGCCGCGACTTCTTCACGTCCCAGACCCGCGCGCTGCCGTCGCGCAGACCCGCCGCCAGACGTGTTCCGTCCCCGTTGAGCGCGATCCCATAGGTTCGGCCCAGGAGTGCTTCGACCGCGCCGATTTGGCGCCTTGAGGCGAGGTCTTCAATCACGATCGTGCCGCCTTGGAGCAGCGCCAGGACTTGGCCGTCGCCGGAGAGGGCGAGCCGCGCGACGGGCCGTTTGGCCGGCATGGTTGTCGGTTTGGGAGGGACGCCGTCGTCGATGCGGTGCAGCTGTCCTTTTTCGGTCGTGCCGATCGCGAACCTGAGGTCGTTGGGCACCGCGAGGTCTTGGAAGAAACCGCGGGCCATAAGGTGAACCTGTCGCTCCCCGCCGACAAAGCCGACCGCCGACAAGTGGTTGGAATAGGGCGCGACGAGCAGCCAGCCACTCTTGAGCCAGGCGGCGCGCTTCATTCCGGCGCCGGGCACGGTTCGAATCGGCCGCCAGGGGTCGGTTTGGTACAGGCGCAGCGCGGGACTGCCGGCGGCCCAGGCGGCGAATTGGCGTCCGCCGTTTCGGAACTGTCCGCCCTTGAGCACGCGCCTTTGGAAGCGGTCGGAGTAGACCAGCTTGCCGGACGTGTGCTCGTGAATGCGCAGCTGGCCGGTGCCCGACAAGATGGCGAGGGTGTCCCCGTCTGGCGACACGGTTACGGAGCTCAAACCTGCGCGGATCGGGCCGCTCCAAACACGGATGGCCACCGCTTTTTCGGGGAGCCGCCAGCGCTTCAGATCTTCGCCGAATGTCCACAGCTCGTCGTCGCGCCATCGCGCCGCGAACACCGCTGCGCCTGGGATTCGCGTCGTGACAAGTCCCTCGCCGATGTCCCAGGTGGTCACGTGGCCGCGGTCACTGACGACAGCGGCGATGGGGCGTGTCGGGTGTGGTTGGATGGCGGAGACCTGGTCGCCTTGGAGGCGCCCGATGAGCTGTTTGCGGCCCTCGCTGATGTGGACAAGCGCCAGCGAGCCGTCCCGTGTGCCGACGATGAGGGTCGCGCCACCGGGCAACCAAGCGGCTGCGGTTGCGCCCTGCTGGGGGGCGAAATCGGCTTGGATCCGCAGGCGTGGACGCGTTGGTTCGAGCGGCCGCACCACAACCACGGCGCCGTCGTCGCAGACCATAGCCACTTGCTCGCCATCTTCATGCAGCGTCGCCACGCTGAGCGGCGGGATTCCAGCGCATTGCATGGGGACGGTCGACGTGGCGGCGTCGGGCAGCACGAAGACGATGCCGGGCGGTCCATACAGCAGGACCTGCTCGCCGGCGGTGGCGGGTTCGAGCAAGCGCCCGGGGCGAAACGCGAGAAGGCGGCCTGTCTCTTTGCCGGTCGCCGTGTCGGCCACGAACTGTTGCTGCCGATGAAAGATGACGGTCTTGCCCGCCTTGTCGGAAACCACGACGTCACCGACCGGGCCCTCTCGATTCCAGGCCCTCTGGTAGCCGCCGTCGCGCCACCGCCACACCGACCCGCCGTCGGGACCCGCGCAGCCGATGCTGTCGCCGCTCTTGGACGGGTGAATGCGAGCGCATGGTGGCAGAGAGACCCGCGCGACGAGCTTGGGCCGCGGTGCCGCGCTGAAGCCGGCAAGGATCCCACGTGCTTCGGCGTTGTCGCGCCGTTTCAGAGCGGCGGCGGCGAAGATCTCGGCCAGGGCACGGTGGCCGCGTGTCATCGCAGTCTTCGCGTGTTGGAGCAGCGAGTCTGCGAGGTTGGCATCGGCGTCGCGTCGCGCGTTGACGGCCTTGGCCTCGGCGTCAATAGCGCGGTCTCGTTCCTGGGCGGTTCGTTGAAAAGACCCCACCGCGACGGCTGAGACGACCACGAGTGCGATCGCGGCAACCGCGAGGGGAGCCCGCCACGCGGAGACGAGCCGTTCGAGCAATTCCAGCTGCGTGTAGTCGTGCGCGTGGACCCGGCGACCATCGAGGTAGCGCTCCACATCGTCGGCGAGGTCCTTCGCGTTTTCGTAGCGGTCTGCGGCCCGTCGTGCGGTCGCGCGCAGCACGATGGCCGCGAGCTCAGGCGGCGCTTCAGGCATCCGGCTGCGCAGGTCGGGGACGTCCTCGTTGCGCATCGAAGCGACCATTTCGTCGCCGCTCTTGCCGATCAATGGATGCTCGCCCGCCACGAGCTGCCACAACACGACGCCGAGGCTGAAGACATCGCTCGCGGACGTCGCAGGTTCGCCGCGTGCCTGCTCGGGGCTCATGTAGGCGGGGGTTCCGACGACAGCGCCGATGCGGGTCAGCTCGGGAGCATCCGCAAGGAGGTTATCGCCGCCGGCCCCCGCGTCGTCGCCAAGTTCCCAGCGGGCCAAGCCCCAATCGGCCACCTGGGTCTCGCCGAACTCGCCGACGAGGATGTTGTCGGGTTTGACGTCGCGGTGAATGACGCCGGCTCGGTGCGCGAAGCCGACCGCCTCGCACGCGTTGAGGAAATGGCGCAGCAAGCGCAGGCGTTCGGACAGGCCGAAAGCTTCTTCGGCGGCAGCGGCCAGGGTCTTGCCGCGCACGAGGCGCATCACGTAAAACGGCGCGCCTGTCTCATCCCGGCCGGCATCGAGCACGGGAACGATGGCCGGGTGCTCGAGCAGACCGGTGATGCGGGCCTCTTGCGCCAGGCGTTTGCCGACGTCTTCGCGGCGCGCCAAGCCGGGCGCCAAACGCTTGAGGGCGACGTCGCGACCCAGCAGCCGATCGTGGGCGACCAGCACCTGTCCCATGCCGCCACGGCCGAGCTCTCCGCGCAGCTCGTAGCGCCCGAGGACGACGCTGTCAGCGGTCTCATGGGCGGGTTTGTCAGCCTCGGATTCGTGCAGCCACGGGGCGCCGCTTACCGCCTGACCGGGGCTTGAACCTCCCCATTCCGCGGCGCCCCAGTCGACGTCGGGTTGGGGATCGTCAGGTGTGGTCATCGACCCGATCGGCCTCGTACAGCAGCAGCTCGACCATCCCGGTGCCCCCGGCGCGGACGAGATCGCTGCGAATCCTGGCGCCACGCAGCTTGCGCCGTAGTCGGGCGAGCGAGATGTCCCACTTGCGACGCAATGAGCTCCTGTCGTCGGTGGATGACCAGATCTCGCCGGCGAGGATATGCCACTTCACGGGGCCGCCGAACGCGACGAGCTCCGAGATGATGCGCGCCGAGATGCCGTCGAGCGCGAGCACCAGGCTGCCTTCGCGATGCAGATGAACGGTGTCGAAGTGGGCGACGATGTGCAGCGGTCGTTGTACGCCGCCTTCAAGCCGCGTCGCCGGACTCGCCGAAAGCTCGAGTGGAACCGCAACGGCTGTGAATTTGATGCCGTCGATGGCGAAGGTGTCGCCCACGTGAATGGGCCGGGCGTCGCTGTCCCCGATCTTGAGCCGCCAGCCATCGCCTGTGCTGTAAAGGTGCGCCGCCGCTTCGGCCTTGTAGCGGGCCTCCAACGCCGGTCGCGGTCGCATGAAGAGGCTGTTGGCGCCGCTGAGCACTTGCCGCGCGAGGCCGTCGCCTTCAAGGGCCATGACGGCGTCGGGCAACGCGACATCTTCGACCGTGATGGTCAGGTCCCGAGCCGGCTGAATCGCCACTCCGGGTTGGAGCACCACTTCCGAGACCGGCTTGTTGTCGACAGCAAAGACCCCGCGCAAAGCGAGCAGCTTCAGCTCCCGTCCACGCAAGCTGACCAGACCGTGGGCCTCCGAGATGCGCGCGTCGTCGATGTGCAGCGCGGCATATTCGAGCCGGCCGATGAGATCCCCCGGACCCAGGACGTGCAGTGTCCCGTCGGGAAGTCGAAAACGGACGTATGCGTGCATGAGGCCTGGTTCGCCAAGGGGGCAGGACGGGCAAAATCCCTACGGGCCCTGACCGTAGCATCTGCGGCACATTTTGCCATCGGCTGCGCCCGTCCGCGCACAAAAACGAACGCTGGAAAGCGCCGCGCCGTGCCGCTACGCTGCCGTTCTCATCCAGCCCTCGGAGCGTCCCATGCCCGCCAAGCTCGCCGATCTCATCGCCGGTTCCAGCGAAGAAGAAGAGGCCGAAGCGCCACCGGTTATCGGTCCCGATGCGAGCGATGAGGCCAAGGCGGTGCGCGCCGCGATCGTGCAGGCCGTGCAGACGATGACCGCCGCAGAAGACATCGAGGTCGAGCCCGAAAACCTCGACCCGCTCGCCGACGAGCTGACGATCGCGGCGATGGACGCGCACAACCCCAAGCACGTGCTCAAGATCCTGCGCAAGACGCTGCTCGACTCCGAGTGCGTCGAAGAGATCTACTGCGACGACCGCAAGATCCGCACCGCGTTCCGGCGCGCGCTGGGCGGCTAACCCCGGCTGACCCGGTACCAGAGCCAGCCTCAGCCAAGCTCGACGCGGACCGTCTGGATCAACACGCAGCAGGGCCCCAGGGGCGGGGCGCCGAGCGTGTACCCGCGCTCTACCCGCCTGACCACCGGCCGCGGCAGACTCGTTGGTTCACCTGTCTTTTCGCTTCGATGTTGGGCGCGAATCAGCTGGTGTGCATCCGCGCGATGACGCGGTTGAAGGCACCGTAGGCGGCCGCCATGCGGGTGTCATAGGCGTTGGCCGCGTATCCGGGACCGTTGTAGAGGTAGGCGAAATTGGCCCAGTTCTTCGACGTCGCCGCCCGCATCAAGCCCAGGCTGGTGCGGATGAACTCGAACAGGCCGGCCAGCTGGGCTTTTTCGCTCGCCTTCATGTCCTCGTACATGTCCTTGGCGTCCGCATAGCCGACGCGCTGGGCGTTGAAGCCCATGATCTGCGCGGCGCCCATGCTGATCGACTCGTAGGCGGCGCTTTCGTTGATCTCCCGGGCGCGGCTGAGCGCGTCGTGTTCGTCCGACTGGCGACCGGTATGGCGCACCCACACGTTTTGACCGGTCAGGTCGCGGAAGATGTGTTTCTCAAAGCGGATGACCATCGTGCCGTCGGACGTGAACCCGCCGCCGTTGCTCTCGACCTCCAGCACCGCGGCCGCCACGGCTGTTTCGATTCCGAGCTTGCCGGCTTGCTCCTTGATGAACTTGCCCTTGGTGTTCCAGAGCCGCGCCATGTTGCGTTCGAGCGGCGTGTTGCCGACCGCCATCGGGCCATCGGGCGACATGCCTTCGTTGTTTTCGGCGGCGTTGTTGGGGCTGTTGCTGCGGCTCGTGTCGTTGGCGTTGTTGGCGTCTTCCTCGGCCGCCGGGTCAGCCTGGCTCGGATCGACGACGGGCGCGGGTGACGGCTCGCTCTCGCTGACGGGGGCGGCGGGGCCTGCGGGTTCTCCGTTGGGCGGTCCGAGCCGAAGTTTCATGCCAGCGACCAGCAGGTTGGGGTTGTGGAGCTTGTCGCGGTTCCATTTCCACAAGTCGGCCCATTTCCCGGCGTCGCCGAGCTCCTTCTTCGCGATGATGTGCAGGTTGTCGCCCCGGTGCACGGTGTAGGTACGTTCGGGCGTGGCCTCGCTGGCGGGCTGGTCTTCGGCGGGTGTGGTGGCCGATGCCGGCCGCAGGTGCTCGGGGATCTGCAGCACGGTGCCGATCGCGATGCTGTGACGGTTTGGCAGGACGTCACGGTTGGCGGCGTACAGCCCGACCCACTTGGTGCCGTCGCCGAGCAGCGTGGCCGCGACATCCCACAGCGAGTCGCCGGGTTTGACGGTGTACGTGGGTGCGATGGCGGGTCGGACGGACTCGCGGCCCTCGGAGTAGGTGCCGCCTGCCGCTGGATGCGCTGGCGAGGAGGCGCGATTGGCTGCGGTGCGGTCGTGCCCGCCGGAAGCGGCGGCGTTGCGCGGTCGTCTGTCGTGTTGTGGCATCGGCTGCTTCCAGGCGCCGATCGTCTCGGCGGTGCGGAGGCCATTGTGGGGTCGAAGCGGTCCGCCCGCCATGGTTCAGGAACGCATCTACCGATCGCCCGGGGTCTCGATGCCCCATGGCGATGACAGTTTGGCGCTGGTTTTGTCATGGCCTGTGTGGGCGATCGAACAGGGCAGCGTCTCTTTGCGCACGGTGGGCCGGTATCGCTTCAGCTCGGTGTTGCCAACCGACGCGGGCGCGGCCGTGATGGTCAGTCGCTTACCTGCCACGCCGTCGCTGGATCGACAGGACTCGCTGGTTCCAAATTCCGAATACAGGCACATGCGCAGGTGCTTGCCACCGCCGGCGGCGACGAGCGCCTTGACGAAAGCCGGGCCGACAGAGGCGGACACGTGCTTGCCGAGCTTGGGCGCCACGATGGCGGTCCCGGTGCGCCATCGCGACGGTTTGCTGGGGTCGTCGACATACCACCCAGCGGCCAACGAGGCGGTGCTCTTGGGCATGTCGTCAAGTTCGGTGTCGTAGAAGTTGAACAGCAGGGTCCTGCCCCCGTTTTTCATATCGCAGTGGAGCTTCGCTGGACCCGCCGGTCCGCTTGCGTCTGGATCGAGCAGAAACAGGCCGTCCGAGGCGCTCTTGTTCTTGGCCAGCACGTCTTTGCATGTCTTGCCTGCCGTCGCGACGCATTTTCCAGCGATACACGCGTTGCCGCTGCCGCACGCTGCGAGCGCAGTCGCCGCATAGTTGGTCACTGGCGGTGCGGTCCGTACCCGCGATGACGGCGAACGTGCCGGCCTTGCCCTTGGGGACACGATGACCGGCCCAAATCGCGCGGCGGGCCGGCAACGTGACGACCGCCTCCCAACTCTCCGGTGCTGACGTCTGAGCCGGAACAAGCGACTCGTGATACGTCGTGGTGGCCGAACAGCTGCCCGCGGTGCAGGAATCGTCGGTGGTGCGGTCGTCGCCATCGCTACACACCGCATTGTCGTCGTTGATGTGCGTGCAGCCCTTGCCGGGTTTGGACTTGGTGCCTGGCTCGCAGCTGTCCGTGGTGCACACGTTGCCGTCATCGCACTTGATCGCAGCCCGAATCGAGCGGACCCGAATCCACAGCGCCAGCATCGAGCGGACCCGAATCGAGCGGACCCGAATCTACGGCGACAGAAGCAGCTGCCGATAGTGACGTCAGCTTGAATGGCGGGTCCAATGTCGTTGTCATAACGACCCTATGGACGAAGTCGCTGCGCGGACACGGTGCTCGCGCCAACCAATCGTCCGGGGGTGTAGCCGGTACACCCTGTCGTAATCAGGTCGTCGAGCGGGTCTCTTGGAACGCCGCCCACGGCGCGGTAGGTTGCCGGGTCGAGCGATGCGGCACAGGTGCAGATGTCCGGCGGCGGCACCCCGGGCAACAACCAGGCCCAGAACAAGCAATTCAAGGACGCATGTCGCGAGATCGGCCGGCAGTTGGGCACGCCATTGACCAAGGATCAGAAGACGCAGCTGCACCGCGCCATCTCCGGCGAGAACCTCGGCTACCACGAGATCGTCGAGGAAGGCCTCGCCATGTTCGGGGGTTGATCGACGGACATGAGCGAGATGACCCAAGAACAAATCGATGCGGTCCTGGTGGCCGCGGCCGGACAGCGCGCCTGGGGTGGACGCCCGGGGCACGGGTCGATGTGGACCATCGAGCTCGGCGATCCACGGCCCGCTGATGAATTCGGCGTGGTGTACGGCGCATTTCACCTCTGGATCCAGGACTGCGCGTGGCGCATCGACGGGCCCGATGGCGTCGTGTTGGGCTCACAGGACGACCTGGGCAAGCTTGGGGCCGTGCTGAATCGCCTCGAAGACACCGCCGTCAGCGCCATCTCCGCCGCGGTTGACGGAGCGCTCGCCGTATCGTTCGACAACGGCCTCGTCGCGCGCACCTTCATGAACACGAGCGACGAGGAAAACTGGACGCTGAAGTTGCCCGACAATCGCTACATCACCGGCAGGGCCGGCGGCGGCGTCGAGATCGAGTCGTCATCGGCCTGATGTGCTTGGAGACCCTGCATCCGGCCCAAGATCACACCGGACCGGGTCATACCCGCGGGCGTTGTTACGGGTTCATTGCGAGCGAACCGTCGAACTCAACACCGCCCGGAATCGACGTGCAAACCGCAGCTCGGACAGAACCGTTGTTCGCTGGACGATGTCTGCGCCACGTGTCCCCCCCAAACCGCGCGGACGACAGCAACGTTGCCGGACCGCCGCGCCCCTTCAAGCACCGATAGCGGCAGGATGCCACGCATCGACGGCGTGGCGAAACGGCGCTTTCTCGATGGACGTCCGGCTGGTCGAGGCCCATATTGTGGGCATGCCAACGTCATTCTTTGCCGCAAACCTGGTGGCCCAGAGCGCGGTCGTCGGCCTGCTACTCGCCGCTTTTTGCGCAGCGCTGACGACACCGGCGTTGGCGTCATCGCGGCGCCGCGAGCCGCTGCATCAATTGATCGCCGAAGCGGATCTCGTCGCGCTCGTCACCTCCGAGCACATGGCCAACGTCGTCAATTCCAAGGGCGACTCCGGTGTGCCGTCCGGCACGCAGGGATTGACCAACTTTCGCGGCTCACGCACAGCCGCTTTCGATGTCACCGTGCGTGTGCAAAGGGTCGTGATGGCGCGCCCAGGCACGCCCAAGAAGGGGGCCGCGCTCAAAGTCCGGTACACCCGGCGGCTGCGGTCCAGCGCGGATTGGGGCGACGTGTTCCCGGTTGGCGCCACGTACCTCGCGCTCCTCAAGCGCAGCGGTGGACAATGGCGGTCGCTGACGGTCAAGGCGTTCACCGCGTCATCGTTCGGCGGTCCGCTGTGGCGCCATCCGCAATCACGCGGCACCTACTGGCTCCACATCACCGATTGGTATTTCGGGGGGTTGGCGTTTCCGCGCCAGTTGTCCCTCTCGTACGGGTGGCTGCATACGGGCCTGCCCGATGATCGACACGACGGCTCGCTGTCTCGGTTCACTGCGTGGTTCACGCTGCGAGACTTCCAGTCCGTGAAGTGGTCCGAGGTGGCGAAGAAGGACTATCCCGATCTCCGCGAAAACCGCGACGTCGTGCCGCCACGAAACATCCCGACGTACGCCGAGGCGCTCCAATCCGGCACGGCAGCCACAGTCGCCCGGTGCCGCGCGGGTGACGTCGGCAGCTGTGTGATGATCGGGCTGCTCTACCGCGAAAAGCTGCGCCCCGGCGTGCCGTCCGCAGCCATCTTGCTGCTCGCCCCCGGCTGCGTCTGCGGCGACGTTCGGGCGTGCAGTCCTTCCCCCAAAGCCCGCTAGCCACCGCTAGCGACAATGCCGGTCACTTAGGGTGTAAGCCACTGATTCTCAGTGCTTTCCGGGGCGCCTATCGCCTTGGGTGCAACGGTCGTTCACATCCGATTCACGCCACTTTCTGACGCGATTGCCAGGCCATCAAGTGTGCGCCCGGCTACGTGTGTGGCCAGGAGCTGATCTGCAAGCTGCCCGGCGCGCTGGGCGGACCGTGTGTCGCCAACTCTGAAGGCAGCGGCGAATGCGCCGGAAAAGGCGTCAACTGCAACACGGACAACGTGTGCGAGCGCAGCTGCGGAATGCAGGTGTCGCGCCGCATTGGGCGCGCTGATGGCCGCTACGACGGCTCTTGAGTTTCAGTCTTGGCCGCTGCCGCTGCAGCCTCCTGGGCCTCGCGCTTCTTGGCAGCCTTGGCAGCCGCACGGGCCTCGCGCTTGGCCATCTTCCGCTGCTCACGCTCGCGCCGCTTGTAATCCTTGCTCGGTGTGACTGCCATCTTCAGCTCCTTTCGTGGGCGGACCTGTCACGCTCACAGAGCGGCGATCCGGGTGGGCCGTGTAACACGAAGGCGCCATATCACAAACCGATTCGTTGTGACCGCGGTAGTGCGCGCCGATTCACGGCAGCGCGAAAAAGCGGTGCCGAGGCGGAGGTTGACGCCGATGTGGCGCACCTTGCCGGCGTCCTGCAGCTCCTTGAGCGCGCCGATGCTGTCCTCGATCGGCACGCCATCGCCCACGACATGCAGCTGGTAGAGGTCGATGCGTTCGGTCTTGAGCCGCCGCATCGAGTCGTGGCACGCTCGCTTGAGGTGGTCCGGCCGCGTGTTGCTCCGCCATTGCCCGGGTCCTGGGCGCGTCAAGCCGCCTCCCAGACCGGTCGGTCGAAACGAAACGGTTGAAATGAACCGATTGAGCCGCGGTGGGAGCTTCTGGGTCGCACGATGCCGGCGCGCTTTCACGCATGGCGCGTGATCAAGGCCGCGACGCCGCGCAGAGGCAGCTCATCTCTCGCTCAACAGCCAGCGCCAAGCGGGCACGACTTCGATTTGTTGTGTCAGGCCCACCGCTCAGGCTCCCGTTCAGGGCCCATGCAGAGTAGATGTGCGCGGCGAGAATGGCGATCCGCTCTTCCGCTCCCGCTCCCGCT
>CAZLMW010000138.1:0-7168 GCA_964560875.1 uncultured Enterobacteriaceae bacterium
AACGGGATCACATGGCAAGAAAAACGGCTCAGCACTCGTGCCCGGCACATCTAGTGACGTCCACAGCCGCAGACGTGGTTCTGTCCCCAAATGCGGACTGCGGCGTGCGGTTCACCGGCCTTTTTCCAGAAGAGCGTGGGTTGCTTGACCTTGCGGGGTGATAGCTCGTCCATTGTCGCCGCATCGAACACGCGGCCGCCGAGCACGGTCCATTTCACCTTCTCGGACACGCGGATGTCCTTGAGCGGGTTGCCGGCCACGACCATCAGGTCGGCGAGTTTGCCGGGCGCGATGCTGCCGATGTCCTTGTCGAGCCCGACGTACCAGGCGGGATTGCGCGTGCACGCAGCGATGGCTTGCAGCGGGGTCATGCCGCCCTGGACGAACGACCACAGCTCCCAATGTGCCGCGAGGCCTTCGCGCTGACCGTGAGCGCCCAGGTTGACGCGAACCCCCGAACGACCGAGGCGGTTGGCGAACCGGGCAGCCTCGATGTGGTTCCACTCCTTGTCGGGGGCGTTCTTGGGGCGCCTGGCGCGCGGGTCGATCGCCGCGGGCGGCACGAAGGCACCGAGCCGTTTGTTCTTGTCGACACGGGTCTTGGCGTACCAGTAGTTCTCTGCGCCGAGTCCGCCGTACGCGACCCCGAGCGTGGGGGTGTAGCCGACCTCGGTGCCTGCCCAGAGTTGGACCACGTCGTCATAGGCCCGCGCGAGGGGAATGGCGTGTTCGATGCCGGTGTGGCCGTCGATGACCTGGGTCATGTTGTGCATGAACACGGCGCCGCCCTCGGGGACGACCATCATCTTCAGCTTGCGCGCGGCGGCGAGAACCTGTTGGCGTTGGTCGCGGCGAGGTTGGTTGTAGCTCTTGACCGTAAATGCGCCCGCGGCCTGCATGCGGCGGATGTGGCGCTCGGCGTCGGCGAGACTGTCGACATCGGCGGTGAAGAAGTGGCGCGCGCCGTAAAGGATCGTGCCAGTCGAGAAGAGCCGTGGCGCGACGATGGTGCCCGCGCGCTGCATTTGCGATGCGGCGAACACTGCGTGGGTGTTGTTTGACGGGTCGTGAATCGTGGTCACACCGAACGACAGCAGCGAGAGATTGCCCCAGTTCTGTTGCGGCGTGATGCCATTGGTCGCCTGCGCACCGTGCGCATGAACGTCAACGAAACCGGGCAGCACCGTGAGCCCCTTGCCGTCAAAGGTCTTCGCGCCAGCGGGAATCTTGATGTCGCCGCGTTTGCCGGCGGCGATGATTCGGTTGTTGCGCCAGACGACCGAGCCGTCTTCGATGATCTCCTCGCCGCGCATGGTGACGATCCGCGCACCGACAATCGCGCCGGTTCCCTTGGCGGTCGCGGCGTCGACCTTGAAGCCGATCTTGGTGGACGGGGCTGGCTTGGCACCACGGGCAACGGCCTTGGGGTCCTTGAGGTCGGACGTGTCGCGAAGAACCGCGAACGCGTCGTCCAGCGCTCGTTCGTAGAGTGTAGCGCCAAGCGACCAACGCAACGTGCGGCTGTCGCCCGACCAGTGGAGGAAATCACCGGCGTCCTTGCTGACCCGAACCGTCGGCCAGGCTTTGCTGTTGTGCGCGACCTTCATGGGACGGGCCGTCGCGGTGAACGGCTGGACGAAGACGTGCCATCGCTCCTGGAAAGCGAGCCACTTGCCGTCTGGTGAAACCTGCAAATGGGTCTGCCAAGCGCCCGAGGCGTGTACGCGACGGCGGCGGTCGCTCAGCGAGATGCTCTCCAACCGCTGGCGTTTGTTCTTTTCGGGGCCTTTGCCAACGTCGGGGACTCGGACGTAAACGCGGTCGGGATCGGCGGCGAAATGTGCGTCGCGTCCACCGAACGTCAGACGTCTCTCCGCGCCCTTGCCGAGCGGCAGCCAGAAGATGCCGCGGTTGGTCGTCCAGCGCGACGATCGTAGCCAACCGCCGCCGGTTCGACGCACCACGAGGGCCTTGCCGTCGGGGCTCCAGTCCGGCTCGACATAGTGGCCGGGTTGCTTGCTGACCACGCGCGCCGTGCCGCCCGATGCGCCGACGATGGCCACCGCGCCGAGCGTGCTGTCGTTCCAGGTCGTAAACGCGATGCGCCTGCTGTCGCGCGACCAGGCCGGCATCAGCTCGAAGTCCTTGTCCTGCGATGTCAGCCGACGCGCCTTGCCGTTGGGCAGCGACCGGATCCACAGCTTGCCGAGCGCCTCGAACACCACGTTTTTGCCATTGGGCGCCACGCGCACCCAGCGCAACATCTTGAGCTGGACCTGTTTGGGGGCCACGTCGACCGCAAATCGGATCGCCTCGGCGACCTTGCGCGTGCCGCGGACGCGAAACGGGATCTTGGTGACTTTGCCGGTCATATGGCCGCGGAGCAGCTCGCCATGCGCCCAGAACACGAGGCCGTTGCTGTCGGGCATCCAGCTCATGGCGGGGTAGGTGCCATGGATCGCCCACGTCTCCTGCAGGTCGCGGTCCATCCCGTTGTAGAGCGCCTTTTCGCTGCCCGATGCGAGGTCGCGCACGTACAAGACTGTGGTCGCGCGGACACGCCGCAGGTACGCGAGCTTCTTGCCATCAGGCGATGGAGTCGGCCGGGTCGCGCCGCCAGGACCGCCCAGGAATCGATGCACACGGCCCGTGTGACGGTCGACGCGATCGATGGCGTAGATCTGCGGGTTGGGGTCCTTGTTGTATTGGAACATCTTGCCGGGTGTCGCGTCGTGCGAGTAGTAAAGCCAGCGTCCGTCCGGGCTGAACGCGGGTTCGCCGGTGTCCTTCTGCTCGGACCGACGCTTGGTCATCTGGACGCCTTTGCCGCCGGTCTCGAAATACATCCACATCTCGCCAGCCCCCGCGCTCCGACGGCTGGTGAAGTGCTTGCGCGCTGCTACGAAACGTCCAGACGGATCCCAGCAAGGTTGCGTCAAGAGGCGGAATTTCTCGCTTGTAAGGGGCCTTATATTGTCGCCCTTTTCGGTCATCAGGAAGATGTTGTCGCCGCCCCGACGATCCGACGTGAAAGCGATTCGGCGGCCATCGGGGCTATACGCCGGTTGCATATCCCACGCCATTCCCGACGTCAGCGCCTTGGCATCACCACCGGAGATCGGCAGCTCGTAGATGTCGCCGAGGAGATCGAACGCAACCTTCTTGCCGCTCGGATGCACGGTGACCGACATCCACGTGCCGCGCTTGACGTCGATCTTGACGTTGCGGTGCTTGCCGGGCGGGTTGTCGACGCTCCACTTCGACGACTTCTTCGCAGGCTTGCTGGCCTTCTTGGCACCTGGCTTGGCGTTGCCAGCCGACTTTGCGGCCGGGGCTGATGCGGACGAGGCTTGTACGCCGAGACACAAAGACGCGGCGAAAACGACGGCCACCGCGACCGCGAGCCGACGCACCGGGGGGCGGGACGCTTCAAGAGGAGGCATGGATCGCTCCGAGGATTTCGTGCAAGCGCCGCAGCGGCAGGTCGATGACGCGCGATGTACCGATGGCTGGACAAACGACGAATCCGATCGACGACGCGTCCACCTTCTTGTCATGCGCGATGGCGTCGATGAGCGCGTCGGGCGCGTGGGCTGCCGGGATCGACTTTGGCAGGCCCAACGCATCGAGGGCGGCCCGGATGGCGCGGCCAGGACCGTCATCGGCGAGGCCGAGGGCTTGGGCAACCTCAGCAGCGGCCACCATGCCGATCGCAACCGCCTCGCCGTGCAAGACAGTTCCGTAGCCGGCTAGTTTTTCGATCGCGTGGCCGACCGTGTGACCGAAGTTCAAGACGCGCCGATAGCCCGCCTCGCGCTCATCGGCGGCGACCACAGACGCCTTCAGTTCACAGCACCGCGCGACCACCGGGATCGTGGCAGATGCCGCGGCGTCGAGGAGCTCCGGCGCTCGCGCGTTGATCAGGTTGAGCAAGTCCGCGTCCAGGATCGCACCGTGCTTGACTGCCTCGGCGAGACCGGCGCGGAGCTCCCGTGGTGGCAAAGTCGCGAGGGTGGACACATCGGCGACAACGAGCTCCGGTTGCTTGAAAGCGCCGACGAGGTTCTTGCCCTGGGAGCGGTTGATCGCGGCCTTTCCGCCGACGCTTGAATCGACCTGGGCCAGCAGACTGGTCGGGACCTGGACCACGCGCACACCGCGCAACGCGGTTGCCGCCGCGAATCCGGCGATATCACCAACGACACCGCCACCGAGGGCGACGACGACCACCTTCCGATCCGCGCCGCCATCGAGAACAACGTCCCAAAGACGCGTCAGGACATCGACGTTCTTGCTTGTTTCGCCCGCCGGGATGACGGCCTCGTCGACGATTCCGATGACGGATTTCAGCCCTGCAACGACCGCACCAAGATAAAGCGGCGCAACATTTGAATCGCTGACGACGACAACGCGCGGAACGGCGCCAAGGCCGGCCACGAGAGACGGCAGCTGCGGGAGGAGTTGGGCCCCGACGTGCACCGGGTAAGCGCGGTCGCCGAGCTCGACCTGGACGGTGTGCATCGGGGCAGGCGAGCCGGTTTTGGCCGGCGTGTCAACAGCGGCTTTGTCAGCGAAGGCTTTGTCAGGGGGCCAGCTTCCGGCGGCGCAGGTGGTTGACGGCCATTCTCTCACCTGCTGTACTAGCGAAATAGTACATTCCCGCATCAGTGCATTGATGAAGACACCGACCCTGCCAGATGACCTGCTCGCCGTCCTCGCGACGATGGACACCACCGAAGACGTGCACGCCTTGCTGCGCGACATCCTCACCCCGGCCGAACTCATCGCGGTCGCGGAGCGCTGGAACATCGTGAAGATGATCGCGGCGGGGCATAGCCAGCGGGAGATTCGCGACGGGTTGGGTGTTGGCATCGCCACCGTCACGCGCGGCAGTCGGCAGCTGCAGTACAGCGAGTTCGGCGGCTTCGCGAAGGCTTTTGACGCGATGGTCGAGTTGGGCCGCCCCGACCCGCGTGATGGGGCCCATCAGCGTGCCCAGCTGCGACGGAGCGGCGGACGACCAACCAGCGGCGTGATGATCGTCGATCGGGAGGAAGAACGGTGATCGAACCTACGCTCGACGAGGTCGTCGCATACGGCGGAGACGCCAGCCACGCGGTGCTCTGCGCGGCCTACCACGCCGATATCGACACGCCGATTACGGTGTTCGACAAGCTGGCAGGCGATGGCTCGGTCGCGTTCCTGCTCGAAAGCGCGGACAGCGGCGGTGCGTTTGGGCGGTGGTCGTTTCTCGGGGCGCGCGTGCATGAGCGGCTCGAGCTTCAAGACGGGGTCGGAACCTGGCATCGCAAAGGCGAGAAGGAGACGTTTTCGTTCATCGATCCACTGGTCCCGGTGCAGCAAAGGCTAGCTGACTGGTCGGCTTGGTCGACGGCCACCCTTCCGCCCTTTCATGGCGGCGCCGTCGGCTACATCGGTTTTGACTGCATCCGCTACTTTGAACCGGTCCCGATGCCGGACGACAGGGGACTCGGCCTCCCCGAAGCGGTGCTGCTGTTCTGCGACGAGGTGTACGCGTACGATCACTTGCGCCACCGGCTTCTCCTGCTCGTTCACGTTCCGCTCGACGGCGATCGGGAGGTCGCGTGGCACGAGGGAGCGCGCCGAATTCGCGCGGCGTCGGCCCGCTTGTCTGCCCCGACGTCCTTGCAGCGCGCGCCATGGCCTGAACGTGGCGGCAAACATCCGATCCGTGTTCCGACGATCGTCAATCGGCAACCCGAGGCGATGCGTGACGCCGTGGTCCAGGCCAAAGAAGCGATCGGAGCCGGCGAGGTTTTCCAGGTCGTCATCAGCCAGAGGTTGCGTGTCGACGAACGCATCGACCCCTTCGTCCTCTACCGCGCGCTGCGGGCGCTCAACCCATCGCCCTACATGTTCCTGCTGCGCCTGCCCCGCTTCTCGATCGTCGGCGCGTCTCCCGAGGTGCTGGTGCGGGTCCAAAACGGGGACGTCCTCGTGCGCCCCATCGCAGGCACTCGACCGCGCGGGCGAGACGACGAACACGACCGAGCGCTGGCCGAGGAGCTGCTTGCAGATGAAAAAGAAGTGGCTGAACACCGGATGCTGCTCGACCTCGGCCGCAACGACGTTGGCCGCGTCGCCGAGGTGGGCACGGTGGTCGTCGAGGACCCGATGCACATCGAGCGTTATTCGCACGTGATGCACATCGTGAGCGATGTCCGCGGCGAGTTGGACGAGGGCCGCGACATGTTCGATGCCCTTCGCGCCGGATTTCCGGCCGGAACCGTGTCCGGTGCCCCCAAAGTCCGAGCGTGTGAGCTGTTGGCCGAGCTGGAGCCGGATCGACGCGGACCCTACGCCGGAGCTGTTGGGTACTTCGGTGTCGGAGGCGACATGGACACCGCGATCGCCATCCGCACGCTCGTTGTGAAACCGGATTCGGTCCACGTGCAGGCCGGTGCGGGCATCGTCTGGGACTCCGACCCCGAGACCGAGCGCCGCGAATGTCACCACAAAGCCAACGCGCCGCTCGCTGCCGTCGAGCTGGCCATCGCCGCCGGCACCCGCTCATAGGACCTGGAAATGCCCGTCGACGTCCTGATTATCGATAACTACGACTCGTTCACGCACAACCTCTACCAGCGGATCGGGGAGTTGGGCGCGTCCGTGGACGTTCATCGAAACGACAAGATCGACCTGGCGTCTGTGCGCGATCTCGCTCCCGGCCGGATCGTGCTTTCCCCCGGCCCCGGCCACCCGTCCAAGGCGCGCGACTTCGGCGTTTGCGCGCAGGTGCTCGAGCAGCTCGCCGGGAGCGTGCCGATCCTCGGTGTTTGCCTCGGCCACCAGGGCATCGTTCACCACTTCGGCGGCGACGTGGTGCGGGCGCCCGAGATCGTGCACGGAAAGACGAGCCAACTCGACCACGACGGCAGCGGCGTCTTCGCCGGGATCGCTGACCGAGTCGAAGTGATGCGCTACCACTCGCTGGTCGCAGACGCAGCGACCCTGCCCGACTGCCTGCACGTGAACGCGCGGACGGACGATGGCCTGGTGATGGGCGTCTCGCACCGTACGTGGCCGCTGTGGGGCGTGCAGTTTCATCCCGAGAGCATCGGCACGCCAGACGGCAGCCGGATGCTTGCGAACTTCCTGGCGCTGTAATCGGCTGCACGGAAACGGA
>CAZLMW010000138.1:7268-20032 GCA_964560875.1 uncultured Enterobacteriaceae bacterium
GGAAGACACGATGACGACGACAAGACCAACAGGGCGAGTGAAACGATGACGACCTATCGCGAAACGATGAGCGCGTTGCTTCGCGGCGATGACATGACGCGCGACCAGGCCGCGGCGATCGTGGCCGAGATGATGGCCGGCGAACTTGGCCAACCACAGACCGCGGCGCTGCTGACCGGGCTCGCGATCAAAGGAGTGACAGCGGACGAACTGTCAGGGATGGCCACGGCGATGCGCCAAGCGGCGGTCCCCCTGCCCGGTTTCGAAGACGCGATCGACACGTGCGGGACCGGCGGGAGCGGGATGAATACGGCCAACACGTCAACCATGTGCGCATTCGTGGTAGCGGCGGCCGGTGCTCGCGTGGCCAAGCACGGCAACAGGAGTAGCTCGGGCAAATGCGGCAGCGCGGACGTCCTCGAGCGGCTCGGGGTGCATTTCGCGACGGGTCCGGAGCCGGCATCGGAGCTGCTCAATCGCGTCGGCATCGCGTTTCTGTTCGCGCCGACCTACCACCCGGCGATGCGCCACGTCGTACCGGTGCGGCGGTCGGTTGGATTTCGGACCGTCTTCAACTTCCTCGGCCCGCTGTGCAATCCAGCCGGCACGCGCAAGCAATTGTTGGGCGTGAGCGACGCGCGGATGGCGGAGTTGATGGCAAGGGCGCTTGCCGATATGGGATGCGAACGCGCGATGGTAGTGCACGGCGACGACGGACTCGATGAGCTGAGCATCTCGGGCAGCACGCGTGTCTGGCACGTCCGTGGCCAGCGTGTTGAGACCGCTTCGGTCGAACCAGGCGACGTCGGACTGGTGACCCACCCATTCGAAACCGTCGCAGGCGGCGACATCGAGACGAACACCGCGTTGTTCCAGGCGATCCTTGGCGGAACGGGCGACAAGCCGCGAACCGACCACCTGCTTCTCAACGCTGGGGCAGCGCTGCACGTGGCCGGCGTGTCGGAGAGCGTGGCGGCGGGTGTGGACAGGGCCCGGCAGCTGATCGAATCCGGCGCCGCATGGCAGCGTTTTGAAGCGTTTCGCGCGGCCAGCAATGAGCTTGCGAGCGCCGCATGAGTTTGCCGCTGAAGGAACCGCCGGGCGTCCTCGGCAAGATCGTCGCGCGAACCCTTCGCGACGTAGCGGACCGCGAAGCTGCGTGTCCCGTCGGTACGCTGCACGTGCACGCAGGATCACGGTCCCGTCCGTTCGCCGACGCCCTCCGTGGCCGCAGCGGCGCGCCGAGCCTAATCGCCGAGATCAAGCCGCGATCGCCGTCCCGCGGACAACTCGCCGATCCCAACGAAGTCGACGGACTGCTCGCTCGCGCCAAAGTTTATGAGAAGCACGCAGCGGCGATTTCGGTGTTGTGCGACGGACCGTTTTTCGATGGTGGGCTGCCGTTGCTCCAAGCGGTGCGCGGATCGGTCGGGACCGCGGTGCTCTGCAAGGACTTCATCGTCACCCGCTACCAGGTGGTCGAAGCGCGAAGTCGCGGCGCAGATGCCGTCTTGCTGATGGCGTCGTTGCTCACGCCGGCAGCGCTGTCCGAGCTGGTGGCGCTAACGGAGGAGCTGGGCTTGGGCGCGTTGGTCGAGGTGCATGACGAAGCCGAGCTCGACGAAGCCATCGCGACGCCTGCTGCTGTCGTCGGGGTGAACAGCCGCGACTTGAAGACGCTGAAGATCGACCTGCGGCACGCGATCGAGCTGCTGCATCACGTCCCCGAAGACCGCGTTCGGGTGGCGGAGAGCGGCATCGAAACGGCTGAAGACGTTCAACGCGTTACCGGTTTGGCCGATGCGGTGCTTGTCGGCACATCGCTGATGCAGGCGGCCGACGTCGACGCGAAGATTCGAGCGCTTGGCCTTGGCAACGATGGGCCTGTTGGCGGTTCGACATGAACATCCAGCCCCCAACACGCCGAAAAGTCCGCGTGAAAATCTGCGGCTTGAGAACGCCGGAAGACGCGCGGCAGTGCGCCGCATTGGACGTGGACTTCGCCGGCCTGAATTTCGTTCCCGGCGCGCGACGGCGTATCGATCTCACCGCCGCCGAAGGGATCGCGAAAGAGCTTTGCGACGTGGTGCCGGTGGCCGTTGTCAGGAACCAAAGTTTCTCGGAAATGCGAGCGATTGCGGCCAGTGGAATCGTAGCGATGATCCAGTTGCACGGCGACGAGACACCCGAAGTGGCGCGTCAATTGGCGAGCATCTGCCCGGTGGTCAAGGCCATCGATATGCGACACGTAAACGACACGGCGCTGATGGCTGCGTACGCGGAGACAGTCGCCGCTTTTGTCGTCGATGGTCGCGATCCGGGCAGCGGCAAAGCCTGGCGCTGGGCCGACCTCACGCTGCGGGACGGGCAGCTCTTTGGCGTCGATGTCTGGCTCGCGGGCGGGCTTCGAGCCGACAACGTGGCGGACGCCGTCGCAGCAGTCGCACCGATCGCAGTCGACGTCGCTTCCGGTGTGGAACGGGTCGACCCGCGCACCGGCGAGACCACGATCCATGCCGCAACGCTCGCCGAGTTCGTGGCTGCAGCGCGAAGCGGCGTGTCGACGGCAGGGGAGATGGCATGAAACAGGATGGACGATTCGGCGAGTTCGGCGGCTTCTATGTCGCGGAGCTCTTGATGCCAGCGCTCGCGGAGCTCGAACAGGCGTGGCTCGAAGCGCGCGACGACCCGCAGTTCAACGATGACCTGCAGCAGCTGCTGAGCCACTACGCCGGAAGACCGACCGCGCTCTATCGGTCCGGCGCGTTGAGCGATCACGTGGGCTGCAATGTCTGGCTCAAGCGCGAGGATCTGCTGCATGGCGGTGCGCACAAGACCAACAACACGCTGGCGCAAGGCCTGCTCGCCAAGCGCATGGGCAAGACCCAGTTGATCGCAGAAACGGGCGCGGGACAGCACGGTGTAGCGACGGCGATGGCGGGTGCCCTGCTCGGCCTTGACGCTAAGATCTTCATGGGCGCCAAGGATGTCGCTCGCCAAGCGCCCAACGTCCGTCGCATGGGTCTTTTCGGTGCCGAGGTCGTCCCCATCGAGGCGGGCTCACGTAGCCTCAAGGACGCCATCAACGAGACGCTGCGCTACTGGACCGAACACATCCGCGATGCGTTCTATGTGTTCGGCACGGCAGCCGGCCCGCATCCTTACCCCTCGCTCGTACGCGACTTTCAGCGTGTCATCGGCGACGAAATCCGGGCCGAATTGCTTGAACGCACCGGCGCATTTCCAGCTGCAGTGGTGGCCTGTGTCGGGGGAGGCAGCAACGCCATCGGCGCGTTCGCGGCCTTCATCGGCGACACGGATGTTCGGCTGATCGGGGTGGAGCCCGGCGGTCGCGGCCTCGACACCGACGCGCATGGAGCCACGCTCTGCAAGGGCCGGCCCGGCTGCGTCCACGGTTCGATCTCTTACTTGCTGCAAGACCCGCACGGCCAGGTGCTCGAAGCGCACAGCATCTCCGCAGGGCTCGACTACCCGGGTGTCGGTCCGGAGCACGCGCATCTGCACCGTTCGGGCCGAGCCGAATACCTGGCGGCTACCGACGATGAAGCGCTCGACGCGTTCGCATGGCTATGTCGACACGAAGGCATCCTGCCCGCCCTCGAATCATCTCACGCCGTGGCCGCCGTCTTGCGGATGTCCGGCGCGTTCTCCGCTGATGAACACGTGGTTATCAACCTCTCGGGCCGGGGCGACAAGGACCTCGAGCACGCCCTGGCGGCGATCGACCAGCGCAGAACCGCTGAAGGGGGCAACTCATGACCGGCTCACGAACACCCGCGAACGCCCGGATCGCCGCTGTCTTCGAATCCTTGCAGAAACGGAGCGAGCGGGCGTTCATGCCGTTCGTCGTGATCGGCGACCCTTCGCTGGAAGCTTCGGCGGCCGTTGCGGACGCGTTGGTGGAAGGCGGCGCAGACATCATGGAGTTCGGCTTCCCGTTCAGCGATCCACCAGCGGACGGCCCGGTGATCCAAGCCGCCGATGAGCGCGCACTGGCGGCCGGTACGACGCCCGATGACTGCCTCGAGTTCATCGCGGCATTTCGGCAACGACACGACGTGCCTGTCGCGTTGCTTATCTACTTCAACTTGATCTTGCAGCGCGGCGTAGACGCATTCTACGAAGCGGCAGCAGCGGCGGGCGTCGATGCGATTCTTGCGGCCGACGTACCGCTGGAGCTGTCGGGCCCACTGGTCGATGCCGGGCGCAAACATGGAATCGCGCCGATCTTCATCGCGAGCGAACTGACAACAGCGGAGCGAATGGCGGAAATCGCCAAAGTCGCCGATGGCTACATCTACGCCGTGGCCCGCATCGGCATCACCGGCGAAAAGAGCGAGGTCGACGCCGGCCTCCCCGCAACGTTGGGACGAATTCGCGAGGCGACGCAGCTGCCGATCCTTGCCGGCTTCGGCATTTCAACACCCGACCATGTGCGTCGCGTCGCAGGCATGAATGCAGACGGCGCGATCACCGGCAGCGCAATCGTGCGTCGCATCGCCGCGCATGCCGCCGGGGAATTGTCGCTGTCGTCACTTTGCGAAGAGCTTCGCGCCTTCACCCGGGCCATGAAAGCCGCGACCCGACCCGCCTGATGTGCGTCAATCCGCTACACCAAACAACTTCGTTAGGAACCTGACAAATAGCCGATTGCGACCGGAAACCTGACCGCGCGTCCTAACTCTGCGAAGATTGGACAAGCCGACCCACCGCGCCACAACCGTCCCTGGAGACCACCATGCTCATCGTCATGGAGCCCACCGCAACCATCGAACAGACACGAGCGGTCTGCGACGTCATCAAGTCTCTTGGTTTCGAGCCCGCACCGATGCCGGGCGAACAGCGCGTCGCGATCGGCGTCGTCGGCAACGACCGGGGCTTCGACGATACCCGCCTTCGAGGACTGCCGGGGGTGGCGCAGGTCATTCACGTCTCCGCGCCGTACAAGCTGGTGAGCCGAGAGTTTCGCAAGCGAGATACGATCATCGAAGTGGCAAACGGCGTCCGGATCGGCGGTGCCGACATCGTGATCATGGGCGGCCCGTGTTCGGTGGAGAGCGAAGAGCAGCTGATGACGACCGCCGAATACGTGGCCAAAGCCGGCGGAACCGTGCTGCGCGGGGGCGCGTTCAAGCCACGTTCGTCGCCATACGCTTTCCAGGGGCTCGGTCTCGAAGGGCTCAAGCTCCTGGCACAGGCTCGAGAGCGATACGGACTCGCCATCATCACGGAGGCGATGGACCTCGACGGCGCCGACGTCGTGGCTGAATACGCCGACATCATCCAGCTGGGCGCGCGCAACATGCAGAACACCGCGCTGCTCAAACACGTGGGCAGAATCGGCAAGCCGGTCATGCTCAAGCGCGGCATGTCGGCGACGGTCAAGGAATGGCTGCTGGCCGCCGAATACATCGCCAACGAGGGCAACCTCAACATCATCCTGTGCGAACGGGGCATCCGCTCCTTCGGCGACGCCACGCGCAACGTGATGGACGTGGGGGCTATCGCCGCCGTCAAGCTGATGACTCACCTGCCGGTCATCGCCGACCCGTCCCACGCCACCGGCCGCCGCGACCTCGTTTTGCCGGTCGCCCGAGCGTCAATCGCCGTGGGTGCCGACGGCCTGATCATCGAAACGCACCCCGATCCGAACTGCGCGCTCAGCGACGGTCCCCAGGCGTTGTTCCCCGATCAATTCAACGACCTGGTCGAGTCCGCGCGCATGACGGCTGCCACACTGGGGCGCCCTCTCGCCGTGGCGGGCGGCAGACGTTCGGTTGCCACCACGGTCTGATGGCGCGCCGGGGCGTGTTTCCGTATCATCCCGCCAACGACGCGGTGCGATCACAGGCCCTACAATGACAAGCTCTCTTGCGCCCCAAACACTTCGGGCAATCTTCCAGCGTTCGCGACTGTCCGCAGTCGTGCTGACAACCCTTCTCAGCTTCACCCTCGTTGGTTGCGGGTCCGGAGACGGCGATGACGGAGTCGTGACGGGCACCACGACCGATGGTGCGGGCGGCGGAGGGACCGACGGCACAATCAGCGATGCAAGCCGGGGACTCGACGCCGGTTCGACTGCCGACGGCGCCTCATCTGGCGGCGGTTCATCCAGCGGAGCATCCAGCTCGAGCAGGGCCTCCAGTTCGAGCGGGGGTTCGTCCTCGGGCGGGCTCAGCGACGCCGGCGCGCTCCAGGATTCCGGCGCATCGTCCAGCGGTTCATCCGGCTCGTCAGGCTCTTCGGGAACCGACGCGGGTGGCACCGACGCTGCATGGCCGTCCGGGCCCGAAGACGACATCACCGGCAAGGACCCCAGCAAGGCCAAGTACAAGACCTGCTCATCGCTTTGGACCTGCGCGGTCACGTCGTGTTCGATCGACGCGAAGAAGGGCTGCATGGATGTGTGCATGAACGCAGCATCCAAGCCGGTCCTTGCCGAATTCAAGAGCATGAGCAAGTGCTTCACCCACACCTGTCACGGGAAGATCTGCAAATCCGGCGATCAGAAATGCCTTGGCGACTGCATGTGGAGCCGCTGCGCTGGCTTCGCGATCAAGTGCAACGCGGACAACAAGACCGGCTTCAAGACCTGCGACACCGCATTTCAGTGTTTCGACACCTGCAAAGGCGACGATGCAATGAACTGCTTAACCAAGTGCTACCAGGGCCTCAGCAAGTCCGCCCAGGCCGACTTCGACGGTGTGTGGAACTGCATCGGAAAGAGCGCCGCCAAGGACCCGTTCGGAGCGTGTCTGGCACAGGTGCTCGAATGCACGTCCGCGGGCCAATCCGGCAAGAACACATGCCTGGAGATGGCGATGTGCGCGGACGACTGCGACAGCAAGAAGAAGCCGGGTGACGACGGGTTTGCGTGCACCAGCAAGTGCTACGCCCAGGGCACAAAAACAGCGCAGGGCGAGTACAAGAAGCTGCTCGCCTGTTTCTCCGCATTCGACGGCGGCAGCGGCGATCCGAAGGTGTGCTCATCGGGGATGGTTGGCTGCATCAAGCCGAAGGGCACCAAGACCTGTCCCGAGATCGATCCGTGCGGCAAGGCGTGCCAGAAGACCGGCAAAGCCGAAGGCGCTTGCACATTCGAGTGCCTGCACAAGGCGTCACCGGCCGAAGCGACCAAGTTCGTCGAGTTGATGGTCTGCGTCGGCAGCAAGTGCGACGCGAAGTGCAAGGGCAGCACCGACCCGAAGTGCGGCGACAAATGCCTCCAGAACGAGTGCAAGACTGAGATGCTCGCCTGCCTGAGTTAGCCGGGCCAACGGAAGGACGGCGATTGCGCGATCCAATGCGACAAACCCTGACGGCGCGCCTGTTCGCGGTTTGCGTGGTGGTCGCGATCGGATGCACGGACACCACCGATTCGTCCGAAGACGCGCCCGACACGTCCACAATCGAAACGGCGGACGCGGGCACGACAAACGACGCCGAAACGGACGTCATCGCGTTGGACATCGGAGATAGTAAGGTAGCTAACGATGTGCTTGCTGCAGGCGATGCGGCGCTCGATGCAGCCGCTGACGAGACGGTTGACACGAGCGACGGAGGCGGACTCAACGATGCTACGGGCGAGTCGGATGTCAGATCAAACGACGTCGGAAGCGGCGACACCCACGACGGCGGTCAAGATGCTGTCGACGCGGCCAAAGGGCTTGAAGATGGCGCCGTGACAGACGCCCTCGCCGACGGTTCGGGCAGCGGCTCGATCGACGGGTACAACGTTGGTGATGCCGTGGGTGGCGATGGTGGCGACGCCAGCGCCTTTGACTCCGGCGGTGGTGATGCGACCGTTGCTGATGTCGGCGCCGATTCGGGCATCGTGGCCTGCCCAAACCCGGATGCCCAGGTCGCGTTCCCTGATGCGTCGTCGTTCGCAGGCAAGTCAGCGCTCGGCAAGATCAACTGGCCGTCACCGGGCCCGCAGGGATGGCCCAAAGCCGCGTTCAAGGAAGTCACCCAGCAGTTCGTGTCCGTGGACGGCGAAAAGGACCACGGCTTCTGCACGACAGCCGCTGATTTCGACGGGGACGGGCGTATCGACCTTGCGACCATTCGGCTCGCGTTCGGGACGACCGGTCAAGTGTCGCTGCACGTCCGGATCTACCTGCTGAAAAAGGGCGCCAAACCCAAGCTGGTGGTCACCAAGGTCGCGCCGCCCAACTTCAGCACCGAGGGTATTTGCGCGAGCGCCGACCTGGACGCCGATGGCAACGTCGACCTGCTCATCGGGGGCGCGCCCGGCATCGCGTTCCTCAGCGGCAACGGCAAGGGCGGCTTCGACATCGGCAGCCACTGGGCCCTGCCCGGGTTCATGGACTTTGTCGGCTTCTCGATGGTTCCGGGCGACTTCGATCGCGACGGGGACCTCGATCTCTTCGTTGGCGCGGGGCTTGGGCCAGACTGCAACTGGGTGCAGACATGCGCGTACTCCGAGTCCAACTTCGCGTGCAAGCCATCGTGGTCCAACAAGTTCAGCGCCGTCTTCCAAGACCGCATGTTCATTCGCGGACCGAAGCTGCCGCTGACGGATGAAACAGCCAAGTGGAAGCTCGCGCCGGGCGGGCCTGCAACCCTCGGTGCGCTCGTCGATCTCGATCTTGACGGCAAAGTCGATCTGCTCGTGAGCGACGACTTCGGGCCCCCGCGATGGCTGCGCAACACCGGAAATGGCTTCGTCTCACACGGCACGGATGTCGGGTTCGAGCCGTTCGCGCACGGCATGGGCTGGGGGCCGGGCGACTTCGATGGCGACGGGCGATGGGATATCGCGTTTGCCGACACCGGGCCGCACCCGCTTTATATCCAAGCAACGCCGACTCAGAGCTGCGCGGCGCCGGCCCTCTTCGTCGATCGCGGCAAGTCGTGGAGGATGTGGGAAGCGACAGCGAATGTGTCCGGCTGGAACCCGATTGCGGCGGACTTTGACCACGACGGACGCGATGACATCTACTTGGGTGCGTCGGCGCTGACACACGACGGAGACCTCGCCAATATCGCTGTGTGCAAGAAGCCGGGCGGGTACCCGGTCCAGCGCGACATTGTGCTGATGAACAAGGCCGGAAAGTCGTTCGTGCCACACCAGGGGCCACCGATCAGCCAGCCCAAACCGAACATGGCGTTTGTGGCGCAAACCGCCCTGGACATGGACGGAGACGGCGACCTGGATGTCGCGCAGGTTCACGCAAACGGAAGGCTGCGCGTGCTCCGCAACGACACCAAGAAATCGGGCGGTTTCGTGATCGTTCGGTTGACCGGCACCAAGGGGAACACGATGGCTGCGGGGGCGTGGCTGCGGGCCAAGGCCGGAAGCCGTACAATGCTACGGCACATCGGGGCGACCGGATTCGGAGGCGCCGGGTGGTGGTTCGCCCATTTCGGCCTGGGAGCGGCCACGAAAATCGACGAACTGCAGGTCCACTGGCCAACCGGCAAGACGACCGTCGTCAAGAACCTCAAGGCGGGCACCGAGCTCGTCATCAAACATCCCTGAGCCATGACCTCTATCCACGCGCCAGTGCCGTTTCCGTTGTGCCGCGCGCTGGTGTTGGCGAGCGTCGTCATCGCCGCTGTGGCTTGCGGGGACCCAGACGCGACGGCCGATTCCGGCGTCGACGTCGCGGCCGGCGACGACGCGGGCACCAGCGACGCGACTTCACAAGCAGGGGACGGGACCGCGACGAACGATGTCAACGTCGACGTTAAAGCGGTCCCGGATGGCGCCGGATTGGACGCATCAACAGGTGGGGCTGATGGACAGCCAAGCGACGTGTCCACAACCGCGGACGCGACGAAAGATGCAAGCGCCGACAGCACCGGCGACGTCACCAGCGATGACGCCGGTTGCCAAGGCGCGGACCTCACGACAGACAGCGCGTCGTGGGACGTTGCTGACGCGTCCGGCATGGACGGTGCCTCCGATGGCGACGCCATCTTGGACGATGGGTCTATCGGGGACTCTGCGTTCGATTCGAGCGTCGCCGATGGCGGTAGTCCTGACGGGCAAAGCAGCGGAGACGGACAGGCCCAGGGCCAGGTCGACGCGGGTGACATCGACGCGGCTTCCACCGGCGATAGTAAGGCAGCTAACGATACCGCGGTCGATGCGGGCGTGAAGCCTTCCTGTAACCCCAAGAACGTCGGGCCTTCCGACCCCGCCAAGCTGCCCAAGGCGGCGCTTGTCGACATCACCAAGAAGCTCGGAATCGACGCGTCTAAGTCGTACGGCCTCTGCGCGCAGACAGCGGATTTGAACAACGACGGCAACGCCGACATCACGGTGCTCGAGCTGTCGCCATTCAAGGCGCGCGTCCATGCGCTATTGCTTGTCGACGGCAAGCCGAAACACGTCTACACGGACGTCAATACGACGTTGCACTACCCCAATATGGGTTGCGCGATGTTCGACCTGACGGACGACGGCAACGCCGACCTGTTGCTCGGAGGGTCGTCCGGAATCGGCGTCTACGCTGGCGACGGCAAGGGCGGATTCACAGACAAGACCAGCGACTACATGCCACAGCTGATGGACTTCGCGAGCTGGTCGATGGCGCCCGCGGACCTGGACGGCGACGGGGATCTCGACATCTTCGTGGGCGCCGGCCCTCCGCCAGGGACCCCGATCAGCGGCGGGCCACCTTGCAAAGCGTACAGCTGCGGCTATTCCGGGCCCGAATTCGCCTGCAAGTTCTTCGCCAAGCCCAAGCCGCATGAGTCATTCCAGGATCGGGTCCTGATCCGCGGCAAGAAGCTGCCCATGGTCGATGCGACAAACGACTGGAAGGTGCCCGCAGACGGAATCGCCTCAAACGCCGCGGTGATGGACATGGATGGTGATGGCAAACCGGATATCCTCATCGGCGATGACTTCGGCGAACACCGCGTGCTCAAGAACAGCGGCAAGTCGTTTACCGCGTGGGGCATGAAAGTCGGCTTCCACAAATACGCGCACGCCATGGGTTGGGGGTTTGGCGACTTCAACCACGACGGCAAGGCGGACGTCGTCTTGGCCGACCTCGGCCCGACCCCGGTGTACGTCAACCGCAAACCGGCCAAAGGTCAGCCCTTTGCGTTCGAAGATTGCGGCGGTGCGATGGGCGTTTGGTCGCCAACCTGGGGATCCTCGGGATGGTCGCCAGCCGTCGGCGATTTCGACCAAGATGGCGACGAAGACATGCTGGTTGGCGCGTCGATTACGGCGAAGCCGATCGACCTTGGCGGGTTGGTTTCGAGCTGCGCGGATCCGACTCCCAAACCCAACATCGACGTGCTTTTCATCGCCGGCCCCATGCCACCGAAAACGGCCGGAAAACCCGCTGGACTGCCGAAATTCACACCGTTTCGACTCGACAGCGGGCCTGGCGCTGAGCTGGGGATGTTGACGCAACAGTTGGCCGATATTGATGGCGATGGCGACCTCGATGTGGTGCAGGTGCGCCCGGCCAAGATGGGCGGTCACACGGTGAGAATCCTCCGCAATGACGTCGTCAAGAAGGGCAAGTCCGTCACGATCCGTGTCGCCGGCAAGAAGGGCAATATGGACGCGCTTGGCACGACGGTTCGCGCCAAGGTGGACGGCAAGCTTCGCATCCGGTGGCTCAACGGCAGTGGCGGATACGGCGGCACGACCATGGGATGGGCGCATTTTGGGCTCGGCAAGGCGACGAAGCTCACCGATGTCGAGATCACCTGGCCCGACGGAAAGAAGACGAAAGTCGGCGACGTCGGACCGACCGCCAAGAAGGTCGTCAAGTGGCCGTAGCGACAGGCGATTTCATGCGCGTTTTCGCGCTGCTTGCGGTCCTGACCCAGGTGGCATCCGCGTGCGGCGATGGCACCGAGAGCAAAGAGCCGGATGGGTCCACGGCAGCAGAGACGGCTGGCGACACGGTCGAGCACGCCAATGGCACTGTGGACGTCGTCTTGGATGCAGGGTCGGCGGTCACCACCAGCGATGTCCAGTCTGCGCCGGACGACGGCAAATCCCACGTGGACGGCGCGGCTGATGCGACCGTGGTGATCGATGCGCTCGTTGTGGATGGAGGCGAGCAGGATTTGGTCGAAACCGACGGTGTGGCCGACGCTGGTGACGCTGCCGCCGGGTGTGAAACCTACCTCTTGGATCCGCAAGTATGCTTTGGGGTCAGCCCGCCGGGACCCGACGCCAAGGTCGCCGATGTGCCGCCACCCGACACGGTCTCCTGCGCGTTCCCGCAGTCGAACATCGTCAAGTCGCTGCTCGGCGGGAAAGTGCCGAAATCAACAGTCAAAATCGAGTTCGGTGAAATCGACAAGAAAGGCCACTTCCAGCCTTGGAAGGCCAACGGATGGGCCAAACTGACGCCCGGGCTACAGCCTGGGTTTCACATTTGGGCGGCGGTTCGGATGACGATCGACGGACATCCGGCGTCCACCGACAAGCTCAAAGCGAAGACGATCGTCGACATCACGGTGTGGGACGGCTGCACCTTCGCCGGACTCAATTTCACCAAGATCATCTACCCCAAGCCCAGCGGCGCCGCTTACGTGTACGGCGACAAGGTGGTTGCCGGCATCCAGCTGCGTTTCAAGAAGCCAACTGGACACGATTTGCCCAAAGACCAGCTGTGGGAAAAATGCGGCGAATGGGTCGATATTCGTGCCGATTTCTACAACACCGCGACAAAAGCGTTCGGGCGCAAGTGGTTCCGTATGCGCACGTATGCCGAACAGCCAGCAGATTACGCGGCCTG
>CAZLMW010000139.1:0-19932 GCA_964560875.1 uncultured Enterobacteriaceae bacterium
AGCGCAAGCGGTTTTACCAGGTGGCACACGCATCGGCGCGCGAGGCGAAGTCCGCAGTGCGCATCGTCGTGCGGCTCAACGCCATCGACCAGGCGCGCGGGCGCAAGGCGGTGGACCTGCTCGACCGCGCGGCTGCGCTGACGTGGCGGCTTTGGACCGGCTCGGCGTAGCCGGATGGCCGACTCGGCGGCGTGCAACAATTCGGGCACGCCGCCGAGGCCAGCGTTCTTGCCGCCCCATTTCGCCATGACGTTGGCAGCAGCGTTGACGTGGCCGCAGCGCTAAACGCGATACTCAAAAGTACACAACTGTACTTTTAGGTGACGCGTTTGGCGTCATCTGCCCTGTCGACGCTCGGCCGCTCTCCTCAATGACCTCGGCTGGCTCGTGCTCGAGGCTCGCCCACACACGCTTGTGCTCCGGTCGTGGTCGGCGAGGCCGCCTGCTGGCGTCGCGCACCGGTGCCAGTCCCGCCATCACGTCCTCAGCGCGGCGCGCAAACGGCTCGACGGTGTAGACCGCTGCGACGGTCGCCATCCGCTTGCGCCCCTTCTTCTCGCCCTTGGACAGCCGTGTCTTCAGCTTGCGCTTCGCCTTGCGGGCGGCACGGCGAGTCGCAGGTCGCAGGCTGTCGGGCAGCATGACCACGCCCTTGCCGTCGGTCGTGATCACGAGCACGTCGCCGGTGTCCTTGGGCGGCACAGTGAGCTCCGTCTCGGCGTAGAAGGCGTCGAAGTCCACCGAAGCGGCCCGGGCCGCTTCCTCCACCTGCCGTCTGCCCAGGCGCAGTCCGGTGCTGTACCCGAGCGCGGTCACAGTCTCGTCGTACGAGTTGCGCGACGTGGTCAGCGCGATCATGCGCCGCAGTTCCAGCGAGAATGTCTGCGGCGGCAGGTTCAGGTCAGCGTCGAGCGGCATCCGCGCGTCGCAACCACGAGCTGTGTACGCCTTGCGGGCGACCGCCACGTCACCGAAGACGCTCTTCACCGCCCGGCTCGCACCATCGCGGGCATGGCGCCGCTCGATGCCGTCATCACCGACCACACGCACGCGAGGCTCTGTTGCCGACCGATGCTCGACATGGCCCTGCAGCAAGCACCGCAGCACCTCGCGGCCGTCAACGGAAATCAGCCGCTCGATGTCAGCTTCGGTCGATGCCAACGCTGCGGGGCCAAGCAGACGCTGCTTCAACGCGTCGTAGGCGGCGTCGGCAGCGGCGAACAGGGGTTGGGCAAGAACGGTCGTCGTGGTAGCTGTGGTCATTGGGAGGGCCTCCAAGGGGCATCCGTGGGTCAGCAACCCGTACGTACCTTGGATCGGCCCTCCTTTCACGTTCTCAGACACCGCAACTGCTTGGAATCATGCGAACCGCGCGTCGTTCCAAGGGATCCGCACCCGTTCCAATCTCCGCCCCTACAGATCGGTCCCAACTTCGACACAGTCGCCGGCACACGGTTCGCGATCCCGCAGCGCATGTGCCCCTGGTACCCCAAGAAGAAGTGAGCGGTCGTCACCTCTCTCCGGTGCCGACGAGGTGATTGCCGCGGCTAAAACGACGGCTTGCGAGGCTTCGGCATCCAGACCTGCGTCGACATCAGCGACGTCGGTGCCTTGAAGCTGCGCGGCAGGAAGATGACAACGTGCGGCTTGTGGATCGCCCCCTTGAGGCGTTGATCGGGCAGGCGCTGCACCTTCGGGCTGAATTTCGCGTTGGCCAACCGGGCCCATGCGCGCACTCGGGCGCGACGACGCTTGGCCTGGTCCTTGCGGATCTGCCGGTCGTTCCTGGCCTCGACGCGTGCATGCTTGGCGATGGCCGCGATCCGCTTGGCGATGTGGCTGTTGATGTTGACCCTCGGCTTTGTGGATTGGGCGCGGACGGCCTTGTCCTTTGCAAAAACGAGCTGCGGTGCAGCGATCGCCGCGGCGACGATGGCGGCTTGCAAGGCGATCGCGATCCGGCGGTGATTGGCGGTGGTCATGGCGTCCTCCCGAAGCGTGGTAGGCCTGCACAGACGCGCGTCGCGAGCATCCGATCTGCCAGCAATCCGTCGTTCACATCTGCGAACAGACCCGCATGCACGCCCGGTCGGTCAGCCGCTCACACGAAGCTGGGCGGACTGCGGGGCGTGTCGCTATCGGGACGCCCGGGAGACGCGTCGCGACACCGGCGCGGCTGGCGATGGTGCACGGTCGCGATGGTGCACGGTCGCGATGGTGCACGGCGGCGATGCTGCACGGCGGCGATGCTGCACGGCGGCGATGCTGCACGGCGGGGGCGGCCCTGAATCTCCTGTCCCCCCTCAGGCGAAACGTGCAACGACTTCGTCCAACATCCCACCGAGTCCGCACGACCATGTTTGCCCCTGCGTGAGAGGAGTCGGCGTCTGCGACACCAGGAATCGTCGCGTCGCACCTACCATGTCGGCGGCTTTGTTCAGTCTCGCCAGGTGTTGTCGTGTCGGAGCTGTCGTCAGCTTGATCTCGATGGCCCACCGCTCCTTGCCGAAGTCCAACACCAGGTCCGACTCCCAACCGTCGCTGGTGCGGAAGTAGCTCGCATCAAACGGCGCGCCAATTTGCAGCAACGTTGCCATTGTCTGCTCTACGACGAACCCTTCCCACGATGCGCCCACCCAGGGGCGCCCCAGCAAGTCGTTGATGTCCGCCACCATGTGGAGCGCGTGGAGCGCCGGTCAGGCGTCGGCTTGGCCACGCTCGAGCCCGTCGAGCACGGCATCGACGAAACGGCTGCGACGCGGTGTTGATCGCAACAATACCGCCGCTGATGTACTTGGACGCAACCGCGGCGTAGTATCTGCCGACGGCTGTCCAGCCGTAAAACGCCTTGTCGTCCGGCGGCGTGACCCTGTGCGAGGTCGTCTCTCCAGCGCCGTTTACGAACCAGCTGACCGCTGAGAAACGGCCGTAGCGGGACGCTTTGCACGCCTTGCCATCGCATGTTCCGTCTGCTGAAGAGCCGAGCTACTCCATTTAACGGAGCATGACCAGCCGGGGCGCCGCCGAGCGGTTGATGTGCAGTCAGCGCGGTGCCACGCTGGGAACGCACTCAGGGGCAACTCTGAGGTCGCCCGCCGCCAGCTGCTGCAATGGCGGGACCACCGGGACAGCCCACCGTCGACGGAGAGAGCCGGATGGAGCGTGAGCTGGGTCTGGTCGAGCTGACCGCGATCGCGCTCGGCGGCATGATCGGCGGCGGGATCTTCGCCATTCTCGGCGTGGCGGTCGAGCGCGTGGGCAACGCCGCGTCGTTGGCCATCCTCATCGGTGGTGTGCTCGCATTCCTGGCAGCCGTCCCGTATGTGCGCCTCACAAGGTTGTACAAGGACGAGGGGGCCACCTACTCGTTCTTCAAGCGCACATTTGCGGACTCTCGCATGGCGGCGTCCGTGATCGGCTGGCTGGTGGTCTTTGGCTATGTCGCCACCCTCGGCCTCTACGCCTTCACGTTTGCGAGCTACCTGGCGAGTCTGTTTCCTACGTCTCACCCAGAGTCAATTCGGCTTATCTTGAGCGGCACTCAGCTGGCCACCTTTGCCCTCCTCAACATCATCAGCGTGCGCCTGATGGGACGGGTCGAAGATCTGATGGTCTACGTCAAGGTCACCGCGCTGATCGTGCTGGCGGCGGTGCTCTTCTGGGCTGGGGACTCCAGCAACGCCACCCTACCGGCCTTCGAGCCGGCACTGGGTGGGGAGCTCATGTTGGTCGCGGCGATCACTTTCGTGGCGTTCGAAGGCTTCCAGTTGGCCATCCACGCCTATGAGGAGGTAAAGGATCCGCAGGTCAGCGTACCGCGCGCCATCTACGCGGCCATCGTGGTGGCGACCCTGCTGTACGTCTTGCTTGCAGAGGGGGCACTGTGGTCCCTCGACAAGGCACAGATCATCGCCGACAAGGAGTACGCACTCGCCGCAGGAGCGGCGGAGGTCCTCGGTCGAGGCGGGCATGCGCTCGTGATCGCCTCTGCCTTGCTGGCCACGTCCAGCGCGGTGAGCGGCACCTTGTTTGGCGCCTCCCGGCTGGCGGCCGTCATCGCTCTCGATGGCTACCTGCCGGCCTACATGGGCCGACGACGCCAGGGCCACGTCCCTGCCGCAGCCATTGTCACGCTCGCGGCTGGCGCCTGGCTCCTGGTGCTGTCGGGTCGCCTGGAGCTCATCGTGGAGTTCGGCAGCTTGGTGTTCATCGCTGTCTCTTTGCTCATGGCGGTCGCCAATTGGCGGGTCAGAGAGCAGACACAGTCCTCGCAGCTCTTCTGCTGGACGACAATGCTCTCGCTGGCGGCGGCAGGTATGGCCATCGTGGGGTGGCAGGCCATGGCGCGACCCGATGACCTTGTCTGGACGCTGTCGGTTGCTGGCATGCTGACGATCGCGAGCGTCGCCTACGGGACCTGGTCCGACCGCGACCGTCGCCGCCCCGACGGTGGGGCACCTCCCGGCTGACTCCGACTCGATCCAGCGACGCCGGTTTCGCTCTGCCGTGCGGTCTCCGAGGAGTGTAGAAACGAAACAACGCGGGGCGCTATAACGGACCCATGGACCTGTTCGCCGCCCGCAAGCGCAACGACTCGCCGCTCGCCGACCGGATGCGCCCCAAGCGCCTGCCCGATGTGGTCGGTCAGCAGCATTTGTTGGACAAAGGTCGCATCCTCGCCCGGTCCATCGCGGCCGATCGCATCCCGTCGATGGTGCTCTGGGGACCGCCCGGCACCGGCAAGACCACGCTCGCCACGGTCATCGCCGCCGAAACCAACTCGTCGTATGTCGCGTTCTCCGCCGTGCTCGGAGGCGTCGCCGAGCTGCGCAAAATCGTCGCGGCGGCGCGCGAAAAGAAGAACTTCTACGGCACCCGCACGATCCTCTTCGTCGACGAGATCCACCGCTTCAACAAGTCGCAGCAGGACGCGCTATTGCCCCATGTCGAGGACGGCACCGTCACGCTCGTCGGCGCAACCACCGAGAATCCGTCCTTCGCGGTCAACTCGGCGCTGCTGTCCCGGGCGCGCGTCTTCGAGCTCAAACCGCTCGATCCAGCGGATCTCCGCAAGCTGCTCGAGCGCGCGTTGACCGACGATGGTGGCCTCGCCCACGCGCTGGAATCGGTCGACAGCGACGCGCTCGACGCCATCGCCCATCACGCTCGGGGAGACGCTCGGCGCGCCTTGTCCGGCCTCGAGCTCGCCAGCGACTACGCCCGCGCTTGCAAGGCCGAACGCGTCGATGTCGCCACTGTCGACGAAGCCTTCGCCAACCAAACGCTGCTCTACGACAAGTCGGGCGAGGAGCACTACAACGTCGTCAGCGCCTTCATCAAGTCGCTGCGCGGCAACGATCCCGACGCCGCCATGTACTGGATGATGCGCATGCTCGACGCCGGCGAGGACCCGCTCTTCGTGCTGCGCCGGATGCTGATTTTCGCCAGCGAAGACATCGGCAACGCCGACCCGCGCGCCCTCCAAGCCGCCGTCAACGCCGACGCCGCTTTTCGCCGCCTCGGCATGCCCGAAGGCCTGTATGCGATGACCCAGTGCTGCACCTACCTGGCGAGCGCTCCCAAGTCCAATAGCGCTGTGCACGCCATCTCGGCCGTGCGCAAGGACATCGCCGCTCACGGCGCGCTGCCGGTGCCGCTGAAGCTGCGCAACGCCCCCACCAAACACATGAAAGCCTGGGGATACGGCGACGGTTACCGCTACCCGCACGCCGAGGGCGGCCACAGCGCCGGTGAAACCTACCTGCCCGACAAGCTTGTCGGCGCCCGCTACTACCAGCCCCGCAACGCCGGTCTCGAGATCCAAATCCGCCAGCGCCTGAAACGGCTCCGCGAACAGGGGACCGAAGAGGCCAACGGCAACCGACACGACGACAAGGCAAAGTAAATGTCCAAGAGCCCCTGCCCCGAGCTGCGACGCGACCTTCTCTGCTATCGGAGCGACGCGGGGGGCGGTCAGGTTGTCGATCTCTTGCTGGAGGCGGCGCATCGCTTCGACGCGGACGAATGGGCGGCGATTGAATCGCTCACTGAAAAACCCGGCCCCGCGGCGTTGATGGCGCGGCTCGACGGCGCGCTATTGCTCGAAAACCCGACCGTTGAGTCGCTCCGCCAGCAGGCCTGGGCCGCGCGGATCCGCAGGCGCGTGGTGCGACCGCCGTTGGACGAAACGGAAGGGCCCTGGCACCTCGCGACCGACCTGCCCGATTGGGTCAGCCCGATGTGGAGAGCTGCGGAGCGATGGCGCCGGCTCGCCGAAGACGCCGCTGCCGGACGCACACCTCTGAGGCTCGACGGGTTTGTCCGCAGCGACCGGGCGCACAATGTTCGTGACGAGGCCCAGGCGGCGCAGAAGACGCGCATGGACAACAACTATTGCAACGCCGATTGCCACGACGCGCTCGATGACGACGGCGCGATCGGCGCGTGGATCGGCCTGCTGCGCTGCGACGCGATGCGCGAGTTGATCGGCGCCGTACTTCGCCTTGAGCTGCCCGAGGGGATGATGGCCAAGGTCTGGCAGCTCGGCCCCGGTGACCACGTCGGCCCCCACGCCGATGGTGTCCGCTATGTCGCGACCCTGTGCCTCGGGTTGAGCGCTGGCTGGACCGCCCGTCACGGCGGCGGGATCGTTTTTGGCGAACCGAGCGAAGCGCGCATGGAAGCTCGCACGCGCTGGCTACCCCACCTCGGCGACGCGATGCTGTTTCGGCCCGAAGCGTGGCGCTGGCATGCCGTCGAACCCGTCGCGAAGGACACCCGCTTGACGTTGACGTGCCAGTGGATCCACGGCTGAACGACGGTCCCGCGATCGAAAGACCGCGCACCTCTCAAATCGGCTCAAATCAGCTCAAATCGGCTCAAATCGGCTCAAGTCAGCTCGATTCGGCGCGGATCCATGGCGCGCGCCCAAGCGTCGTCGGGCGTTCCAGTGACCCATCCAGCGGCCAGCTCGCCGACGATCGGCGCGTGCATGACCCCGTGGCCGGCCAGTCCGGTCGCGATGACGAGGCCGTCCAGACCCGGACAAGGACCGATCCAGGGCCGTTTGTCGGGCGTGTGCAGCTGTGCGCCGACCCATGCGCTTTGAATGCCGGCGTTGGCGAGGGCGGGCAGGCGTGCGACGGCGCGATCGGCCAGGTTGGCGAGGACGTCGGCGCGGTCGCCGGGTTTGTCGGTGAACTCCCAGGCGGACAGCAGCAAGCCGCCGGTTTCGGCGCGGAAGTACAGCCGTGGCGTGTAGGAAAGGACCAGCGGTCCACCAGCGGTCGGGAGCTCGGGCCCGTTGGCCATGAAGATGCGCCGATAACCGATCACGCCAGGCAGCTCGACACCCGCGGCGGCGCAGAGCAGCAGCGTGTGATGCCCGGTCGCGAGGATGACAGTGTCGGCGGTCAAGGTCCCTTCGTCGATGCGCACCCCGATGACGCGACCGCGTTCGACGACCAGCTCGTGAACGCCGGTAAAGGTCCGAATCTCGCCACCGCGGGCCTTGATGCGGCGCGCGTAGGCCTGGCACAGCCCGTGGGGGTCGAGGTGGCCTTCGACTGCGCTGTAGGTGCCGCCGACCAGGTCGCTGGTGGTCATTGTGGGCATGATCGCGGCGATTTGCGCGGCGCTGACCTCGTTGGCGGGCATCCCGACGGCGTTGGCGTTGGCGGCCATGGTCTGGAGCAGCCCGAGATCGTCGTAGGTTGTTGCCACGAAGAGGTAGCCATCGGCGCGCAGGTCCAGGTTGGCGTCGGGGTCGCGGGCGAGTTCGTGGAGCTTGGGCAGCGCGACGGCGGTCATTTCGCTGAGCATCGCGTCGCTGTGTTGGGCCCGGAAGCCGCCGATGCTCGCTCCTGTCGCGCCGGCACCGAGGGTCTTTTCGCGCTCGAGCAGGAGCACACCACCGCCGAGGTCAGCCGCCAATTCCGCCGCGACGGCCAAGCCGCACGAGCCACCGCCGACGACGATCGCGTCCCGATGTCCGGCCACGCGACGACGTGATCCACGAGGCGCCACGACCGCTTCGCCGCCGGCATCAACCCGCATCCTGGCGGCCATGCGTCGCCGTAACTCGGGGGTATAGAGCTGTCGGCCGATCTCGTCGGAGAAGAGGGCCCCAATGTCGCTCAAGCGGGTCCTGCCGTCCTTGTCTTGCACCGCCCCGAGACCGCGCATTCGCTCCAGGAACGGCCCGAAAACGTCGTCGGTCGAGACACCGAATTCCGCTTCGAAACAGGCGTGGTCGAGGCCGCCGTCGTCGTCGAGCACCTTGAGCGCGAACATCGCGCGTTGGGCCATCTGTTCTTCGCGATGCAGCAAGCGCCCGTGGGCCAGCGACCAGCCGCCTTGATCGGCGACGGCGTCGGTGTAGTCGACCATCGAACCGACGTTGAACGCGACGACGTCGGGCCGCCGCGAGCACGCTTCCATCCCGCAGCCATCGACCGGCTGCATATCGCGCCACTTGTCGCGCGCCTGGACCTGCGCGGTTTCGACGTCGGTGCGGCAGTAGTAGTCGGTCAAGCTGCGTCGATAGCCGCGTTGGGTCAGCAGCAGGTGAGCGGCGAGCTGCATCCGCAAGTTGAGGTGTTCGTCCGGCGACGCGTGGCGCGAGATGCGGGTGTCGGGGCGTTTGCGCAGGTGGTAGGTCGTGATGGATGCGACACCGAGCTCGGCGGCGAGCGCGACGCCGTGCAGCCACGACTGCAGGGTTTGGCCGGGCAGCGCGTAGATGAGGTCGATGTTGACGTGGGGGATGCCGACGTCGTGGGCGAGGTTGACGGCGTCGACGGCACCCTGGGCATCGTGGCGGCGGGCGAGGGCGCGCAGCTGCACGTCGTCGAGCGCTTGCAGGCCGATGTTGAGGCGGGTCACCCGGTGGCGCAGCAGCGTCTCGAGTTTGGCGCGGGTCAGTGTTTCGGGCGACGACTCGACGGTGAACTCGGTGCCAGGAGCGATCGGGGTCGTCGCGTGGAGGTGGCCGAGCACGCGGTCGAGCTGTTCAGCGGACAGAAAGGTCGGTGTGCCGCCGCCCACGAGCACGGATGCGATCGGACCGATGGCGTGTTCTGCGCTGGCCGCGTGATCGTCGCGCCCCCAGCGGGTCGTCATCTCGGTGCAGAGGGCGTCGAGGTAGCGGTCGAGCGCGGCGGCGTCGGGGTTCACCTCGATGGCGTAGTGGCAGAACGTGCAGCGTCCGGTGCACGGCGGGATGTGCAGGTAGAGGCCGATCGGTCCGGACGGGCGTTGCAGGGCAGCGCGGAGGTCGTCGTTTGCCGCGTGGTCGCGCGCCACCTCGGGCGGCAGGAAGTGGACCAGCAGGTTGTAGTTACCGGGGTCGCGGTGCAGACCCGCGGCGCGGAGGCCAGCGAGATCAAGCTGAGCGAGCTGAGCGTCGGCGGCGGCGATGATGGCGGAGACGTCCATCGCCGCGGGTGCCGTGCCGGACTTCGAGCCGGTCGCTGAGCCGTCCGCGGAGTGGGTCACAAAAGGCCTGCCTTGGGTCCGCGCGCGTCGAGTCGGCGCGATGGCCCGGCACCGACTGTACTTGGCCGCCCACTCGTGCGCTATGCTCCGCCGGCTCGCTGCCGTTTTGGTGAGGGGCCGGCGCCCGGCCTCTGGTGCCGAGACGGTGTCATTTTTCGCCACCTTCCCACGGCGTGCGGCGCACGAGCACCTTGCGTCCCTCGCGGCTTCGCCTCGGTCCGTGGACCACGTGATGATCGCAGCCCTGTTTGTCCCTACTGGAGCTCCATGACACGCCCGCTCATCGCGCTGTTCGCGGCGGCGCTGATGCTTTTAACTGCCGCACCTGGCCTCGGCGCTACGTTGTCGCCCGTCCTGCAACTGACGCCGCGTCTCGAGGTACGACGTGACCTCGATGAGTCGCCCAAATACCCGCTCATCTTCATCAGCCGCTTTGGCGCCGGCTCCAAGGTCGGCCCCTGGCAGGCGCGCGCTGTAGGCCAATCAACCGGCCGCTACGAACACGGTCGCAAGCTGCAGCTGTACGAAGGGTGGTTGGGCGGCTCCGGCGATGGCTGGGCGGTCCGCGCAGGTCGCCAGATCATCTTCTGGCACGAGGGCCGGTTGATGTTTCACCGCCGCTGGCGCCCTCAGGGCATCACCCACGACGCGCTTCGCTTCCGGGCATGGGGCGACGGCTGGAATATCGACGCCGCCGTCGGCAAACCCTTCGACGAAGAGCGTCCCTTCATCGCGTTGCGCAGCGGCATCCGTTGGGGCGCCAAGAGGGCAGCAAGCGAAGGCCTCGTCGACGCCATCTACATCCGCGACGCCGTCTCGTGGACCGGTCTCGCGCGGCATACATTCGGCCTCTGGGCCCGTCTTCGCGCCGGCAACCACACCGTACGTATCGAGGGATATGGCCAAACCGGCGAGCTCGGCAACGGCACCGAGGTCAGCGCGTGGATGGGCTCCCTCAAGCTGACAACGCGAACCGGCGGCTGGCGGCTTTCGCTGTACGGCGACGCGCTCTCGGGCGATGCGGAGGGGGCGGCAAAGGGCAGCGGCTCGTTCCACGTCCTGCACGGCGCGCGGCACGGATTTTACGGCATGATCGACCAGGCCTACTTGCAGCGCGGCGGCCCGGTCGACGGCAAGGGGCTGGCCACGGGCGGCGTTGTCGGCGACTGGCGCGATGGTCCTTGGCGCTTCGTCGCCCACCTCTGCGACCACCGTTTCGCCAACCTCGATGAGCTCGGCACCGAGCTGGACCTGTTCATCCGCTACAAGGCGAGCAAGCGCGCGTCGGTCGTCATCGGCGCCTCGGCGCTGACCGATCCGCCAACCAAACCCAAGCTCTTCGGCTACGTCGCCTGGCTGTTCAACCTTGGCAAGTAGCTCGTCAGGCGGCGCGCAGCGTCATGTGTCGGCGAGCTTGTAGCCAACGGGTGAAGCGTCGGGGTCAATGAGGCCGCGCTCCTGCAGGTGTTTGATGATGGTCGTCGGACGCGACCGCAGCCCCATGGCTTCGCGATAGTTGCGAACGGCGTTGAGCAAAGCGCTCGCCGAACGGGGTCGACGACGTGGGCTCATTTTGCCAAGCAGCTCGAAGATCACGTCCGCGTCGGGGTTGGTGATGGGACGTTCCGGGCTGGCCGCCGAGGCTGACGTCGCGCGCGGCTTTGTGCCGGTCTTGTCCGGTTTCTTGTCGACCTTCTTTTCGCCTTTCCTGGCGACCCTCTTTTCGCCTTTCTTGGCGACCCTCTTTTCGCCTTTCTTGGCGGGCTTCGGATCGGCTCGCTTGGCGGGACCCTGGCCGCGACGGTCGGTTTTGCCGGCCGATCGGGTGGGCTTGGTAGGCTGGGTGGGCTTGGTAGGCTGGGCGGGTTTGGTGGGCTGGGCGGGTTTGGTGGGCTGGGCGGGTTTGGTGGGCTGGGCGGGCGCTTTGCTGGCCGGCTTGGCGGACTTCGCGCTCGGCTTCTTGCCGGGTGCCTCGTGGCGAATCGGGACTTCGCGCTCCCAGTGGTCGTTGAGGTGGGCGGCGAGGTCGGTGTAGTCGCGGTCGTTGGCGAGCACGATGATCTCGGCTTCCGGAAAGCGGAACGCGTATTCGCCCATCTTGGCCACGACGAGCTTGTCGACGAACTCCTTGCGGGTGACGCGGCCGATGATCACCTCGACGCGATCGGGGTTGGCTTCGATCGTCCGCATCGCGGTCGGTGTCACGGTGTTGGTGCGGTTGGCGGCGAGCACGACCATGGCCACACCCGGCGTCTCGAGCAGCCCGGCGATGTCCGTCTTGGGGATGTTCTCGAAGTCGACGATGTAGACGATGGGGCGTAACGCGGATCGGGATGGGAGTCGCGAGGCGACGTCGGCGAGCTTGCGGGCCATGGGTGCTCCTGCGCGTGGGCTGGCGAATGTGTACGGCAATTGGCCGCTGGCGCCAACGTGGGATCGCAGGCTCGCGATCAGGCCGACTTGATGCGCGCCTTCGCCTCGGCCTCCCGCAGGTCTTCCAGCGCGCTCGGATCGTCCTCGGCGAGCAATGCGTGGATCGCGGGCAGCAGGCTCTCGAGCGACTCGGGGACGTAGCCGGCGGGCGGCGGCATCGGGTCGACCTCGACAAGCCGGCTGCGGTGAACGCGTCCATCGCGAAGCAGGATTTCGGCATGCACGGGGCGGATATGGTCGAGCTCTTCGGCGTCTCCGTGCATCATGAACTCATTACGAAACGCGCCGGTTCGAACGAGCCGTCGGTTGCCGTAGCTCCACCAGCCCGGGCAGTGCTCGTGGCCGACACAGCGGACCTTGTAGCGTCCGTCGGTCGACAGCTGCGTCCGATACGCTTGCGCGACGCTGACGTCCGGGTCTTCGCTCACGAAGCGGTACGCGATCTCCTTGAGCATCGTCCAGCTCACATGGCGCGTCGGGTCCGCGGCAAAGTCGCGCCAGAAGTCGCGGGTCCAGTAGCGGCGATAGCGGCCAAGGATAAGCTCACGAAAAGCCGGCAAGCGCTCCATCACGGCTTCGCGCGGGCGGAGGCGGTCGAGAAAATGCAGCTCAGGGTGCATCGGCAACGCCACGTCGATGATGCCCACTGTACCGAAAGGCAGGTTGAGGATGCGGCGGCCGTGATGACTGCCGAAGAGGCGGTGCGGGTTCATGGCGAAGAGCGGATCGGCCTGCGATCCATGCTCGATCCACAGGTCGCCGATCGCGACCGAGAAACCCGGAAAATGCGCATCGACACGGCCACCGATAAGCGCCTTGATGCGCGACTGCACGGCGACAAAAAGCAGCTCAGGGTCGTGGTTGCCGACGATGAAGTAGATGCGCCGTGGGGCGGACGAGTGCTCGGCAAAGGCGCGCAGACCATCGAAGAAAGCGCCGTGCGCGGCGTGCACGCGGGACAGCTTGGCGAGCGCGACCTCGGCGGTGATGTGACGTGGGTAGGCGCCGTCCACGTCGACCTTCAGGAAGTCGAACGTGTCGCCATTGAGCACGAGATCGACGGCAATGTCGCGCCACGGCGGCTCGTTGTAGCGCTGCAGGTAGTCGGCGAGCGCGGCGGATTGCGGAAAGTCGTCGGTGACCCCACCGGCGCCGATTTCGATGTCGGACAGCACGACGACGAGGCGGTCGCGAGGGCGAGTGCTTGGCGGCGGGTTGATGCGCGGGTCGGACGTCATGGAATCCAGCGGGCCCGTGATCTTGGCGGGCCGGAAGATGGCCGCAAACAGTTTAGGTCAAACCCACGGTCTGCCAAACCGCGTCATGGCTGTTCGGCGGGCACAGAGACGGCAGATGAAGGGAAAGCCATAGCCCCGCGTCCAGTTCGAAGAGCGCGTCAGCTAGAACGGCGCGTCGGCGTGCGGTGTGGATGGCTCGGGCGGCACGCCGGTGTTGGTGCGGCCGACCTCTGCGATGCGCATGGCCCAGTGGACGAGCACGTCGTCGGGAAGCTCGGTGTAGTTGACCGCTGGCGGCTGCAACACGGCGCCGGGCAGCTGCGGTTGGGAGAAGCTGCGGAGCAGGCCGGCGGGGTCGGGAATCAGGCCGGATTCGCGGCCCTGGCGGTACAGATCGGTGCCGGGCAGGGGCAGCGGGAAATGCACGGACACGCGCGCCCCGGTCTCGCGAACGAAGCGCGCGGTGTTGGCCAGAGAGGCCTCAGATTCGCCCGGCAGGCCGATGATCATGAAGCCGGAGATCGCGATCCCAGCCTCGCGCGCCAACGTGATGCTGCGCACGTTATCCGCTACGGCCGTCTTCTTATTGGCCAGGTCGAGCACGCCGTCGTCGCCGCTCTCGAACCCGACGCGGATCTCGCGGCACCCGCCGTCATACATGCGGCGCAACATGCCGGGCGTCATCATGTCGGCGCGCAGCAGGCAGGACCACCTCAAGTCGGGCACCTCGCGGCCGAGCGCCTCGGCGAGCTTGCCCGGTCGAAACAGGATGTCATCGCGGAAGTACATGCTGCGCACGCCGTATCTTTCGACGTAGAACTTGACCTCGGCGGCCACCGAATCGGGCGACCGTGTGCGCACCCCGCCAAACAACGACGGCACCTGGCAAAACGTGCACGCCCACGGACAACCGAGCGTCGTGATGATGCTGAGATAGTGCTGCAGCCGGCGTTTCTTGAAGTACGGCGACGGCTTGCCCTCGATGTACATCCGTACCGGCAGCAGGTCCCAGTTGGGCCAGGGCAGCGAGTCGAGCTCGTCGCACACGGGTGTCGGTCCGGTGCGAACAAGCGTGCCGTCATCCTCGCGCACCATGAGTCCGCGCACCGAGCGCGGATCCTCGCCGCGGCTGAGCTTGCCAAAGAGCAGCGGCGCGGACACGAAGCCCTCGTTGAGCACGGCGACATTGGCCCCGCAGCCGCGCATCACGACCTCGGGCGCGCCGGAAACGAGCGAGCCCCCGAGCACGAATGGCCGGTCGCCGAAAGCCTCACGCCACCAGGGCCCGGTGCGCTCCAGGAAGCCGAAAGTGTCCGTGAACACCGTGACGCCAAGCGCCTCGGGATCAAAGGCGATGAGCTCGGCGCGCAGCTCGTCTTCGCTCATGTCATGGGCGTTGGCGTCGATGAGCCGGACGTCATGGCCGTCGCGCTGCAAGAGCGTCGCGACCATGAGCAGCCCGTAAGGCGGATAGATGCTGTGGGTGTAGAGCCGCTTGTACATCCACGGCGGGTTGACGAGAGCGACGCGCATGGCGGCGATGCTATCACAAGCCCCCAAGCCCCCTCGGGGGTTTGACCCGGAGGGGTCGCGTCATCTTGTCTTGGCAGACGGCGCATCGAGCAGGGGTGCCGGGGTCTTGTCTTGGCAGACGGCGCCTCGATCAAGGGGAAAGGACCCAACAGGGGAAGGCACTTTTTGATCTGCCGACCGGGTTGTGGCTCGGAAACAGGCGGCTTCAGGCGGGTGGGAGTAACCGTTGAGTGCCGACCAGATGGATTCGGGCGTCATGGGCAGGCCGCGGATTCGGCAGCCGGTCGCGTTGGCGACGGCGTTGGCGATGGCAGGGGCGACGGCCATGAGGCCAATCTCGCCGACGCCTTTGACGCCGAGCGGGTGGGTGGGCTCGTGGCTTGGCACGAAACGCACGTCGATGTCGGGCACGTCGGCGGCCCGGCACACGCCATAGTCGCGCAGTCCGCGGGTGAAGAGGCGCCCGTCGGCGTCGAAATCGAGCCTCTCGTAGAGCGCGAAACCGATGCCCTGGACCGCGGCGCCGAGCACCTGACCGCGAGCGTGCATGGGATTGAGGACGCGGCCGATGTCGACGGCGACGACCAGGCCCAGGACGCGGGTGACACCGGTCTGCGGATCGATGGAGACGGCGGCACCGCAGGCGGCGAAGGGCGGCGCGTTGCTCGATGGCTTGTGGCGGTAGGTGACCGTGATGGGGAGGGGCTCGCCGGATTCGCGCCGCGCGTTCAACTCGGCGCACGCGCGCACGACGGCCTCGCCAGCGACGTAGGTTCGGCCCGATGCATGGGCGCCGCTGTCGTGGAGGCCATCGCGGGTGTCGCCGAGCTCGACGGTGATCGACTCAAGGGCGACGTCGAGCGCGTCCGCGGCGATCATCGCCAGCGTTGTTGCGACGCCGGTTCCGCCCTGGTCGGGGGCGCCGGATTTGAGGGTCACGGTACCGTTGGCGTGCAGGGTGATCGCGGCGGTGGAGACCTCTTTGCGGCCCTTGCCGGTCGTGTGCATGCCGCACGCGGTTCCGACGCCTCGGAGGTGGCCCGCGGGGGCTTCGGCGAGGGTGGGGAGCGCTTCGGCGACGGCGTCGAGGCAGGCGGAGATCTCGCACGACGACACCGTGCCTTTGCCGGTCATGAAGCGTCCGGTTGTGGTGTCGACGCGGCCCAGTGAGACGTTGATGTCGCCCGCGCGGAGCAGGTGTTTGCGGCGGAAATGGTCGAGATCGACGCCGAGCGCGCGGCAGATGCGGTCGTTATGCGATTCGACGGCGAACGTCGCTTGCGGGTTGCCAAAGCCCCGCGTTGCGCCCGAGACGGGACGGTTGGAGTACAGCAGGTGACCGCGGAAACGGATGTTGGGTGTGCGATACAGGGCGAGCGGTCGCAGCGCGCGCAGGATGACGTACGGGCCGAGGTCGAGGTGGCCGCCGACGTCGTACCACGCGGTCAATTCGCGGCCGACGAGGCGACCGGCGCTGTCCAGGGCGCTGCGAATGTGCAGGCGGGCGCCGTGGCGAACGCGACCGGCGACGAAGCCTTCGCCGCGACCGAGCACGACGCGAACGGGTCGATCGACGCGGCGGGCAAGCAGCGCGGCGATGTACTCGAGGTCGTCCATCCGCGAGCCGAAACCGCCGCCAACGTTGGGGCATTGGACGCGCACCAGCGACTCGTCGACGCCCAGCCACGTGGCGATTTGCTCGCGCAGCAAGAATGGCGCCGGGGTGCCCTTGATGACGGTCAAACCGCCGTCGGCTTCGGGGATGACAAGCGCGCCGTAGGGTTCGAGCGCGGCCGCCTGCACGGTCGCGGTGGTGAAGGTGTCTTCGAACACGTGCGCCGCGTTCGCAAAGGCCTCGTCGGTGTCGCCGAGGTCGAGGTGCACCGGTCCGAATGGCAGCGCGTGGTTGGAGCGCCCGGTGAACGCGTGGATCTCGTCGGCGATAGCGGTTGGCAGGTCGATAACGGCGTGAAGCGGCGTGTAGGTGACGGCGACGGCGGCGGCGGCGCGACGGGCAACAGCGGCGGTGGTTGCGACAACGGCTGCGACAGGGGCGCCCGACCATGTGGGCTCGGTGAAAAGCACCGGTCGCTGCGAGATCCGGGTGTCGTAGAAAGCCTCGCCCGCGATGTCACGAGGCGGCGCGTCATCGGGGGTTATGACCGCAAGCACACCCGGCATGGACAGCGCCTTGGACGCGTCGATTCGGCGAACCTGGGCGTGTGGATGCGGGCAGCGGACGACCGCCCCGTGAACGAGACCAGGGACATCGAGATCGACGAGGTAAGGCAAGGAGCCACCCGCCTTGGCGCGCCCGTCGAGCAAGGGAGTCGCCGCCCCCACGTGGCCGACACGGGTCATGTCTGCTGTCCCTTCTGTCGAATCATCGCGTCGATGCCGGCGAGCCCGCCTTGGAGAAGCTGGCTGTACCCGGTGCAGCGGCAGATGTTGGCGTCGAGCCTCTGGCGGAGCTCTTCGACCGACTTGGGCGGGCGCTCTGCCTGCGCGAGATCGTGCAACGCGACCACCATGCCGGGCGTACAAAAGCCGCAATGCAACCCGCCACTGGCGACAAGGGCTGCGGCGATGGGGCCGTCGGACAGGGACGCGGCGGTCTGGAGGCGGGCCCCCAGTAAGCGCATGGCGGGCGCGACGCAAGACAAGCGGCGGTGACCGTCGACCAGGACGGAACAAGCACCGCACGTTCCTTCGGCGCACGCGATCTTCACGGCGACAACACCGGCGAGCTGCAGCGCCTCGGCGAGCGTGGCGTTGGCTTCGATCTCGGCGACGACCTCGGTGCCGTCCACGGTAGCGGTCCAGCGCATCAGGGCTTCGTCCTCGTCAACCGCGTCACAAGCCGCTGCACCAAAACGCCCGCCATCGCGGCCCGATAGCGGCTCGAGGCGCGTGGGTCCCCTGCAAATGGGCCCAAGGCGCGGGTCATCGCGCTGACAACCCGATCTTTCGGCTCGACCGGGATGGTGACGCGCTGCGGGAAGCTGCCGGTGACAGTCACAACCACTTCGGCCATCGAATCGGCGCGCAGAGCGACCGAAACCGCGACCACGGCAGGCCCCGCCGGCGTGCGCTGCAACGGCATGTAGGCCGACGAATCCGAGCCCGGCACCAGCTCAACGGTTTCGATCAATCCCGGACACGTCACCGCCTCGGCCACCGGAATCGCAACCGTCGCCCCATCCGAGCGCCGCACCCGGGCGACCGCGTCGAGCAGCGTCAACGGCCCGATCAAGCTGCCGATGCCCGTCGCGATGTTGCCGCCCACCGTCGCCACATCGGCCACGACAGTCGGTGAAAACGCCGCGAGCGCGTCGGTGAGCGCGCCCAACCCGAAGCCATCAAGTCGTCTTTCGGCGATCCACGCACCGAGCGCTTTTCGCAAGCGGGTAACCGTCACGCCGGCGCCGATACGAAGCCCATCTTCGCCCAGCGAGAGACCAACTAGTCCGGCGTCGCACAGGTCCACCAGGACGAGAGGTCGCTCCGGCCAGAGCCCGCCCATAACCACCGTGCCACCGCCAACAAAGGCAGCGCCATCGGTCGCGCGCATCGCGATCGCCTCGTCCACGGAAGCCGGTCGCAGGTAGCGGGGTTGCATCCACGGACCATGGCAGCGGCACCGATCGCGCGCAAGACGTGCACCTTTCGGATCGGGGCAGGTCGATTCATAGTCGCGCCTGTCTCACCATGGCCGCTTTCACGAGCTCGTATGCAACTTCGACCCTACCAACGCGACGCCATCGCAGCCGTCATCGCCGCGCGCAAATCGGGTGTGCGACGCATGGTCGTGTGCTTGCCAACGGGGGCTGGCAAGACTGTGATCTTCAGCGAGCTCGCCCGGATGGCGCGCCGGCATGTGTTGGTCATCGCCCACCGCGAAGAGCTGCTGGCTCAAGCCGCCGACAAGCTGCAAAAGGCCGTCGGTTCCACCAAACGAGTCGCCATTGAGCAGGGAGATCGGCGCGCCGACAAAGCGGCTGACATCGTGGTCGGCTCGATCCGCTCGCTCCACACCGATCGGCTGCGTCTGCTGCTGCAGGGCCGCGACTTCGGTCTCGTGCTGTACGACGAATGCCACCACGCCGTCGCCGACGACAACATGCGCGTGCTGCGCGAGCTCGGCTGCTTCACCACGGGATGGACCGGGACGCTGCTCGGCCTGACCGCGACCACCAACCGCGCCGATGGGGTCGGTCTCGACCTGGCGTTTGAGCGCATTGTCTACAAACGCGGCGTGCCAGAGATGATGGACGACGGCTGGCTCGTACCGCTGCGCGGGTTCCGGGTGGCGACCAAGGCCGATCTGCGCAATGTGGGTGGCGGCGGGCTGGATTTCATCGAGGAGCAGCTGGCCGAAGCCGTCGATATCGAGGACCGCAACGCGCTCGTCGCACGCAGCATCCAGGAGCTCGCCCGCGACCGCCGCACCGTCGCCTTCTGCGTCACCGTCAACCATGCCCGCAACCTGTGCCGCGCGCTCAATCACCTCGGCGTCCCGGCCGGCATCGTCTACGGCGCGATGAAAAGCGACGCCCGACGCCGCGCGCTCGCCGATTTCCGCGAGGGTCGCACCATGGTGCTGACCAACGTTGGCGTGCTCACCGAGGGCTTTGACGACCCGGGCGTCTCGTGCATCGCGATGGCCCGGCCGACCCGTTCCGAGGCGCTGTACATGCAATGCGTCGGCCGCGGCACACGGCTTCACCCCGGCAAGACCGACTGCCTGGTGCTCGATTTCGTCGACCTGTCCAACCTGAGCCTTATCAGCTTGCCGAGCCTCATGGGGATGCCGTGGCAGCTGGATCTGCAGGGCGCCGACGCCAACGAAGCGCGCAAGACCTGGCAGGCAATCATGCTCGAGGCGCCCGGATTCGAGCTGCAGCCGGGCGTCATCACCCTTGGCGAGATCCAGGACCGCGCGGCCTCATTCGACCCGTTGACCCGCACCATTGACCCCGACGTGCGCGCGATCAGCAGCCTCGCGTGGGAGAGCCTCGGGCGCCGCGGATTGGCCCTGCACCTGCTCCGTTCGGCAAGCAAAGTCACCGAGGTCCTCGTGCTCGATGATGGCGGCCGCGGCAAACGCTGGCAGGTCCAGGTCGACGGTCGAGAGCGAGGCCGGTTCTCGCGCCTGGCCGACGCCGTCGAAGCCACCGAATACGAGGTCGCCAAGATGGGCCCAAACGCGCACGCAAGTGGATTGCCCAACGCA